>JACAFB010000033.1 GCA_013388545.1 Ignavibacteriaceae bacterium
AATATATTTATAAAATGATTTTGAATAATCTCAAAAACATATTGCGAACAGATTATTCTTCAAAAAAAACTTGATATTACTAAATCAAAAAATAAAAACTGAATTTTTCAGAAGTCTCTTATATTTAATGTGTACAAATATCGGAATTAAACTAATGGTTAAGAAAGTAAATCAGTCACGGAAAAAAGAAACTCAAAAAAAGTTGAAACTATCTCCGCCCCTTATTGTATTGGTTATTGTTATTATCGCCGCGGCGGGTTATTTAATTTATGAGAATTTTTTCAAATCAAAAGTAACAGAAGTGCAGGAATATTTTTTCACTAAAGAGGGGGAATTGAGTTTTACCGATTCAACTGGAAATCTGATAAAAAAGGTTGATCTGGAAATTGCCGACAGCGAATACGACAGGCAGCTTGGTTTGATGTTCCGCAGGTCAATGACCGAAAACCAGGCAATGCTGTTCATTTTTCCGTATGAACGAATTCAGTCTTTCTGGATGAGGAACACAAACATTTCTCTTGATATGATTTTTGTGAATAAGGATAAAAAAATAATTACAATTCATAAGAATACACGAATTCTGTCCGATCAATCTTATCCTTCTTCGGAACCTGCTATGTATGTAGTCGAGGTAATTGCCGGTTTTACAGATAAATATAATATTAAAGTTAGCGACAGGATTGAATGGATTGATTATAAAATAAATAAGTGAGAGACTTCCCTAAGAATAAATATTGCTGAGACAAGAGTTTATTTATCTGCAAATAATTTATTTTCTGTAAGTTCACACACAATGTGCGCGACAGTAATATGCCCTTCCTGAATTCTTTGAGTATTATTTGAAGGGATTATGATAGGAAGATCTACCAGTGAAGCAAGCTTTCCACCGTTGCCGCCAAGAAAACCAATTACTGTCATTTCCTTTTTATGAGCCATCTCAACTGCCTTAACGACGTTTGGTGAATTGCCGCTTGTTGAAATTGCCAGAAGAACATCACCTTTGTTACCAAGTCCCTCAATGCTGCGGGCAAAAACATTTTCAAAACCTATGTCATTTCCGCCGGCAGTTAAATTGGACGTGTCGGTTGTAAGTGCAATTGCCGGCAGTGCCGGTCTTTGAATATGGTGGCTTAATCTTATAACCAGCTCAGTTGCGATATGCTGGCAGTCAGCAGCGCTTCCGCCGTTGCCGCAAAGCAAAAGTTTATTGTTCCCCTGAAAACATTTTACAAGCAGATCAACTGCCCGGAGAATTTCTTCAGTCAGTTTCTCTTTAATATTTAATTTTGTTTCAGCACTTTCATTAAGGGAATCGATAATGAATTTTTTTGCATTCATAGGGTTAAACTTCAACAGGCAGCTTGTAGTGAATTGATGAGGCAAATTCTTTAATCATATTCCAATTGTTTTCATTCTCGAAGAAATTGCCGGTTACAATAATTGATGCCCCGTTCTTTACTTTTTCACGGGCAGTTTTTGCATCCTTAATTCCTCCTCCAACAATTATGGGGACAGAACACTGTTCAGCAACTGTACGTACAATTTCATTTGGTACAGGTTGATCAGCCCCTGATCCGGCTTCAAGATAGATCATTTTCATTCCTAAGTACTCCGAAGCCAGTGCAGTTGCTGCAGCAATTTCAGGTTTATTTCTTGGAATCGGTAAACTGCCGCTCATATAAACCGCAGTGGTTGTTGACCCCGATTCAATTAAAATATATCCGGTCGAAATGGGTTCGATTCCGCTCTTTTTTATTGATAATGCAGCAAGAACATGTTTTCCTATCAGATGTTCGGGATTTCTGCCGCTGACTACAGAAATGAATAAAATTGCATCTGCAACACTTGAAACCTGGTTTATGCTTCCGGGGAAAATTATTGCAGGAAGTGTACTGTTTATTTTCACTTTTTCAATGAATGAATCGAAATCGCCATTAACCATTAAGCTTCCGCCAACAAGAAATCCATCTACACCCGATTTCTCGCAATGTTTTACAAATCCGGCAATTTTATTTTCGGGCAGTTTGTCGGGGTCGAGCAAAATTAAATAAGCAGCGCCTTTTTCTTCGATTGTATTTAGAATATGATTATAAATCTTCATAGTGGATGATTTAATACTAAATCAATATATGAATTTTGCCTTGAAGAAAAAAGAAAAGCGGCATTTGCCGCTTTTCAAAAAAATTATTATCTGGATTTTTCCGGCTCAATCTATTTGAGTAGGATAAGTTTACGGCTTATCGTTTTTTCCCTGGTGAATAAGCTGTAAATGTAGACGCCCGAGGCAAGACCTTTACCATTAAATACTATTTTGTGGGAACCTTTTTCATACATTCCTTCGGCTAATACTTTAACCAATTGTCCGTTTACATCGGAAACTGTGACCTTGCAATACGAATCTGAAGGCAGGAAAAATTCAATGTTTGTAGAGGGATTGAATGGATTTGGATAATTCTGACTCAAAACGAAATTATCAGATGTAAAACTTTTTTCATTTTCAACAGATGTTGTTGAATTAAGTTCTTCTTTGATTATCAGATCGCCGTAATAAAACTTGTAATTATTAATAAGTGGTTCCCGGTATTCTGTTCCCAGAGTATCTTCATAAGTAAAATAGAACCAAATGGTATCAGGGTTAATCAGAATGGGGAAATTAAAATTGAAAATATTTCCGCCGTTATTTGTTAAGGATTCACTGACTAAAGCACCATTACCGGATTTGTAATGAATCATAGCGTTTGTTTTATTGATACCGTGATCACCAATAAAAATTTTATTCAACTGAAAAATTCCGTTGTCATCTTTCAGATTAGGAAAAGTTATTGCTTTAACAGCGGATAATATACCATATCCTCTTGCGGTATCCGGTGAAAGAACATTGTCGCCCGATTGATTAACAATACTCCTAACCTGAATATTATTAAGATGAGGGAAAGCAGATAGCAGCATACCGGTTATTCCCGCAGCTATCGGAGTAGCACCAGAAGTACCCCAGGCACCGGTAGAAATACTGAATCCGCCTGAATAATTTGCTGAGATTCCATAACCTTCTCCCTGTGCGCAGATTTCCGGTTTCAATCTTCCATCTGAAGTTGGTCCCCGCGAGTGCCACCAGCAAGTTGCACCCTGATCAGTTACAGCACCAACGGAAATAACATTGAATGCATCGGCCGGAGCAACGATGTATTTCCAATTTGTGAATCCTTCATTCCCTGCTGCTGTAACTGTAATTATTCCTCTTTCAAAAGCAAGATTTAAAGCTATTGTTACAATTGCTGTTTGACCATTCATATCTTCGTAAGTGTATGACCAGGTTGTGTCATCAAAAACACTGTATGCAAGCGATGAAGTTGTTATATCAACTCCAAGAGAATCAAACCATTCAAGTGCTGCTGCATAGTTATCTTCTTCTATATGAGATTCCATCAGAACATCTTCTGTTCTTGCCAGAATAAAATCAGCGGAAAATGCCGGGGCAACCATTTGTGATTCATAAAAAGTCCCGATTAGAGAAAGCACAAAAGTTCCATGACTTTCGCCGGGATTATTTGATGTGCTTGAATCACCTTCAACAAAATCTCTTTCATTAATAATGCTTGTATTATTAAAAGCCTCGTGATAACGCCTGAACCCCGAATCCAAAACTCCGATAAGAACTCCTTCCCCTGAAATTCCGATGTTATGAACAGGCGGAATTCCCGATAACATATACTGACCGAATGATGGTCCGTAGTTGTATTGAAAATCATCAGCTTCATCGAAAGATTTCAAGGTGTTGTTTGAGGCATTAATTTCCGGCTGGTTCGTTCTGATTTTTTTTACGCGTTCAATCTTTTTTATAAATGAAAACCTTTGTAACTGCTGAATCTGTTCTTCATTCAAATAGCAAGAAACTGCATTAAACCATTTTAGTGAATGAATTATTTTAATCCCAAGTTCCGATAATGCTTGCTTATAATCTTGATTTACCGGAAGATCTTCATAAGTAAAATAATTTTCTTCTCCCATCGATTTTATTCTCCGGTTGATGCTTCTGTCAGAAATGAAATTTTTGGCAGACAGCAAATAAGCTCCCTGATCTGAAGCGAAAGTTTGTTTTGAAATTCCTTTGTCAGTGAAATAAACCAAATACTTATTCTGAGCAAACAGCGTCTGGGATAGCGCTGAAAAAAAGAACAATGTTAAGAGAATTTTTTTCATTTAAGCTCCATAAAAACTTTTTGGCAAAATATGAAAATGATTTTACAATGCAAGGTAAATAATCAGCGTATTGCTTATTCTATCTTCACAAGTAAAAAACGATATGTAAGAAAGTTAGTCGCCCGTAAAAATTTTACTTTAGACTTGAAAAGGATAATCGAGCAAATAATCCGGATTACAATCGAAGCGGGTTTTCAAGCCGGTCAACAAACCTGCTCAGCCTTATAATATAGCTTTATGCTGAATTAGAAATTTGATCTTGCCTTTCTCATTGTACTTTGTTGTTTTATCTATTTTTATAGTTAATGGTATTAGCAATGATTATTTCAGAATGAGAGAAAATGAATCAATAAATTGAGACGTTGACAGGTATTATTTCGGGATTTAGCGCGTCATTAAAAACATTACCAAGAATAAGCTTTTATTCTCTTTGGTGGCATATGAATTGTTATTCTTATATGTTGATAAATATTTAAGAGAATGAGTTACCCGGCAAAATAATTGACAAATGTTTATCATCTCTCTCCCAGGGGACTTCTTTACAATCTTATTAACGAGATTTTTAAGAAGGCTTAGTAATATTCGAGTCAAAATAAAAATTATAAAACAGATCAGTCCAGAATTCGGAGTTAATTTGTGTCCAGGATAATTGCGGTAGCGATTCCGAAGGGAGGAGTTGGTAAAACGACAACTGCCGTAAACCTTGCGTTCGCATTTGCAGCAAGCAACAAAAAATGCCTGCTCGTTGATGTTGATCCTGCAGGTTCGTGTTCTTCAAGTCTTGGATTTAATTGTGAAAATATCAATGGTGATATTTTTAATGTGCTCGGCTTTTCTAAATCAATCAGGCAGGTGATTCATAAAACCGGTAATCCGTTAGTTGATTTAATTCCGCTTAATAATCTTACCTATGAAGATGAAGTGAGGCTCACGAGATTATCGAAGAATGAACAACTTTTAAGTAATGTTCTCAGACCCGAAGTAATTAACTATGATTATACAATTGTGGATTGCCCTCCTTACCTGATTGGAACAACAACAAGCACTTTAATTGCGGCAGATTCAGTTATTATACCCATTACGGCGGGACAATTTGCTCTCAGTGCAATTGATAAAGTTATAGATCATATTCATACTATAAAAAGGATGTATAATTACAGGCTGAAAGTTGAAGGGATACTTCTTACTAGTTACGAGTACAATACGAAGGCATCTTTTAAGACAAAGAAAGAACTTTTTGAAAAATATCCTGATCTCGTTTTCCGCACCTCAATTCCTAAGAGTACAAAAGTAAATGAAGCTTCGTTCTTGCGTCAGCCGATTATTGTTTTCGATCCTGAATGTAAAGTTTCAGTTGCTTATAAAAATCTCGCGCGTGAAATTATGACTGACAGGTTGCTTATCGGGAATGATTGTTTCTGATCTTTACTCTTATATAATTTCATTCGGACTCTAATTTCACTCTACACTTTTCAAGCTCTGACTTCTGCTCATCAGATAACGTAGGATAATCCGGTTTCAGTTTTTTCAAATGATGAATTATTATTTCACTAATAAGCAAACGGGCAAACCATTTTTTGTCTGCAGGAATAACGTACCAGGGTGAGTACTTTTTGCTTGTAGCGCTGATTGCTTCCTCATAAGCTTTCTGATAATCATTCCAGTATTTTCTTTCTTCAACATCAGCGGCTGCAAATTTCCAGTTCTTCGACGGGTCCTGGATTCTTTCGAGAAATCTTCTTTTCTGTTCGTCTTTAGAAATGTGCAGGAAAAATTTAATTATCACTGTTCCGTTTTCGAAAAGATATTTTTCAAATTCTGTAATCTGATTGAACCTCTTCTCCCAAATTTTATTATCAATCAGATTTGGCGGAAGCTGACTGAATTTAAGAAGATTGTGAACTCTGACGATCAGTACTTCTTCATAATGTGAACGGTTGAAAATTCCTATTCTTCCTCTTTCGGGAAGAGCTTTGTTTATACGCCAGAGATATCCGTGATCCATTTCTTCTTTTGAAGGTTGTTTGAAACTAAAGACCTGGGTACCTTGCGGATTAAGTCCGCTCATTACATTTTTAATTGCACCATCTTTCCCTGCGGCGTCCATAGCCTGGAAAATTAATAACACTGAATACCTGTCCTGCGCATAGAGCTTATCCTGTAATTCAACCATTGTCTCAATGTTTTTTTTGAGAAGCTTCTTGGCTTCATCTTTGGATTTGAATTCCGCAGTATCATCAGTTTTCAGGTTTTTTAGTAACAAACCGGAACCGGGGGGAACAAGATATTTTCTGATATTCATCTAAACCTCTAAACTATTCAGCATAAAAATAATTAAAGGAAAATAATTTTAATTGTCTTTTTTATTCTTTTACCTGGGTGATTTATTTTTGTTCTGTTCAAAATTGAAAATTAGAAAGTGAAAAAAGCACCGAGAAACAGAACAATAACTCTTTCCAAATCTGAAATAAGCAAATATAAAAACCTGATTATCCGGTCAGAAGATCTTAAATCATTCGCTCCTGTCAATTCATTAATTCTCGGGGATGTTTATCATTCACATAAATTTATTCCTGATAATTCTGTTGATCTGCTTTTTCTTGATCCACCTTACAATCTTTATAAAAAATTTCATAATGTTTCTTTCATTAAAAGAAAAGATGAGGATTATTCACAATGGTTTGAATCGTGGTTAACACTTCTTCTGCCCAAGTTGAAAGAAACCTCCACGGTATATGTTTGCTGCGATTGGCAGACTTCAGTTTCTATTTACAGAGTTCTTAGTAAATATCTGATAATACTTAATCGTATAACCTGGGAGCGTGAAAAGGGCAGAGGAGCAAAAAATAATTTTAAGAATTCTCATGAGGATATCTGGTTCGCTGTCAAATCCAGAAAATATTATTTCAACAGTTCTGCTGTAAAACTTAAACGAAAAGTAATTGCTCCTTATCGTATCAATGGATCACCCAAAGACTGGGAAGCCGGATCTGATGGAAACTTTAGGTTGACGCACGCAGGTAATTTATGGACTGACATTAGTATCCCTTTCTGGAGTATGCCTGAAAACACTATTCATCCAACTCAGAAACCGGAAAAACTACTTGCAAAATTGATACTTGCAAGTACTAAAGAGAATGATCTTGTTCTCGATCCGTTTGCCGGCTCCGGAACTTCGGCAGTCACTGCTAAAAAACTAAACAGAAGATTTTATGCAATTGAAATTTCTGAGGAATATCTCCTGCTCGCAATGAAAAGACTTGAAATGGCTGAAATAGATAAAAATATTCAGGGGTTTGAAGATGGTGTTTTTTGGGAGAGGAATACGCTATCATTCCGTAAAAAGAAAAATTGAAGTTTTCTTAATTAATTCGGCGGCTGAGAAAAATCACAGCCGCTTTAAGAGTAATTTTATTTTTTGGGAATGAAAATCTGGACCTGATTTTTAACAGGTTTTACTGTCTTCAGGTAATCGTAGATGTGCCCAAGATCTTCTTCTGTCATACCGGCATACATAGTCCATGGCATAATAGTGTTGAATTCATTTCTTTCTACATTTTTAATCCCGGCGCTGTCAGAAGCATAAGCTTTAAATCTGGCGATAAAAAAATCTTTTGTCCATCTTCCGATACCTGTTTCGGTATCAGGTGTTAAGTTTGCTGACGTTAATACTCCAAAAGGAAGATCAAAATTTACACCCCCGGCAAGAGTTTTTCCGGGTATGGGTGTTCCCTTATCTGTCTGAGTGTGACATCCGTTGCAGCCGCCAACTGTAACAAGATACTCTCCATAAGCAATTGCATTATTTCTGTCGGGTTCTTTAGGTGCAGAGTAATTTTTTATCGGCATTGTCTTGACTATGTAGTTCAGGGGAAAGTCTAGATCATGAGCTGGATAGTTCCCTTCAACAGGTTTAAGTGTCCGTATGTAAGCAATAATTGAATAAAGATCTTCCCTTGATAATTTGGAATAATCGGGGAATGGCATAATAGGGAATAATGCATTCCCATCTTTAGAAACGCCGCATGTTATTGCTCTTAAAATTTCTCCGTCAGTCCACTGATTTAAGCTTGCAGGAGTAATGTTTTTAGAAAAAATATCGCCCGGGAAACCGATATCTCTGCCAAACTTATCTCCACCTTTACCCTCTGTTCCCGGAACAATTGGTCCGGAGAATTTATTCCAGTCCCTGGTTGAATGACAATCAATGCAAACGGTTACATGGTTTGCAAGATATTTTCCCCGTTCAATTCTATCTGCAGTTAACTCTACTTTAATGTCGGGTGCCGGATCAACATCGGGAAATGCTATGTTGAAATAAACGAAGCCTGCCAGAAGCAGAACTACAATTACTGTTACTGCAATCCCCAAAATCTTTAGAAACTTTTTCATAGAGATCCTCTTTTTTTGTTTTTGAATATTTAATTAAGCTACTAAACGAGAGAGGTTTTTAATAAATTACTTTAATAATATATAAATACAAATAGTTGCCCGCTATTATTTTTTTATTTTGGGCAAATTTTATTTTAAAATGAACATGAACTAAATGCGTCAAATCATATCCTTTTAATTGGTTACGAATAGTTATATTTTTTCAGCTAAAATTGAAAGATGTTATGATTAGTAAAGAACTACTCGAAATCCTTTGTTGTCCCGAAACCAAAGCTGATCTGGTGCTGGATGGAAATTTTTTGGTTTCGACAGATAAAAATACGCGGCGCAGGTACAGGATTGAAGATAACATCCCTATAATGCTTATTGAGGAATCAGAGCAGCTTTCGCTTGAAGAATGGCAATCGGTTATGGATAAGCATAATATTAAAACCATGTAATCTCTCATCAATAAAAATCAAACCAGATGGATCCAATAAACATAATCATCGGATTAAATATTATTGCCACCTTTGGGGCAAATGTTACCGGGGCAAAAAAAGGATTGAAATCAAAAGTCACTGCAGTAAGAGAAAGATCAACTTCTTATTTGCAAAAGCTGCCCCTTATCCTCTCAACTGTTACTCTCGCCGTGACAATTATTTCATTATTCCAGGTTGGTACTTTAAGCTATTTGCCTGAATACCAGAGTATCAGGATTGCAGGGCTAATTGTTTATCTTATCTTCTCTTGGATTCAAATCTGGTCTTATAAGTCTTTGGGCGATTATTACTCACAGGATATTGTAATATTCAAAGATCATAAAGTTATTGCAAATGGACCCTTCAATGTTATCAGGCATCCACAGTACCTTTCCCAAATTTTGGTTGATCTGGCTGCTTCAGCTGCGACACTGAGCTTTATTCTTCTGCCGCTTGCAATAATTCAAATTCCATTTCTGATTCTTCGCGCCAAAGAAGAAGAGAGACTGCTTGAAAAATATCTTGGCAGTGATTTTATTAGTTATAAAAAATCACGAGGCTTTATTATTCCTTTTATACGTTAAGATTAAATATCTTTTTGTAAATGAAAATTAAATCCCTGATAATATTGCTTCTCTTAATCTGTTCGGCTGTTTCCTTTTCACAGCCCGAACAGCTTGCACTGGTAACACCTCAGGGAACAAAGTATATTCCTGTGTATGAAAGACAGGGCACAGTGTATTTTTCAGTTAAACATTTTGCAGAAGCTTTGAATGTTAATTTTTACTACAACCCTGAAACTGCTAAAATTGAATTAAAATTTCAGAATTATAATCTGAAAGTTTCTGCAAAAAATCCTTATCTGATTCTTACCTCAAAGATTAATGATGAAAGTGAAGTTTATCAGCTTCCGACTTCAACCTATACTGTTCAGACAGATATTTTTATCCCGTTAATTTTCAGCAGGGAAATTCTTAGCAAAGCTTATGGCAGTGAACTTTTAATTGAGGCTTCAGATAAAATTATTGTTAAGGAAATGAAGCAGGAGAAAGAGGAAGTAACTGAAAAACAGGAAACTGAAACAACCGGGACAATTAAATTTGGAATACTTGGTTTGACAATTGAAGAAAAAGCTAACGGATCTCTTATTCGTGTTCGCACAAGCAGACAAATTCCTTCATACAGCAGCTCTTTTAAAGACGGCGTTCTTAAAATTGTATTCAGAAAAATTAATGCTGATGTTGAAACTATAAACAAAATCCTGCCTTCTGGATTAGTAAAAAAAATTGAAGTTAAAAATGTTGGTGAAGATACTGAATTCAGATTCACATTAACTAAGGATTATTCTGCCAGCGATGTATTGAACGCGCCTCAGAGCAACGACATTCTTATAACTCTTTACAACAAGATTTTTAATAACCGTACCGATACAGAAAAAAACAAGCAGAAATGGGAATTTGATGTGGTTGTTATTGATCCGGGTCACGGTGGAAAAGATCCCGGAACTATTGGTGTCTCGGGAATTATGGAGAAAGATGTAAATCTCTCAATTGCCTTAAAGCTTGGTGAGCTGATCGAGAAAAACATGCCGGAGGTTAAAGTTGTTTTTACAAGAAAAACAGATACGTTCATCGATTTATATAAACGTGGAAAAATTGCAAACGAAAAAAACGGCAAGCTCTTTATTTCAATTCACTGCAACTCAACGGAAAAGAAGCCCAGTAATACAAAGGGTTTTGAGGTTTACCTTTTAAGACCTGGTAGAACTCAAGAGGCAATAAACATTGCTGAGAGAGAAAACAGTGTAATCAAATACGAAGATGATCCCGGAAGATATCAGCAATTAACAGATGAAAATTTTATTCTTGTAAGCATGGCTCATTCATCTTATATGAAATATTCTGAAAAATTTGCAGAAATGCTTGAGAAGCAATTTTCGCTTGATATTGATATCGCATCAAAGGGAGTTAAGCAGGCCGGTTTTTATGTTCTTGTTGGAGCTTCTATGCCAAGTGTGTTAATTGAGACTGGTTTTCTGTCAAATCCCGAAGATGCACAGTATCTGAAAAGTAAAAAGGGTCAGCAAAAAATCGCCGAGTCAATCTTTAAATCGATTAAAAATTTTAAAGCACACTACGAAAAAGAAATTCTTGCCGACGGGTAATTTACTATTTCTCAATTCCTCTGTTTAACCAATTTAACGCAGTAAAATCATTTTCTTAGTGTCAGTAAATCCATTTGTTATTAATCGGTAAAATAAATCACGCTCGGAGGGTTACTAATAATGCTATCGGCTCTTGAATAAAAACATTCCATCCAAACTGTCCGGATAAAGTCCAATCCTACAATACCAAATAAACCGGGGGTTCCCTCTTGAGTGCATGCATGGTGCACTTTGAAGTTTATTGTGAGATTGGAATCATACGTCAAAGTTAAAGGTGTGATCTTAAAAAATGGTACCTCGTGATTCGTAAATAGAGTTCGGGTGCCTGTTGAATCAAATACAATTGCCTGGATATTGTTTATAAACAAACTAAAATGATTACCACCAAAACTCCGGTGGTTGATCCCAATGGAGTTCACAAACCTGATTTTAAATAATCCAACAAATGGATAATATATATTAATTCCTCCTACTGGCTTGACTTAGCCAAAACATTCTTTTTCTCCAATATAAGCTTCAACATTTTCATAGCCTGAGCCAGTAAATATTAAATAAAATTCTCCATTCTCTCTGTTGAAATTGATATAGACATAATCACTATCTCCAAACCTCCTATGTAAAATTCGATCACTATTTAAGAATCGTATGAGGTTAGTATCTAGATTATGGATATTATAATAATGTTTGCCATTTATTACCGTATCCTAGTTAACTGAATAATATTTAAGTTTGTAAAATCTATCATTAGACCACTCTTCTGCTTCAATGCACTGCCATAAATTTCCTAAATGAAATGGCAGGTAGTTTACTCGTGGATTATCTGCAGCTTTTTCAAGTTCATTAGGTTGGGTGTAATTATCGGTGGAGAATAAAATCAGTAACGTAAAAAACAGAAAAGATAATTTCATGTTTACCCATTTATGGAAATTTGAAATATTCCATTTATAACAAGGCAAAATTTAGCCTTACTGTAAATAGGATTTGATGAAATACATCTCTGCTTGAATTGTAAAAGGTTTCTTCCCGAATATTATCGCTATTTTCAAATTGCTTCAGATTATTGGGCATTTCTTGTTATTAAATACCATTTGCTTTATTTTTTCAATCCAATTTTAAGAGTAGCTTCTCTAAATTAAAATTTTTCCGGCGGGAATGTTATTCTCCAAATTGTTGTTTTTATCAGAAAATACGTTTTTGTCATCAGCTAACGAGTAAGAACCCATTTGTTTTGCCCGTTGCTGAAATTAATAGAAATAAGGAAATTTTTATGAGTGAAGGAAATAAAAGAGATTCCAAAATCGATGAATTAGAAACCCGCGAATGGTTGTACTCGCTTGATTATGTGCTTGAGCATAGCGGCCCTGAAAGAGTAATTGAGCTTCTGCATCAGCTTCAGATTCGGGCCCACAAAGCCGGTGTATCAATTCCATTCAGTGCAAACACACCCTACATAAATACTATACCACGCGAAAAACAACCTCCATTTCCGGGTGACAGAGAAATAGAGAGAAGAATTAAAAGCCTTATACGATGGAATGCTATGGCTATGGTAGTTCAGGCTAATAAAAATGAAAACGGAATTGGCGGTCATATTTCAACTTATGCATCAGCAGCAACTTTATATGAAATCGGCTTTAACCATTTCTTCCGCGGAAAAGGTGAAGGCTATGAAGGAGACCAGATTTATTTTCAGGGGCATGCTTCTCCGGGAATTTATGCAAGAGCTTATCTTGAAGGAAGAATATCAAAAGAACAATTACAGAATTTCAGAAGAGATCTTAGACCGGAAGGCGGCCTTACATCTTATCCCCATCCGTTTCTTATGCCTGACTTTTGGGAATTCCCTACAGTATCAATGGGACTTGGACCAATTATGGCAATTTATCAGGCAAGGTTTAACCGTTATCTTGAAGACCGCGGATTGAAGAAACCCGGTGGTCACGTTTGGGCTTTTCTCGGTGATGGTGAAACCGATGAACCCGAAACACTTGGCGCAATTACTCTTGCTTCGCGGGAAAAACTTGACAACCTGATTTTTGTTATAAATGCAAATCTTCAGCGGCTTGATGGGCCGGTTAGGGGAAATGGAAAAATTATTCAAGAGCTTGAAGCTGCTTTCAGAGGTGCTGGCTGGAACGTTATTAAAGTTATTTGGGGAAGCGACTGGGACCCGCTTCTCGATAAAGATTCTGATGGTAAGCTTGTTCAGAGAATGGGTGAAGTTGTTGATGGCGAATATCAAAAATATTCTGTTGAAGGAGGGGCTTATTTCCGTTCTCACTTCTTTGGTAAAGATGATGAACTGATCAAAATGGTTGAGAAGATGAGTGACGAACAGTTAAGAAAAATGAAACGCGGCGGACACGATCCTGAAAAAGTTTATGCCGCCTTTAAAGCTGCTGTTGAATTCAAAGGAAAACCAACCGTAATTCTTGCAAAAACAATTAAAGGTTATGGGCTTGGTGAAGCTGGAGAAGGTAAAAACATAACTCATCAGCAGAAAAAATTGAATGAAGAAGAAATGAAAGAATTCAGAAGCAGGTTTGGTATTCCTATTTCAGATGATCAAATTGCTAATGATCCTTTCTTTAAACCCGATGACAATAGTGATGAAATTAAATATCTTAAGAAACGAAGAGAAGAGCTCGGAGGATTTGTTCCCTCAAGAAAAACCGATGTTCGCCCAATTAAAACTCCTCCCGAGTCATTATTTGAAGAGTTTTATTCAGGAACCGAAGGCAGAGAGGTTTCAACCACTATGGTGTTTGTCAGAATCCTTGCAAAGCTTCTGAAAGACAAAGAACTTGGCAGGTTTATTGTCCCTATTGTTCCCGATGAGGCTCGTACATTCGGAATGGAAGCTTTGTTTCGACAGGTCGGAATTTATTCACACGCCGGGCAGCTTTACGAACCTGTTGACGCAGATTCGCTGCTTTATTATAAAGAAGCTAAGAATGGTCAGATACTTGAAGAAGGCATAACAGAAGCAGGTTCTATGTCTTCGTTTATCGCAGCAGGAACAGCCTACCTGACTCACGGAATTAACATGATTCCATTCTTCATTTATTATTCAATGTTTGGACTTCAGAGAGTTGGCGATCTTGTATGGGCAGCAGGTGACATAGGCGCAAAAGGATTTTTGCTCGGTGGCACAGCCGGACGAACTACTCTGAATGGCGAAGGACTTCAACATCAGGATGGACATAGTCATTTATTGGCTTATCCGGTCCCCAACCTTGTTACTTACGATCCTGCATTTGCTTATGAGATTGCAATTATTATTCGTGACGGTATAAAAAGAATGTATGAAGATCAGGAAAATATTTTTTATTATATAACCTTAATGAACGAAAACTATCCTATGCCTGAAATGCCTAAAGGATCTGAAGAGGGCATTCTGAAGGGAATGTATAAATTCAAAGCATCCGAGAAAAAGAATCTTAAATTAAAAGCTCAATTATTCGGAAGCGGGACAATTCTTAACGAAGTAATTAAAGCCGCACAAATATTGGAAGACGATTACCGCGTTTCTTGTGATGTTTGGAGTGTTACCAGTTATAAAGAACTGCGTCGTGATGCTCTTGAGGTTGAAAGATGGAATTTGTTAAATCCAACTAAAAAACCCAAAGAATCATTCATAGAGAAAATGCTTAAAAATGAAGAGGGCGTTTTTATTGCTTCATCTGATTACGTGAAGACTTTACCTGACTCAATAAGCAAATGGTTCCCGCGCAGGCTTTATTCACTTGGAACAGATGGATTTGGAAGAAGTGAAACCCGTGAAGCACTCAGAGACTTTTTTGAGGTGGATTCAAAGCACATTGTTTTTGGTGTATTATCGGCTCTGTTTAAAGAGGGAAAAATCCAGGATAAAGCATTGGAGAAAGCCGCTAAAGAGCTTGGAATCAATCCCAACAAACGTAACCCTATGACAACGTAATAATTTGTTAGTGTCTTTAAGTCTTTTGGAAAAATTTTTTCCTCACAGACAATAAGTCACAAAGTAACAATAAAAAATAAAACTGAATTTAGGACTTAATAATGGTAACAGAATTTAAATTACCCGAGCTTGGCGAAAACATCGAATCTGCTGATATTACTAACGTTCTTGTTAAAGAAGGCGATGTTTTAAAGAAGGATCAGGCAGTAATTGAAATAGAGACAGACAAGGCAACAATCGAAGTTCCCTCAACTGTTGAAGGAAGAATAACTAAACTTTTCGTTAAGTCCGGTGAGAAAATAAAAGTTGGATCAGTGCTGATGTTGGTTGATACTGAGGATACGACTGAGAATAAAAAAACCGTTGACAACAAAAGAGAAAGTAAAATTGAGCAAAAGCTTCAATCAGAAGAGGTTGTCTCTGACAAATCGAAAGAAACTGAAGAAAAAGTCACACCTCAAAAATCTTCAGGCAAAAAAGAAATTGTTGACTTCAAATTACCTGACCTTGGCGAGAACATAACATCTGCAGATATCTTAAATGTGCTTGTAAAAGTTGGTGACGTAATCCAAACAGATCAGGCAATTCTTGAAATTGAAACCGATAAAGCTACAATTGAAGTTCCGTCTAATGTATCAGGTAAAGTAACTGAAGTGCTTGTAGCTGCCGGGGGTAAGGCAAATGTTGGTGAAGTAATAATCAAAGTTGAAACAAGCGATGTTTCTCATTATGAATACGAACCAGTTGAATCAGTGCAAGAAGTTACTGAGCAAACTTATGCTCAGGTGCCTCCGCAAAAAGAAGAAGTTAAATCTTACGAACAAACCATGCCTCGTTTGATTGGGGATGACAACCAGCCCCCTGTATTAAAAGGAGCCGCTCCTGCAGCACCATCAGTCAGAAGAATTGCACGAGAAATAGGTGTTGATATAAACAAAGTCCGCGGTACCGGCCCGAACGGCCGCATATCAATGGATGATGTTAAAGCTTATTCTAAAAAACTTCACGAATCATATTCACAAGCTGGTGGTACCAGCTTAAACATCAAGACTGAAGCGCTGCCTGACTTTACAAAGTATGGCCCGATTACCAAAGTTGAGATGACAAATATTCGTAAAAAAACAGCCGATCATCTAAGTTATGCCTGGGCAACAATACCGCATGTTACGCAATTTGATAAAGCCGATATCACAATGCTTGAAAAGTCGCGAAAGGAATTGAATAAAACTTCACAGACAAAGCTTACCGTAACAGCAATTCTTGTAAAAATTATTGTTGAAGCCCTGAAAAGGTTTCCTCAGTTCAATTCAAGCATTGATATGGAGAAAAACGAAATTATTTATAAGAATTACTTCAACATAGGAATTGCAGTTGATACCGAATTCGGATTAATTGTACCTGTAATTAAAAATGCTGATAAAAAATCATTAACTGAAATTTCAACTGAACTAAATTCACTTGCTGAAAAAGCACGTATCAAAAAAATCGGGCTGGATGATTTACAGGGCGGATGCTTTTCAATTTCAAATTTGGGTGGAATAGGCGGTACGTATTTTACTCCGATAGTTAATTCGCCTGAAGTTGCAATTCTTGGAGTGTCTCGAGGAGCTTATGAACCTGTTTGGAACGGATTTGGTGTTTTTGAACCAAGACTTATGCTGCCGTTATCATTGTCTTACGATCACAGAATCATTGACGGCGCAGATGCAATCAGATTTTTAAGATTTGTTGTGGAAGCACTTGAAAATCCGATTAAGCTTCTTTAATAAAGTTTATTGTTTAATTGTTGAGCGGTTTTATTAAAGCAAACAGGCAGTTCAGCAATTAATAAATCCAATTTATTAATGTCAGAATATTATGAGCGAAAAAATAAAATTATCAGTAATTGGCGGCGGACCAGGAGGTTATGCGGCTTCATTTCTGGCTGCTGATCTTGGCATGGATGTAACACTTATTGATCTTGAAAAAAATCCTGGTGGTGTTTGCCTCTATCGCGGATGTATTCCGTCAAAAGCTTTGCTGCATGTTGCCAAGCTTATTCATGAAGCAGAAGAAGCTAAGCATTGGGGAATTGAATTTGGTAAACCAAAGATCGACATTAACAAGCTGCGCGATTTTAAAAATAATGTTGTTAATAAACTCACCGGTGGATTAGGACAGATTTCGAAACAAAGAAAAATAAATTTTATTCAGGGCAGAGCAAGCTTCATTGATTCAAATACATTAAAGATTGAAAAGCTTGATGGAAAAACAATTGAACACAAATTCGATAAAGCAATAATCGCAACAGGCTCTGAAATTACAATAATTCCATCATTAGATATTAAATCCAACAGAATGCTTAATTCAACATCGGCACTTGATCTTCCTGAAATTCCCAAATCACTTTTAGTTGTTGGCGGAGGATACATAGGGTTGGAGCTTGGCTCAGTTTATCAGGCACTGGGAACAAAAGTTTCAGTTGTTGAAATGATGCCCGGAATTTTACCCGGGGCTGATCGTGATCTTGTCAATTACCTTTCGATTAGAATCAAAAAATCTTTTGCTGAAATAATGACTAACAGCAAAGTTTTAGAAATGAAAGAAGTTAAAGATGGTATCTCAGTTAAGATTCAGGATGAAAAAGGCAATGAATCAGAAAAAGTTTATGATTATGTTTTAATGTCTGTTGGAAGAAAACCTGAAACACGCGGACTTGGATTGGAGAATACGAAAGTTAAGATCACGGAGCGTGGATGGGTACAAGTTGATAATCAGTTGCGAACAACAGACCCCAACATCTTTGCAATAGGTGATATTGCCGGTGAACCTATGCTTGCGCATAAAGCTTCACATGAAGGAAGAGTAGCGGTTGAAGTTATTGCCGGACATAAAGTTGCCTTTGAACCATTAGCAATTCCCGCAGTCGTTTTCACCGATCCTGAAATTGCCTGGGCCGGAATTACTGAAGAGCAGGCAAAAAAAGAGGGAATAAAATATGAAGTTGCTAAATTTCCCTGGGCAGCAAGTGGAAGAGCAATTACTCTTGATAGAAATGATGGGGTAACAAAATTAATTGTAGATCCTGACACTCAACGATTGCTCGGAATCGGTATCTGCGGACCCGGTGCAGGTGAACTAATTGCTGAAGGAGTGCTCGCTATTGAAATGGGTGCTAATGTAACAGATTTGAAACTTACAATTCACCCACATCCTACTTTGTCTGAAACTATTATGGATGCGGCAGAAGTCTTTTTCGGGCAAAGCTCTCATTTTTATAAGCCGAGGAAATAAGTTTATCTGCCCAACTCATCTTTGATTTATCCCGATTTCATCAAGAAGGCGCTGCATCATTTCAGGCCTAAGTTCAAGCAAGCCCTCTTTATTTGTTTCGGGTGGTAGAGGCATCAGCTTCATTAAGGCATCAACTATTTTCTCCCTGTATTTTGCCGGAGCAATTTTTATTAGATTCCAGAGTGTATAACCATCTTTGATTTTTGCCTGGTTAAGAATTGATTCCATAGTACCATCTCCCCCATTTGAGAAGAAGAAAAGATCGATATCGTAGCGGAATTCTTCAGTTGCTGAGATACTGACAGGTGCAGAAAGACCAGCTCCTTTTTTTGCTGTGCAATTATGCCCCGGAGGGACAAGAGCTTCTGTTGAATTAAAATTAATTGTAACCCAGCCATCCTTAACTTCAACTATTGAGTTTCCTTCATCATCAACGTTAAGAATATAATTGCCGCCAAGATAATAATCCTTAATCAGCGCAGAGGGAGTTTGAACAGCAAACAACTCTTCGGAAGCATCTTTTATTAACTCAATACTTCCTTTGTCCAAATTAGCTTCAAAGTTTCCGGTTCTTGTTAGATTGGTGTTTCCCCGTACTTTCAAAATCCCGATTTTTTCAATTCGGATCGTTGCGGCTGAATTTGAATTACAAGATAACATATCATTTTTAGAAAGAGTGAAACCGTTTTTAACAGGTTCATTGAAAATTGTCGGACTGCCTTCAGTTGAACTGATTTGCCACTTGGCTCCACTCATAAAAAAAAGGAAATAAATTATTCCTGCCAGTGCTGCCAGAGCGAATATTAAATAGATATAATTAGCAACCGATGGTTTTGAAAATTTTCCTTTGTGAGTTTTTTCAATTTTCTTCAGTTCTTCTTTTAATTTTTTCTTTTCTTCTTTTCGGTTTTTTTTGATTTCTCTTAAATCAACATTTACGGAAGTAACTTCTTTGGGAATTATTTCTTCTGGTTCATTTTGAAGTTTCCATTCCAGCACGTCGTGATAAATATCAATCCATAGGTCAGTTGGTGGAGAAATTTTATCGGGCAGTTTATCTATTTCCTGAAAAAGATTTGAACTACGGATTTCTTCACTTATCTGCTCATAAGCTGAGTTTAGAAATTTCTCGATTTCTTTTTTTGTAAAAGAAGTTAGTTCAGATATTTCTTCACCGGGCAGATGGCATAATCGATCTAATACGAGGGCTATTCTTTGCTTCTCATTAAGCTTGAGAACTGCAGCTTCTAATTTCGGATTTGGATGGTTTTCAGGAATCAGCTTTGCTGGTTCATCGGGAGGAACTCCATTTTTCAATTCAGAAATAGCATTTATTGCGGTTAATGCAACCAGCCAATTATAAAAAGGTCTTTCCTCTGTTATATCATTAATGTTCTTCCAGATACTAATAAATACTTGCCGGGTTAGATGCTGCGCTAAATCCTGGTTTGCTAATAGTCTTAATGAAACAGCATAAACTTGTGCAACATGAAGCTGGTAAAGTTGTTCGAAAGCGCCACTATTCCCTTCTTTGGAGCTGCTTAATAGTGAGCGCACAAGTTTATTATCTAATATCATTGTTTCACCAATAAAATTATGAGAATCATTTATATAAAATTAAATCATCAGATTCATATTATCTAATGGTCAAGATTAAATAATCATATATTCAGTTCTCTTCTCAATTCAGTGGCAGATGTGATTGGATTTCTGCACGTGTAATTCTCACAAATGTAAAGAGTGGTTTGATTGTTTATTCTTTTCGGGAAAGCTGATAAGGGTGCAATTTGATTTATCAAATCACTTTCATCTCGCCGAAGCATAATAACCTTGTTTGGAAGAAATGTTTGCCGAAGAATACTCAGCATCTCAATAGTTAAATCATTCGCTTCCTCACCTGAAACAACTATTTCGTAAGATGGCCCCAATGCAAAATCAATCCCTGAAAGAAAATGACAAAAGATGTGAGGATTTTCATTAACTCTTTTTGCAAATGATTTAATAAGTGTGTCAGCTTTATTGCTCAGCTTATGATCTCCAGTAATGCGGCTGATCTTTAACAAATTAAGAAGAGCAGCTGAGTTGCCGCTTGGAATAGCACCATCATAAAGATCCTTTTGTCTTATCAGGAGTTCCTCAGCATAATCAGGGTAGTAGTAAAAACCTCCATTATCATCATCCCAGAAATGTTTAATGCAGAGGTTGTTGAAATGAATTGCTTTTCCCAAATAAAATGAATTAAATGTTGCCTCGTACAGATCAATCAAAGCATTTATAAAAAATGCGTAGTCATCCAGGAATCCGTTTATCGCTGCTTCGCCATCTCTGAATCTGTGAAAAAGCCTGCTCTGGTTATCTGTCATTCTTTTCAGAATAAACTTAGCACAATTTTCCGCCGCATCAACAAATGAACTATTTTGAAAAGCGATGCCGGCTTTTGCAAATGCAGAAATCATTAGTGCATTCCAATCAGTTAATATTTTATCATCTTTGTGCGGATGTTTTCTCCTCTCTCTGATTTCGAATAGTTTTTCCCTTGAGCTGCTGATAAACCTGTTCAATTCATTAATATCAATTTTTAACTCGTTCGAAATTGATTCAAGACTTTCGGGAAGATGAAGAATATTAGTTCCATTAACTGAACCATGAAAAGGGTCAACCCAGTTACCTTCAGTCTCAACTCCAAAAATATTACAAAAGATAACAGAATCATTTTTGCCAAGAATGTTTTCAATTTCATTCTGAGTCCACAAATAGAATTTGCCTTCTTCACCTTCGCTGTCAGCATCTTCAGCTGAAAAAAAACCTCCTTCGGGCGAAGTCATATTTCGTAATACGTAATGAAGAATTTCCTCTGAGGTCTTTTGGTAGAAATTATTGTTGGTTAACAGGAATAATTCAGTGTAAGCCATGCTTAACATCGACTGATCGTACAACATTTTTTCAAAGTGTGGAACCAACCATTTAGAATCTGTGGAGTAGCGTGAAAACCCGAAGCCAATATGATCATAAATGCCACCCAATCTCATTTGAGTTAGCGTTTTTTCGACCATTTCCAATGCGCGTGCAGATCCTTTTCTTTTATGATAGCGGAGAAGAAACATCAGATTATGGGGAGAAGGAAATTTTGGTGCTGATCCAAAGCCTCCATTAATCTTATCAAACCTGTCAGAAAAAAATAAAAATGTTTTGTCGAAAATATTTTCGTTCAATTCATCGGGCTCTTTTTCAAATGACGACTGAATTAAAGCCTGAACAATTTGCTCGGATGATTTTAATAACTGAGAACGATTATTATTCCACAAATAACTAATTCGGGGAATAAGCTCAGTCATCCCTATTTTGCCGAAGCGGCTGCTCTTTGGAAAATATGTTCCCGCAAAGAAAGGCTTTCTATCAGGAGTCATCAGAACGGTTAAAGGCCAACCTCCCGAGCCTGTCATCAATTGACAAACGGACATGTATATGCTGTCAACGTCAGGCCTTTCTTCTCTATCAACTTTTATTGAAATAAAATTATCATTCATCAGTTTGGCAACCTCATCATCTTCAAAAGATTCCTTTTCCATTACGTGGCACCAATGACAGGTTGAATAACCAATTGACAGAAATACCGGCTTGTCAAGCTTTTTTGAAATTTCAAAAGCTTCTTTTCCCCATGGATACCAGTTAACAGGATTGTATGCATGCTGCAGCAGGTAAGGACTTTTTTCATTTATAAGGAGGTTTGTATTTTTTTCTTTCATAACCTGTTAAACTCTTTTGAATTGAAATTATATTGTTATAATACTTCTTTTTTGATATGTTTAGTTTAGTAAAGCTGAAAAAATTACAGGACAATAAATGAACAATAAAAACCAATATTTAATTCCGGCACTAATTCTGGGTATCAGTTTCCTGCTTGGTGTAATCGTCTTTTCGACAACCTGGAAAGCAAATCAATCAGCGAATCAAACAATTACTGTTACCGGCTCAGCTAAAAAGGAAATAGTATCTGACCTTGGAATTTTACGTGGAACTATTTCAGTTCAATCTGGATCAGCAGAAGCATCATACAGAGAACTCAAGAATCAGCTTCCTATATTAATTTCATACCTTGAAAGAAACGGTTTCTCCAAAGATAAGATTGAATTTTTTACAATCAGCAATTACCCTGTTTATGAAATAAATTCGATGGGATATCAAACGTCAAATATTATCGGCTATGTTTACAGCCAGAGGATTGCAATTCAATCGCAGGATGTTAATAAAATCAAACAACTTTCTCTGGATATTGCCTCCATAATAGAAAAGGGAGTAAATTTTTCTATTGAAATGCCTGAATATCATTACACTAAAATGGCTGATCTTAAAATTGAAATTCAGGCCGCTGCAGCTAAAGATGCGATGATACGCGCCCAAAAAATTGCTGAAGCAACCGGTAGAGACCTTGGTGCAATGCGAAGTGCAAGAATGGGTGTAATTCAAATTACTCCCAGGCTTTCAAATCAGATTTCAGATTATGGAATTAATGATTTAAGCTCAATTGAAAAAGAAATTACTGCTGTTGTTAATGCATCATTTGAAATAGAATAATTCTCAAACCAATTAGAAACAGATTATGACAAAACCACAAATATGGGTAGCAGCTTTTTTAGGAATGTTTATCCTTCTTTTCTTTATTCAAAAATTAACTACTCCAACAGAGGCTATGCCAAATATGACGATAAATTCCTCTCCGGTTGAAGAGCAGGTAAATCAGGATTTAACCGGCGCTGAGCTTATCAAGCAATTTGGATGTCTTTCCTGTCACGGACAAAATCTTGAGGGGACTAAGATGGGTCCCGCATTAGCTGATCTTAAAAAACACTGGAATAGGGATGAATTGATCAATTATCTTAGAAATCCAAATTCATTTATGGATACTGAAAGATTTGTTGAGTACAAGAAACAGTATACGAAATCGATTATGCCGGGCTATAGTAATAAAGATGTTAAAGATTTAGGAAAGATAGCTGATTACCTTTTGAAAAAATAAATTTGAAACGAACTTTATTATGTTTCATAAAAAAGAAAGGCTGACTGTATAGTCAGCCTTTTTTATTGATATAAAATATCAGGTTATGCAATTGTTATTTCTTTTGCAAGATAAACGTCCTGGATTACATTAAGAAGTTTAACTCCATCAGCCATAGGACGCTGGAAAGCTTTCCTGCCGGAAATCAAGCCCATTCCGCCAGCACGCTTATTTATTACGGCTGTTTTTGCAGCTTCAGCAAAATCGTTTTCACCGGAAGCACCGCCGCTGTTTATTAATCCTGCTCTTCCCATATAGTTGTTAATTACCTGGTAGCGGGTCAGATCAATCGGGTGATCGGTTGTTAAATCCGAATAAACCTTTTTATGAGTCTTGCCGAAATTAAGTGCATTATACCCGCCGTTATTCTCGGGCAGTTTCTGCTTAATAATGTCTGCTTCAATAGTAACCCCAAGGTGATTTGCCTGGCCGGTTAAGTCAGCGGCAAGATGGTAATCCTTTTCTTTAGTTTTGAAGTTAGAATTTCTCAGATAACACCAAAGAATAGTTACCAGCCCAAGTTCGTGCGCATATTTGAATGATTCGCTTATTTCAATTATTTGTCGTGAACTTTCATCCGAGCCGAAATAAACAGTAGCTCCAACAGCAGCAGCTCCCATTTCATAAGCCTGATCTACTCCTGCAAAAAGTATCTGATCATGTTTATTAGGGTAAGTTAGCAGTTCATTATGATTAATCTTTACGATGAAGGGTATTTTATGGCTGTACTTTCTTGCGGTCATACCAAGAACTCCCAAAGTAGAAGCTACAGCATTACATCCGCCTTCAATTGCAAGTTTAACAATATTTTCCGGATCGAAGTAAGCGGGATTTGGTGCAAAAGAAGCCCCCGCCGAATGCTCAATTCCCTGATCTACAGGAAGAATTGAAAGATATCCTGTTCCGGCTAATCGCCCGTGATTAAAAATCCATTGCAGGTTGCCAAGCACTCTGTTATTTCTATCAGAGGGAGCGAATATTCGGTCTACAAAGTCCGGTCCTGGCAGATGAAGCTGCTCTTTAGGAAATTTTGCTTTATAATTAAGTAAGTCGTCGGCTTCTTTGCCTAATAACTCTTTGATTTGATCTAACATATCTTCTCCATTTTAGTTTGTATGCTTTTCGGTTAAATATTCTTTTCTTAACTGTAAATTTAATTAATTCATGCCGATTGTTTTAGTTTATTTTTAATCTTTATTCTGAATATGATCAAAAATAATTTTAGCATGATGTCTTGAGTTTTCAATAAACCACTTACCAGTATCCATCCCACCACAAACTACGCCGGCCAGATATATACCCGGGATATTGGTTTCAAATGTATCAGGATTGAATTCGGGAGAGTCGTTAATTATTTTGACTTTTGCTGACTTAAGAAATGAAAAATCAGGATGATACCCTGTCATCGCAAACACAAAATCATTTTCGATAACTTTTTTACCGCCGGGAGTTTCAATTTCGACTTCATTTTCCCTGATTTCACTCACAACTGAATTGAAGTATGCTTTGATAGATCCTTCTTTAATCCTGTTTTCAATATCTGGTTTTACCCAGTACTTGATGCTTGATTTCAATTCATTCTCTCTTATAATCATTGAAACTTTAGAGCCCCTCCTGAAAGTTTCTAAAGCAACGTCAACGGCAGAATTGCCTGCACCAACTACAATTATATTTTTATAAGCATATGGATGTGCTTCTGTAAAATAGTGCTTCACTTTGGGTAAATCCTCTCCCGGAACCTCCAGCAAATTCGGATTATCATAATACCCAATTGAAATAATAACATTTTCGGCAGAGTAAGTTTTTTTATCGGTTCTGACTAAAAAGATTTTATCGGTTTTATCAATGCTACGGACTGTTTCGTAAGTTTTTATGTTAAGAGCCCAGGTATATGATACTCTTCTGTAATATTCAAGAGCTTCACGACGTGTTGGTTTTTCTCCGTGCGAGACAAACGGAACACCGCCAATTTCCAATCGGTCAGATGTTGAGAAGAATGTCATATTGGTTGGATAGTTATAAATTGAATTTACAAGACATCCCTTTTCGATAATTAAATAAGATAATTTTCTTTTTACCGCTTCGATTCCACAGCACAAACCGATTGGTCCAGCACCTATAATTATTGTATTAAAAGATTCAAAAGACATTCTGATTTTTTTAGAATAAAATTAAGAAATTTCAGGGAGTTACAGATAGTGAAGTTCAGGAGTCGAATAAAAAAAACGGCACAAAAATGTGCCGCTTAAAATCTAAAAAAATCAGTCAATGATTTCTATAAGTGCACTTGCGACTGTTTTTTCATCGCTGTCGAGCAGGAAAACTCTATAAAAGCCCGGGTCATCAAATCGCATATCACTTTCATCATTCTTCGAAAAATAAACATATTTCATATCCGGTTCGATTCGGTAGTCAAATCTTTTGTAATACTCGAACTTGCCGGTTCTGAAATTATATTTATCAAATTGAATGTAGACGCTTCTTAAGTTTAGTGCATATGCTGATTTAACCATCACGGTAAGATATCCTGTGGTGAATCTGTCGCTAACGCCAACTTAGCCCAGTTCATCGTCATATCTTTCGCAGAAGTATAAAACAGGTTCGCTCTGTGCAAAGCTATTTTTACTACCGAAAAAGACAGATATAAAAGCGACCAGGACAAAAAGGAAATAGAGTTTTTTCATTAGGTTCTCCTATTATTTGTTTAATGTTTGAATTAGTTTAGAGAAACTCCTAAAAAATTGTACCATAAGCCTCCTGTAAAAGATATTATTATTTACAGGAAATTCAAAAGATATTTATAATTCGGTAAAAAAATCATTTGCCAAACACAAGTAAATTTTAGATGTAAATATTCCAATCAAAGCTTATTATTTTAAATATCGTATAAATAAAAAATATTCTCTTAATTGCGGCATTGTACATTAGTTCTTATTATAAGGTTCCAATTTTTTATCAGCGTTGAAAATTTTTTTTGATCTTACAAATATTAATCTGTGCAATAGCTTGCTGGTAATAGAAGAATTGGTTTCACTTTCACATTTTCCAAGTATAATTTGAATAACACATTAAAACATATCTGCTTCGATCTTGACGGAACAATCATTGATTCTAACCTTACTATTTACAGATCAACACTTGCCACTCTCCGTTCTCTCAATATTAACATCGAGATCGACGCAGATGAATTTCGCGGCAGGATAGGTCATCATTTTACTGATATATTTGAAGCGATGAATATTCCTGTTACTGACTTTGAGGAATTCATTAAAGTCTACAAAAAAAAATATTTTGATTTTATCAGCGACTCAGTTGTTTTCGAAGGAGTCCCCGAAATCCTTGAGTATTTAAAGCAAAAGGGAATTCTGATTTCACTTCTTACAACTAAAGCACAGGATCAGGCAGACAGGATCATTGAGCACTTCGGATTAAAAAAATATTTCAGCATTGTAATGGGAAGAAGAGACGGCATTCCTCATAAACCTTCTCCGGTCCCGTTGTTTCTCATCTGTAAAAGTTTGCAAGTAAACCCCGAAGAAACTTTAATGCTTGGAGACACTGAACTTGATATTGAATGTGGCAAAAACGCAAATGCAAAAACCTGTGCGATTATGCATGGTTACAGAACATTAGAAGAATTAGAAAGACTTTATCCCGATTTTATTATTGAATCGATGAGTGAACTAAGAAACATTATCGAAAAGGAATCTAGTAGTTATTTTAGACTGAAATTCAATCAATAATTATTCTATTTGAAAGCTCGTTTGTGTCCCCGGGTTTTATCGGAAAGTGTTTACTGAGAATTGACCCGACTTCATCAATCCCGCTAATTATTCCTTTACAGAATAGTCCTCTGCTGAAAAATGAAAGCATATTATCTTTTACCTTTTCCCAGGTATCCTCTTTTACTTTTTCATTAATTCCCCTATCGGCCAGAATGTAGAATTTTTTTTCAGAAAGAAGCAAAAATATCAGTACACCGGTTTTGTCCCTGGTTTTATTGATTCCAACTCGATAGAACTCTTCTTCCGCAAGTTGTCTGACAGATTTTTTTTTGCCAAGAAGCCCCGGATATTCTTTTATACTTACACAAATTTCACCCGAAGTAAGCTTTTCTGTTGAGCTAATCTTCCTGGAAATTCTCAGGAAATCGTCATCATCAAAGTATTTATAAATAAGTCTTTTTTTCATATGATCATTTAATGCTGCTTTAAAGATAAAAAACAGGTTCCGGTAATTCAAAATTGAATTGTCAAAACCTGTTCTTAAAAGAAAGTTTTATAAGAATTATTTCTTCTTCACAACCACATCGCCGCCCGATGTTTCTGCCTCCAGTAAATTTCCTCCTTTATTCAAATCTGCTTCGAATTTGGTAGATGAGATCTTTTTGATATTGTTGGCAGTCAGGTTACAATCAATATCACCGCCGGAGGTATATAGTCTTGCAGCAGCATTAAAATCTGCCGGAATTAAAACCTGAATATCTCCACCGGAAGTTGAAAGAGAAATTCCCTGATTTTCTCCCTCATAATCTAAAAAGATGTTACCACCTGAAGTTTCTGCCATAATTTTCGAGTTTTCCCCTTTAAGATTTATATCGCCGCCTGAAGTTTCTGCTTTAAACTGACCTTCAAAATTTATGGCTTTTATGTCGCCGCCCGAGGTAGAAACATCGCTCTCACCTTTATGAGTGTCGATATTAATATCGCCGCCTGAAGTGATTGCTTTGATCTTTCCCGATGTATTCATTATCCAGATATCACCGCCGGATGTATTTAATAATTGAGAACCGGAAACATCTTTTATTCTGATATCTCCACCGCTTGTTGAAAGTTTGTTGTGGAAATTAGATGGAACGATGACTTCAATTTTTATCTGGATTCCGCTTCCCCAAAAATTAAATATTGATCCTTCTTTCTTCCCGCTAACCTCAACCATTTCATTGTCACTCCTGAATTCAAATTTAATTTTATCCTCGGCTTTCTCATTACCGAATATTTTCACATAAACTTCTGACTTATCCCAGGTTTTTAACATAATGTCAGCAGCGGGACAGTCTACCACAAATTTTTTACCGGGAGAGATTGGAAAAGTTTTTTCGTGGAGTAGTTTTAATTCCTTGCTGTATTCATCTTTAATGTTTATAGTACAAGCGCTTAACGTTGAAGAGAGGAATAGCAGAAGCAGTAAATGATATAACGGAGTATTAATTTTTTTATTTATCATAATTTATCTCCTTTGAGTCTAAACTTTGGACTCACAAATTTTATTTTGGGTTACAACAACTTTATAACAATTATTTTTCTGTTCAAAAATTATAATCTTTACCCGGTTTGTTGAAGCAATAATAAACAGCTACTGCTGTTAAATGGATAATCGGATTATTAAAATGATAAACTAATAGTTAATTAAATATAGAATCGTCTGACGAACTGCTAAGAAAAGAGATAGCTTTATCAACGGCGAAATGGTTGCCGGTGATTACCAGGGTATCATTTTGCAAAATGATTTCTCTGCCGGAAGGATTAGAGATCGTTTTTCCTTCTCTAACGATAGCGATAATTGTTGCTTCAGTTAATGCCCGCAGGTTAAGTTCACTTAATGATTTCCCAATGAACTTGTTGTCATCGGAAATGTAAAAAATTTCAGTTATGCCCTGCGCCAATATCTCTTCTATATTAGCAAGTGATGTTAAACCGGTTTCATCTTTTCTGAGAAGCCTGTAAGATTCATCTCTTATAAATTTTACCTGCTGCATTATAATGTTCAAAGGAATATGATATTTCTCTAAAACTTTCCTGAATATTTGAATTGCGGTTTCAAATTCCTCAGGGATTATTTCGTCAGCGCCAATATTTTTTAAAGGATCAACTTCGTTAACGTACCTTGTTCTTACGAGCGTATAAACATCGGGATTCAGTTTCTTTGAGAGACGCAGAGAAATTTTTGTTACAGAAGGATCTGAAATAGCAAAAACTATTATTCTGGCCTGATTGATTTTAACGGAATTTAAAATCTCCTCCTTACTGATATCTCCAAAAACAATCTTTTCACCTTTTAATTTTTCTTTTTTAACTGTTTCCGGATTAAGTTCAACCACAACATATTGTATTCCTGTTTCCTTAAGAACTCTTGCAAGATTGCTGCCATTCAAACCAAAACCAGCAATAATCACATGATCTTTTAATGAATTAAGAAAATCGCCGGTTGGTATTTTTGCCTTTTCAAATTTTGATGAATGCAGTGCAATTAACGGAGCCATCCTGACTAACAATGGAGAAAGGATCATCGTAAATATTGACGAAGCAAGATATGCATTATAAAACTCTCCGCTGAAAAGGTTTGATTGTAAACCTGTCTGAGCAAGAACAAAAGAGAATTCACCAACCTGAGCCAGCATTAGTCCTGAAAGGACGGCAATTCTTGCCGGGTATTTTTGAAGCAAAACAATTACAACCACAGTAATAGCTTTTAGCAGAATTATCCCGATTGTACTTGTAATGATGATTAACGGAATTTCAAATACGAATTTCAGGTTGAGTAATAAGCCAACAGACACAAAAAATATCGAGTTAAATGTATCTTTAAAGGGAAGCACATCAGAGGTTATTTGAGAACTGTATTCTGACTCGGATAAAATCAATCCCGCAGCGAACGCACCGATAGCAAATGATAATCCCATTTCATGCGTCAGAAATGCTGTCCCCAGCAATAGAAGTATTACACCAGCAGTGAATGCTTCCCGCATTCTTAACTTAGCCAGCTGATAGATTATTCTTGGCATTAAGAACTTTGCCGCTGTGAATAAAATTCCGACTGAGCCAAAAGCAATCAACAACTGCAGCAGAATTTCTTTAGGAGAAAAAACTGATTCGGCGTTAAGTATTGGAACCAGCAGCACCATTGGTACGACTGCAATATCCTGTAATATTGATGTTCCGATAGATATCCTTCCGTGAGGTGCATCCAGTTCATTTCTCTGCGAAAGTAAATTCAAAATAATTGACGTGCTTGAGATGCTGATTAGAATTCCAAAGAATACTGATTGTAATAAACTTACTTTAAAATAGTAAAAAATTATCGTGGCGATAAGGGTTGTGAGGCCCAGCTGAAGGCTGCCAGTGATGAAAACATACTTCTTCATTTTCAGCATTTGAGAAAAAGATATTTCAAGCCCGATAGTAAATAGAAGCAGGATTACACCGATTTCTGACATTAGATTGATTTGTTCATTTGATTGAATAAGTTTTAAACCCGATGGGCCAATCACAACTCCCGCTAACAGAAATCCTACAATGCTGGGAAGATTTAATTTTTTAAAGATGAAAATAATTGGAAGCGATACTAGTAAAATTATTACAATATCACGAATGATTGAATATTCAGGCATCTTTTATCGAAGGTTTACTAATATGAAGATTACAACTGAAATAATTAAAGCTTTGAGACAGAAACAAACAATCACCTGAAGATCAAACCCAGCCGCGAAGTTTGCAAGCTTCTGCAACTCGTGCAATTCCAACCACCATTGCCGCAAGTCTTGGATGCACTTTTTTATCTTTGATAGCTTCCTGAACTGTGTGATAAGCAGTAGTAAGTTTCTTATCAAGCCGTTGATGAACGAGTGTTTCGTCCCAGAAATATGAATAATTATCCTGAACCATTTCAAAATAAGAAACGGTAACACCACCCGCACTGCCGAGAATGTCGGGAATTACATGAACGTTCTTGTCGTATAGGATCAGGTCGGCTTCGGGAGTTGTAGGCCCGTTTGCAAGTTCACAAATAACTTTAGCTTTAATGTTCGATGCATTTTCAGATGTAATTGCATTTTCAAGAGCTGCAGGGTAGAGTATTTCAACATCAAGTTCAAGCAATTCATCCTGAGATATCGGCTCTGATTCCTTAAAGTTGATAACCGATCCGGTTTTTAATTTATGTGTAACTAATTCTTTAGGATCGAGACCGTTGGAATTAAAAATTGCACCTCTGGAATCACTTACAGCAATTAATTTTCCTCCGCCCAGAATTTCGTGGTGAAGCAAAGCAGCTCTTTGTCCGGCGTTTCCAAATCCCTGGATGGCAAAATTTTTACTTGGATCGAAACCGTAAACCTTACATGCTTCTCGCACAGTAATAACTCCACCACGTGCAGTTGCATCTCGTCTGCCTTCTGTTCCACCGATTTGCTGCGGTTTGTCTGTAAATACTCCTCGCTCATGCCTGTTCATAATCGTTTCAAATTCATCCATCATCCAGGCCATAGTCTGAGGATTTGTATAAACATCAGGTGCGGGAATGTCCTTATCAGATCCTAATAACGGAGCTATCATTCTTACATATTCGCGTGATATATTTTCAAGTTCTCTTTCTGAAAGTATTTTTGGATTGCAGCAAACTCCACCTTTTCCTCCCCCGAGCGGTAGATCTACGACTGCAGTTTTCCAAACCATCCAGCAGGCAAGCGCACGAATGGTATCCACTGTTTCATCAGGATGAAATCTTATACCACCTTTAGCAGGGCCGCGGGCAAAATTATATTGAATTCTGTACGCCTGAAAAATTTTTGTTGTGTTGTCATCCATTCTTACATGGAGTGTAAAGTTCATTTCTCTTTGAGGCTTTGTTAAAAGCTCTATGGTTGCTTCATCAAGATTCAGCAGTCTTGCTGCTTCTAAAACCTGTTGTTTTGCTACTTCGAAAGAGTTATATGACTGCATTGATTTAACCTTCTTTCTCCTTTGATTTATCATGTTCTTCATCCGGGGGAAAATTGCTTTCTTTATAAATGTCAAGAATGATTCTGTACCAGCAGTTCTTACATACAATCATTCTATCTACCTGAAGAAGTACCTGCTGCCAAGGCGTTAATTTATTTCCGCAATGCGGGCAGTTTTCAAGAATTATTTTTTTATCCTGATCATCCAATATCTAATCCTCCGGTTTCAGTATTAGTCCTTTATGAGTATGACCGTTCATTTTTATTACAAGGTTTTTTTTGAACCTTAAAAGCCGGGTGTAATTTTCTTTACGAACAGGTTCTTTTTCCAACAACCAATTCCAGTCTATAAAACCGCCTTTATCTGAAAGCAGATTAATAGTAAAGTAACCAATCATAAATGAAGTAATGTTTTGGAAAAAGTGCGAACCCTGTGAAGGTTCAACCGCCATATCTTTAAAGTTAGTTTCTACAATTGCTTTTGCACCGGCTATTTGTTCCCAATTGACCGGAATTCCAAGCCAGGGATCAAGTGAACCCCATCTCCCAACACCGATCAATAAATATGGTCTTCCTTCGGCCATTAACTGTGAGTTGAAGGAACTAACTTCTGCGGCTACTTCCCGGCTTTTTCCCCTGTCGTAGTTTTCGTAATCGACAAGTACTACATCATAAATATCTTTTATTAACCCGTGTCCTAAAACCTGGTTGCTATGGCAGATTATTTCAGATTTTTTGTGGTTATCAAGATCAAGCTCTTCCATTTCATGATGAACAACCAATGGTCTCATTTGAAGGAGCCCAAACTCTTTAACCTGCTTACTGCCAGGAAACATATTTACTGCAAATTCGATTTCAACCTGTGTTCCCATTCCCCAGGTTCCCATATCAAGAAGCAGATCAAGAATTTCAGGCAATGGAAATAGTTTATTCCTGAGTATTGGTCCAAAGGTAATCAATCGTGGTCCCTGGCGAGCAAGCCCATCATAAATAGCATCGTTTTGAGCTGAATAAGTTGAACCGACTAAATTTAGTACTCCGTCCTTTTCAGCAACATCTAATCCGAACTGTTGAACCAGAAGGTCATGCGTGGCAAATCCGAAATCTGATGGGGCATTAAGATTAAGTGCAAAAAAATCTTTTTGGCTGTTGTTGAATGCTTCTTTAACTGAATAAAACTGGATTAAATCTGCAGGATACTTTGGACAGAAGCGAACTGTGTTGCCGCCATCAACAACTGTTTTACCCAATCCCAGTGCTACTGAAACAATTCCATCAGTTGATGTTTGAGGAGGTAGTGGATAAAAGTTGTAGGACTTAGCAACACCGGAAAAGTCTGGATAAAATCTGTTCTCCTTTGCTGTACCAACCATCTTCTGAATGATAACAGCCATTTTCTCTTCTTCAAGCCGATAAGATGTTACTTTAATATATGCTTTAGCGGTTTTATAAAAAGTTGAAGCATAAACTCGTTTAATAGTGTTAAGAAGATCATTTAATCTAATAAGAGGATTTGGGTGCTGGTTAGGAATCATATAAGTTTCGTAAACCCCGGCAAAAGGATGATATTGAGAATCTTCAAGCAGACTTGATGAGCGAACCGCAAGCGGGGAATGAATTATTTCAAGAAAGGCAGCAAGTTCCCCCAGAATTGGCGCAGGAAATTTTTCGGCTTGTAAAAACCTTCTGGTGATTTCTTCATCGTCATCGCATCGCAGTGCAAATTCCTTCAGGTTATTTTCCTCGAGGAACTGATCAAAAACATCGGTAGCTACTACTACAGCAGGCGGAACTGATATATGAATATTTTCAAATTGGTTTCTTACGTTGTAATCATTTATCAAAGTATTAACAAAACCAAGCCCGCGGGCTTTTCCGCCAAGAGAACCATCCCCAATTCTTGCAAAGCTGCTTTCAGGATCAAACGTTTCTTTCTGGAAATCCGTTATTAATCCTCTTTGTCTTACAGTTCGGTAACTATGGAGTGAATTGATGAGATCCCGTCTTAATGCACCAACTGAGGGATAATCAGAAACTTTTCTCGGGCGAAGCTTATGTGCAAGCCAGAATTCTGTTCGCGCTTTTAGCCAGTTAGAAAAGTGATTTCTCGATGCATGATAAACAATACTTTCATCGGGAACAATTTTTAGTTGTTCTTCCAGTGCTCTTAATGTATCTGCTCTGCCAACTTCAACTCCCGACTGAGTCCGGAAAATAAAGTCGCCGAAACTGAAATTAAGATTCATAAACTTTCTTAGTTCGTTCAGCAGAATAGGAGAATCCTTCAGGACAAAATAACAGTTTAACTCTGCGGCTTCCTTTTCGTTATCGGGATTGTTGGACGAAAGTAAAATTGGTATATCGGGATGTTCTGATTTAACGCTTTGCGCAAATTCAATTCCAGCTTTTGGATTTGCCTTTCCCTCTCGCGGAAAGTCAATGTCGGAAATTACACCCAGAATATTTTCCTTATATTTTTGATAATAAGTCAATGCTTCTTCAAAATTAGAACATAAGAGTATTTTAGGGCGGGCTCTCATTCTAAGGTATTTATGTGAAAGATTAATTCCTTCAGAAATTAATCTTTGCGATTGAATTAGGGTTTCGGTATAAATTATTGGCAGAAGCGACGAATAATGCCTCACGTTATCTTCAATAAAAATGATCGATTGAACCCCGACAATTCTTGTATCGTGGTCAACATTCATCTTGTCTTCGAGATATTTAATTATCGCAATAATAATTCTGAAGTTTCCCTGCCAGATAAATACCTTATCAAAGACGTTTATTTCAGGATGAAGAAGAAGATATTTCAGCTCTTTATTATCGTGTGCAAGCAAAACTACAGGAATATTCAAACCGGAATTCTTTACAAGCTTGGCAAAATTAAGTGGCTGCATATCTTCAATATGAAGAGTCGTAATAATTAAATCGAAACGTCCTTCCTCTTTGGCGAGAGCGATAGCATCATTACCGCTTGATACTCTGGTAAGTTCAGGGGAATGGCTAAGATTTAAGCCCTGGTATTCATTTCTGATTAGTTCATACAGCCTGCCGTCTTCCTCGAACAGATAAAGATCATATAAACTTGAAACGAGTAAAATATCTCTGACCCGAAGACGCATGAGATTTTGAAAGCCCTGGAATCTTGTTCCATAACCATGTTCAACGATGTACTCATCGAATGTGGGTTTAACGATTTTTGAACCGCCATTCATTTGCATCAGGAGAAATTAAATTAAGTTATTTGATACTATAAATTCGATAAAAATGCTAAAAAAATAAAGCCAGGTTTGTTGTTCAATAAGATATATAAGAATAATAAAAATGCCACACTTTTTAGGTGTGGCATTTGAATCAAATCAGCATTTAATAATTAAACAACTCCCTGGTCAATCATTGCATCAGCAACTTTCAGGAATCCACCTATGTTAGCGCCGTTAACATAGTTGCCGGGAGTTCCAAATCTTTCTGCCATTTGAACACAGGTTCTATGAATATTTTTCATAATTAACATTAGTCTGTTGTCAACTTCTTCACGAGTCCATGGCAGGCGCATACTGTTTTGTGACATCTCAAGTCCGGAGACCGATACTCCACCAGCATTGGCTGCTTTGCCCGGACCATATAGAATTTTGTTTTCAAGGAAGATATTAACTCCTTCAATAGTTGTTGGCATATTTGCACCTTCACTAACCACATAGACACCGTTCTTTATTAGGTTCTGTGCATCAATCCAGTTGATTTCGTTTTGAGTTGCACTCGGAAAAGCGCAATGAGCTTTATGATCCCAGAGCGGATTGTGATCTAAATAAGGATCAAAAGCAGTGTATACGGCATTTTTATATTTATCTACATATTCTTTAATTCTGCCGCGTCTTACGTTTTTTAACTCCATAACGAAGTTAAGTTTTTCTCTGTTGATTCCTTCTTCGTCATAAATATATCCGTTTGAATCTGAAAGCGTTACAGGTTTTCCGCCAAGGTCAAGAATTTTTTCAACTGTATACTGAGCTACGTTACCACTGCCGGAGACAAGACAAATTTTTCCATCAAGAGTTTGATTTTTTGTTGCAAGCATTTCTGCTGCAAAATAAACTGCGCCATAACCCGTTGCCTCGGGCCGAATAAGAGAACCGCCCCAATTTAGCCCTTTACCTGTAAGTACGCCAGTGAATTCATTTCTTAATTTCTTGTACTGACCAAATAAATAACCGATCTCTCTTCCACCTACACCAATATCTCCAGCAGGGACATCTGTATCAGGCCCAATATGTCTGAATAATTCACTCATAAATGCCTGGCAAAATCTCATGATCTTAAGATCACTCTTTCCTTTAGGGTCAAAATCAGAACCGCCCTTCCCACCGCCCATTGGCAATGATGTTAAGCTATTCTTGAAAACTTGTTCAAATGCTAGAAACTTCAGAATGCCAAGATTAACAGACGGATGGAATCTTAAACCACCTTTATAGGGCCCGATTGCGCTATTCATCTCAATTCTGTAGCCGATATTTACATGAATTTCTCCCTGATCATCAACCCAGGGAACTCTGAAAATTATTGCTCTTTCAGGTTCAATTATTCTTTCAAGAATTTTTGCTGAACGATATTCGGGGTGCCTCTCAAATACCAAATCCAGTGATTCGGCAACTTCCTGAACTGCCTGATGGAATTCTGGTTGTGCGGGGTGTTTGGCTTTTACTTCAGCCATAAGATCTTTTACATATTCGGACATAAAGCCTCCGGAAATTTTTTTAATGGTATTATTAATAAACGATTTTAATTATTGTCGATATTAATTCACCAGCAAATTAATTTTCCGGAAACACAAAAAAAGTAAAAGACATTATGAAACTATTGTAATAGTTTCTATGACAGGGTAGATTTTTATTCAGTAAAGAGATGTTAAATTAAAAGCGTGTCGGGCAGCGCCAACACGCTTTCCAGGCATAATTTCAATCAGAATAATTTAACTATTTAATATAGTCTGAACTTCTTCTTTATCAACATCAGTAATGTAGCCTATGCCGCTGATTTCGGCAGCTTCTTTTGTAAGAGCAGCAATATCATCACGGGTAATATATTCAGGGGCAAACTTTCTGCTGCCATTCATAAGCTGTCTTAATCCCTGGGCAAGTCTTTCATAATAAGTGTAAAGACCAATAGCTCCGGGCGGTAAGCTTTCAAATTCGGCATCTCCCAGTTCCTTGCGAAGTTCACTGGCAGTGACAAATATTTCGTCTATACTGTTACCAAATCTTTCAACATAAACCGGAAGTTGACCTTCTTGTACGGCTTTTCCGATTGTTTTTCCAACCATCGCCGCTGCAATAGGAGCGCGCGCCATACCTACAAGTTTTACAAATGGTGCACCAAGTGCAAGTCCTTTAAATATTTGATCTTCAAATGTAAATCCGCCGGCAACCGCTAATGCCGGAACGTATTCGCCTTTATCATGAAGCTGCTTTGTATATTGATAAAGCATTGAATGAAGTTCAACCGGAGGAACGCCCCACTCATTCATCATTCGCCAGGGACTCATTCCGGTTCCACCTCCGGCGCCATCAACGGTAAGTAAATCAATTTTGTATTTGGATGCAAACTTAACTGCACGCGCAAGATCAGCGGGACGATAAGCACCGGTTTTCAGAAAGATATATTTTGCTCCTGCTTTCCGGAGTTCTTCAACCCTTTGTGCGAAACCTTCTTCACTGACCATTCCGAGTCTTGAGTGCCTTTCAAATTCTTTGAATGCACCTCTTTCAAATGCTTTTATTATGTAGGGATCAGTTGGGTTTGGCAGAACAACGTATCCTCTTTCGTAGAGCATTTGTGCTTTTTTAAGCTCTCTGATCTTAACCTCACCACCAATATCTTTAGCTCCCTGACCCCATTTCAGTTCTACGCATTCAACACCAAGCTTGTCAATTGCATATTCCTGAACGCCAAGCCTTGTATCTTCAACATTTGCCTGAACAATAATTGCACCGTAGCCATTTCTCTGGTAGTCCTTAAAAAGTTTTACTCTTCGTTTAAGATCAACGGTATCAAATACTTTCCCTCGATTGATTATTGAATCAACATCCATTCCGGTTACATTTTCTCCGATAGTTAATCCTGTTCCGGAAAGAGCTGAACCGATTGCAAGCCCCTCCCAATTGTTTTTGGCAATATTGGTAGAACCTATTCCGGGTATTATCCATGGATACTTAAAATGCAGGCCTTTATCGTGTCCGAATACAACATCCAATCTTACATTAGGAAAGATTGCTTTATCGCTATCGGGTTCAATTCCATAGGCACCTACTGCAGTGCCCATTATATTGAAATGAGAATAATCAACCGGGTACATTTTTTCTGAAGCTGTGGTAATTACTCCAAATGGCTGAGGGTAAATGACTTCGTGCCCGCGATAAGCTGATTTGCCAATTTCACACATTCCGATGCACCCATCCACACAGGTTACACACATTCCCGATGAAGGGGTGATAGAACCTTCAGTTCTGTTTTTGGTTAAAGTTGCTGCCGAAGAGTTTATTCTTGAATATAACATTGGTTTTTCTCCTCTATCTGTTTTTAATTTCACATGCTACACAGGGTTCCATGTAGCACATCATGTCTTCAAATTTTTCTTTTTCAAGGCAAGGCGGAGTTAAGTTCATACAGCCGCCGCAGATAGCTTTTTCTGGTTCTGTATAAGTGCATCTTAATTGACAGGCAGGACAGACATAAATACATCCTCCGCATAAACGACAAACTTCTGACTTCATATCGAATGGGGTTCCAATGCTTCTATGATCGCCGCGCCCTCTGAAACCGATCGCTTTTGCCATCATCTGTTCTTCACACATTCTTACACATAAACCGCACATAATACAATCTTCGTATTCTTGTCTGAATCTCTGTTGTCTCACTCCCAACTCCGAAGCTATATCCTGTATTACTTTTGACTGAGGACAAGTTGCAAGCAGAAGTTCAACTATCATCTTTCTTGCTTTAACAACACGGGCAGAAGCAGTTCTAACAGTCATTCCTTCCTGAACCACAGAGGTGCAGGAGGTTACAAGTTTTGCTTTTGTTCCTTCTCCAACTTCAACCACGCACAAGCGGCAGGCACCATATGGTGAAAGTCCTTCCATATGGCATAAAGTAGGAATTGGAAAGCCCATAAATCGCGCTGCTTCGAGAATAGTAGTTCCTTCTTCTACTGATATTATTAGTCCATTCAATTTTAGATTAACCATGATAGATATCCTCACTTTCAATGAGTTCTAATCTTGCTGTCTTATTTTGTTCGTGAATGAATTCGAGATCGCATCTCATACATCTTTTAGCTTCATAAATAGCCTGTTCAGGCGACAATGTGAGTTCAACCTCTTTTAAACTCGATTTTCTTTCGTTGACAGGAATTGTTGGCAGAGGAATTCTTTTCATTTCTTCTTCCGAAGTTTCTACCGGGGGTACGTATATTTTGGGTAAACGCACCTCGGGCGGCTTTCTCATCTCTTCACCCATTAGATAACGGTCAATCATAACAGCAGCTTTTTTACCGGCGGCAATTGCATCAACAACAGTGTTTGGACCTGTAACAACATCACCTCCGGCAAAAACCCCATCACGATTTGTTTCAAGCGTATCTTCATCAACGATCAAAGTGCCCCATTTACTTACATTTATATTCATCGAAGAGATGTAATCAACATCAGGTATATCACCAATTGTAATGATCAGAGTATCAAAAAACATAAACTCTTCAGTTCCGGGTATTGGTACAGGATTTCTTCGTCCGCTAGAATCGACCTCACCAAGTTTGTTCTTAATAAATTCAACACCTGAAAGATGATTATTTTCAGAGTGTATTTTAATCGGGGATACAAGAGTAACAAGGTTTACCCCTTCTTCAATTGCGGCATCAATTTCGTGCTGAAGGGCAGGCATTTCCTGGCGAGTGCGCCGGTAGAGCAGAGTAACGCTTTTAACATCTTTTTGACGCAGTGAGACTCTTGCAGCATCAATAGCAGAATCTCCACCGCCGATGACACCGACTCTTCCCTTTGCAAGATTTTTCCCGTGAAGATTAAATTCTTTCAGGAATTCAACTGCCGGATAAACGCCTTTAAGATCTTCGCCCTCTATATTGAGCAATTTGCTTTTATGAGCACCCATTGAGAGGAATATTGCTTGATAGCCCTGTTCGAATAATTCATCCAGCGTAAAATCTCTTCCTAAAGAAGAATTGGTCCTAAGGGTAATGTTATTATCTATTAAAGCATTGATCTCTTTAATTACAACTTCTCGTGGAAGTCTGTAAGATGGAATTCCGGTTGTTAACATACCTCCGGGCAGTTCTTCCTTCTCAAAAAGAGTAATCTTATAACCTTTTAATGATAAGAAGTATGCTGCAGTTAAACCCGCCGGGCCCGATCCAATTATTGCAATTTTCATTTTTGCTTTGCGCGAGTCAGATTCTCTGATAGGAACAAAACTAGCTGGATCAACTTGATCGGTAATAAATCTTTTTAATGCTCTGATTGCTATAGCTTGACCACCAGTAGTTCCCGATCTGCACATGTTTTCGCAGGGATGACTGCACACTCTGGCGCAAACTGATGGGAATGGATTTGCTTCTCTTATTGCATGGTAGGCTTTCTCATATTCACCAACCGCAATGTGTGCGATATACCTCCAGGCTTCTGTTCCGATGGGGCAAGCTGCCTGACACGGCGCACCGACAAGATCTCTACAAACCCCTGCACGACATTTTTTATGAAGGATATGCTCAAGATATTCTTCTCTGTAATATTTTATTGTCGAAAGAACAGGATTTGCAGCTGTTTGTCCAAGTCCACACATTGAAGTATCCTTTACAACACGGGCAAGCTCTTCAAGCAGTTCTAATTTCTCTATTGTACCAAGGCCCATAGAAATATCTTCAAGCAGTTCATACATTCGCTGAGTACCTTTTCTGCAAACAAAACATTTTCCGCAGGATTCATCTTTTAAGAAACTGGTGAAATATTTTGCAACATCTACCATGCAGGTTTTTTCATCCATCACAATCATTCCACCAGAGCCCATAATTGATCCTGCAGCAGAGAGGCTGTCATAATCAATTGGCAGATTGAATTTTTCTATTGGTATGCATCCTCCAGAAGGACCCCCTGTTTGGACAGCTTTGATTTTAGCTTTGGTAGGAGCCCCGCCGCCAATATCAAAAATTATTTCTTTGATTGATATTCCCATTGGAACCTCAACCAATCCGGTGTTTTTAACTTTACCTACCAGGCTGAAGATTTTTGTCCCTGAATTTTTTGCTGTTCCTATTTTAGAGTATTCGTTTGCACCTAACTTGATAATAACCGGAACATTTGCCCATGTTTCTACATTGTTAATTGCTGTAGGTTTTCCAAAGATACCTTTTTCTATAGGGAATGGAGGGCGCTGACGTGGTTCTCCCATTTTTCCCTCGACTGATCTTATTAAAGCGGTTTCTTCGCCACAAACAAATGCACCTGCACCTCTCACAATATCTACATCAAAAGAAAAATTAGTCCCAAGGATGTTTTTACCAAGGAGACCATAATCGTGCGCAGCCCTTAATGCAATAATTAAATGTTTGATAGCAAGAGGGTATTCATTTCTAACGTATATAATCCCATCGGTAGCTCCTGTTGCAAAAGCACCAATAAGCATTCCTTCAATTATGCTGTGCGGATTGCCTTCAAGCAAACTTCTATCCATGTAAGCACCGGGGTCTCCTTCATCAGCATTACAAACCAGATACTTCTCTTTTCCATTTCTTTCAGTGGCGAGCATTTCCCATTTTGTACCTGTTGAAAATCCGCCTCCGCCTCTTCCGCGTAATCCGGATAATTTAATTTCCTGAATTACCCATCCCGGGTTTTCCGATTCCAATACTTTAATAAATGAGTTGTAGCCGCCCGTTTCAAGATAATCGAACATTCTGATAGGATCTATCTTTTCATTCATTGAAAGCAGGATTCTTTTTTGTTTCTTATAAAACGGAATGTCTTCCTGTCTGATTAGAGGTTTTCCTGTTTCAGGATCTTTGAAGAGCAAGTCTTCCAATATTTCTTCCCTGTAAATAGATTTGATTATCCTTTTCATGTTATCTGTGTTAACTTTTGGATAAAAAATCCGGGAAGGTTCAATCAGTATTGATGGTTCTGCTTCACAAAATCCGTGGCAGCCGGTAATCCGGAGATGTATCCGGTTTGTTAAGCCATTTTCAATCAGCTCACGTTTAGCAATCCTTATTAGGTCATTTGCGCCGCTTGCTTGTCCGCAGGTTCCTGCAGATATAACAATTGTAGGAATGCTGCTGTCGCGATCACTTTTAATTCTGCTTACTAGTTCTTTGAATTCATTTATTGATTTTAGAGTTGGCATAATATTACCCCGCAGCTGAATTTATGATTTAAAGGAATATTGCTATCCATAAATTCCTCCTGAAAGATCGAGCATATGTCCTTTACAGCCTCTCTTCGAGCAAATCTGAATTACACCGCCGCCTTTTACAATCATTGGGACCATAGGTGAACCACATTCAACACAATTAGCTGCACCTCTTAATTCAGTATGGCAGTGCGGACAAAAAAAGTTTACTACAGTATTCTCAGGTATTTCGTACTCAGACTCGATGTTATAACTGCCGTATAAGCTGGATAATCTTAACCAGCCGTGCTTTCTTTCAAATGAAATTGTAACACGTATTGAAGGATGGTAATCGACCAGATGATCAGGATCCATGAGACTATGATTACATCGGGCACAGCTGATTTCGACGGGGAAAATTCTCTGATCAGTCTGAATTTCTACCTTATCTAATCCTTCGCGTGTTTTGTTTATGATTTGTTTTACTTTGGGGGAGGTTACTTTTGAGAAGTAATGACCGTCGGCTACAACTATCGGTCCTAATGCACAAGCTCCAAGACAGGCAACGGTTTCAAGAGTGAATTCTTTATCCTTAGTTGTGTCACCTGCCCGGATATTGAGCGAATGTTCAAACTCCTTTTTGACGTTTGGCCCTCCCCGAACGTGACAGGCTGTGCCAAGACAGACTGAGACAAGATGTTTGCCCCGCGGTTTGAGGCTAAAAGACTTGTAAAATGTTGCAACGCCGTAAATATCAACCAGCGATTGGCCTGTGTGTTCAGCAACATTTCTTAATTCCTTTTCGGGAAGGTAACCAAACCTTGCCTGAATGTCCTCAAGTATTGAAATTATTCCTTCGCGGGCTTTAATTTTTTCAGTATCAGGTGTTGTGTTTAGAGTGGCCATAACTTTTCTCCGTAGAGTTGTGAGGAAGTTCGATTAGCGCAAGAAGCATTCATCCGGAAAACTGCCAAAAAAGTTACAATCAAATATCGCTGAAATATTAATAAATTGAAAGAGTAATTTATCTGAAAGAGGAATGTATTGATTAAATATTTTTCATCAACCTGAATGCAGAGTAATAAATCCGGTACTATTATTCCAGACTTTGACCTGGTTTAATAATTATTCCCATGTTTTTATGGCCGTTAATCCTTACTGAAATTGGTTGATTGAATTGAATGTGTCGTGTGAATTCAAATTCTTCAACTGCTGGTTGAGAAAGCAGCCAGCTCCAGTCAATGAAACCTATTTTATTTGCCGCATCAACTGTAAAGTAACCAACCCTGAATGAAGTTATATTCTGAAAGAAGTGAGAGCCCTGCGAGGGTTCAACTTCAAAATCTTTGAAGCCGGATTCCACAATAGCTGCTGCACCGGAAATCTGATCCCAGGTAACAGGAATTCCTAGCCAAGGATCAAGTGAGCCCCATCTTCCCAGCCCAATAAGCACATAGGGTTTTTTTTCTTCAAGCAGTCTGGAATTCATTTTGGCAATTTCGCCGGCAACAATTTTGCTTTTTCCTCGCTCGAATTTTGTATTGTTAACGATTACGATGTCATAAATGCCGTCTGTAGCACCGTTGCCAAGCACCTGAGTGCTTCTGCAAATTAGTTTATCACTTTCAAAATCCATAATCAGTTCATCCAATTCGCGGCTGATTACAAGCGGTCTCATCTGAAGCATTGCAAATTCCTTTGGTTTGCCTTCTTTTACAGAAAGGTTTACAGCAAATTCAATTTCAACAGGTGATCCCATTCCCCAGGTGCCAAGGCCTAAAAGCATATTTAAGATTTCAGGCATTGGGAACATTTTGTGTTTAAGAATTGGTGAGAAAGTTACCACCCTGATTCCATTTCTTGAAATGCCATCGTAAACAGCTTCATTTTCGGGAGAGTAAGTTGAACCAACTGCAAATAAAGTTCCGTCAGTTTCTGATTCGCTCAGATCGTATCTTTTAACGAGAGGATCTTTTGTTGATTCGGGATGATGATCAAGCTTGCCGTTCAGATCGAGCGCAAAAAAGTCTTGCTGAGCATGCATTAAAGTTTCTTTAGTTGAAAAAAACTGAAGCAGATGCTTTGGATAGCGAGGGCAGAATCTTACGGTGTTTCCTCCTTCAACTACAGTTTTGCCGAGACCAAGAGCAACCAGTGCAATTCCATCGTCAGATTTTTGCGGCGGAACAGGATAAAAGTTGAATGATTTAGCAACGCCCGCAAAATCAGGATAGAATTTTCCGCGGTGCTCTGAGCCCACAAGCCTTTGAACAATAACTGCCATTTTTTCTTCCTCAAGCCTGTAAGAAGTTGCCTTCATATAATCTTTTGCTTTTTCATGATAAGTCGAAGCATAAACGCATTTAATTGTTTGAAGAAGTTCATCTAATCTTACATTGATATCGGGATTGCTGTTGGGAAGCATATAAGTTTGATAAACTCCTGCAAAAGGCTGGAACTGAGCATCTTCAAGCAGACTTGATGAACGGACGGCCAAAGGTTCTTTTATTATTTCCAGGAATTCAAGAAGCTTTTGTTTTATCTCTTTCGGGAAATAAAACGCTTCAATAAATTTTTGATTGAGTTTGAGATCATTCTTTTCGTTGATTGCATAAATTTCAAGATTGTTTTCGCGCATGAACTGATCAAACACTTCTGTTCCAATAACAACTGCGGAAGGGACAGAAATCTCTACTCCTTTGAAAAGATCTTTTATATTGTAATTGGCTATCAAAGTATTTATAAAACCAAGACCGCGTGCTTTGCCGCCTAATGATCCGCCGCCAATTCTTGCAAAGCTGTTCTTAGGGTCAAACGTCTCTTTTCTGAAATCAGAAATTACACCTTTTGTCCTTTCTTCAAGATAAATGTTTATTGCATTGATAAGATCCTGTCTTAAACCATCAGGTGATTGATAATCTGTTATTTTTCTGGGTCTCAATTCATGGGCAAGATAAAATTCTGTTCTTGCTTTAAGCCATCTTGAAAAATGATTCCCCTCGGCATGATGAAGCAAGCTTTCCTCGGGAATTTTCCCGATTTGTTCGGCAAGTTCGCGAAGGTTAGAGGCTCTGCCAACAACCTGTCCATCGGGCATTTCAAAAACAAAATCTCCAAAGCTAAAATGGTCGAGCATAAGCTCCCGAAGATCATGAAGCAATCGGGGAGAGTTTTTATAAAGAAATGAAGCACCAATGTTTTTAACTTTTTCTTCGAGATTCTGATCACTGGTTTGAATTATTATCGGGATATCCCTGTGCTTGCTTTTAACTGCAGATGCGAACTTTAAGCCTGCTTCAGGATCCCTGATGCCATGATGACGAAAGTTGTTGTCGGTGATAATCCCAAGTACATTCTGTTCATATTTTTCGTAATAGCTCCAGGCTTCTTCATAAGTTGTGCAGAGCAAGATTTTAGGGCGTGCTCTCATTCTCAGATATTTATGAGTTATATTTATTCCTTCTGAAATAAGTCTCTGGGATTGATTAAAAATTTCTGTGTAAACCAGCGGAAGGTATGTTGAATAAAATTTAATATTGTCTTCAACAAGAATAATAACCTGGACCCCGATATTTTCGGAGTCATTTTCAACATTAAGTCTGTCTTCGATGTATTTTACAATACCAATTAAAAGGTGAAAATCTCCGCTCCAGATAAAAATTCTCTCAAATACCGAAGTATCATACCTGGTGGTTAATTCTTTTCTCTCTTTGTTATCATAAGCAAGTAAGATGATCGGTAAATTGATCCCCATACTTTTTACCTGGTTAGCGAATTTAATTACGTGCATATCCTCGATATGAAGAGTAGTAATTATGAGATCAAACTTGTTGTTTCCGCTTAGCAGTTCAAGTGCTTCACTTCCCGTTGTTACATGGGTTATCTCGGGTGCCTGACTAAGATTCAGGTTTTGATATTCACTTCTGATCAGTTCATAAAGTCTTCCGTCCTCTTCAAACAAATAGTAATCATATATGCTTGATACAAGAAGTATTTCCTGTATCTTGAATTGCATCAGCTTCTGAAATTTCTTTAAACGGGTATGAAATACATTTTCTAATTTAATATCGCGGAATAATTCGGTTTTATCCATTTTGCATCTTTTAAGATGATAGTTGCTTTTCTTAACAGCTAATATAGAAAAAGAGAGATTAATTTTCCGGTGGTGAAAAATGCTTTTTATTTATTCCTGATAACTCAAATGGTTAGCTGTGCAAAATGGTAAACCAATAATATCAGGAATGAATAGTCCGGCAGAATAAATATTCCCTTTGTCATTACCATAAATTTCAGTTAATGCAGTGTCATATCGCTTTCAATGTTAGTAAAACTATGTTCAAACAGTGAGGCTGTAGCTGCGAGGTTGCCTGTTCCAGCTTTTCCAGGAGAATCATTCAGATAAATCTCACCTTAAGCCTAATATTGTTATCATCTATAGTATCAACATAATTAAAGTTTGAAGCTGCTTTGCTTACCAAATCCGAATGTTTATCACGTAAAGTTGTGGCTGGCAGGTTCTAAGGTTTACCTTTTAGCTTTATATTATTTTGTCTGTGCTTAACGCGGCCTTTCGGTTGGATGATTGGTTTGTTGATATAATTAAATTCTGTTTGCCAGAGTTTATCAGCAGCTTTACTTTTGCAATAAATGTTAAGCTGTCTGCCTTAATCTCTATTCACACTTCAGTACAGTTAGAATCCTCAAACGAAAGAGTAATTTTTATTAAGTGTGTTGGTGGTATAATTGGTGGCTTTGTTGTATTGCAGCTTGCTGCAAATAGTAGAAGTTAGGACAAAAGTGAGATTAGATTAAAAAAATATTGTTTAAGGTTAGAGAAAAATATTCTTTTCATAATTCATTCATTCCCGTTTTACATTCGTTTCCATTATGAAAAAGTTTTGAAGCCGGAGCAACTAATTATTAAACTTTCCTCCGTTCGATTTAGTGACGAAAAATAATTTTGAAGATTAATCATAGTGCCGTCAAACTTAATTTCTAATTCAAGTCAAAAAATGAAATAATACATAACAAATTCATTATTCCTGCGGGAAAAATGAATATCATGCAATTGATTTGATTTTTCATGCATTTAGAAATTGGTTAAAAACCTCTTTTTCTTATTAAAAATGAAGCATATCGGTCATTAAATCTTCTGGCATAAATTTTCATTGTAAAAGACCAAAGACGAAATCAAAATATTCATTCACATAACAGAAAAGGAGTACTAAAATGAAAAAGAAATCGATTCTGGTTCTCAGAGCAGTTGTTCTCTCAATATTTTTCTCAGCATTTGTATTATTTACAGGCTGTGACGATTCCTCAAGTATTCAAACCCCTGATGATATTAATTCCGACAAAGCGGCAATGCAGCAATTAGCTGATCAGGATTCAGCAATTTCCTCATTTGAACCAAACTTTAATGAAGAAAACGTGATGGATTTTTTGGGTAAAGTCTCAACCGAGATTTATCCATTTAAAGTTGGGCAGGTAATGCGTTTAGTCAGCCGGGATTTTTCAGTTAACATTCAAGGTGATACAGCATATGGCCGGGTTACAAAGACTTTTGAAGGAAATCTATTAATTCTTGCTTCATATGATTCGGCTGCTAATCAGCCCGATACCTTAATTAAGAAACCTATGACTGTAGTTATTACGAGGAATGTAATTTTTGTAAGAAGAGCAAACACTGATAATCCATACAACAACTGGAGAATAGCAGCAATCTCATTACCCGAAGGAGGAACCAGCTCTCATCCAAATATTGATTTGAAGAAGATTACTATCTTTTTACCAAATGGAGATACTTTGGAAGTAAATTCACCCAATGACTATTATTTGTCCAGAGGTCCGGGCTGGTGGAGACAGCTTCCTGTAATACCAAGAAATGAAACCACACTGATCAGGGTTGAATTAACAAGCTCATATTCTGAAGATGACTTTGTAACTTTAACATACGGCGCAATGGGCAATGGTTTGCATCGTGCAAAGAAAAGATTTGTATTGGTTTCATCAACTCCAAATGGAAATGTATTTGATAAAGTTTATGAGCAGAGTTACACAACTCATCAGTTCCCTGGATTCTTTCACGCAATTATTAATGCTTTCCCATATTTCGCAATTAAAGATGATTCGGCTCCGGTTGAAAGCGAATCTTGGGGAGTTCCGTACTTAGTTAAATTTTAATTAAGGGGGAAAGTAATGTCCTCAGAATTATCCGCCCTTCTTTATAGAGGGGCGGATGGTTTTTTTTAGATAAATTGAAATTGATGAAACTCAGTATTAACTTAAATAAAATGAAATCGAAATTATTAATAATAGTTCTAATCTCTGCTGCAGCTCTTCTGATAGGCGGGTGTGATAAACCTGCACCAACAGAATTGATAGATGATCAGTCTGTGCAGGAATTGGTAGAAGTTGAAGTCCTCAGCAAAGAAATTGAAGATGAATATTACAGCAACGGTTTTGATACCACGGGAATTACACAGGATATCAGGAATTTCACTGGCTTGATTTCGCTTACCGGAACTAGGTTGACCATTAAGAACTTTGATATTGAAACTTCAACTGCTTTTGGAATTTTCCTGGATAGGACAAAACCAATCAGAAATTCTGAAAACGAAATAATCGGTTTCCAATCATTTATTCCAGGTCAGTTACAAATCAATAATCATATTGCAAGGATTGCTCCATTTATAATAAGGTTTCGTGATCAGGGAATAAACAGAGACACAACCCTTGGCAACCATTATATTTTATTCAGAGGAAAAGGATTCGGCGACCCCTTCGTTTTTAATTACAACTCGTCCATTGAAGTTCAGTTCAATCCGCAGCCCGGTAATCAGAAACAATTTACAATTCAAACACCTACGCAGGTGATCGGGAACATTAATCTCTCGAAAAAAGAGAACAAGCTTAATGCAGTTTTGCAATGGAACGCTGCAAACAGCAGAGAGTTTGAGATAATTCTTGGAGCAAAAAAGAAAGGGAAGAGGAATGTCTTTCCTCTTTTCAGAATCAGAACCCGGGATGATGGATTATTGCGGATTCCTCCGAATTTGTTGAACAGTATTTCAACTCAAAATTTTGATGCGATTGTATTTTCATTAATCAGAAGAGTAAGTAAAAATGAGCCGGAAGGTATTCAGAATCTTACTGTAATTTCCCAAAGTATTCATACTATAATATTTGATTTATATTGAGATTTAAGTTACTGCTGATTCTATTAGTAAGTTTTTATTTATCAAAGAACGGAATTGCACAAAATTCATTTGGATTTTCCGGATTGATGAATTCCACCAATAACATATCGTCACTTTACGGGAATTATGAGGCCAGTCAGATTAATTTTTCGCAGTTGAAAGATTGGGGCTTCTCATTTATTTATGGCCCGGAGTTTTCAAGTTCAGTCAATCTTAATATTTACAGCATTGCTGTTGAAAAAAGATTTTCGAATCATATTTTATCATTAAGATATACTCCGGGTTACCAGAAAGAATTTAATTTCAATACAGCATCTGCAATTATTCTCTCTGATTCAACCAGGCAATCGCTATCATCAAAATTTTCTTATAAAGAACTCTTTGGACTTGGTTATTATTTCCGGTTTTCTGATGAACTTCAAGCTGGTTTTAATCTCAGATATTTCAGCCAGGAATTCAGCAGGGAAATAATAAGCCCGGTCATTGCTGATACAATTTATCTCGTGAGAGAAAACCAATCAGAAAAGCTTGGATTGTGGAAAGGAGAATTGGGCTTTAATTATTCTTTTAGTCAGTATTTTTCTGCAGGAATATCTTCGATTAATCTTTTTTCATTCAGTGAGGATCCTTTCGACCAGGAGCTGGAAAAATTCAAACTGAAAACTGAAAAAGGTGTTATGCTAACTTTTAATTTTAGTCCATCAAGAACTTTTGGTCTCAGTGGAATTATTGAAAGCAATAAGTCATTTCAGATTGGTGTTAACGGAAGGATAACTTTTTCAAATTCATCGGTTGGGATTGGTTGTAGTGTTTTTCACGACAAAACTCAATCTCCTTTTATAGCAGGAGTAATTCCTTCAGTTAATTTCAGCACGTCGTTTTTGTCTGTTTCACTTTCGGGAATTAAATATTTTTCAGATCGTAAAGATTATTTCAGCTATGGTGATTTTGAAAATAACGGCATTACTAATGTTATCAACAATCCTTATAGTTTTGATAAAGCTTTATTAACGATTGCCTTTGCTTTGAATACCATTCAGGAGAAAAAAGTTGAGTTTGCCGATGTTAAAATTATTGAAGACATTTATCCTGCATTAACTGAGAACTATTTGAATAAACCTTTTGCAGTGGCAACTGTAGTTAATGTCAGTGATGAAAGAGTAAATGTTAAACCGTTCAGCCGGATAAACGGACTAAGTGAAGAGTTGATATATTCGCCAATTATTTCAATAAATCCCGGAGATACAGCAACTATCAGCTACTTCACCGTTATTCCTGAAAACTATGCGATAACAAAATCGGAAATATCAACTGCCGATTTCTATATTCTTACAAGTAATGAAGAATTTGACGATCAGATTCAAAAACCCGTGCTTGTAAATGGAGTGAACTCTTGGGACGGCGATGTTATCAATCTTAAGTATTTCATTAAAAAAAGTTTTGACTTTTCAATCAGTTATTCGAAAAGAATTTTAAGTAATAACAAAACATTATTTGACACACTTGAAAACAGGCTGTCGGATTTTTACAAAACAAAACTCATATACAATTCATTTGCTGAAGCGATGGTTTATGTTTCCGATCCCCGGGCATCTTCTGAATACGTGCAATATCCTGAAGAAACGTTGAAGTTGAAAGGCGGCGACTGCGATGACCTGAGCGTTTGTTTAAGTTCTCTGCTTGAAAGTGTCGGAGTTGCAACTGCACTGGTTGATTATCAGCTTGGTGAATTAAGACACGTAAATCTTCTTGTTAATACGAAACTTTCTCCTTCCGAAGCCGGACTAATAACTTCAAATGAGAATAAATACCTCATAAGAAAAAATAATTTGGGGAATGATGAAATCTGGATTCCTTTAGAAGCAACTTCTTTGAAAAGATTTGAGGATTCCTGGCAGGCGGGTGCAGAAAAATTTAATAAAGATGCACTTGAAAATTATGGATTAAGCCGTGGTTCAGTACAGATAATAGATGTATACTAATCTAATTTATGGAGTGTAAAATGAAATCATTACTAATAATTCTATTAATCTTTTTACCTGTTAATGCTTTTGGCCAATTATTTAAAGTTGTAAAAGTAAAAGGTTCCGTACAGGGACAAGTTGGGACAAGCGAAAAATGGATTGAGATAAAGGAAGGAAACACTCTCGATGCAAACACAATGCTCTCAACCAATGATAACTCTTCAGTTCAGCTTGTGGCGAATGATTTAAAGTTCAATCTCAGAGAATCATCTGCTATTTCAACATCGGCAATTAAGCAAATGAGCGTCGATGAACTTTTATTGGCACTTGCGCTTGATGACATGATGCAGGCGCCAAAAAAAAATAATGACAGTGATGCAAAAAATACCGCTGTGTACGGAACGAATCTAAATGGAAACAATGGTGTGTTCATAAAGTCAAATGACTTTGGTATTAAGCGTTTAAATGGAGCAGTTCAATTAGCCCAGGTCGGGTTGCGTGAGTCTGCTGTTGCAACCGCACGTGAGATTTATCGGAAATATCCTGAAGTAAAAGGCATTACAGCTTATCGTTTGTTTTTCGGACAAATATTAGTTGATCTTGGATTATACCAGGAAGCCTTCGAAGAATATAAATCAATTCAGTCACTGAAATTGAGTACAAAAGAAAAAGAGCAGGTCGAGGAAACTCTTGAAATGCTCTCAAAGAAAATTATTTCTGAAGAAAAATAAAATCAGTATCTAAAATTAGTTTAAATATTCAGCGAGAAAACAACTCTTTTTCAGCTCTTGGCCCTCACTTTATCTTTTATTCTAATATTTAAATCGATAAATTTATTGAGGATGTTAAATCCGGATAAGGAATAATTTTATCTTTTAAAGACTAAAGCGGAATTAAACCAATGCGAGCAAAATTAGTGGTATTAATGGTAATTGTTATACTCTTTACAATTTTTGTTCTGCAAAACACAAATGATATAATTATCAAATTATACTTATGGGAAATAAGACTGCCGGCAGTCCTGTTTATTACTATTACCCTGCTCATTGGAATAATAATTGGGATGATTGCTTCGTCGCTGGTAATGAGGAAATCAAAAACTTCACAAACTCCAAAAAACGATAAGAATCTTCCAAAGACACCGATTTGATTGGCAATTAACATTATGTCATCAAAACCGGGGTAATATTTAATATAAGTTGAAAATTTGATTGTATGTAAAAATTAAAGCTCTGGTTTTTTTGGTTATTCAGATAAATAATGCTAAATTTGACTAACTGAATTCGCCCTTTTAAGGGCGATTTTTGTTTGTATGAAAATTATCGAAGAAAAAATAAGTCAAATTTCGTCTGAGATCATCGAGAAATCAGGATTTTTCGTGGTTGATCTGGTTTTCAGAGGTACTGAAAGCAAGCGGGTTATTGAAATTTTTGTTGATGGTGAAACGAATCTTTCGGCTGACCACTGTGCAAAAATCAGCAGAGAAATTATTTCTGAAATTGAACGGTTAAAACTGATTGAAGCTCCATTCAGGCTTGATGTTTCCTCGCCTGGAGTCGAAAGACCTTTAAAATTCTTAAAACAATTTCATAAACACGTTAACAGAAATTTTGAAATTACTTACAGGCAAGCCTTGGAAGAGAAAAAATTTATTGGCAGGCTTCTTTCAATTCAGGATAATTACCTGAATTTCTTGATAAATAATAAAGATGAAATTACTTTGAGCTTCGATGATATCATTCAAGCAAAAGTATTAATTAGTTTTTCTTAGCGGAGGAATTTTATTATGAACTTTGACATAGTTGAATCTTTTGCCCAGATGGTCAGGGAAAAAGGAATCGACAAAGATGTGCTCGCCGGAATACTTGAAGAGATTTTTGGATTGCTTGTGCGTAAAAAATTCGGCGAAGATTCAAAATATGATGTCGTGGTTAATATGGACCGCGGTGATATTGAGATTTATCTTGAAAGAGAAATTGTTGAGGAGGTTGAAAATCCCAATACTCAGATTCACATAGATGAAGTTAACAGAAAAGGAAACGAAGATGATCTTGAAGTCGGTGAGTACTTCGTAGAAAAGATTGAACTTGCTTCCCTCGGCAGAAGGTTGATAACTCTTGCAAAACAAAGTCTTAATCAGAAAATAAGAGAGATCGAAAAAGATATCATTTTCAATGAATATAATGAGCTGCTTGGGGAAATAGTAGTTGGAGATATTTACCAGATAAGGAAAAATGATATTCTTATCAATCATAATAAAAATGAACTTCTGCTCCCGAGAAGTGAACAGATTCCTTTTGAAAAATATAAAAAGGGCGAAACGATCAGGGCAATTGTTAAGGAAGTTAAAAAAGGAAACAGCGGTCCGCAGATAATTGTATCCAGGTCTGATAACATGTTTCTCAGAAGATTATTTGAGATAGAAATTCCTGAGATTTACGATGGTATCATAGAGATAAAGGCAATCGCCCGCGAGCCCGGTGAACGTGCAAAAGTAGCTGTTGAATCGCAGGATAACAGAATTGATGCAGTCGGCGCGTGTGTGGGTATGAAGGGTGTAAGAATTCATGCAATCGTAAGAGAATTGAATAATGAAAACATAGATGTTGTAAACTATTCAGATGATCCATACTTATTTATTCAGCGTGCACTTGCACCGGCAAAGCTAAAGAGAATTGACATCGATGAAGTAACCCGTAAAGCTGTTGTTACTGCAGATAACGATCAGGTTTCTATGATTGTCGGAAGAAATGGAGTAAATATCAGACTTGCCATCAAGCTGACCGGTTATGAAATCGACATCCTCAGAGAAGAAAAACCCTATGACGAATACGAAGAGGACATTGAACTGGTTGACCTTAAAGAAGAATTAGGGAATGATATTTTTGAAATACTTATAAATAACAGATACGATACTGCTCTGGAAGTTTTAAGAGCAGGTGCTGAGAAGCTGAAAGAAATTGAAGAACTGGATGAGGAGAAGGTTGAAGAAATAATCGAAATTCTTAAAGCTCAATTTGAGGAAGAAGAGTAGCTTTTAATTAAACAAAATGAGTCAAAATGCCTGAAGCCAAAACGAAAAAAGTTCGTATATATAAACTAGCAACCGAGTATAACCTGTCGGCTGACAATATTGTTGAATTCCTTCAGAAGAAAGGTTTCGATGTTAAATCTCATATGTCAATGTTGACTGATGAGATGATTGATGCAATTAATTCCCAATTCAAAAAAGACATTGAAAAAGCAGAGAAACATTATAAAAAGCTTGCTGAATTCAACAAGAAACGTGCGGAAAAAGCTGAAGAGGAAAAAAAGACTTCGACCAAAACGGAATTAAAAGAAACTGAAGTTCATCCTTCTTTTGAAGTAAAAGCAGATAAAACTGTTGAGATAGAAAAGAAAGAAATACCAGAAGAAATAATTGAAGAGCAGCCCGAAGTTGTAGTATCTGAAGAACCAGACAAAACTGCCGCCGCATTAAAGAAATCAGTTGAAGTATTACATGATGAAACAGCGGTTGAAGAAAAAGATACAGCTGAAAAAACGGAAGTCCAGGTTAGGCCGGAAACCGGCAGGAAAAAACCAAAAGGACTAAAAGTTGTTGGCAAAATGGATCTCTCAGAAGCACCAAAAGTTGAAGCTAAAACAGAACCAACAGTTGAAGAGAAAATTGACGATCTTCCCGGAGTTGAAGAACCGTTGAAGAAAAAGAAACGTCCCAAATCAAAGAAGAGAGCCGTTGAAGTTATTCCCGAGGAAACTCCGATTGCCAAAAAGAAGAAACGAATTAAAAAGTTTGAGATTGATGAAAAAGAAGTGAAAGCAGCAATCAGGAAAACCCTTCTGAGCATGGACGAAATTTCTGCAACTCCCGGCAGAGCTTCTGTAAGAAAGAAAAAACGCAAAGAACGTGAAGCCGAAGAAGAGAGGAAGCTTGAACTTAAGTCTCTTGAAGCAAATAAAATTAAAGTTACTGAATTCATTGCTGTTAGTGAGCTTGCAAATTTGATGAATGTTCCGGTAAGCGATGTAATTTCCAAATGTATTTCGCTTGGGTTGATGGTTTCGATCAATCAAAGACTAGATGTAGAAACTATTTCTCTTGTTGCTGATGAGTTCGGATTCGAGGTTGAAATTCAGGAAGAATATACCTCCGAAGCATTAGAAGACACACCGGATGAACCTGATGAACTTGTTCCCCGTTCACCTGTTGTAACAATTATGGGTCACGTTGACCACGGAAAAACATCTTTGCTCGATTATATAAGAAGAACAAACGTTGTTGCCGGTGAAGCCGGTGGAATTACTCAGCATATTGGTGCTTACAAAGTTGAAATCAGCAGCGGCAGATATATTACTTTTCTTGATACACCCGGCCACGAAGCTTTTACGGCAATGCGAGCCAGAGGCGCCCAGCTGACTGATATTGTGGTATTAGTTGTTGCGGCAGATGATGCTGTAATGCCTCAAACAGTTGAAGCAATAAATCATGCACAGGCTGCAGGAGTACCAATCATCATTGCTATTAATAAAATTGATAAACCAGGCGCTAATCCTGATAAAATCAAGCAGCAGCTTGCAGACAGAAACATCCTTGTAGAGGAATGGGGCGGTAAATACCAATGTGTCGAGATTTCTGCCAAGGCTGGTTTGAATATAGATAAGCTTTTAGATTCAATTTTACTTGAAGCAGAAATTCTTGATTTAAAAGCAAATCCAGATCGGCTTGCAAGGGGAGCTGTTGTTGAGTCTGAGCTTGACAAAGGCAGAGGTATAACCGCAACTGTTCTCGTTCAGAAAGGAACTTTAAGAGTTGGTGATCCTTTCATTGCCGGAATTCATTTCGGGAAAGTCAGAGCAATGTTTGATGAACGCGGAAACAGAGTAGCCGAAGCTACTCCCTCAACCCCTGTTCAGGTTCTTGGTTTTGAAGGAGCACCTCAGGCTGGAGATACTTTTGTAATTGTTGACTCTGAACGTGAAGCCAGAGAAATAGGATTAAAGAGACAGCAGTTAAAAAGAGAACAGGATCAGAAGCAGGTTCATCATATCACTCTTGATGAAATTGCAAAACAAATCAGCATTGGCGGAGTTAAAGAGCTTCCGTTGATTGTTAAAGGCGATGTTGACGGATCGGTTGAAGCTTTATCCGATTCTTTAATGAGGCTTTCAAACGAAGAGGTAATTGTTAGGGTTATTCATAAAGGAGTTGGCGGTATTTCAGAAAGCGACGTTCTTCTTGCTGCCGCATCAAATGCAATTATTGTTGGATTTCATGTGAGACCAAACCTTAATGCCAGAAAGTTAGCCGAAGGCCAGAAAGTTGATATCAGACTTTATAATGTTATTTATGATGCTATCAATGAAGTTAAATCTGCGCTGGAAGGATTACTCTCACCCCTTCTTTCTGAAGAGGTGCTGGGAACAATTGAAGTAAGAGAAACTTTTAAGGTCCCTAAGTTTGGCACTGTTGCCGGCTGCTATGTTCAGGATGGTAAAGTAGCAAGGAGTAATAAACTTAGAATCATCAGAGACGGAATAGTAATTCACGAAGGTGAAATTGGTTCACTGAAAAGATTTAAAGATGATGTGCGGGAAGTTGACGCTGGTTATGAGTGTGGCATTAATATTGCCAATTTTAATGATGTCAAAGTAGGTGATATTATTGAAGCATTCAAAATTGTTGAAACGAAGAAAAAATTATTGTAAAAATTAAATAGTCGCGTAATATTTTAATGTCGCACCGGATAGACAAAGTTGAAAGTTTGATAAAAGAAGAAATCAGCCTGATTTTCCTTTATAAATTTCACGAACCTTCATTGGGATTGGTTACGGTTACCAATGTAAAAGTTAGTGCCGATCTCAGAATAGCGAAGATCTATGTTTCTGTTCTTGAAAAAGAAAAAAGAACGGCGGCAATGGATCTGATCAATTCCAAGAACGGATTCATTCGTTCAGAGCTTGCATCAAGAGTAAGAATAAAATTCATTCCTGAACTAAAATTTTTTCTCGACGACACACTGGATTACGTTGAAAAGATAGAAGATATATTTAAGAAGATTCACGAAGAAGATGATAACAAAAGCCACGAAGTCTCTGACCAATTGTGATTTTCAGTCGGGTGAATTTATTTTGATTGACAAGCCGCAATATTGGTCATCATTCAAAGCAGTTCATAAAGTCAGAAATGCCATAAGCGAAAAAAAAGTCGGGCATGCAGGCACATTAGATCCGCTTGCAACCGGTTTGCTTATCATCGGGACCGGAAAGAAAACAAAAACCATTACTCAATTCCAGGAAATGCCAAAAACTTATGCAGGAATTTTTACTCTTGGAAAAACATCTCCTTCAATGGATACAGAGACTACACCAGTTGATCATGCCATTCCTGAAACAGTAAATGAAGAAATGATTTTGAAAATTAAGCAATTGTTCGTAGGAAAAATTACACAAACGCCCCCAATGTACTCTGCAGTTAAAGTGAAGGGGAAGTCGTTATATGCTTATGCACGTAAAGGGAAGATAGTTGAACGAAGCGAAAGAGAAGTTTTTATTTATAACTTTAAGATCAATAAAATTGATATTCCGTATATTCATTTTGAAATCACGTGTTCAAAGGGGACATACATTCGTGTGCTTGCAAATGATTTTGGGCAGAAACTTGGCTGCGGTGCAATTTTAAGCTCTTTGAGACGAACCAGGATCGGCGAATACTCTGTTGATGATGCTCTAACAATTGAAGAGTTCGTAAATCTTGTCAAAGCTGATAAACTTGTTTTAAATTAACCCGGTGAGAATAATCGTTCCCTATGCAGATATGAAAGTATTCAGCAATTTGAAAAATATTAACTGGCAAAAAGAAACAGTTGCAACACTTGGAACGTTTGACGGTGTTCATATCGGGCATATGGAAATTCTGAGCAGAGTAGTTGAAAGATCAAAAGTTATTGCCGGAAGAAGCTTTGTTATAACTTTTGAGCCTCATCCAAGAAAAGTTTTAAACAACAGCAATGAACTGAAAATTTTAACCACGATAGAGGAAAAAGAAAAACTGCTGCGTGAGATCGGAATTGAAAATTTACTAGTTATTAATTTTACAAATGAATTTTCTCAGCAAACACCGGATGAGTTTATTAAAAAATATTTGATCGATTCAATCGGACTTTCAGAAATAGTAATCGGCTACGACCATCATTTTGGAAAATCAAGAGGCGGCAATGAAGATACATTAAAACAGCTTGCAAGTAAGAACGATTTTAAGATAGTAAAGGTTGAGCCTCTCAGCCTCAATGAACAAACAATCAGCAGCACAAAAATAAGACGCGCACTTTCTGAAGGAGATGTTACGCTTGCATCAAAAATGCTTGGCAGGTATTATTCATTTTCGGGATTAGTTGTTGAGGGAGATAAAAGAGGCAGAGAACTTGGCTATCCGACTGCAAACATAAAGCTTGCAAATTCAGATAAGATGGTTCCTTCTGCAGGAATATATTTTGTATCGGTTGAATTAGAAGATCAAAAACACTTTGGCCTTTTAAGTGTTGGAAAAAGGCCGACATTTTATGACGATGGGAAAATAATTCCGGAAGTTTATATTTATAATTTTAATAAAGATATATACGGAAAATTCATCACTGTAAATCTTATTGAAAGACTGCGTGCTGAGGAAAAATTTTCATCAGCTCAGGAGCTGATTGACCAGATGAATAGAGACAAGGCAAAGGGAATTGAACTTATTAAAAAATTAAACAATAATTAATCCCGGTAATTTCTGGGATTACATCGAATCACAAAATAAAGGATCAATAAAATGACAAAAGAAGAAAAAATTGAGATCATTAAAAAATTTGGTAAGTCGGAAAAGGACTCCGGTAAAGCTGAAGTTCAGATTGCACTTCTGACCAAGCGAATTAATGATTTAACCGACCATTTTAACGCTCATAAAAAAGATCATCATTCAAGAAGGGGTTTGATGATGATGGTTGGCAAAAGAAGAAGATTACTCGATTACCTTTCATCAAAAGATATCGAGAGATACAGAGCAATAATTAAAGAATTGAACATCAGAAAATAAGGAAAACGTTTTTTATGATAATTAAAGAAACAGAAATTGGTGGAAAGCTGCTGCAGATTGAAACTGGCAGGTTTGCCAAACAGGCAAATGGTTCAGTTATGGTTCGCTACGGTGATACAATGGTTCTTGTTACAGCAGTTGCTGCAGAATCTGTACCTGATGATATAGATTATTTTCCCCTTCAGGTTGAATACAGAGAAAAAACATCTGCTGCCGGAAAATTCCCCGGCGGTTATATTAAAAGAGAAGGCAGGCCCTCTGAAAAAGAGATTCTCAGCGCCCGGTTGGTTGATAGACCAATTCGTCCGTTATTCCCTGCCGAATTTAAGAATGAAACGCAGGTTATTGCATTTGTTCTTTCATTCGATGGAGAAAATGATGCTGATGTTTTAGCCGCTGTAGGAGCTTCGGCAGCACTTACAATCTCGGATATTCCTTTTGAGTGTCCGATGGGTGAAGTTCGGGTAGGAAGAGTAAACGGCGAGTATGTTGTTAATCCGACTCATCAAATGCTTAAAGAAAGTGATCTTGAATTGGTTGTTGCGGGCACTGAAGATTCTTTAATGATGGTTGAAGGTGAAGCAAGGGAAATATCTGAAGAAGAAATGCTTAATGCATTAAAGTTTGCTCATAACGAAATCAGGAAAATCGTTAAAATTCAGCACGAACTCAGGGAAGCTGCAGGCAAACCGAAAATGGAAATTGTTGTTAAAGAAGTTAATCCTGAATTGAAGAATGATGTAATGAACCTTTCTTACGAGAAATATAAAGAGATCGTTTATTCAATTCTTACAAAGGAAGAACGCAGCAAAAGGAATAAAGAGCTTAATGAGTATGTAATTGCTGCACTCAGCGAAAAGTATCCTGAGCAGGAGAAAGTCATTGGTGAAATTCTCCACGACCTTGAAAAAGAGCTGATGCGGAAACGCATTCTTGAAGAAGGAATAAGGCTTGACGGTAGAAACACAACTCAAATTCGTCCGATTACTATTGAAACAGGAATACTTCCCCGCACTCACGGTTCTTCGTTATTTACAAGAGGAGAAACACAAAGCCTTACTACAGTAACTCTTGGTACGAAAAACGATGAGCAGATAATCGATGGACTTCTTGAAGAGTATTCAAAGAAGTTTATGCTTCATTATAATTTTCCTCCTTTCAGCGTTGGTGAAGTTGGTAAGATGAGCGGAGTTGGAAGAAGAGAAATCGGGCACGGAAACCTGGCCGAACGAGCATTAAAATCCATGATGCCTTCAGAAGATAAATTTCCATATACAGTCAGGGTTATCTCAGATATACTTGAATCCAACGGCTCATCTTCAATGGCAACTGTATGCGCAGGTTCGCTCGCGCTTATGGACGCGGGTGTACCAGTGAAGAGTGCTGTATCCGGTATTGCGATGGGATTGGTTAAAGAAGGCGACCAGTACCGAATTTTATCCGATATTCTTGGCAACGAAGATCATCTTGGCGATATGGATTTTAAAGTTGCCGGAACAGAAAATGGTATTACAGCATTCCAGATGGATATCAAGATTCACGGTATTTCCTTTGAAATCATGGAGAATGCACTTCGTCAGGCAAAAGAAGGAAGAATGCATATCCTTAAAATTATGAATGAATCGATAAATGAACCGAGAGCTTATTTGTCAGCCTATGCTCCAAGATTGATTACTATGAAAATCGATACAGATCAAATAGGGTTGATCATTGGACCCGGAGGTAAGACGGTTCAGGGAATGCAGCGCCTTTTTGGTGTTGAGATAAATATTGAAGATGATGGAACTGTACACATTGCTTCACCCAACCGGGACAATGCAACAAAATGCAAAGACTATATCAAAAAGCTGACTGCAACTCCCGAAATCGGAGAAATATATGATGGTGTTGTTACCAAAACTACCGACTTCGGTGCTTTTGTTGAATTTCTTCCCGGTAAAGAAGGACTGCTTCATATTTCACAAATTGATAATAAACGGATTGACAAAGTAACCGACGTGCTCAAACAGGGCGATAAAGTAACTGTCAAACTAATAAAAACGGAGAACGGAAAGTTTTCGTTGAGCCGAAAAGAAGCTTTGAAGCAGAGTAATCAGCCTCAGGCAAATACTTCGGCAGAATAAAGTATTTAAGAATGTCGGATAATTTATCCGACATTTTGTAAATTTATGTACGTGATTGTTTCACGTTTCAACAAAATAAATAGAAGTTAGAAACTATTAACTTCAAAAAGTTTTTTAATTATTTCAGAGCCCAACTTGTATATAAATATTACTCAAATCTTACTTATCATACTTCTTGCCTCATCAATGCAAGCCATAAAATATTTTATCGAGAGCAGCAGGCCGGGCTTTGAATCAGAACAAAATTGTTTATTGAAAAATAAATTTTCATTCAGCGAGTTTATCTTTTATGGTAAAAGAGATTATAATAAATTCATCCACCAATCAAACCCGCGTTGCAATAACCGAAGATGGAAATCTTGTAGATTTCTTTGTAGATTACCCGGAAAACCGCCGGATGGTGGGGGATATTTATCTTGGTAAAGTTGCCAGAGTACTTCCGGGAATAAGAGCTGCCTTTATCGACATTGGAATGAAGCACGATGCCTTCCTCCATTTTTCTGATATTGGTGAAAGAACAAAACAATTTCAGGATATGCTTGGAGATGAAGATTCTGACCTCGACGAAGAGGATGATCAAGAATCTCCTGGCGAACAAACATCTAAAAGTCCTTCCGGTTCCAAATCAGCCGCCGATATTCCAATACTTCACAAAGGACAGGATATTCTTATCCAGATAACAAAAGAGCCGGTCAACAATAAAGGTGTTCGGGTTACTTCTTCTGTTTCATTGCCCGGAAGATTTTGTGTGCTTCTTCCTTTTGATAATAAAATCGGTGTATCAAAAAAGATTTCAGACTTCAGGGAACGCAAAAGGCTTCGCCATATTGCCCGGCAGATTATTCCACAAAACTGCGGGCTGATTATCCGGACAGTTGCAAAAAATCAGTCGGAGGATTCTCTAAAAGAAGACCTTAAATCTTTAATGGAAGTTTGGAAAAGAATAGAAGAGTCAGTTAAAACTGAAGAACCACCATCTTTGATTTACCAGGATTTAAGCACCACGAATAGTGTAATCAGGGATTTGCTTACCCCCGATATATCAAAAGTTTTTATTGATTCGAAAAAACTTTATAAACAGATAAAGAATTATGTCGAAGTAATTCATCCCGAACTTGCAGATCGAATTGAGCTATTTAAATCCAGCAACTCGATTTTCGATTCATTTAAAATTGAGGAGCAGATTAAAACTCTTATGGGCAGAAAGGTTACATTGCCAAGCGGTGGTTATATAATTATCGAACATACCGAAGCCATGGTTGTGATTGATGTAAACAGCGGAAGGTATGCAAAAAGTAAAGATCAGGAAGTAAATTCACTTAAAACCGACCTCGAGGCTGCCAGAGAGATTGCAAGACAGATGAGACTTCGTGACATTGGCGGTATTATTGTCGTCGATTTCATTGATCTTGAAGAGGAAAAGAACCGTAAAAAGATTTACGATGAACTGAAAAAAGAATTCAGACGCGACAGAGCAAAAGTTACTGTGCTTCCAATGTCTGACTTTGGCCTCATCCAGATTACCAGGCAAAGAATCAGGCAGAATATTATGCAGGCAATGAAAGATGTTTGTCCATACTGCATGGGAACTGGATTGCTTACAAAACACTCCCACGTTGTTTACGATCTTGAAGATGGATTGAGAAAGTTTAAACGCGTTTCAAAGGAAAGATCAGTAATTATTCGATGCAATCCGACAGTTGCAGCAAAGCTTAATGATGGATTTTTCAAACCAATATTAAAACTGCAGCTTAAACACATGCTTAAGCTTCGGCTTGAAGAAGATAATTTTGTGCCCGTTGGGCAATTCAGATTTTATTCCGCAGCAACACAAAAAGAAATTACTCTTGAACAACAATAAAGCAGCAATAAAATGAAAAAGACTAAATTTTATAGCATTCATCAAAAACTGGGAGCTAAGATTGTGGAATTCGCAGGCTTCCAGATGCCAATCCAATATTCATCAATAATTGCCGAACACAAAGCCGTTAGAAATTCTGTCGGTGTTTTTGATGTGTCCCATATGGGCGAATTCCATATTAAAGGAAAAGAAGCGCTGAAGCTTGTTCAGTATATAACTGTTAATGATGCTTCAAAACTTTTTCCCGGAAGAGTTCAGTATTCTGCTATGTGCTATGAAGACGGAGGCATTGTAGACGATTTGCTTGTTTATATGATTTCTCCCGAAGAATTTATGCTGGTTGTTAACGCTTCAAATATTCAAAAAGATTTTGAATGGATAAAATCAAATAACAAATTTGACGTTGAACTCATTGACCAGAGCGATGTTTATTCTCTGCTTGCAGTTCAGGGGCCCAACTCGCAAAAAGTAATACAGAAAATTTGTGACATTGATATCAATCTTGAGTATTATCATTTTACATCTGCACAAATTGCAGGTCTAGAAATGATTTTATCGAGGACAGGTTATACCGGGGAGCTTGGTTATGAACTTTATTTCAAAGGTGATGAATCTGCAGCAGAAAAAATCTGGAATGAAGTATTCGAAGCGGGAAAAGATTTCAATATTCAGCCGGTTGGTTTGGCAGCACGTGATTCTTTGAGACTGGAAATGGGATATTGTCTTTACGGAAACGATATCGACAAGACAACAAATCCTCTTGAAGCAGGGCTTGGATGGATAACAAAAATGAATAAGGAAAATTTTATCGGCCTTGATGCTCTTCAGAAGGTTAAAAAGGAAGGAATAAAACGAAAGCTGATAGGAATTCAATCTGACGACAGATCTTTTCCACGTCACGGTTATGATATTTCAGTTAACGGGAGATTAATAGGAAAAATTACCAGCGGAACAGTAAGCCCGGTTCTTGAAAAGCCAATTGCATTAGGATATGTTTCGGCTGAATATTCTGAGATTGGGTCGAAAATTAATTATGTTGTAAGATCTAAAGAAGTGCCTGCTGAAGTCGTGAAATTGCCATTTGTAAAAAAGTAAAAAGTTTATCAGAAAATACTTATGAAAATAAATGTTCTTATAACTCCAAACAGCGTTGATGAACTTTACTTTACCGGTAAAACAACTGTGGTAATCGACGTACTTCGTGCGTCTACTACGATTGTTGAGGCATTGCAGAACGGAGCAAAAGAGATTGTACCTGTAGCTACTGTTGAATTCGCAGTTAAATTATCGGGCGGAATGTTTGGTGGTCACACTCTTCTTGGTGGTGAAAGAAACACCCGAAAGATTGAAGGCTTCGCTCTGGGAAATTCACCACTGGAATACAATGAAAATATTGTTTCCGGGAAGTCTATTGTTTTTTATACTACCAATGGCTCAAAGGCTATTGTTAAAGCAAAATTCTCTGAGAATATGTTTATTTGTTGTTTCAACAATATAAATGCAATTGCGAAACATCTGGTTAAGTTGAATAACGATGTTGAAATTTTGTGTGCGGGCAAGTCAAATTTATTTTCGATGGAAGATACTGTTTGTGCCGGCAGATTGATTTCGGAAATCCTGAAACTTTCTGACGAAATAAAAATTACTGATTCCTCCCGGGCAGCAATAGCACTTAACCGTGCTTTTGGTAAAAACCTGATGGCGATGTTTCAGGAATCAGAACATGGGCAACTGCTTCTTGATAATGGTTTTGAAGAGGATTTGAAACTGGCTGCAAAGGTAAGCAGTTCCGAAGTAATTCCTTACTACACTTCAAGTGTAATTAAAAGTTTAACCGGATAGATAACGTAATTTTAGTTTTATAAAAGCTCCGACTGTGAAAAGAAAATCATCGAGAAACGAAGTAAAGCAAAACCCGAAACAGAATTTTTTTCTCTCAGCTGAAAAGAAGAAAAAAATTCTTGCCGTGTTGATGATGGTTTTATCCGTGTTCCTTTTTCTGAGCATAATCAGCTACAATCCTGCTGATGAAGACAGCTTGCATAATATATTCTCCGACTTTTTTAATTCTTTAAGCGAAGCTGCTGACACCACAAACTGGGTTGGTATAATCGGTGCTCACTTTGCCAGATTCTTTGTTAAAGATGTTTTCGGATATTTCTCGGTTGTATTTCCGGCTATTATATTTCTCTGGGGATTACGATACCTGAAGAAGATTGAGTTCAGAACATTCATTCATTACACAAATTTTTTAATCATCTCTGCAATAATTATCTCGGCAATCTTTGGTGTTTTACAATCAAGCTTTCTTTTATTTGAAAACATTCATCAGCTTTCAGGATCAGCAGGATTGTACTTCGGTGAAATACTTAGCCGGCTGCTCGGCGGAGCAGGAAGCATTATAATTCTTTTCAGTGTATATGCTGTTATTCTTATTTATGCTTTTGATATTAAATTCGAAAAGCTTTATAACCTGATAAAGAAATTTATTTCCGGACTTTTCGAAAAAGAAAACGAGAAGGAGCAACCTGTTTCCCCTGTTGATCAGTACAACCTGTCTAAAATTAAATCTCTTAGACAAGATAAAAAGAAAGAAAAAATTTCTCCGGTTGTCTCCGAAAAAACCGCAGAAGATCTGATGGATGAAGAAATAGAAGAAACAAAGATCAGGATAATCCGCAAAAGTGATGAACCTATGCCTCAGGAAGAAAACCAAGTTGTTAAAGAAGAAATTAAAAAAGTTGATCTTGCTAAAACCGGAGATATTCCCGCTGCTGAACTTCCCAAAGAAGAGGAAATAAAATTGCCTAACCAGTGGGAGGAGTCAATCAATTACAAACGACCTTCGCTTGAAATTCTTGATCCTCTTCCTCAGCAGGATTACCAGGTTGCAGAAGAAGAGCTTACAAGAAATGCAGAGTTACTTCGCGAAAAGCTGAAGTTGTTTGATATAGAAATAAAAGACATTTCTGTTACACCGGGGCCGGTTGTGACTTTGTATGAAATTGTTCCAGCGCCGGGTGTTAAGATTTCTCAAATTACCGGGCTTGAGAACGATATTGCCCTCGCTCTTGCAGCAAAGGGAATAAGAATTATTGCTCCAATTCCCGGCAAAGGTGCAATCGGTGTTGAGATTCCTAATAAAGAAGCTGCAATTGTAAATGCAAGATCGGTTTTGGGTAAAATCGCTGAAACAGGATTTGAACTTCCGATTGCAATGGGCAAAACAATAAACGGTGATGTTTATATTACTGACCTTGCCAAGATGCCGCACCTGTTGATTGCTGGTTCAACCGGTTCGGGAAAAAGTGTTGGAATAAATATGATAATAGGGAGCTTGTTGTATGCAAAGCATCCTTCCGAAGTTAAGCTTATAATGATTGACCCTAAAAAAATTGAACTTTCATTCTACAAAAAATTGAGAAAGCATTTCCTTGCAATTTCTCCTGATCTTGATGAAGAAATTATAACAATGCCTCAGAATGCAGTAATACTGCTTAAGTCCGTTGAATATGAGATGGAAAAAAGATATGATAAACTTGCCAAAGCAGGTGTAAGGAATATTATTGACTATAATTTGAAAGTATCTGATCCCAAAAGAAGACCTCACGATACAGATGAAGTTAAGCATCATCCTATCCCTTACCTGATTGTAATTGTAGATGAGCTTGCTGATTTGATGATCACTGCAGGAAAAGAAGTTGAAGAACCAATTACAAGATTAGCACAGCTTGCACGTGCAGTTGGAATTCATTTGGTGCTTGCGACACAGCGTCCTTCTGTTAATGTTATAACCGGAGTTATCAAAGCTAATTTCAGTTCAAGAATTGCATATCAGGTGGCAACAAAAATAGATTCAAGAACAATTCTTGATATGAATGGTGCCGAACAATTGCTTGGCAAAGGTGATATGCTTTTCCTTCCAACCGGATCACCCAAACCAATCAGAATTCAGAATGCTTTTATCTCTACTGATGAAGTTGAGAAAGTAACTAATTATATTTATTCGCAGCCCGGATATTCTAAAGCTTACTATCTGCCATCAATTTATGAAAAGAAGAAAAGCAGTAATGGAAGTTTTCTGGATGACAGAGATCCAATGTTTGAAGAAGCCGCAAAAATTATTGTCAGAACTCAGCAGGGGTCTGTATCGCTTCTTCAAAGAAGGCTTAAGCTTGGCTACTCCCGTGCTGCAAGAATTGTTGATCAGCTTGAGGAAGCCGGGATTGTTGGCCCAAGTGACGGAAGTAAAGCCCGTACTGTTTTAATTGAAGATGAACAACAACTGACTACCTTGCTTCGTGCGCTTGAATAAAAATATCTTTATATGAAATGAAAAAAATAAACTTAGTAATAATCGTTTTATTTCTTTTCCCGCTTATCACAGCGCAGGATGATGGTGCTGTGCTGTTAAAATCGTTGCAGGATAAGTTTTCAGGTTTGAAAGATCTGACAGTGGACTTTAAACAGAAATCCGGGGAAAGGAGCGGGTATTCCGGGAAATTCTTTTTCAAAAAAGAAAACAAAATGCGTTTTGAATTGAAGAACATTACAATAATTACGGACGGAAGTACAACCTGGAATTACAATAAAAAAGAAAAAAAGGTTATTATAAGCAATTACAATCCTGAAGATGCATCCTTCATTTCGATGAAGAGGCTTGTTTTTGATTATCCTTCAATGTGCAAAGTTGAATCATCCGTAATTGATGGAGAAAAAACTCTTCTGCTGGTTCCCCTGACTGACGAACTTAATTTTAATTATGTAAGAATCTGGATCAATAAAGATCAGCTTATATCTAAAACCATTATTGACGATAAAAGTACAGGAAAAATTGAAGTGTCATTTTTAAACTATCTTGTAGATCAGAATCTTCCAGACAAGAAGTTTAATTTCACCCCGCCGAAAGAGAGTAAGATTATTGACCTCAGGTAAATTTCATCTTTCACTTGCCGGGAAAAGAATATTAAACTACGGTATCTCGATCGTACTTACTGTGCTTTTTCTGTTTATCGCTTTCAATAATGTAAACGTGCTTGAAGTAATTGAAATTGTATCTCACGCTTCATTACTCTGGATTGCAGTTTATATTATTGTTTTGCTGGCAAGCCATTATTTACGCGCTTTAAGATGGAAAGTTATTCTTCGCTCTGTAAAACCGAACACTTCGATAAAACACCTGTTCGGAGCTATTATGGTGGGCTACGGTGTTAACTGCGTGGTGCCCCGGCTTGGAGAGATCTCACGTCCCGTTATTCTTGCAAAGTGGGAAGGGTTATCCCGTTCTTCAATGTTCGGTACTGTTATATTTGAAAGAATTGTTGATATCATCTTTCTGGGATTGGCTTTAATCATTTCATTGTTTATCTGGCAGGATATAATTAAAAACTTTCCATGGCTTACTTTTGCATTGTATGCCTCTGCCGCACTGATGATTGTGGCGATACTCTTTATTTATCTGACTGTGAAATACAGGCAAAGATTTTATGGGGTGTTTGTTAAGATTCTGGGCAAAATTTCAGGAAAGTTTTCCGGAAGAATTGCTCACATTTTTGAAATGATGATTGAGGGTTTTACAAGTCTTAAAGGTTTTAAAAATCACATCGAAGCTTTTATTCTCGGTGGGCTTATTATGATTTTGTATGCCTTAAGTGCTTATGTTGGATTTTTTCTTCTGGGAATGGAAAGAATTCAACCGGTTAGTTTCAGTATGGCCTGGGTGCTTATGAGTATAAGTGCAATCGGTGTTATCATTCCAACGCCTGGTGCTACAGGTTCATATCACACAATTGCAAAATCGGTTCTTGTTCTTCTGTTTGGATTTGGCGAAACTATATCTGTCGCATATGCTTTTCTTACTCATATCATTTCTTACTTTTTGTTTATCTTCACCGCGCTTATAGTATTTTTCCTGTTGAATAAACAACACGATAATCTTATTAAAGTAGTAAAACCCGATCTGGATCAATTATGAAAAAAATTTATCTTCTTGTATTATCTCTCTGTTTCAGCTCTTTAGGCTTGGCTCAGTTCAGTCTAAGAGCCGATATGGGCATTGATTTTGTAAGCACACCATCTCTTACAGATTATATAAATCAGAATTTCGCCGGTGGTGATCAGCTTGGTTCTTTCAATAGTGCAGTTAACTTTTCGGTTGAAGGAAATTACCCGGTTTCCCCTTCTTATTCTCTCGGAGTTGAAATAGCTTACCAGCTTAATTCATATACTTTTAATTTTTCACCCGGGCAGTATGATTTGTCCTACGGAATACTTTTGCCTTCAATTATGAATTATTATGTTATTTCAGGCAACGGTTATAATTTAAAGTTTGGGGCTGGTGCAGGGATAAGATTTACAAATGTAACTGAAACAGCCGGAACCGGAATCAAGAAAGATTATAGTGTAACGGGTTTTGGGGGAGTTTTAAGATTCGAAGGAAATACAGCATTGAGCAGTAACATATATGCAAATGTTGGCGCAGATATCAGATACGATTTAAATGGTGAGCCGGAAAGCGATGGGAAAAAATTATACAATAATGTTCTCAAAGAGAATGTTAACTTCAACACTCTCTCTTTTGGGGTAAAGCTTGGCATTCTTTTTCAATTTTAGGAGTTTAATTGAATATACTTGAGGCAATTGTACTTGGTATTATACAGGGAATAACTGAATTCCTTCCAATTAGCAGCACAGGTCACCTGACTGTTGCAGGAAAATTGCTTAATCTTGTTGATCCATCTCATCCCGAAAGATGGACTGCATTTATTGCTATAATTCAACTGGGAACTTTAGCTGCTATATTAGTTTATTTCTGGAAAGACTTAATGAAAATACTTTCTGAATTCTTCAATGAAAATTTTTTCTCAAGAAAAAAATATTCTGATCAAAGCGAAGACTCTAAACTAGGATGGCTCGTTATTATCGGAACTATTCCTGTTGTAATTATCGGGATACTTTTCAAGGACGCCATTGAAGGTGCCCTGACAAAAAATTTACTTGTGATTTCTGGAAGCTTGATTGTTTTGGCTTTGATTTTAGCTCTTGCCGAAAAAACTGCCCGCTTCAAAAAAGACTTAAAGGATATTACAGTACTTGACTCTTTAATCATAGGAGTTGCGCAGGCACTTGCACTTATTCCCGGCTCTTCACGTTCAGGTACAACAATTACAGCGGGATTGTTTATGGGTCTTAAGCGCGAAACAGCAGCGCGATTTTCTTTTCTGTTAAGCGTTCCTTCAATTTTTGCCAGCGGAATGCTTCAGCTTTATGAAGCGCTGAAGTTTGTTGATTCTTCAATGACGGTCAATATTATTGTTGCAACTATAGTTTCAGCAATCAGCGGATACCTTGCCATAGATTTTCTGCTGAAGTTTTTAAGAAAAAATTCTACTTTTTTGTTCGTTTACTACCGGATTTTTCTCGGGCTTTTAATTCTTCTAATAATTTATTTAAACCTAATTCAACCATAGGAGGTAAAATGATCAAAACATTTTTTGCTGTTCTGATAGCGCTTTTTACTTTGGGATGCCAAACTAAAAATGAAACCGCGGAATCAAAACAGCCTGAAAAATTAACCGATAACCAAAAGATAGAAGTCAAAATGGATGATTCATTAACATTTGCAGTTGTAAAAACAAATAAAGGTACTTTTGAATTAGAACTTTTTTCTCAACTTGTTCCTAAAACTGTTCAGAACTTTGTTGGTTTAGCAAAACAGGGATATTATAACGGGGTGATCTTTCATCGAGTTATTGATGGCTTTATGATCCAGGGCGGTGACCCAACCGGCACTGGAAGAGGAGGGCAAAGTTTTTGGGGCGATAAGTTTGAAGATGAATTTCATCCTGATTTAAAGCACTCTTCTGAGGGTATTTTATCAATGGCAAATGCCGGTCCGAATACAAACGGCAGCCAGTTTTTCATTACACTTGTTCCAACTCCCTGGCTTGATGGCAAGCATTCTGTCTTTGGAAAAGTTACAAAAGGAATGGATGTAGTTAAAGCAATAGGAAAAGTAAAAACCGGACCCGGCGATAAGCCGCTTAAGGATGTTGTAATCGAAGAAATCACTATTGAAAAGCGTTCAAAATAGTATTTCTTTATAGAGATAGAGTTGGTTTTTTAAGTATTGGTTTTAAATTTAAATCCGGTTTTGCCTGCATAGTTTTATTTTCTGATCGGGATTAAATTATAAAACCAATACTATTTTTAATGTCAGATAACGATGGCAAAAAATAAACCCGAAATTCCTTCCGTAATTGATGTCTCAAGGCAGCTAAGGAAAGGTTCCTTAAAACCGGTATATTATTTATTCGGGGAAGACGTATTTGGAATAAATAGTACACTGGAACTTATTGACAAAGCCATTTCACCGGTTATCGAGAGCGATTTTGATAAAGAGTTTTATTATGGCGAAGATAAAACAGTTCAGCAGATAATCAGTGCGGCAAATGCTTACCCGTTTGGATCCTCAAAAAAGCTGCTAGTTGTTAAAGAGTTTGATAAAGTAAAAGAGAAAAAAAATCTTGTTAGTTATATATCAGCACCTTCTGAAACAACAATAATGGTTTTAATTCAATATGGCGGAATTTCTAACTACGCAATTGAACCCTTTAAATCTCTGGTTTCCTCCGGATATATTTATGAGTCGAGAGAATTAAAAGGAAACAATCTTATTGAATGGCTGATTGATTATGCAGAAACGAGGGGCAAATTCATTTCTAACTCAAATGCTGATTATCTGATAAATTTACTTGGTGGGAATAGAACGCTTTTAGAATCAAATCTTGAAAAGTTGTTTGTGTTTCTTGGGGATAAAAAGGAAGTCGACATAAACGTTATAAAATCTCTTACTGTTTCATTAAAACAAAATACAATCTTTGACTTGCAAAATGCAGTCGGCAACAGAAACGAAGCTTTAGCCTTGAAAGTTTTGCATAATTTATTAGATAATGGCGTAGAGCCAACTGTAATAGTCTTTATGCTTGTCAGATATTTCACCGCAATTGCCAAACTGATTGAATTATCACGCGGCTCTATTCAGCCTGCTGAAATAGCAAAAAAAATTGAAGTGCCCTATTTTACACTAAATGACTATAATTCTGCTGTAAAAAACTTTAGTGCCGGGCAAGTTCTGGAAGCTGCAAATGCTCTTTTCAAAGCAGAAAAAACACTTAAAACAACCTCATCGGATATAAAAACAACTTTGACCATCTTGCTTTATGAAATTTTTCATGGCGAGCAGTAATCAAAAATGAATATTTTTTCAGGTTATAAAGCTTTTTGATTATTTTTTAAATGAATTTTGAAACATTTAATTCTAAAGAAAGTATAAAAACGGTTGACAGATAAAAGCTTACAAGAGCTTACGGATGAAGAGCTGATTCTTGAGTTTCAGAAAAATTCGACAATTAGAGCATTTGAAATATTAGTTTCGCGTTACAAGAATCCTCTGGTTAATTACGTTTACCGGTTTTTAGGAAGCTATGAGGTAAGTGTTGATGTTGTTCAGGAGACGATGATAAAGGTTTACCGCTACAAAGATTCATACAATCAGATAGCAAAATTTTCTACCTGGATTTATACAATTGCCGGGAATCTTGCACGAACTGAATATCAGAGAAGGAAAAGAAAAAATCTCTTTTCAATAAATTCTTACGGTGAGGACAAAGATGAAACCTTTGAAATACCTGATGAAAGCTATAGACCAGATATCATTACCGACAGTGGCATTAAAGATAAAATCATACAGGATGCATTGTTGAAGGTTTCTCCGGTTTACAGGGAAATGGTTATTCTGCGTGATATTCAGGAATTATCATATGAAGAAATTGCAGAGATAAAATCTTTGTCGGTTGGCACTGTAAAATCTAGAATTAATCGCGGCAGAGCTCATCTTCAGAAGCTGTTAAAAGATATTTATAATGAGTAGGTTTAGAGATGAATAATTTAAACGATGAAAAAAGATTTGAAGAGATAATTGATAAACTGAAAAGTCTAAACAAGATTTCTGCTCCTGATTACTTTGAATCCAATTTAATGAGGAGAATTAATCAAGAAGACTTTTCAAAAGAAAAACCGGAAATAAAATCTAAATTTTCTCTTTCACGTTTGGTCCCCTCATCTGCACTTGTGTTAACTACAATCATAATAGTTTTAATACTTCAGTCTTCAGATAAGAAAATTTTAGATCCTTTACAAATGGAGCCAAAGCTTAAGGAAGAGATAATCTACCGCGAGAAGCCAGGCGCAATTCCTGATGAAAGCAATAGTCCAATTGGCGGTGTTGAGAAAAAATCAACTGGTGAAATGATTTTTGAGTCCGAAGAACCTTCCTTGCTTTCAGCCCCGGTGCTTAAAGATGAAAGCAAAAAAACTGAAGATTTTATGCCAAACTCCGAAATTATCAATGAATTAAATGTTACAACTGAGGGTGTGACTGCCCCGGGTCAGTTCGAGAAATCTCTTGATAAAAGCAACCTTAATTTCAAGCAAATTCTGCTTTCAGACTCTCAAAAACAAAAAATTGAGATGCTAAAGGAAAAATTGGATTCGCTACAACTTAAAAAAGACAGTACTAAAACCAGGCTTAAATAATAAATCATTGGATTATTAGATTAACTTTTATAGATTTGTCTTCCTTAAATAAGAGAATCATAAAATAGATAGGATTTTTTACGATGAAGAAAGGTATTCATCCGGATTATAGGCCTGTTGTTTTTCAGGATGTTTCCGCTGATTTTTCAATATTGACCCGATCAACCATTAAAACCAATGATACGATCCAGTGGACTGACGGTAAAACTTATCCTCTGGTAAGATTAGAAATATCCAGCGCTTCGCATCCATTCTTTACCGGAAAGCAAAAGCTTCTAGATACTGCTGGAAGGGTTGAGAAGTTTAATAAAAAGTATGGCAAGAAAAAAAGTTAATTCTCAAAATTATTTGCCCCGATATTCGGGGCATTTTTGCTTTAAATACCTCTCAAAAAAACTTCTGATCATTAACTTTTCTCTTCTCAAATCCTTTGCTGAATTTTTAGTATAAGAATCTTACTTCAAAAAATATTAAATTATCCCTCAAACTTTTATAAAGGATTAGCTTTGCAACTGTGCATTTTTGAAGATCATAATTTCAACAATTTTTATCCATTGAATCTTTCCAGACCGGTTTATGAACTGGTTTGCGGTTTATCAACATTAAAGGAAAAATTATTACGAAACTTTCCCTCGGTAAAGTATTCACTTCATTGCCGGAAATATCTTGAAGAAGTTATTAAAGAGGAAAGCCACAACATTCCAGTAAATGAAATCTGGGATGAAGTATGCCTGTTCTTAAATGGATCTGTTATAGACTGGCAATCTTTAGAGAATCTTGAATTGCATAAATTGGATTCTGACAAATTATTTATAAATGGTGATGTAGTTATTGCAGCACGTATATCGGGAAATAATCTTAATAAAATCAAATCGAATTTACCGGATACTTTTAAGCAAGAAGATTTTGCAGGAATTCCTGTCGAAAATACGGAAGTAAAAGCTGCCCGTTTTATCTGGGATCTGATAAAATATAATGGGAAAGAAATTACTGAAGATATTAAATGGATTATTTCAAAATCTACCAGTCTGAGAGACAATCCTCATCAAGGCAATATTTATGAAGGTGTATATACGGTTGGTAAAAAAGACATCTATATTGAAAGCGGTGCAGTTGTTAAACCAGGCGTTGTCCTTGATGCTTCCAATGGGCCTATATTCATTGACCGGGATGCTTTGGTTTACCCAAATGCAGCGATCGAAGGTCCGGTTTATATTGGCGAAGAATCAAGAATTAAAATGGGCGCTACGATTTATGAAAATGTTTCAATCGGTAAAGTCTGTAAAGTAGGCGGCGAAGTCGAAGAATGTATTTTTATGCCCTACTCAAATAAGCAGCACGCCGGATTTATTGGTCACGCATATATCGGAAGCTGGGTTAACCTTGGAGCTGATACAAATTGCAGCGATTTAAAGAATAATTACAGCCCGGTTACAGCGACGATCGATGATAAAAAATACGAAACCGGATTACAATTTCTTGGTTTAATTATTGGTGATCACTCAAAATCAGCAATTAACACAATGTTTAACACTGGAACCATAGCGGGATTTTCAAGCAATATTTTCGGAAGCGGGTTCCCTGACAAATTTATTCCATCTTTTGCCTGGGGCGGCGGCGAAGAGATGACAACCTATGAATTAGCGAAGGCTCTTGAAGTCGCTAAAAAGGTTATGGCCCGCAGAAAAAAAACTCTTACGCCTGCAGCAGAAGAAATGTTTAATAAAATATTTGAACTAACCAGTATAGAAAGAAATCGTCGGGGATTCCCTGGATAATTTTATGTCAGAACTTTTAGAAGAACATAATATAAAGGATTTATACGCCGGCGTTCGTGGTCTTGCAGTCAAGGTTCTCAACCGGGTTGAAAGAAGTGATTCTTACCTTGAAAAATTACTCGATAATGAAATGAGAACCACTGATCTTTCAGGACCTGATAAAGCGCTTCTTTATGAAATTGTACATGGTGTGATCCGATGGATGGGAAGATTGGATTGGATCCTTAATGGATTTTATAAAGGGCAGTTCTCGAAAGCTATTCCTAACCTCAAAAACGGGTTGCGCGTTGCCTTGTATCAAATTCTTTTTCTTGAAAGAATTCCGGATGATGCAGCAGTTAATGAAGCTGTAGAGTTTGTTAAAAAACTGCAGGGGCAAAAACCTGCTGATCTTACCAACGCTATTCTAAGAAATATTATAAGGAGTAAGAATGCTATACGCTATCCTGATCCTGAAGAAGATCTAATAGGTTATTTTGCCGCTTACTATTCTCATCCATCCTGGCTGGTTAAAAGGTATGTAAGTCGTTTTGGTAGAGAAGATGCCGAAAAGTTGTTAATCGCAAATAATGAAAAACCGTATTTAACTTTACGTATGAATGCACTAAAAACAAATCCGGAAGAATTTAAAGTTTTGCTTGGTTCAGTAAATTTGAAGTACCTTACCGGCAAATATCTGCCTGAGTTTTTCCAGCTTCAGAATCTGACCAACATTACTGCCTGGGAATATTATGCAAAGGGATATTTCAATATTCAGGACGAAAGTGCAGGCCTTGCCTGCCGCCTTCTTAAAGTAACAGAAGGTTCGAGAATACTTGATTTATGTGCAGCTCCCGGAGGGAAAACTGCTTATCTTGCTTCTCTTATCCGGGACAGAGGTGAAATAGTTGCAATTGATAAATACGAAAGCAGACTGAACTTACTTAAGAAGAACAATGAAAGACTCGGCTTAACCTGTATTAAACCTATTTCAGTGGACGCGCTTGAATTCAACGATTCTGAATTTGATTTTGTTCTGGCAGATGTGCCTTGCACAGGTACAGGAACCCTTTCAAAGAAACCAGATATTAAATGGAAAAAAGATATTTTTGATATCAGGAACATGAATCTTTTGCAACTACAACTTCTTATTAAAGCTTCTGAGTTAGTGAAAGTGGGTGGAGCCGTTGTTTACAGTACCTGTTCGTTAGAACCCGAAGAAAATTTTGAAATTGTAAAAAAGTTTCTGGATACTCATCCGAATTTTAAACTTGAAAATGCATCTGATATTCTTCCTGCAGAACTCGTTGATGAAAACGGTTGTATTCAGACTTTGCCTCACGTGCATAAAATGGACGGGGCTTTTGCAGCAAGATTAGTTCGCAATAATTAATAACTAAATATAATTACACAATGCTTTCTCAATTTGCAGAAGAACTAAAAACAGCCCGTGAAAAAGCTAACCTTTCTCAGCAGCAGCTTGCTGCTAAAATCAGGATTGATCTGAAATTTCTTAAAGCCATGGAAGAGGGAAACTTTTCCTTTCTTCCCGAAATTTATGTTAATGCCTTTGTCAGGGAATATGCTCGTGTGGTTGGGCTTGATGAGAAGAGAACCTTTAACCGGTTTCAGTTAGCAAAGCAGGGAAAACTTGTTGCCGAAGTTGAGGAAGATATAGAAAGACCGGTTTCATTTCTGGAATCGAAAACAACCTCCGCCAAGAAATCGAAAGCAATAAGACTGGATCAGGAACAATCTAAAATCTCTGATGAAAGCACTCCCGAACAACCAAAACAACCTGCACCTGAAAAGAAAAAGCTAAACCCTGTTTACTTTATTGCAGCCGGGGGGGTCGTAATTATAACCTTGATATCCTATTTTCTTTTCTTCAACAAGGGACCGGAAATTGTTGTTAAAGAAAAACCCTTTGAACAATTGGTTGAAGATTCAAAACAACGATATGAAGAAGAAAAGCCCGTGACTGATGTTCCTGTTGATACAATTGCTTCTCAAACTAACACTCAATCTGCAAATCAACAAGATAGCCTGATTCTTGTATTTAAAGCCTTTGATACTTCCTGGATCAGAGTTATTAAAGACGATAAAATCGTTGAAGAATTTTTACTCGCTCCTAATACTCAAAAAAGTGTGAAAGCAAAATCAAACTACAAAATAACTCTTGGAAATTCTGGCGGAGTTCAGATTTCCTTAAACAATAAACAAATTGGATTCAACGGGAAACCCGGAAAGGTTGTTCATCTTTCACTTAGCTCTGCCGGAATTGAATACCTCTCTTCTCCTCCAAATATTCAGAGTGAATAAATGAGTGAAGCTGTCAAAAAAAAAATTGAAAACCTGCGGGAAAAAATCAGAGAACATGATTATCGGTACTATATCCTTTCCGATCCGGTAATAAGTGATTTTGATTACGATGAGCTGGTTAAAGAACTTGAACAGCTTGAAATAAAATATCCTCAATACATTACCCCGGACTCGCCAACTCAGCGCGTTAGCAAAGACCTTACGCAGGAATTTAAACCTGTTAATCACAAACTCCCTATGTTGAGTCTTGCAAATACTTATAATGAAGAAGAGCTGTATGATTTTGATCGGCGTGTGCGGGAAAATCTGCCCGAAGGAGAAAAATATGAATATATAGTTGAACCAAAAATTGATGGGGCATCGGTGAGTTTGAGTTATTTGAATGGTATTCTTAAAACGGCTTCTACCCGCGGTGATGGATTAGTTGGCGAAGAAATAACAGCCAATATTAAAACAATAAAATCAATCCCGCTAAAAATTAATCGGAGTTGGCAGAAAAAATATAAGCTTAACGATTTTGAAGTTCGCGGCGAAGTATTTATGATGATAAAAGATTTTGAAAAATTGAACAAGGAGCAGGAACTAAAAGGCGAGAAACTTTTTGCGAATCCTCGTAATTCTGCTGCCGGAACAATCAAACTTAAAAACCCTGCAGAGGTGTCAAAACGTCCGTTGAATATTTTTCTTTACAGTATAATTAGTGTTGAAGAGGAGTTTGAATCGCAGTCAGATAATCTTGAAATCCTTCGCAAGCTTGGTTTTAATGTTAATAAAGAATATAAAGTTTGCAAAAGTATTCCCGAAGTGCTTGAGTTTTGCCGTACTCTCGAAGAAATAAGATATGAGCTGCCTTATGAAATTGATGGTGCTGTGGTAAAAGTAAATTCAATCCGTCAGCAAAAAATTCTTGGTAGTATTGCCAAATCACCGCGTTGGGCAGTGGCATTTAAGTTTAAAGCTAAACAGGCATTCACAAAAGTGCTGAAAATTACCTGGCAGGTTGGACGCACTGGTGCACTTACACCTGTTGCTGAATTGGAGCCCGTATTTCTTGCAGGTTCAACCATTAGCAGAGCTACCCTGCATAACTTTGACGAAATTAGGCGAAAAGATATTCGCGAAGGTGATAAAGTTGTGATTGAAAAAGGAGGAGATGTAATTCCTAAAGTAGTATCAGTTATTCTCGATCAAAGAAAATCAGAAAGCAAACCGGTGCAGCCGCCGGCAAAATGCCCTGTTTGTAATTCGAAACTCTTTAAACCAGCAAATGAAGTTGCATACTATTGCGAAAACAGCGAGTGTCCTGATCAGGTAAAGGGAAGGCTTGAACATTTTGCTTCAAGAGGTTCTATGGATATTGAAGGGTTGGGAGAAGCTTTAATTGATTTATTTGTTCAAAAAGGATTACTGAAATCTTATGCTGATATTTATGATTTAAAACACAAGCGCAGTGAACTTATTCAGATTGAAAGATTGGGAGAAAAAAGTGTTGATAATCTTTTAAGCTCAATAGAAAAGAGCAAACAGCAGCCATTTGCTAAAGTTCTTTTTGCACTTGGCATAAGATACGTTGGTGCTGGTGCGGCAAAAAAACTTGCAGATCATTTCAGCTCAATTGATTCGCTGGCAAATGCAAGTGAAGATGAAATCACTTCGGTTTATGAAATTGGTCCAAGTATCGCAAAAAGTGTAAAACGTTTTTTTGATAACGAAGGCAACCGGCATATTATAGCAAAACTGAAAGCTGCAGGATTAAATTTTAGTGCAGAGAAAAAAGTTGTATCTGATAATTTCTTTAAAGATAAATCTTTCGTTTTAACCGGATCTCTTACAAAATATTCGAGAGAAGAAGCTTCAGACGAGATAACCTCACTCGGCGGTAAGGTAGTGGCATCTGTAAGCAAGAAAACCGATTATGTGATTGCTGGAGAAAATGCCGGGTCTAAATTATCTAAAGCCCGCGAGCTCGGGATTAAGGTTTTAGAAGAAGAAGAATTCCTTACTCAACTTGATCGGGCGAAAAAGAAATGATTAAATTCTTTAAAGAAAGAATTGCCCGCTACTTACTTAAAAAGAATGCAAAAAAAGTCTGGCACGACAGACAATCTTTTTCAGGCTGGTTCAAAAAATCATTCAGCTTTTTGGTTATTATGCCTGAGGAAGAAGATGACTTTAAGTACGCAATTCAGGTTCTTAACTTCCTAAAAGATGAAAAGAAAAAAATCATAATTTTTACTCACGATTACAGGATCAGCTTACTTCCGGCTTCACTGCGAAGTTGTGCAATTGAGCATGGAATTGATGATTTAAATAAATTAGATTTCCCATCCAGGAGAATAATTGAAAAATTAAATCAGCACGAATTTCAATCGATAATTGATCTTAACAGGAAAGAAAATATTTTTTATCTCGCAGTTATTGTAAGTCTTGATTGTCCTGTCAAAATCGGATTCTCGAAAAACCAGGTAGATAGATTCTATAACTTACAGGTTAAAATTGATGAGGAATCAGCAGAATTATCATACAGAAATTTATTAAATTGTCTTAAGATGTTTTGAGACTTACATGAATTACGAGATAAAAAAAATAGGCGACATAACCCTTTTCAAATTAAATGAAAGACGTCTTGACACAAACATCTCGGGCTTATTAAAAGGTGAATTTACTATTTTGCTCAAAGTTGAAGGGGCAAATAAATTAATAATTGATTTAAGTGAAGTTGAAACCTGCGATAGTTCTGGTTTAAGTGCTATTCTTGTTGCAAACCGAATTCTGAATTCCGTCAACGGGCAAATAATGATTGCCTCCCCATCCGAACGTGTTTATAATCTGATTAAGATAACTCAGCTTGACCGTGTTTTGCCGGTATTTGAAACCGTTGACCAGGCAATGGCTGAAATTCGAAAGGATTAAATTTTTGCAGACAGGGTTAATCGATTACCTGATTATTGCAATTTATATGATCGTAGTTGCGTCTTTAGGTAGTTTATTAGGTGGTAAACAAAAATCTGTTAATGACTATTTCCTTGCGTCAAAGAATGTTCCCTGGTGGACAATTTGCTTTTCTATTGTAGCTGCTGAAACAAGCGCACTTACCTTTATATCAATTCCCGGATTAGCTTATGCTTCAAATCTAAATTTTCTTCAGGTTGCTTTTGGTTATTTAATAGGAAGAATATTTGTTGCTTTTGTTTTTCTTCCGCAATACTATAAAGGTAATCTGACGACTGCTTACAATTTTCTCGAAGTCAGGTTCGGAGCTAAAATAAGAACATTTGCTTCTTTTGTATTTTTATTCACACGCACCGCAGCAGACGGAGTCAGACTTTTTGCAACAGCAATTCCTCTTTATCTGATGTTGAATATAAGTCCTCAATATGCGATTGTAATTATTGCTTTTGTTGCTTTAATTTATGTTTACACTGGCGGAATCAAAGGTGTAATTTGGGTTGATGCTTTTCAGATGTTGGTATATTTAGGTGGTGCAGTTGTTGCAGGAATTTTTATTTTGAAACTGCTTCCTGATGGATGGAATACAGTAATTCTTAAGGCAAATGCAGAATCAAAATTTTCTTTGCTCAACTTTGGATTAGGAAGTGATTTAAATTCATTTTTCAAACAGCCGTATAATTTATTTGCCGGAATTATTGGCGGGGCTTTTGTTTCAATGGCTTCACATGGTGCCGATCAACTTGTTGTGCAACGTTTATTAACAGCAGGGAATCTTCGCAAAGCTCAAGCCGCTGTTATCGGAAGCGGAATAATTGTGGTCTTTCAGTTAGCATTGTTTCTTATCCTCGGAGTTATGCTGTTCGCTTATTACGGCAAGCTTGATATAAAAACCGATGAAGTCTTTCCTTTATTTATTATTAACGTGCTTCCTTCCGGTGTGAAGGGGCTAATAATTGCAGCTTTATTTGCCGCTGCTCTTTCAACTATTGCCGGGTCAGTCAGTTCATTATCATCTTCAACGATGCTTGATATTATTATTCCTTTTTCTAAAAAAGAAAACAAGGGAAATAATTTCTTAATAACATCAAGGCTTGTCACGATAATGTGGTCGTTTTTACTTACTCTGTCTGCTTTTCTTTTTATGACTTCGTCCCACGCAGTTGTTGAGCAGGCGCTTAGTATTGCTTCATTTACTTATGGCGGATTATTAGGAACATTTCTTCTGGGAATAATTAATAAAAAGGCAAAGCAGGAGGATGCCCTGGCTGGTTTTGTGGCGGGAATGCTGGTAATGGTATCTGTTATTTCATTAAACCTGGTTGGATGGACCTGGTACACTCTGATAGGAGTTACTGCAACAATTTTTATAGGTTCCCTGTTAACCGCATTTTCCAGAACAACAAATAATTTTCAATAGATGTAACTTTAGAAAAGTATTTATTTATGCTCTGTTTAAAATGTGAAGCAAATTCCGGCTGGATAAAAGCCGTACTGAAAAACATCGATGAAGTAATTATTGATCACGCACATTGCGAAAAGAAAGCAGCCGGTACAGGAATGAGTTTGCTTTCAAGCTATCCGGATAAAACTGAACTTACCCTTGCAATGGCGGATCTTGTTGAAGAAGAAATCGGGCACTTTAAATCGGTTGTTCAGATTCTTCAAAGTAAAAATATTACTCTATCCAAAGACAAAGGGGATGAGTATGTGAAAGCTTTGTTGTCTTATGCAAGAACTACAGAACCAAACAGACTCCTTGACAGATTGCTTATTGCGGGCATAGTTGAGGCGCGCTCCTGTGAACGGCTTCAGCTAATTGCTTCTGCTGTTGAAGATTCGGAGTTGAGAAAGTTTTATTCGGAGCTCAGTAATTCCGAGGCAGGGCATTATGTGGCTTTTATAAAATTAGCTAAGATTTACTTTGATGAAACAATAGTTCGTGCCAGGCTGGATGAACTGACTGAAATAGAAAAAAGTATAGTTCAGTCTTTGCCAAATCTGCCAGCTATGCATGGTTGATATAAATAAATTTATATGGTTTAAATGATGACAAAATTAAACTTAGGCTGCGGAAAAGATATCAGGAAGGATTACATAAATCTTGATGTTGTAGATTATGGAGGCAATATGATTCATGATCTGAATTCTTTCCCATATCCCTTTGCTGAAAATTCTTTTGATGAAATTTATGCCTCACATGTCCTTGAACATCTTGATAACTTCCATAAAACTGTAACTGAACTTTACCGCCTGCTTAAGCCAAACGGGATTCTGGAAGTTTATGCACCTTTCTTCCTAAACACAAAATATTTTGGTGAACCCGATCATAAAATTCCATTCTCAATCCGAACTTTCGATAACTACGAATATATCGGTAACCGCAAACTAAAGTTCTATGAAAAGTGGAAGCTGAACCACAGAACAAACTATGAGGCTAAAGCACAATTTGAGGTACTTGAGAAAAAATTTATAACCTCTCATTTTGCTTTATTAAAATGGATGGATTTTTTTGTGAACCTTGAACCGGTTATTTACGAAAGATTTTTTGCCGGGATATTTTCTCCGGAAGAAGTTTATTTCAAGCTGAGAGCTATTAAGTAAAATCTATTCATTCTGAGATTTTATTGTTTTCGGTCGCAGAGCAGATATGAAAAGACTTATCCAGCCAGCAAGAAAACTTACTCCCCCTATTGGTGTTATCATTGCAAATATTTTAATTCCTGTTATTGAGTAAGTGTAAAGCGAAAAGGAAAATAAAATTATACCTGCCAGAAAATAAATAAGCGTCAGATTAGCTTTTATTTTATTATTCAACGAAAGAGTAATCATGATTATGGTATGGACCAACTGATAAAGAACACCCGTCTTGTAAATTTCAATCATTGAAGGAGGAAGCTGCTCTCGCAATCCGTGAGCACCAAAGGCACCAAGAGCTACCGCGAGAAATCCGAGGGCCGCAGATATTGCGAGCCAATAATTCTTTTTATCCATTATTATGTAACTAAATTATATTGATTACTTAAAACAAATTTCCTTAAATTTGATAATAATATAAACATTAGACCGGAATAAAATATTATGAGGCTGATTCAGAAATTTATTTTACCACTTCTTATTTTAATTGTGGGTTTTGTTATTTACCAGTTTTATTTTTCTGGCGGGGGAGGACTAGATTCATTTGATGAACTCGACCCGAATAACAGCGCCGTCAAAGAACTTCGTGTTAAATTAATAAATGATAGAGGAGTAAGCCAGCAAGGCGGACAAACGATTTTTTATGCTTCCGACAAAAACGGAAAAGTATTAATGGTCTCAGGTGAATTCACTCTTCCTGAGGGATTTGATAAAGCTGATATAATAATTATGCGTGGACATTTAAGCGCGGCGGGGGTATTTCACGCCCACGAAGTACTTGTTGATTAATCCGAATGAAAAAATTTGAACTGATATCAAACTATAAACCAGCCGGAGATCAGCCTCAGGCAATTGCACAATTAGTTGAAGGAATTTCAAGAGGAGAAAAATTTCAAACTCTGCTGGGAGTTACAGGAAGCGGAAAAACATTTACAATTTCAAATGTGATTGCCCAAATTGAGAAACCCACTCTTATAATTTCACACAATAAAACACTTGCAGCCCAGCTTTATTCCGAATTCAAAGCTTTCTTTCCTAATAACGCAGTTGAATTCTTTATAAGCTATTATGATTACTATCAGCCTGAAGCGTATGTTGTTTCATCCGATCTTTACATCGAGAAAGATTTTACAATCAACGAAGAGATTGACAGGCTCAGACTTAAAGCCACAACTTCGTTGATTGAGGGAAGGAGAGATGTAATTGTAGTTGCAAGCGTAAGCTGTATTTATGGTATTGGTGCTCCGCAGGAATATGCTGAGCAAGTTTTATTTGTCAGGAAAGGTGAAAAAAAAGATCGCAAAAAACTTTATCGTGAGCTGATTGATATCCATTATGTAAGAAACGATTCTGAATTTACAAGGGGAACATTTCGTGCAAGAGGAGACGTTCTTGAAATAATTCCGGCATACCAGATTGAAGAAGCAATTAGGATTGAATTCTGGGATGACGACGTAGAAAAAATTTCAATTATTGACTCTGTAACCGGTGATATTTTAAGAGAGACGGATTCAGCTGCTATATATCCTGCAAAATATTTTGTTACTCAGCGCGATCAGCTTCAAAGGGCAATCCATTCAATTGAAACCGAGCTTGAAGAAAGACTAAAATATTTGCATTCACAGGAAAAGTATCTTGAAGCTCAAAGACTTGAGCAGCGCACAAAGTTCGATATTGAAATGATGAAAGAAATAGGATATTGTTCCGGTATAGAAAATTATTCAAGGCATATGGATGGTCGTGTTGCCGGGTCTAGACCATATAACCTTCTCGATTATTTCCCAAAAGATTTTTTACTTGTCATTGATGAATCTCACGTTACAATTCCGCAGCTCAGAGCAATGTACAACGGTGACAGGCACAGAAAAGAAACTTTGGTTGAATATGGTTTCCGTCTGCCCTCTGCTTTAGATAATCGTCCGATGAAGTTTGAAGAGTTTGAATCGATGCTGAACCAGGTGATTTTTGTAAGCGCTACTCCTGCTGATTATGAGCTTATGAAAAGCGGCGGAATCGTTGTTGAACAAATCATCAGACCAACCGGATTACTTGATCCCGAGATTGAAGTCAGGCCTGTTAAAGGGCAGATTGACGACCTGATCGGTGAAATCAGAAAAAGAGCTCAAAGCAAGGAGCGAACACTTGTCACTACTTTAACGAAAAAAATGGCTGAGGATCTTGCAGATTATCTTGATAAAATTGGAATGAAAGTTCGTTATATTCACAGCGATATTGACGCCCTGGAACGAGTTGAAATACTTCGCGATCTTCGCATCGGCGAATTTGATGTCCTTGTTGGAGTCAATCTTCTTCGTGAAGGTTTGGATCTACCGGAAGTTTCGCTTGTAGCTATTATTGATGCGGATAAGGAAGGATTTCTCAGAAGTGAAAGATCACTTATGCAGACTGCAGGAAGAACAGCACGAAATGTTAACGGCAGAGTAATTATGTATGCAGATGTAATTACTGATTCTATGCGAAAAATGATTGCTGAAACTAACCGGCGAAGAAAACTTCAGACCGAGTATAATAAGAAAAACAAGATTGAACCAAGAACTATTTATAAAAGCCTTGAAGAAATTCTTAGCTCTACTTCGATTGCTGATGTCAGAAAGAAAGAAGATAAGGTTGATTATTACTTTGCTAAAGTTGCCGAGCCTTTATTAAAGTATATGACCGATGATCAGAAGCTTGACCTTGTTGACCAGTTAACCGATGAAATGCATAAAGCTGCAAAAGATCTGGACTTTGAAAGAGCTGCAAAACTACGAGATGAAATCAAACGCTTAAAAAGCACAGTTAAGTAATCTCACATTAGTTCGTTTAATTCAATTGCCTATTTCAAAACTATCATTTTCTTAGTACTTGAATAATCCCTTGAAATTAGAGTATAAAAGTACACTCCGTTTGATATTGCTTCAGAAGAAAACGCTACTTCATACTTCCCTTCGAGCTTGAATTCATTTACAAGTGTAGCCACCTCACTTCCTATAATATCGAAAACCTAAAGAGTTGTATGTCCGCTTACCGGAAGCTCAAAATTAATTCTTGTAACAGGGTTAAAGGGATTGGGATAATTTTGACTTAAAAAATAATTCTCAGGTGCCGGAGGTAAAACAGTCTCCACCAGTGTAGGTTTGTAATTGTTATAAAATAATTTCAGGATCGCTGCACTATTTTTCAAAGCTTTCAGCGATAACAGGTTGCTCTTATCTCTTGCAAGAAAAATTGCATAAGCAACTTCCTGCGTGTCATCAACTGCCATATAAACTGGTCCTGTACTCATAATTATTCTCCGATCACCGGCCGGTAGTGTTTCGATCCATCCCGATTGTGTTACAGGATCACCACTGAATGGGAATGTTGTTGAATCATTAGTAATTGGATTGAACCATAGGTTTCCATTTGCTCTTCTGCCCTGCATCCATCTATAAACAATATCAGCATTGCTTCCATCCAGCAGTACTTCATCAGGGTTGTTATACCAAAAAGCAGTTATGTTTTTGTTTTTAAATCCCCGGATCCAATTTCCATTAAATAATGCACTATCAGAATTACTTGAATTAACTCTTGGGCCTTGGAGCAGAACATATCCAACTGCCGGAGGATTTTCACCATAACCACCATTATCAAGGCTATCCGCATTGTAACAGTAACCTAATCCCAATAAAGTATCACAACCGATGAAATCATCCATATTATAACCTAAATCGGGATCTGAGAAAATTGAAAAGTAAACATTAAATAATTTTAAACCGCTTTTATTAATGATTTTATATTTTTTGAAGACAGCATCTCCCAATGAGTTATTTCTGTTAAAGCCATAAATTGTAACTTGAATTTCGAGTCCGATGGGAGAACTTCCATAAAGGAAAGTTGAATTGGAAGGATTCATATCGTTACAAACAAACCACGAAATTTCGTCGCCTATATATTCGGGTTGATCAATGTAAGGAGTGTATTTACCATCGATGTTCACATCAACCCAGGGTGCGCCGTCTTCCCATGGCCATTCCTCATAATCTTTTTTAAACCTATCAATTCTATTAAAGGGCAGTTCCTGCCAATCAGGTCTGGTTTTAAAAATTCTGTATTTCTCTAGGTCAGGATTGTCTGGTTGACCATTGGATAGAATTTTTCCGGGCTGTAAACCCGATCGATAAGTTGAACCTTCAATCCTAACTTCGGAATCAGAGATTTGAGCGCCAATTAAAAATCCATCTACAAAAACTGCTGTGCTAGCTCCGGGTAAACTGGCTGGCCACACTAAACCAGCACTTTCAGTTGCAAAATTGTAAGAACCTATTCCGGTGTTAGAAAAGTGCATACGGATATTATTGATTGAAATCAAATCGAATTTTCGTAAGGCAGGATGTTCTGAGACAAGCCGCTTTGCAGAGAAACTAAGAAAAAGAAAACGAACAAAACAAAAGAGCACTTTATGGGTTTCATTTCGCACTCCTTTTCGTAATTCTACTTTTTTTATTTGTAATAAAACACAATTCCGGGTTAAATGCAAGCCCTCATGAGGGATCTTTAAACTTTGGGGCTGAAATGAATGGAGGATTTAATTCTTTGATCAGAGAATTAATTTCGTAGTAAACTTTTTCGAGAAACAAGCCGGAGGGCGGTGCTGTGAACTTAGCGACTTCATTTGATTTTGCTGACAAGTAATTTGAAATGTCTTTTTCTGATTTATTTCCTCTTCCGACTTCGACTAAAACTCCAACTATTCGTCTTACCATTTTCCAGATGAAATGTGAGCCGACGATTCTTATCAGAATTAAATCGCCCTCCTCTTTCATTTGAATATCATCAATTAAAACTTTAGTAGATTTTTCTTCGGGATCATCATCTGAGAAAGATGAGAAGTCGTGCATACCAATAAATAGTTTCGATGCTGATTCCATCTCTTTAAAATCAAGCTTGTCTTTCACCCACCAAACATAAATTTTACCAAAAGCAGTCCTTCGTCTTGATATTTGATAAATGTAACTGCGTGATTTAGCATCGTGGCGGGCGTGAAAGTTAGTTGAAGTTTTTTCAACTTCGAGGATATTTATATCGTGTGGAAGTAAATCATTAAGTTTCATTCGGATAATTTCCGGTGCAAGTACAGTTTTTGCATCAAGATGAGCGATCTGGCAAAGTGCGTGAACTCCACTATCCGTTCTTCCAGAGCCCTGGATATCTATAAAATTATTTTCAAAGACTTGAATTGCCGCTTTGATCATTTCACCTTGTATCGTTCTTGCATTTTCCTGCTTCTGCCAACCGGAGTAACGCGTTCCGTCGTATTCAATTAAAAGCTTGAAACGAGATAAATTTGATCTCTTTATCAGCTGCTGTGTTTTGGATTTATGGCCCGATTTTGATTTTTCATTTTTCCCCTTTCGAAAATAACTTTGTCTTTTCATTTTAATCTACCGGATGTTTCTGCATAATCAAATGCCGTTTCATAAACGCGGACTTTAACTGAAAATACATTTGCCGGAAGCCTAGATTTGAAGATTTCATTTAACAGATAGTTCGAAATGTTCTCTGCTGTTGATTGAAAATCCACGATAACTTTCTTTGAGTTCATCTTTTCTAAAAACTCAAGGACAACTTTGTCATCTTTATTAACCATAAAAGCATGATCAAGTTTTTCAATGATAGGATTAATTATCTTCTCAACATCATAGTAATCAATTATCATCCCTTGCTTATCAAGGTTTCCATCAAACTCAACAAGCATTTTGTACGAATGTCCGTGAATATTTTTGCACAGACCAAAATGATCGGGAAGTCTGTGTCCCATTTCCCATCTGAATTCTTTTGCGATTTTCATTTAAACTTATTTCACATTTTATTTTTTTTAATTCACGTAAAACCGTTGAAACGGTTACAAACGTTTTAATTATTCTGTTTACACCGGGATTAATCCCGGTGTTAATCTTAGCTTACCCAATTAATTGTTTCAACAGTTTTATTTTTCAGTGAAGCTATACTCCCTTTGTTTGCGGATGCCAAATGTATTTATGCATCTGCAGCTGAAATCTTACATCAAGTTTATCTTCTAATATCCAATTGACTAATTGAACAGGTTCAAGTTCACCAAATACAACCGAAAATAATATTACGCATTTTCTGTTCAAGTTATATTTTCTGATCTGCTCAACTGACCAATCGTAATCTTCACGATTACCGATTACAAATTTCAGCTCGTCGGTTGGTTTTAGATACTTCAAATTCTCATAAAGATTTTTCTTTTCCATTCCGCTTGACGGACATTTCAAATCCATAATTATTTTTACTCCCGGATCAATTTCTTTTATCGGAAGACTTCCTCCGGTTTCAATCATTACTTCGTATCCGAGTTCACATAGAGTTTTCATCAACTCAAGGCATTCATCCATTTGAACGAGCGGCTCGCCACCGGTTATTTCAACAAGTTTGCATTTATATTTTTCAACTTCATCAATTACCTGCTGAACTGACATATCTTTTCCTTCGAAAAAAGCATATTCAGTATCGCAATAAGTGCAGCGGAGATTGCAGTAAGTCAGCCGGACAAAAACACACGGTCTTCCCGCGTGAGTGCTTTCTCCCTGAATTGAATGATATATTTCATTAACCTTGATCATAAAACTTGTTATTTTTAGTCAAAATCAAACAATTTGGCGGTTCAAAATACTAAGGGTTTATTTGACATCAAACGGGTATATGCATATATTTGGCACTCATTTTTGAACCAAAAAAGGATTTTTTTACAAATGGCAAGTCATAAATCAGCAAAGAAAAGAATCAGAATTACAGAGCGAAGAAGAAAAATCAATAAGATTTCTGTTTCTAAAATAAAGACCAGCTTGAAGAAAGTGTTTGACTCTAAGAAAAAAGAAGATGCTGAAAAATATTATAAAGAAGCTGTGGCCAATCTTGATCGTGGAGTATCAAAAAGCAGATTACACAGAAATACTGCTGCGAGAAAGAAATCACAGCTAACAAAGTACTTAAACTCTTTAACCCAGTAAAAATTTTTTCAAATATTTATTTATTCGTATGAAGGGCTTCCGGAAAGGTGCCCTTTTTATTTTTACAAATCTTTAATGCTTTCAACTCCTTCGGGATGAGGAATATAAAATCTTATCGGAAGTGCATTACCGTTTTTGTCAACTATTCTTGAAACCTTCTTTTTTATTATGATGCTGTTCTCAATATATAAGCCATCATCTAAAATTGACCCGAAAATGTAGCTGGTACCTTTGATAAGAACATTTTCACCGATTCGCAAAGGGAATTCATCGCTTCCTGTCATATTCACACTCGATTCGATTTTTGAATTATCACCGATTACGATATTGCCTTTAATAATATCTCCCCATAATATTTCAACATTATTTCCGATTATAAACTGCTGATTTGGGAAAGTAGAAAGATGAGCATTCTGCCAGATAACGGCATTCTTTCCGAAGTGAACATTTCCGTCAACAAAAACATTTTTTTTGAGCTCAATGTTGTGATTTAATTTTACACCTCTTCCGATATAGACACCTTTGCCGATTGTAATATCAAGCGGCCCCTCTTCCTTGTCCATTTTTATGATTTGTTCCACAACTTCCTCGTCAATAAAAAAATCATCCGGGTCGGTAATTTCAATTGTATCTTTAAGTCTATCATAAACCTGTTTACGTGCAATGGCTTCCATCTCTTTAAGAACAGATTTGTTGTTGAATCCCATTACAACGTGTTGAAGTCTGGGACTTACAGCAGTAACGGTGTAACCTTTTTCATTAAAAAGTGAAATCAGGTCAGTTAGATAAATTTCATTCTGAACGTTGTTGCTTGATAATCTGCCGATAAGCTCTTTAAGTTTTTTGTATTTGAAAGCATAAACACCAGAATTGAATTCCGGATTATTTATTAGTTCCTTTTTTGTAAAAGAATAAACTCTGCCGTTGAATTCAACGTTATAGTTTTCATCTTCGGCAAGAGCAAATATGTCTTTCTGTTCTTTTATTTCGATGACTTTGTTAAAATCGCTTCCTGAAGGATTTCCTTTCGCATCTTTTCCTTTTACACGAATAATTCTCCCGTAAGAATTATCTTCGGCTTTGCCTTCAAATAATCCCGTAAGGACAGTCATATCACATTTATTGTTGATGAATTCTTTCCTGACAATCTGAATTGTCTCATCGTCAATCAAGCCCATATCGCCGGGAAGAACATATACAATTCCATCTTCAAATGAATTATCAATGCGGTCAAGAGCAACCTGTACTGCGTGACCTGTGCCGTTCTGAACTTCCTGGTAAGCAAAAAGTGTTCTGAATCTTTTACCAATCACGTTCATAACATCGTCAGCTTTTATTCCAACAACAATTATGATATTTATATTTTCAATTCCTTTTCTGCAGGCTTTATATACTCTTTCAACGGTTGGTATTTCCCAGATTTTGTGCAGCATCTTTGAGCGCTGAGATTTTATTCTTTTGCCATGACCGGCTGCAAGTATTATGGCGATTTCGTTTATGTTTTTATCCAAAGGGGAGGATAATTTATCCACAAGTTTTTGAATTTCTGTTGTATCTTTGCTTGTCATTAATTTCTCCGTTAATAAATCGGTTTTTAACCAAATAACTTTTTAATGGTTTCAAATCTAATTAAACAAATTTTGATTTAAATTGTTATTAAGCTTTAATTACATATTTTATAAAAAATCACGGATCAATATATGGTGAAAAAAATAATTTTAGTCGCAGTAGTTATGTTTATGTTGTCAGACTTTTCAGCTTTAGCTCAGTCGCGCGGATTCGGAATAGGAATAATTCTTGGTGAACCAACCGGTTTAAGCGGGAAATACTGGACTTCTTCCTATAGCGCATTCGATTTTGGTTTGGGCTATTCATTTGTTAAAGAAACCCGGTTCCATGCTCACATGGATTATGTTTTCCACACTCAATTAAGCAGTGTTCCCGAAAATTTTATGTTATACTATGGCCCGGGTGCAAGATTAAAGCTTCGTGAAAATGCCGACAGCAGATTTGGAATGCGGGGGGTTGTCGGATTTGTCTGGATTCCACGAGATGTTAGAATCGACGTTTTTCTTGAGCTTGCACCGATCCTCGATTTGGTTCCTGCTACTGAATTTTCAATCAATGGCGGGTTGGGTTTGCGGTTTTTCCTGAACTGATTCAGCTAAGATCTTATCTGAATGAATTCGTGTGATTACTGTTATCAGAAATACAAAAACAATCGAAAGAACAACCGAATAAATAAATCCTGAGAAAAGGGATGATATAAGCATTGAAACAATAGCGGCTAAAGCTGATGAAGAAATTCTTTTCAGATCGCCGCTTATTTTTTTGTTCCTTTCATTAAGAATAGCTAAGTAAAAGATATAAATGATAAGAATAATAAATGATGCTAATCCCAGCAGGCCGCTTTCAAAATAAACCTGAAGAAAATCATTATGCCAGCCTCCGATTCCCTTATCGGCAAACATTTCTTTTAGCTCTTGCGGAAATATTTCCCTGAATGTTCGCGGTCCAAATCCCAATACAGGGTGTTTATTAAGTAACTGCCCGGCACCCATCCAGATAATATCCCGGTCCGATAAATAGCTTATGTTCTGAACACGTTCGCTTATTACCTGTGACGGTTTAAGAAAGTAGGCTGCGGCGAATAGGCTAAAAAATAATCCAAGAAAAATTATTTCCTTTAGATTAAGCCTTCTTAAAAGCAGTGCTGAAATTAAAATCAGTACTGCAATTGCAATATTTGCTCTGCCCAAAGACGTAACTAATCCAATAAAAAGTAAAGTAATTAAAAAAGACCATAAAAATGCACGCGAGGTTTCTTTTGTCTGTCGCGGAAAATACAGACCGGCTGAAAATGCGGTTAGAATATAACAGGAAAACACAGTATAACTTGACGAAAATCCCTGTGCCCGGTCGACTATTCCCAAAACAAACCGGATTGAACCAATAGCTGCCATTACAGCCGCACCGATAATAAAAATCATAAAAAGGTTGTGAATTTTTTTCCCCGGCAGAGTTTTCAGATAGAAGTTAACAGAAACAAATGATGAATAAAAAAGTGCTTCTTTATAAAGCGATTCATTGCTGAGTGCAGGATATTCTGAGAAAATAATTGAAAGAATTCTGATGAACCCGAAAAGTATTATCAATGAAGTTAAAGTATCCATTGCTTTTCTTTTTTCTCTCCAGCGTTCGGTAAGCCAAATAATAAAAATAACTGCGCCGATGAATTGCATAAGTGCAAGCGATAATACAAAGCTGACTGCGAATATTGAAAGTAGAACAAAAATTATCCTGCCACTAATTCTGCTTGAAGCTAATGCAGGAAACTGGTCGCCCTGTTCTAACCGGAAATTCAGCTTTTCAAGTGCATTTCTGAAAATCATATATGCTTCTGTTTTCTTAAAGAATGGATTTAATAATTATTCTTCTGCCTCCTAAAAGTAATGCAGTATTAAAAGAAATCATAATTGCAAACCGAAAGTTTATGTTCGCAAAAATTCAATTTAAACGATTATCTTTTAACCCAGGATTTAAAACATTCGTGTCACATGAAAGTTTTTTGGCGATTCTTTAAATATCTTAAACCGTACATCAGACCGCTTGCCGCCGCAAATTTTTTTATGCTGCTGTTTGTGTTGTTCAGTCTGGCTTCAATTGGATTGGTTATGCCTTTTATCGATCTGCTTTTCAATCAATCGCCCAAACAGTTCGATCCAGCTCAAACAATCAGCATACTGGATTTAAAAGATTGGCTTTCCTACATGCTTAATAAGTTTGTTGCTTCATATTCAAAACTTGAACTGGTTACATATCTGTGTGTGCTGATAATCATTGTGTTTCTGTTAAAAAATCTTTTCTCATATCTTCAAACATGGTATATGTCCTTTGTTGAACAGGGAATTATCAGGGATATTCGCTTACAGCTTTATACTCATTTTCACAAGCTTTCCCTCGGATATTTTACCGAGGAAAAAAAAGGCATACTTATCTCGCGAATCATCAACGATGTTCAGATTATTAAAGACTCAATGATTGCAGTAATAAACAGCCTTTTCAGGGATCCTCCACTTATCATAATATTTTCTACTGTGCTTTTTATTTTTAACTGGAAGTTGACTTTATTGATATTTGCTTTACTTCCTGTAACCGGAATCATACTCGCGAAAATCGGTGATTCGTTAAAAAGAAAAAGCATAAAATCACAGGAACGAATTGCTGATATTACTTCAATACTTGATGAAACCTTCGGCGCAATGAGAATTGTGAAAGCTTTTGGAATGGAAGAATATGAAATAAAAAGATTTCGCGAAGAAGAGAAAAAATATTTCGGGCTGCTCACAAGTCTAGTAAGAAGGCGTGCACTTGCGGCTCCGATTACAGAGTTTATCGGGGTTATAACAATAACAATAATTCTCTATTTCATCGGCAGCCAGATTGTTCTCGGGAAAAGTGATATGACCCCGGGAGCGTTTTTTGTTTTTATCGGAATATTTTTTCAGATGATGCCGTCTCTAAAATTATTCGGACAGGTTTTTAACAGCATCCAGGAAGGAATTGCCGCTTCTGAAAGAGTATTCACAATTCTTGATACAACCCCTAAAGTTCTTGATGCACCCGGTGCAGTTGAGATGAAATCTTTCGAAAAAAGCATTCGATTTAACGACGTCAGCTTTAAGTATGAAAAGAGCGATTTGATCCTTAAAAATATTAACCTGGAAATTAAGAAGGGCGAAGTGCTTGCAATTGTTGGTCCCAGCGGTGCCGGTAAATCCAGCCTTGTTGACCTGATCCCAAGATTTTATGATGTTACCGGTGGCTCGATAAAAATAGATGATATCGATATTAAAAATATTTCTATGAAATCTCTTCGCTCATTTATCGGAGTTGTTACACAGGAGACAATTTTGTTCAACGATACTGTCAGGAACAACATTGCTTACGGGCTTCAGGATATAACAATCGATGCGATAATTGAAGCTGCAAAAGCTGCCAATGCTCATAATTTCATCAGCGAATTGAAAGATGGTTACGAAACTGTTATCGGTGACAGAGGAACAAAACTCTCCGGAGGCGAGAGACAAAGATTATCCATCGCCAGAGCTTTGCTTAAAAATCCACCGATTCTTATTCTTGACGAAGCCACTTCATCGCTCGATACCGAATCTGAGGTCCTTGTTCAGCAGGCAATAGAAAGATTGATGAAGGGAAGGACTTCAGTAGTGATTGCTCACAGACTATCCACAGTTCAGAATGCCGATAAAATTATTGTGTTAAGTGACGGATCTATTGTAGAGGAAGGTTCGCATGAAGAGCTTCTGAAACTTAACGGTCTTTATCATAAATTGTACTTTATGCAGTTTAAACTCGATCAATGATGAAAGTTAGCGGCTTTACTATTATCAGGAATGGGATAAAATATTTTTATCCTTTCAGGGAAGCTATTCTTAGTATTCTCCCGCTGTGCGATGAGCTTATTGTTAACGTTGGAGATTCCGAGGACAACACTTACCAGGAAGTAAAATCAATAGGTGATAATAAAATCAAAGTTATCAGAAGAACCTGGGATATGAGTTTACGTGAAGGCGGCAAGCTGCTTTCTGTTGAAACAAATGAGGCAATAAAAGAATGTACAGGTGATTGGGGATTTTATATTCAGGCAGATGAAGTGCTTCATGAAAAATATTACAATGCAGTCAGCAGGGCTATGAATAATTATCTAAACGATGATTCGGTTGAAGGATTAAGATTCAGGTATAAACACTTTTACGGAAGCTTTGATTATTACCAGGATAACTACAGAAACTGGTATACAAAAGAAGTGCGGGTTATTAAACTGAAACGCGGGATAGTTTCCTGGGGTGATGCAATGAACTTCAGACATACCAGTGGAACATCACTCAGAGCAAAGGACATTGATGCAGAGATTTATCATTACGGCTGGGTGAGGCCTCCTGATACAATGATGCTAAAACGAATTGACTTTCACAAACTTTATCATTCAGACGATGAGATGCCGGCGCTTTATGCTTCATCAGTAAGGCTTGATGATCTGGGCAACTTGAAAAAGTTTGATGGTACTCACCCTGCAGTAATGCTCGAACGAGTAAAAATGTGCAACTGGCAATTCGATGCTAAGATTGAAAAGCAGCATCCTGACTGGCTTAGAAAAGTTTTAATCTTTTTCCTTCCGCTTACAAAGAGGATAAAACAACTCTTCAGATATTGATTATTCTTTATTCTAAAACCCTCGCAGAGATGCGGGGGTTTTTTGTTGCGAAGAATTAAGATTTAAATATGGTGCATATTCTATATTAAACTATTCTCTCGAATCTGATTTAAATATTGCTTAAGTTATAAG
>JACAFB010000050.1 GCA_013388545.1 Ignavibacteriaceae bacterium
ATAAAAAAGCATGACGATAATCTTCTACTGTTATTAATTAAATTTGTGATGACTTATTAAGAATAAATGAACCTTATTATTGATAAAAATATTGCCTTTGCCAAAGAAGCATTTTCATTTTTTGAGAATACAAAATTGGTTGACGGACGATCTTTAATAAATAAAGAAGTTAAAGATGCTGATGTATTAATTGTTCGTTCCATTACCCGTGTTGATGCGGAATTATTAGAAGGAAGTAAAATCCGATTCGTAGGAACAGCAACAATCGGAACAGATCATATTGTTCTGGATTATCTGAAACAAAAGAATATTCAGTTTGCTGATGCAATGGGTTGTAATGCAGATTCTGTTGCTGAATATGTTTTTACAGCTTTGCTTAAAATCGCCAGCGAAAAAAATATTTCTTTAAAGGAAAAAACAATAGGAGTAGTTGGCATCGGGAATATTGGAAGCAGAGTTGTCCGGCTTGCCGAATCTCTCGGAATGAATGTATTGAAAAATGATCCGCCATTAGAAAGAAAAGGAGTCGGTAGCAATTATGTTAACCTGAATGAAATTTTAAAGGCTGATATAATCACGCTGCACGTTCCTCTTTCATTTGAAGGGATTGATAAAACATTTCATCTTTTAAATGAAAATAATTTAAAAGAGATTACAACAAACACAATTTTAATCAATACATCCCGTGGTGCAGTGATTGATAATTTTGCTTTGCTGAAAGAAACATCTAAAAAAAATTTTCAGCTCATAATTGATGTGTGGGAAAATGAACCTCAAATAAACAATGAACTTCTCAGCGTAACAAAAGTTGCAACACCTCACATTGCAGGTTATTCATTAGAGGGCAAAGTGAACGGAACAAAAATGATTTACGATGCTTTGTGTAAATTCCTAAAAATAAATCCTGACTGGAATCCTGAGCTTCCGCAGATTGAAAAAACCGATTTAATTCTACCTGATGGTGATACTGATGAGAAAAAACTTTACAGATTATTCTCATCAATTTATAATATCGAAAGTGATGACTTGAAGATGAGAGAAATATTAAAGTATAAACAGAATGAGCAGGCAGGTTATTTTGATTTGCTGAGAAAAACTTATCCCGTAAGAAGAGAGTTCAGTAACTTTACTGTTAATTTATCAGAGAAGGAAAAACATTTAAACAAGGTACTTGAAAGTTTCCGCTTTAAAGTAAAGCCATTTTAATCTTTCTCTTCAAGTTTAAATTCTATCGGTATTTCCATCTGCACTTTAACCTTCTGCCCTCTGATTAGTCCCGGTTTAAAGCGATGATAAAGTATTGCAAGTCTTGCGGCTTCATCACAGCCATAACCGATTCCTTCAACAACCTGAGCATCAAGCACTTCACCATCTCTGTCAATAAAGGTTAATACTTTCACAACTCCTTCAACTTTTTTCTTTCGCGCTTCTTCAGGATATCCTGTTTTTTTTTGAAGAGCTTCAATTCCACCATAAGGTTCGGGCATTACTTCCACTGTTTTGTAAAATGCAGGATCATCTTCATAATTTTTTTCTTCCTCAATTGTGGGCGGAACAAAATCATCATTATTCTGCTTTTTCTTTTTCTGATTAGCCGGAGCTTTAATCACAGCAATTTCATCCGGTTGTTTTTCTTCTTTCTTCGGTCCGGAATCCAGAATAATTTTATCAACAACTAAAACTCCTTCTTCATAATAAATATCATCAATATATTTTCCTGCACTATCAAATAAAGAAGTCGGACCTTCTCTTTTACCATTTTCAATTGCGAACATCTCCTGTAAAACACCATCCTGATTATATCTTCTGACAAGACCTTCAACCCTGCCGTTAGAATAAGTTAGCTCTTCTTTAATATTTCCGTTCTCCCAGAATAATTTTGCATCACCATCGCGAACTTTATCCCGGAGATGAATAATTGATTCCATCTTACCGTTGTTGTAATAAGTAATCATTGAATCCAATTGAGCAAAAGCTTCAAATTTTAATAATAGGAATGATATGATAATTAACTTGCACATAAATTCTTTTTGATTTTTTACAGGAAAAAGATACAATTTAATCGTGAGTTAAAAGAGGCATTAAGACAGCAACGAGAAAAATCACTACCGCGATTCCGACAAAAGTGTAGCCAACAACATAATCATATTCAAGAATTCCGATTTCACTTAGAAGATAATGCCAATCGTGATAAACTTTATTTCCTCCAAGCAGTGGAAGTTTTCTTGCCTGTGCATCAGCAGCATAAACACTAATGTTAATAAAATTTTGCCCAAGCCATAAAAGACCGAATTGAACACCTGTTCTATAGTTATTCCGGAAGAAGTAACCTGCAATAACAGATGGAAGAATTATCTGCATCAAAGTTCCCCCGAGAGTATAAATGAACTTCCCGAAGAAGCTGAAGAAAAAATGTCCTGCTTCGTGAATTACGAGATCAATATTGTCCAGCAGACCAAATTGACCACGATTAATAATCCAGTAAACTGCAAGCGGTAGAATTATAATCGAAGGAATCCATCTCTTAAAATTATCCCACATACCAGAAGGTTTTGCTTTTTTTAAGCTTTGATGTGTTTCGCTAGTATTTTCTTTATCAATGTCCATTGTATATATGAAAATCGCTTCTTAACTTCACAATCAAAATTATAATTAAACAAACCTTTATCAAACAAATCTATGGAGGAAAAATGTTGAAAATAATTCAACCAATCATTCTGCTTATTATTATTTTTTCATTAAATGTACCCGGACAAGAGTTGAGAACGCCGCGCCCAAGTCCCGATGCTACAGTTATTCAATTCGTCGGCATTACTGAAGTAAAAATTGATTATAGTTGCCCCGGAGTAAAAGGAAGAAAAATTTGGGGAGAGCTTGTTCCGTTTGGTGAAATATGGCGCACAGGAGCTAACGAAGCAACCACTATTACATTCAGTGACCCGGTTAAAATTAATGGAAATGAATTACCGGCAGGAACTTATGGTATCCATACAATCCCGAATGAAAATGAATGGGAGTTTATTTTTAGTAAGGATACGAAAATAGATGGCGGTTCAACTTTCAATAAAGATAAGGAAGTATTGCGTGTAAAAGCTAAACCTGAAGAGCATCATTTTATGGAAAGGATGACTTTTCTTTTTACCGATGTTACCGATAATTCTGCAGTTGTAAATCTGTTGTGGGATAAACTGAAAGTTTCATTCAATATCGAAACTAATACACAAGAACTGTTTCTCTCCAAAGCCAGGGAACAGCTAAGCTGGTCACCAACTTTCCAGGCTGCACAATATTGTTTAACAACTAATACAAATCTTGAAGAAGCTTTAAAATGGATTGAAGCATCTTGTTTAATTAGTGAAGTTTACTGGAATACAAGAGTTAAAGCTCAGATTCAAAATAAACTCGGAATGAAAAACGAAGCAATTGCAACAATGGAAAAAGCTATCGCACTTGGCAGTAAAATGGAAAGCGCCCCGTTTGATTTTGATAATATGAAAAAGATGTTGGAAGACTGGAAGAAGTAACACCTTTTGCGTTCTTAGCGTCTCCGCGGTTGATTATTCACCGCAGAGGCGCAAGGACGCTGAGTTAACCATGATAAATCTTTCTCTTGTTTTTACTCTCTCTGCATTCATCTGAACAGCAATACTCATTCTTCTCTTTGCAATCGTGACAGGAAACAATAATTTTATCGCAATCAACATTATGGCAGTTGATATAATATGAAGTAGGCTTTCCACAGAAGTGGCATTTTGCAATATGCTTTAATTCTTCCTTTGAATTTGGATTAATAACCCTTCGCTCATCAAATACAAACATTCCGCCTTCCCAGAAAGTATCAGGAAATTTTTTAATAAAGTTAACAATACCACCATCCAGTTGATAAACATCTTTAAATCCTCTTTCATTCAAATACGCTGAAGCTTTTTCGCATCGTATTCCCCCTGTGCAGTAAGTAACAACTGTTTTATTCTTATAGTCCTTCAAATCTTCATCAGCAACTTTTTTCCACTCACGAAAATTTTTCATTGGCGGAGTAATTGCATTTTTAAACCTGCCAATTTTACTTTCATACCAATTGCGTGCATCTACAATTACAAATTCTTTTCCTTCCTGATAAAAATTTAACAGCTCTTCAGGAGAAAGTCTTTTCCCTCCGTGTTCAACTTTTACATCTTTCAGATCGCCATGGACAATTTCATTTTTCAATCTGACATGCATTTTTCTAAATGTATGTTCATCAGCGTCATCTTCCTTAAACCAGATATCTGAAAATTCCGGATAACTGCAGAGATGTGATTTATACTTTTCAATATTTTCTGCTAAACCAGACACTGTTCCGTTTACACCTTCATTGGCAAAAAACACTCTTCCCTTAATGTCATTTGAAAGACACCAGTTGAGATGTTCGTTGACTATCCTTTCGGGTTCATCAACCTTAACGTATTTATAGAATAACAGAACCTTGTATCTGTTCATTAAAGGCAACTATGAATAATGATTTTAAAAATATAGAATATGTTTGAGAGCAGAAAAGTTAAATTTAATCTCTTAAAAAGGCAGGAGATATGATGGATTTGTTAAGCCTGATTTTTTTATCGCTCCAAATATTGCTCGAGTTGGGCGAATATAGATATGATGATTAATTCAGAAGTGTTTTCACTTCGTTCATTAAAAATTTCTTTTGTTCAAAAAATTGATTCTGAATTCTTTTTTCAAAAATAACTGAAAATACCGAACCTTTGTTCTTTTCACTTTGAACGGAAATCTCACCATTATTTATTCTAACATATTCTTTCACAAGCGCTAAACCTAAACCATTTCCCTCGTACTTTCTGGTTTGTCCCGCATCTTCCTGGGAGAATGGAGAGAATAAATTCTTAATGTACTTTGAACTTATTCCGATTCCCGTATCTTCAACTTTGACGATTACTTTATTCTTATCATAATCTTCTACCGATATGCTGATTTGTCCTTTATGTGTATACTTTACAGCATTACCGATTAAGTTTTGAAATATCTGATTGACTGTATATCTGTCCGCAGCAATTTCTGAATTTGATGAGCTGTTGCTAAAAAATAACTGTAATCCTTTTTCTTTAGTGATAGAAATGAATTCCTTAGAAAGATTTTTAATTTCATCAGCAAGACTAAAATTCTCGAATCGTGGTTTATAATTACCGCTCTGAACAGCTGACATGGAAAGGATCATATCTATAGTTCTTTGCAAACGCTTTCCTGCATTTTCTACTGATGCAAGGATTCCGAGCATTTCCTCATCTTTATTGTTCAGTTCATCTGCAATTAGCGGAATTGATGGCAAAATAACATTCAGAGGCGTACGTATTTCGTGAGACATCTGCGCAAGGAATGCACTTTTTAATCTGTCGGATTCTTTTGCCTTATCAAGAGCCAGTAATATTTCACTTTGTGCTTTTTTAATTGCAGTGATATCAAGAACCTGAATGAGAGTATTCTTCAACTCACCATTATCATCGCTTATCTTAATAGCTTTTAATATCACTGTAATTTTCCTGCCATCACGCTTAATCAAATTACATTCAGTATCAAGATTCTCATTTTCTAAAATGAGTTGAAATGTAGATTTAACATCGCCGGATTTACTGCTGTTAAAAATATATTTAATAGGTGCACCTAATATCTCGTGATAATCATAACCAATTGTATTACAGAATGCCTTATTAGCGCGGAGAGTTTTCCCCTCATTGGAAATAATAAACATTCCTATCGGTGCATTTTCAAAAAGCAGTTTAAATTGCTCTTCACTTTTCTTTAAAAAGCTCTCGGCTCTTTTTCTTTGATTAATTTCAGCATCTAACTCGTATATCTTTTCACGGAATACGTCTTTAAGTTTTTCATTAAGGTTGGTTACTTCGCTTGACGACTTATCAAGCTCATTAAGAATATCATAAATTTTCTGTGCAAGTATTCCAATTTCGTTATTCTTAAACTTGGTTAGTAAAATTTTTCGTTCTTTTATATCGCTTTTACTTAATGCAGATATAAGTTTGGTGATAGGTCTGAATGAAATGGAGCTTAGGAAATATGTGAAAACCATTCCGGCTAATAATATAGATAAACTAAACAAAGCCGTTAAAAGAGTTTTTCTTTTAAGTTCAGTTGCAACTGTTCCTGCATTAAATCCGAAATAAGCTTTACCCTGTTGAATTTTATTTTGGTTAACAGGCATCACCACTCTGTAAATAGTCTCATCAAAAGAAATATTATCGTTGACATTAGCAGCCACATAGAGATAATCTTCAGCGAGGTCAAGATTTACAGCATCAACTAACTGACCATTGTTATTCTCAAGTACAACATAATTAATCTCATTCAAGAACATTAATTGAATAAGCTGAGTTTTATCATCAATCCGGTTTGCCCAGAAGAACTGCGGATTCTGCTCAAGAAATTTTGTAATCATTTCTGCTTTGAATTTGAATTTGTCTAATACTTCTTCTTCAAATTTCTGACTGAAGTAATAGTAAATCATTCCAGCAATAATGATAAAGAATACTGCAAATTGAATTGTAAGACTTAACTGAAGCTTCTGTGGTTTTTGTATCATTTTTATATTGATGTTCTCCCTGATTCTCATGTTGCTTTCTAATTCAACAACTTTGCCGAAGTTTTCCCATGAAAACTACATTTTGAAAGGATTTTTATGTTTTAAAAAGAAAAAATAGGTGATAGTGATTATTAATGAGTCAGTTTTACGTTAAAAGTCTTTAAGGATGTCTTTTTATGTAACAGTAAACGTCAAATTTGCGGGTAGCTCCATTTCTGTTCATGTAGCGAATTTTGCCAAAAACATTACGTTCTGCCCAAGCCCTGTCGTGAACACCACCTATAGCCCAGGCACAACCAACGTAGCCATTTGGATCTCTTCCATCAAGTTCATACTTATCGTTTAAATAAATTGCAATCCGTAACGCTTCTTCCGGTGACTCACTCCATTCTAAAATTTTCTTCGCCCAATACATTCTCATATATCCATGCATTTTGCCTGAAATCAATAATTCCTTTTGTGCAGCATTCCAGAGATCTTCATGTGTATTAGCCTTTTCAAAATCTTCAAGCGAATAGATAAACTCTCTTTTATCTTTTCTGTGCAGGTTGAGTGTTTCTTTTGCCCAATCGTGGAATCCATCAAATGAATCATACTTTTGATTGAAGTAACAGAAGTTGTCAGACAATTCTCTTCGAACAATTAATTCTTCAAGAAATACTTCTGAAGAAGGATCATTTTTATAAAACTGCTGACTAATTAATGCCACCCGCTGTGCTGAAATTTGTCCGAAGTGAAGGTATGGTGAAAGATTTGATAAAGCATTTTTATTAGGATCATTTCTGTCTTCTGCATAACGTTCTAATCTGTTTTCAAGAAAATCCTTTAATGTTTTTGCTGCTGCTGTTTCACCCGGTTTAATCCAATCAACCTCTTTCACATCCCGATTAATTTTTAATGAAGCAACTGCCATTTCCCAATCAATATTATCCGAAGTTAAAGATTCAATCTTTCTCATTTTTTTAACTGATTGGAACTCATCCAAAAACTCAGGCATCAGCTTGTGAATTTTTGGGCGTATTGTGTAGGCTGCAAATTCCAGTTTTTTCGAAACAAAAAGACATGGCACTACGTTGTGTGCATCAACTTCGTAAAACGGAATGGTAATTTTCTTTGCTACTTCTTTTTTCCAGATTCTTTTAATTCTCAAAGGATCAAAATCTACAATAAGTACAGAGGCATTGTTATCTGCAATGAATTTGGGAATTTCTTTTTTAGGATCTCCTTTTAATAAGAAGAAAGGAATGTTATACTTTCTTAATTCAGATTCTAATTCCTGAAGTCCTTTCAGCATAAATCCATATTGACGAATTGTGGCTTCCAAAAAATCAGGAACCAGGTTGAATACAACAACAAACGGTCTCTTCTTTTCTAAGGCAAATTGCTGAGCATAAAGTAATGCCCAGTTATCGTGAACCCGCTGATCGCGGCTCATCCAGTAAATAACCGGACCGTTGGATTCACTGCCGGATTGTAATAATCTTAGTCTTTTAAGATTCATTTATTACTTTGTGCGTTAGCAGATAAATTGAATTAACAACTCAATTGAATTAATTTAAGTTGAAAATTACTAATTCTCCCCATTATTTAAAGTCTCAATTTATCATCCAGACACTAAATGTAAGTATGGTAGCAAACATCACCCAGCCAGAATATGGCAGAAGTAAATACGCCGCAGTGGGGGAAAAGCGCCGGATAAGAAGTATGAGAAAAATTAAATTAATCATCAGAAGTATTGCCTGAAA
>JACAFB010000051.1 GCA_013388545.1 Ignavibacteriaceae bacterium
TAGGTGGTTGCCAGGAATTAAATGGTCCGATGACATTTTGAAAACTTCCCGACTCATCTTTTTCGAATAGAGAAGCAATAGAATCAATTGCCAGATCTTCAAGTGAAAGTTCCTCTCTTAAAACTATCTGATGTACCTTTTTATAACTAAACCGTAGATTGCTCAAAGCAATTTTATAGCAAGTTTCAACCAGTTGATTGGTCGACTGGCGAGAATCCAAACTTAATAAAATTGCTAATATTCCATATTGGCTGTTCATAAAGACTATACTATTCCCCGGTTATTTCAACAATCTTTTCACCTGATTTAAGAAGTTCAAGTGCCTTTCCAAGATTGTCAGAAAATATTTCTTTTAGTCTTTTATTTGATGTGTTTCCACAGGTGAGCCAAATAATTTTAGGAGGTGAACCAAATTTTTCCTGAAGCAAACGAAAATCAATATCCTTTGTTATTACAACAGCTTCCGCGTTCTTTGCATCTTCAAATATTTTTCTATCAATGGCATCCTTTAAACCAAGGTCACGAACTGGGATTGTTTCAACTTTAAAATTTTCCTGTATCCATTCTGCCAGGTAAGGTGATAACTGTGCATCAAGCCAGATTTTCATGCAGCAATTATCGGATGGTCTAATTTACGACTTGCATAGATCAGTGCTGCTTTCAAATCCTCTTGTTCAAGATCTGGCATTTCTTCCAGAATCTGTTCACTTGTCAATCCTGCAGAATATAGTTCAAGAATATCTGAGACCCGTATTCTCATTCCTCTTATACATGGACGTCCGCCGCATTTTTCAGGATCAGAGGTAATTCTTTTAATCAATTCATCCATAACATTTTCCTTAAACTTTATTTGTAAATTATCAATTATTAAAGGAAAGGGCAAGAGTGATAAAAGAGCTATGATGTTCCTTATGGCAGCTTGTTAATAGATTGCTGGGAATACAGAGTTGATAATAAATGCAGAATTTGGGATTTCATTTCCACTGAAAGTGAAGTGCTTAAACGTTATACCTGGTAAAAAATTAAATTTATATCTTCCAGTTGTTTAAACTGTTTATCTGCAGAAACAAGCGGTATTTTTAAATAGCCCACAGTTGCTGCGATTATTGAGTCGGGAATTTTTAATTTATTATTTATCCTGATCTCTATTGTTTTCCTTTTTACTTCTTCATTTAATCCTATTATATTGCAGTTGGAAAACAATTCCCCAATTACTTTTTTCTCGCCGATGGATAATTTTTTGAATGTAAGTAGTTCAATTTCGGTGATGAAAGAAATAAAAATCTTCTTCAGATTTAGCAGTTCAGTAACTGTTTTATCCCCCGATAAAAGATATAATAGAATGTTGGTATCGCAGAGTAGACTAGTTCCACTCATTTCGAAGCTTCTTTTGAATTGCCAGCGGACTCTGTTTTAGCTTGAGTTTCCCTGAATACTTAGACGCTAACAGCAGTTTTTCTTTGTCACCAGCAGCAGTTAAAAGCTCCTTAATTTTTTCTTTTCCGGTTTTTCTGTTGATTTCTGTCACCATTTCAATATCCTTCCTTTTCTAATCGCAAATTATCAATTATTACAGGAAAGGGCAAATAAGCTAATTCCTACCTAATGTCCCCTTCCGTCTCCGTTAATCCGGCTATTGCCGGACGCCGGACAAATAGAGGAAATTTGCCCGCCGAACTTTGATATTATCTGAAGCAGGCGGGTTTAGGGGGCTTTTTGTTTTTTCTTTTAGAAGTTTTCCGAGAAAGGTTTTTTTTCATGTATTTGTTCATTGTAAACAAAATTTTCAAATACAATTAAAAGGAGACTGAAATGAAAAAAAACTCTACTTATTATTGTTTGCTATATCCTTTGCACATAGCAATTTTGCACAAGATATCACTGTGCTTCCCTATTTAACAGATAAGGTAAGTGTTTCTATTATAGATATTACTACGGCTTGGAATAATACTGGCATAAATATCTCCGTTGGAGATACAGTGTTAATATTCGTAAACGGTATTGCAGCAACCGATGGGGCACTTCATACTAAAACAATTACCTGGATAGGTCCCGAAGGAATGGGTGGTTGGATAGCGGGTTCAGGATTACCTCTCCCCGAAGCTGCATCTCATTGTGTGATAGGAAAAATCGGTGATAGTGGGGACCCATTCTATGTAGGGAGAAATGGTTCATTTGTAGCCAATGTTTCTGGTCAACTTTTCTTAGGTCTAAATGATAATATATTTTGGGATAACTATGGGTACTATGTTGCATTTATTACATCTACTGGAACGGTCACAGATGTAAATCATGAGCAAAATCATGGAAACCTGAATGATTATAACTTGTCACAAAATTTTCCCAACCCTTTCAATCCTTCGACATCAATACAATATAATGTGCCAGGTTCTGCAAATGTTCAATTAACTATATATGACATTAACGGACAAAAGGTGAAAGAATTAATTAATGAATTCAGAAACTCAGGCAATTACACAGTAACTTGGGATGCAAAAGATAACTTTGGTAACAAAGTATCTTCAGGAACTTATTTTTATCAGGTTCAGGTAGGAAACTTCATTCAAACTAAAAAAATGATTCTACTCAAATAGTATCAAATGATACCCAAAGAAGGGTAAAACAAAGTTACAAGTCAACCGGTAATAAGTCAATATACTGACTGACCACAGATTTAGATAAACGAGTAACAAGAGAAATAGTATTTAAGTCATCAAACTTTTTTGAAAGAAGTCTAACAGCTTCAAAGTCATGGATGTAACGTTCAACGGCATCCTTAGA
>JACAFB010000058.1 GCA_013388545.1 Ignavibacteriaceae bacterium
GAAGGCAAATTAATTTTTGGAAACCCGATAGAGAAATTGTTAAATGCCAAGGAAATCTAAAAAAGTAAGTGTTGATAAATCTCAATTTATTCAGTATAAAAAAATAGCTGATGGATTTTACCTGGGTGCTATGGGTGAGAAAAACTCCGGGCGATGGAATGCTTCGGGAGTTTTAATAGTACATTCTGCAATTGCTTATGCGGACTCTGTAACTATTAAATATGGTGGAGTAAAGAGTGAAGGAGATGACCATCAGGAAGTGGTAAGGTTGCTGGAGAATTTAGTTCCGGGTTCCGAAACAAAAGACAGTGCATTAAATCAGCTTGAAAGATTGATAGCACATAAAACATCCGTCTCATATAGTGGACGAATTTATGATAAAGAAGATATTGAAAAGCTATTTAAACATTTAGAGCGATTCAAAACCTGGGCCGAACAACAAATCTCTGATTGACCATTCAAACTGGGTTGCTTCGCTTCCGTATTCGTTGATACTTCGACGGGCAGGTCGCTCACAACAACTTTTCGCACAGTAATAAAGTAATTCAACAATCTTTCTTACTCTTACTCATAATCTTACTTTGCGATTTTGCTTATATTTGCATTCTAATTTTCAATAAAAGAGTAATAAATGTCCGCTAAAAATTTTTCTGATATCCCTAAAGCATATAATCCATCTGATGTCGAAGATAAATGGTACAAATACTGGTACGATCACGAACTTTATCATTCCGAAGTTGATTACTCAAAAAAACCTTATGTAATTCCAATCCCGCCGCCAAACATAACCGGAATGCTAACGATGGGTCATATCCTGAATAACACATTGCAGGATATTTTTATCAGACTAAAACGAATGCAAGGTTACAATGCATGCTGGGTTCCGGGAACTGATCACGCCTCGATTGCAACTGAAACAAAAGTAACAAAGTTTCTTGAAGAGAAGGGAATTGATAAATATAAAATAGGCCGCGACGAATTTCTTAAACACTGCCAGGAGTGGAGAAAAGAATACGGCGGAATAATTATCCAGCAGTTGAAAAAGCTCGGCGTTAGCTGCGACTGGCGAAGAGAAGTCTTTACAATGGATGATCAGTATTATTACGAGGTGGTAAAAGCATTTGTTGATCTTTACAAAGAAGGAAAAATCTATCGCGGTTACAGAATGGTTAACTGGGATCCCGCAAATAAATCCGCCATCTCCGACGAAGAAGTTATTTACAAAACCGTAAACAGCAAGCTATGGCATTTCAAATACCCGGTTGTTGGAAGCGATCAGTTTGTAATAGTAGCAACTACACGACCCGAAACAATGCTCGGCGATACTGCTGTCGCTGTTAATCCCGAAGATGAAAGATACAAACATCTAATCGGAAAGAAAGTAAAACTTCCTGTTGTTGAAAGAGAAATTCCAATTATTGCCGATGAATATGTTGACATGGAGTTCGGAACTGGTGCAGTGAAAGTTACACCGGCTCACGATGTTAACGACTATGATATGGGAATAAGACACAAACTTCAGTTCATTAATATTTTTAATGATGATGCTACAACAAATAAGAATGTCCCCGGATGGCTTCAGAATCAGGACAGATATGAAGTCAGAAAAAAAGTTGTTGCAAAGTTTGAAGAGCTGGGACTGCTTCATAAGATAGAAGATTACCAGACAAAAGTCGGTTATTCTGAGCGGGGTAACGTTCCCATCGAACCATATCTTTCAGAACAATGGTTTATGAAAATGGATGAACTTGCAAAACCCGCGACTGATGTTGTGAAAGAGGGGCTAATCCGTTTTTACCCAAAACACTGGGAAAAAACATATTTTCACTGGATGGAGAACATAAAAGATTGGTGCATCTCGCGGCAGCTGTGGTGGGGACACAGAATTCCTGTCTGGTATCATAAACAAACAAATGAAATTTATTGCGATGTTAATCCGCCAAAAGATATTGAAAATTGGAAGCAGGATGAAGATGTACTTGATACCTGGGCATCAAGCTGGTTATGGGCACACGCAATTTTCAGAACCGAAGAAGAAAGAAAATATTATTACCCGACAAACACACTTGTAACAGGACCTGATATAATTTTCTTCTGGGTTGCAAGAATGATAATGGCCGGAATGCATTTTATGAAGAACATCCCGTTCCGTAATGTTTACTTTACAAGTATCATCCGCGATGCCCAGGGAAGAAAAATGAGCAAATCGCTCGGCAATTCACCCGATCCTCTTGATGTAATCAAAGAATATGGCGCGGATGCATTGCGATTCACTGTTATTTATCTCGCTCCGCTGGGCCAGGATGTCCTTTTCAGCACTGATAAATGCGAGCTCGGAAGAAATTTTTCAAATAAGATATGGAATGCCGGAAGATTTCTCCTAATGAACAAAGAATCAATTAAAACAGATCCTGCGCTTTCTAGTAAGCATCAAGACTTTGCTGACGAATGGATAATATCACGCTTAAATAAAACTCTTATCCAATTCAATAAGGCAATGGATGAATTTGAAGTGAACAATGCAATAAAAATTGTTTATTCTTTTTTATGGAATGATTACTGCGACTGGTATGTTGAAATGATTAAAGGAAGACTTTATGGTGATAATGATGAAGTTAAATCTGCCGTGCTTACAAGAGCAATTTCAATTTTTGAAGATGCATTAAAAATTCTTCACCCGTTTATGCCGTTCTTAACAGAGGAACTCTGGCAATTAACCAATGAAAGAGAAAAGGGAGAAAGTATTTCTGTTTCTGAATTCCCTGAAGCAGATGAAAAGATGATTCACGAATCTGCCGAGAAAGAAATGGAATTCGTTAAAGATATTATTACTTCAATCAGAAATATCCGCGGAGAGATGAACATCGCACCATCAAAAAAGATAAATGCATTTATCAAATCCGCAAGCGTAAAAGATCACCAGATTGACTACATAAAAAAGCTTGCAAAAGTTGAAGATGTAACAGCTGATATGAATTTAACAAAACCAAAGGCAAGCGCATCAGCAGTAATAAGTGAATGTGAAATATTTATTCCACTTGAAGGTTTAATCGACCTTGAAGTAGAAAGACAGAGGCTTCAGAAAGAAATAAACCGTCTCGAAAACTCGCTTGCCGGAATTGAAAAGAAACTTTCAAATGAAAAGTTTGTTTCAAATGCCGCCCCCGAAATTGTTGAAAAGGAAAGAACAAAGCAAAAGGATTGGTTAGAAAACATTGGTAAGTTAAAAGAGATTTTGAAAAATTTGAATTAGTACAATAGTCATCCCGAACTTGTTTCGGGATATTTATTTTTTTAGAGATGCTGAGACAAGTTCAGCATAATATAATAGAAAGGAATTAAAGATGTACCGCAAAATAGAAGACTTCATCAATGATTGGGCTTATGAGTCCGAGTCTACATTAAAATTGTTTAACAATCTTTCTGACGAATCGCTGACAAAACATACCGTAAGTAATATAAGAACAGCGGGAAGATTAGCCTGGCATATAATTACCTCAATTGGTGAAATTATGCACCGGACAGGTTTAAGCTTTCCAACAGTTAATACTGATGCACCCGTTCCAAATACCGCAAAGGAGTTAGTTGAAGAATATAAAAGAACCTCTGAGAATTTAATCAATGAAATAAAAGATAAGTGGAATGACGATTCTCTTCAGCAAGTTGACGATATGTACGGCGAACAATGGAAGAGAGGAAGCACGCTTGCTGTTTTAATAAATCATCAAATCCATCACAGGGGACAGCTCACAATAGTAATGAGATTAAACGACCTTAAAGTTCCCGGTGTTTATGGCCCATCAAAGGAGGAATGGTCTCAGATGGGAATGCCAGCACAGGAGTAAGAAATTAGTGCTTTCTTACCATTCTCAGCATTTTAATATTAATAATGATGAATCTGAAAAACTGCCAGATTAAATTTGTTCGCATAGATTTTGTAAACTTAGTTGGTACTGGCGGATAATAAGTTTGCTCGTAAGGTTTTCTCTCAGTCATATAAACTCCAATTATTTTTAAATTTCATTCTATTCCCTCTCCTTAGAGAGGGTTAGGGTGAGGCTTTTACTCAGGCACCACTCTCCAAAACGGATTTGCTTTTGCTTTATAAATAAATGCATAGTGCAGAAAATGTTTTATCCAGTGTCCTGCTAAACCAATTTCTCCCGTAGTATATTTTAATTCTCTTCCTGTATCCGGATATTTTTTAAAATCGGGTATTATAGGATACATTGTCATTGAAACAGCGGTGCCGTTAAAGAATCCCGCCCCTGCAGATGCGATGCATGCTGCACCCATATTTGCAAGCGATGCTTTTCTAGTCGGTATTTCTGATTTTCCGTTTATCATATCGGTAATGTTATAAGCAGTTTGCCTGGCCATTACACCCGAAGGCATGCCTGTTCTTGGTGGAGTTGGAAAGATTGGAGTTCCATTCGGACTCAACATCGGTTTTGAAATTGCATGAGGAGGAGCAAAGGCAATTCCAACTGCAAAAATATTTTTGTATTTGGGAGATTGATAAGTTGATGGCCAGTCTGCCGGACTCCAATCATCGTAAGACTTTTTAGAATAATCTCCATCAACAAGCATAAATCCATTCGCAGCAAAAAGATCCGCTGTAATATCATCTCCGTTTCCGTTGAATGCTTTTAACCCAACACCGGAAAACGGCGGCAACAACATTGCAAAATCAAAATTTAGTTCTTTTTCTTCTCCGTCAAGATTTTCATAAAAAAGTTTGTTTTTTTCAACTTCCTTCACATGAGCACGCGTAATCCAACTGATTCCTCTTTCAGTATAAAGAGATTCAGTGAAGATGCGCGAGTGAGTTACATAACCGCCTCGCTTAATGTGCATTCCTCCAATTCCAAAATCACCCAATTCCTGCTCATTTGATATCCATATAATATTTGCTTTATCTCTTACTTTCCTTCTTCGTAATTCATACTCAACATTAAACAAATATTCAAAAGCAGCACCCTGGCATGTGCAATTACCATGGCCCGTCCCTATAACAAATGTTTTCCTATCACCTTTTTTCATTTGTTCTGTAAGTTCATCTAAACCCTTAGAAGTGTGTGCTGCGTGATCATAAGTGCAGACCGAATAGCTGTTGAATTGAGGTCCTAAACCTTTTGTGGCTTCAAATTTAAGTTTTGGGCCGGTGGCATTAATAAGATAATCGTAAGTTATTTTTTCTTGTATTCCAAGTTTTTCTGGCAAGGTATATTCAATATTAACAAATGGATTTGATGAACTTGAATCACCTTCCGGATGTATGCTTAAAGCTTTTGCCTGATAAAATTCTATTCCCGTCTTTTTGTAAACTGGTGCTAACGGAAAAGTAACTTGTTCGGGTTTCATTACGCCCACACCAACCCAGACATTTGAAGGAATCCAGTTCCACTTGCTGTTTGGTGATACGACAATAACTTCGTGATTATTGTTCAATCTTTTTTTTGCATGTAGTGCGGCGGTTTGTCCGGCTATACCAGCGCCAAGTATTAATAAGCGAGCCATTGCTTCTCCCGGAATAATTTTACAAGAATATAAATCAGCTGTGGCTATAACTTAAAAAATACTTTATTAAAATTTTTGTGTGTTGACCAAAAGATTTAAAAATATTTTAATCTTTAAACTGGGAGAGAGCCTAAAAAGTTAATTGAATACATATTGTTCTTCAAACGATAAATTTATTGCATCTTTTATTGCCAGTTTATCGCCTTTTGATAATTCACTGTAATTCATATCAGGAGTATGATTTGAGGAAATGTAAGGATACATAAGGTCTCTCTGATTATCACTGTGCCCAAGACCAAAAGCATGCCCGAACTCGTGAATAATCGTGGCTTTAATTTCGCCTGCAGATACTTTTTCATTACCGTTTTTAATGAGACTTATTTCAATTTTCGAAAATTCAATCTCGTTTTGCCTGCCTGTTTCATAGTTTGTTAAGCCGAGATAATTTTCCTCATATCGGTCACCAAGGTTTTCCACAAAAATTACTGCGATGTCGGCATCATCAGGAGATTTAACAAACCTGTAATTAATTCTGTCGTCGGCTTTTCTCCAAACGTCAAGTGCATACTTAACATAATTTTTATATTCTGACTTGTAATATCTGGAGCCAGATTCCTTAACGTAAATGCTCAAAGGAAAAGAGGAAGCTTTCCAGTGCTTGCCGTCCCATAGTGTATTTCCAGAACGGTCAATTCTGAAATAATTTTCGGTGTAGATTTCATTCCGGTTATAATTCCGATGGGTTTCAGTTTCAGTGAACTTTTCTTTTTCGCGTTTGTTTCCGTTTCTTCTTTTATAATTATCCGTAAAATCATTGTTATTAAACTGATCTTTTTTATTTCTTCTTTCGACCTCAAAGTTATTTCCTGAATTTGCCTTATCAACTTTTGAGTTGTTTTGCCAGTAGGTTTTGAATCTTGTTTTATCTGCTTCTGTATTTTTTTGCTTCGACTTTGTCTGAGTAAATGTTTCGACAGGAAATAGCAGTGTTACCAAACAAACAATCAATATAATCTGTTGTAAATGCTTTTTCATTTCGATCCCTTATCCTTATTAATGGCTTTTTATGAATTCTGGTTAATTAAAAACCGTTCAATTCGCGAGCCATTAAAAAGCACTGACTTTACGGCTGTTTTTTCAATCTTAAAATGAGAGTGGCTGATATTTTAGTCAACAGTCTGTTGGCTTTACAATACAGGGGGCAGGCGGCTGTGAATTGATTACAGCCCTGATTTGAGCCGGTAAAAAGATAAAATGTTCAGGCTAATTTTTCTATTCGTTCTTCTAAAGAAGATTCTCTGCTGCCGGATGCTCTGAAGATTGCGGGCAATAAAATTACAATCGCAATAAGAAGAAAAATGAATCCGATCATTTGCGGATCCAGATGTCCTAATGAAAATGATGTGATTTCAAGCAGAATGAAGACGAAGATAGCTCTCGATAAAACCCAGCCGATAATCGACAAATCATTATTCGTTTTTTTGTTCTTATGAGTATTCATAGTTCACTCACTTATTTTTGAACTAAAAATATTGAATGAAAATAACGAGAGAATTAACAGAAGGTTAAATCATTATTAAGTAATTGTTAATTTGTTTTTAGACCTTCCCGGCAGTAATGAATGTAGATACCCCTTAACCTCATTCGGGTTTGGAGAGAAAAATATTCTATTATATTAAAATTCTATTGCTTATTTACAGATAATAATTTCCCGATTCCCCAGGCAATTGCAAACAGCAAAGCCGTTTGAGCAAAGGTGTGCCAGGTAAAATTCTGGAAATAAATTCTTGTGTGAGTAAGTTTGCCTATTAATCCAATTATCACGCAAATGGAGGCAATAACCAGAGAGAAGAGCACGATCTTATCTTTCATTTTTCGGCTCCGTTGAATTGATAATATTATTTCACTAATAAAGTAAAAAGAATTAGATCAATAGACAATTGAGAAGAATAAAAATTTTATAATTTTCCTCGCGGGTAATAATTACTATCCCCTGAACTTTTTATTCAATTCAATAGTTTTAATAACTGTCACTTCATTTAACCGGCGTTATAAAAAATTTTATTGAATGCAAACCCGAAAGGAAATATCAAATAAATGCAGAATGAAACCGGGAAAAACAAGAGAAAAATTTTAAGTGTTAATTTTCTGGATTTGATTGAAAAGCTCGGCAACAAGCTTCCCGAACCAGCTTTACTTTTTGTTATTCTTTCAGCCCTTACAATAATTATATCAGCCATTGGCTCATTCGCAGGATGGAAAGTCCAGCCGGTTTCACCAAAAGTTGTAATGACGGAAGTTGTCGATGAAACGGGAAACAAAAAATTAACACCCAAAACCAATGAAGAAGGACATCCTTTGGTTGAGCTAGAAGCAAAAGGCAATCCAATTGAGCCCAGAAGTCTGCTTACATCCGAAGGTGTTTATTGGATGCTTTCTTCAATGCTGAGAAATTTCACAACGCTGCCGGCTCTTGGTTTAATATTTGTCGCAATACTTGGAATTGGTTTTGCGGAAAAGTTCGGATTCTTCAGCGCTCTAATGCGATGGGTAGCGCTGATAACACCACGCAAATTAATTACACCCGTCATAGTTTTGATTGGAGCAAATGCATCAGTTGCAAGTGATGCCGGGTATATAATTCTCCCGCCGCTTGCTGCTGCGCTTTTTTATGCTATGGGAAGACATCCGGTTGCCGGATTAGCTGCTGCATTTGCCGGAGTTGCAGGAGGATTTGGTGCCGGGTTTTTCCCAACCGGTGGTGATGGCGCTATCGCCGGATTCGCACAGGATGCTTCGCATATTATTGATCCTCAGTACAGCGTTAACATTCTTCACAATCTCTACTTTAAAGCTGCCTCCGCTTTGCTGATAATGCTTGCGGGTTGGTATGTAACTGATAAGATTGTAGAGCCAAGACTTAAAAGACAAACCACAGAAGACAGTTTGGAAAGTTCATCTGTAATTTCAAACATGAAATTAGAAGACAAAGAAAAAAAAGCTTTGATTTTTGCCAGCACTTCAAATCTTATTGTTGTGGGAATATTTCTTGCTTTAATACTTATTCCGGGAATGCCCTTATATGGTCCGGGCCAACAAACTCTTCCTGATGATCGTGTGCTTGTCAGACAGCCAATTTCTATAATAACAGAAGAAGAAAAAACGAGTGTGAACAAAGAGGAGATCCTTTCTAACGAGCCATTGATAATAAAAGAAGCCCCCGGAAAAGAGACCCTCGTTGAACCGCCGGGAAACAGATGGTCACATGTGATTGTTCCTATAATCTTTCTCGCATTTCTCGTGCCGGGAATTGTTTACGGAAGAATGACCGGGCAGCTTAAAACCCAAAAAGATTTTATTGATGGAATTTATAACGGAGTAAAAAGCATTGTGCCAGTTCTGGTAATTGCATTCTTTATGGCACAGTTTGTTAACTACTTTGCTTACACAAAACTTGATCGTATGCTTGCATATGCAGGAGGATCATTATTGGTTCAGGCATCTCTACCGGTAATTATTATGATTCCATTGTTTATTCTTCTCGTAATTTTAGGTGACTTTGCTATAAGCGGCATGTTAAGCAAGTTCGGAGTTCTGGCCCCTATATTCATTCCAATGTTTATGTTGATTGGTATATCGCCCGAATTAACTACTGCCGCTTACAGGATTGGAGATTCGGTTGTAAACATAATCACTCCACTTAATTCATACTTGCTTATAATTCTTGCCGTTCTTCAAAAGTATAAAAGGGAAGCCGGCATTGGTAGTCTTGCCTCTTTAATGATTCCATATTCAATTGTGTTTAGTATTGCCTGGACTTTGTTGCTGGTCGCATGGTACTTATCAGGAATTAATCTCGGGCCTGCAGCTCCGCTTGATTATCTGCCTCAGTGATTAAGGATTAAAGATAATTGATGTTAGGAGAAATGAAATAATTGATTCTATTAAGTTGATAAGGGCTACAAGAATTTAGCAATTGTAAATATTAAACTTTAATCTTAAATGCGGTCTTCGGGCTGATTCATTGTTAGCAATAAAATTTTTAGAAATCTGACACAAGTTATTGCCCTTTCAAACGTTGGAATTTCGTCGCTTTGCTATTCATCTTACCCAAAATCCTCTTTTTGTTACTACTTAAAAACAAAAACCCTCTCCGATGAGAGGGGTTTTTTTTGTAGCGGGGGCAGGACTTGAACCTACAACCTTCGGGTTATGAGCCCGACGAGCTACCAATTGCTCCACCCCGCGATATTTAATTTCTGTTTTTTTTTCAAAGAGGTTATGAGCCCGATACGAGCTACTCCCGATTTATCGGGACTCCACCCCGCGATATAATTTCTATTTTTTGTTTTTGTTAGTCAAATCAGATTGAAAATGATAATCAACCGAATTTCGTCTAAAATCCGGGATGCAAATATAGCTAACTCTCAATCCCGATGCAAATTAGTGGTCACCAGATTCAAAACTCGAAACTATTCCGTCGAGCGTTTGAGAGCGAACGTGAATTTCATTCAATTTTTGAATCAAACGAAGTATTACTTTTCGTTTTTCTTCAACAAGGTCACTGATGAACGAACTGACATCAGGCATGTTGCATTCATCCATAACATCCTCATAAAATCTAACCATTGTAGTCTCTTTTCTCAGCGCCTCGTTCAGTGTTGCGCAAGTGTTTTTACACGCATGCTGACATTTGACTTCTATCTTATCCATTTTCAACCTCTGTTATAATAAACTTTTATGAAAAACCTGCTCGGTTACTCTTGTTAATTCTCTGCCTCTGGCTAATGCTTGTTCGTTAACGGGAATTAAATTGTGACGCCGGGGAGGTAAAGCTTTTTTAAGCGCATCAATTATTGTTTCAATTTTTAATATGGGTCGTTTTTCAAGAAAAGCTCCTGCCATAACCATGTTGGCAACCTGTTTTGCCTGCAGTTTATCAGCTTCTTCGTTTGCCGGAATACAAATTATTTCAATGTCTGTCCTCGTCGGAGGATGAATTACTGTAGATTGTTCATACAAAAGCAAACCGCCGGGCTTTACCGCTTTTTCGAATTTATCAACTGATGGTTGATTAAGAAGTATAGCTGTATCAAACCTGGTAATTATTGGGGAGCTGATTCTTGAATCGGAAACTATAACAATACAATTGGCAGTTCCGCCTCTCATTTCAGGTCCGTATGATGGCATCCAGCTTACTTCTTTTCCTTCAATCATTCCGGCATAAGCAATCAATCTTCCTAATGAGAGAACGCCCTGACCGCCAAAGCCGGCAAAAATTATTTCGTGTTCTTTTGTCATTTATAAATTCCTTCTTTTTTACAGAATTAATTTTTAGGAACTTTCAAATCACCCAGCGGATAAGCCGGAAACATTTTTTCTTCAAGATATTTTATTGTCTCAACAGGTGTCATCTTCCAGCCCGAAGGACAATTAGAAACGACCTCTATGAAGCAGGTTCCTTTTTTCTGTTTCTGATATTCAAATGCTTTCATAAATGCCTTTTTCAATTTTCTTACAGCATTAGGATTATGAACTGCCTGCCTGGTTACATAATATGCGCCGGGCAGCAAACATAGAAGATCTGCAATTTTAATCGGATTACCGACCATTGAGACGTCTCTTCCATATGGTGAAGTTGAAGTAACCATTCCGGGTAATGTTGTGGGAGCCATCTGCCCGCCTGTCATTCCATATATTCCGTTATTGATAAATACCATTAGTATATTTTCGCCTCGGTTTACTGTGTGGATGGTTTCTGCGGTTCCGATTGCTGCAAGATCACCATCGCCCTGATATGAAAAAACATATTTTTCTGGTAAAACTCTTTTTATTCCTGTTGCCACAGCAGATGCTCTTCCGTGAGCGGCTTCCTGCATATCGATGTTCATATAGTGATAAGCAAATACTGAACATCCAACAGGGGCAACTCCGATTATTTCCTCCTGTATTCCGATTTCTTCAACAACTTCCATTAAAACTTTGTGAACGACGCTGTGTCCACAGCCGGGACAGTAGTGAAAGGGAACATCAGTTAATGTGTTTGGTCTGCAGTAAACCTGCTCATAATTTTCCTCCGTTTGAGTTCCTAAATTTTCTTCATCTTCTAAATATAATTTTTCGTTCATTTCAATTTACCTCACATTTATGAGTATTTTTATTTAACTAATATCATAGTCTTTGCCGGTCCAGCCAACAATAAGGCAGCGTATCGAGCCGGAAGTGTAATAACTGATTGAAGGATTTACATTATGAATGAAACCGCTGCTGCCTGATATTATTGAATAAGCTGAGTAATTACGAGCGGTACCCGAGAGTGTGCTATAAACATATTTGATACTGCTGCTTTTTCCCCATAGGCTGGTGTAGGACAGGTTATCGTTTAATACAGGATCGGTGTTCGTTAAGTCATTCCACTCCACTCCATTCCATTTAATTATTCCATAAACTGTATCATTTATTTTAACTCCACCGCAAGCCCAGACATTATTCTCATCAATGCCCCAAACATCTAAAAGTTTATTCGGGTAGCCTGGGTCACCAAAGGTATATTCCTGCCAGGTGTAATTTTGGCTTGTTGTGGCACGTGTTTTTTGTGTTACTATGTTGCTTGGGTCTTTTATTTGTATCGGGTGTTCTGCAATTGTGGTTATTGTGTTATTAAAAATTCTAAAAACTTTTATTGCAGACTGATGACTGTGGACTGTGGACTTTACCTTAAGAGAAATGCCTCCGTGTGTAAAGCTATCTACAGAAACAGCAATGATGTCTTTAACAACTGGAGGTGGTGGAATAACAAGCGAATCTTCACTACAAGAATACCCCGGAATTATAAACATTAATAAATTAATAGCCCCGAATATTTTTTTATATTTAAATGTGTATAGCATCTTATTTTTCTTTAACGGATTCAACTTTATGAAGAATATCTTCAGGAGATAAGATCATTCCGCCCATTCTACCGATAAAATAAACCGGAACTTTTCCTTCAACAGCAAGGCGAACATCTTCAACCATTTGTCCGGCATTCATTTCTACAGTTAACATAAACTCAACCTGGTTAGCTAATTCTTTTAATCGCGCATAAGGATACGGATAAACAGTTATCGGTCTGAGCAATCCAACTTTAATTCCCTTTTCCCTTGCAAGATCAACTGTTTTCTGGCAGATACGTGAAGACAAACCAAAAGCAACGAGTAAAATTTCAGCATCATCGGTTTTAATTTCTTCATACCTGACTTCGCTTTGAATTGCTTCATACTTTTCCTGGAGGCGCAAATTCACTTTTTCCATTTCTTCGGGCTGAATAAACAAAGAGGTAATGATATTATGATCACGGTCTTTTGGTTTTCCTGTTGTTGCCCAAGGAGCGGGAGCTTTAGGTAGCGATCCTGCTTCGGGTAAAATAACTTTTTCCATCATCTGACCAAGTGCACCATCTGCAAGAATCATTGCGGGGTTGCGGTATTTTTCAGCAAGTTTAAATGCATCAAATACAAAATCAGCCATTTCCTGAACAGAAGCCGGGGCTAAAACTATAAGATGATAGTCGCCGTGACCGCCTCCCTTTGTTGCCTGAAAATAATCTCCTTGCGAAGGCTGAATTGTCCCTAGTCCCGGGCCGCCACGAACAACATTAACAATTAAACAAGGAAGCTGGGCGGAGGCAATATAAGAAATGCCTTCCTGCATTAAACTAATTCCGGGTGATGACGATGAAGTCATTACTCTTGCACCAGCACCGGCAGCGCCGTAAACCATATTTATAGAAGCGACTTCGCTTTCTGCCTGAAGCACAACAGTTTTAATTTCTTTTCTATTAGGAACTTCGCGTGTGAGATATTCAATCACTTCAGATTGAGGAGTAATCGGATAACCAAAGTAAGCATCTATATTAGCACGAAGAGCAGCTTCTGCAAGAGCTTCATTGCCTTTCATTAAACGGGCATCACCGTTTTTATTTGTTTTGTTTTCCATTTATGATCCCATTTATATGATTATTCAACTTTTACTTGTGGCTTTTTTGCCGGTTTGGGTTCTCTGTAAACAGTTATTCCGGCTTCCGGGCAAACCAGTGCACAGTTGGCACATCCGGTGCAAACATTAGAAATAAGTTCTACATAGCGATAGCCCTTATCATTAAAATTAGGTGAGAGGGCAAGTGCATTTTGTGGGCAGGCAATTATACAGAGCTCGCAGCCCTTACATATTTTTGCGTCAATCTTTATGGTGCCTTTTACCATTTTATAATCTCTCTGTTTGTTTATTAATTAACTTATGTTAGCGGCGGGGCAACATATATGCCAGAAAGGCAGTATGCTTTTTATTGATTAAAAAGCTATAAGAAAGAATTGATTTTCAATAATAAGAAGGGGTATGAATCGTCATTTCCTAATTCCGAGAAGGTTGAATAATTGATTATTGTTAAATGGCAAAAGTGGGGATCAGGTCAAGCCAACCCAGTTGTTATCGTTCTTCCTGAAAATGTTTACTAAGTCTTTGAAAACATTTTTTGGTAAGCTTCCTCTGGCTGCAATTTCAATATTTTCTTTGAGATGATCCGGATTTACTGTCCCGATTATTGCACTACTTATTTCTTGTATCGACAGAACAAACCGGAGGAAAAGTTCTCCCCATTCAATGTCCGGATTATAATTCATCTTTTTCCACCGGAGCCAATAATCTTCACAATAATGACCAAACGGCTGATCGTTAAATCTCCATGGTGCATTAGCAAGAGGGCGTTTAGCAATTATCCCCAATCCTTTAGACATTGCATCTGGTAATAAAGAATAAAGATTACGCTGATCAGTTAAATTGATTGAGGTTTGAATCCCCTGAAATCTACCTGACCCAACAGCAAAATCAACGGCTTCATTATCGCCCGAATAAGCTGCGAATCTAACTTTGCCAGCTTCTACAGTTTTATCAAGTGCGTCTATAACTTCACCCCTTCTTAAAATATCCACGTCGCATGAATGAAGATGCACAATGTCAATATAATCGGTTCTCATAAGCCTGAGCGCTTCATCAACTCCCACAATAATAATGTCATACGTCCAATCGCCGAAGCCTTGTATTCCGTATCCAACTTTAGTTGATAAAACGAATTCCTTCCTTCTGTGTGAAAGAAATTTTCCAATCCTTTCTTCCGAAGCAAAATATCCACGTGCGGTATCGATCAGATTTATTCCTGAATCAAGAGCTGTATTAAGAATTTTTTCTGCCTGATTTTCGGGAACAGAGTAATCTCCTATCTCACCGGCTCCAAAGCCTATCACCGAGACTTTTAACCCGGTTGTACCGTAATTTCTAAACTCCATTCTTAATCTCTTCTTTCCCGGGTAAAACTCTTTTCAGTTCTAGTACTCTAACGATTACATAAGCGATTAAAGCAAACAGGAAGAATAATAGTAATATCCAGGCAATACTTTGTAAGGTTCCGAGAATAGTTCTGTAAATTTCAAGAATCCAGTATTCTGCAGTAAGCGGAGTTGAAGGCGGGCCTGCTTGAGGAGTTATAAATCTTTCCAGCTGCCAGATTTCTACGCCCCCGGAAATTCCCACAACAAAAACGGCAAACTTGATATATTTATGCCAGGCTTTGCTGATTTCATCGGTAATTATTCTTGAAAGTATTTTCTCAATTGGATTATCAAATATTTTTATTACTAAAATACAGGTGATTAATGCAACCAAAAATGTTATTAATAAGAATGTGATAAACATATTCTTCTCCTTAATGTTTATAAGTTAAAATGTTTCGCGTCGACGAGCCGGCAAATTGATTTATGCGACAGCAATTTAAAGTAATTAAATTAAAATTCCTGTTTAACTGGCAATTCGCCTCTGTTATCTCTCAGCATTCTCGAATAGAGTGAAAGCTCCGGACTGAAAAGGAATTTCAGCCAGAGTTTAAACCACGAAGTATGATAATAAAGATTATCATAATATTCTGGTGCTGCGCGTTTAACCTTCCTTAGATTATTCCAGGGCACTGAAGGAAAATCGTGATGTTCATTGTGATATCCGACATTAAGTGCAAGGATATTCAACGGGCCATAGTAGCTGTAAGTTTCCTGTGGGGGCTTCACTAAAAAATGCTCCTGAATCCATCTTGCACCAAGAGGATGGAAACCTATTGATAAGAAAAAAGAAAGAACAAGGTATAGAAATGACATCGGACCAAAGAAAATAATTACAAGCGCATCAACGCCGAATACAACTATCCAGTTTATAAAAGTCCAGGTGTTGGCAAATTTTATTTCTTTAAGTCTTAAAGTTCTTAATGCCTGAAAAACGGGGAAAAATATTTCCCAGAGGGCTTTACCTAAAAAAGTATCTCCTATCAGGCGGGCTTCCCATTTGCTTGCAAGATCAGCATCAAGATAATAGTTGCCCTGAAAGGAATGATGTTTCAAATGATAACTTCTGAAAGAAACTGAACTCGGAAGAACATTTGGAATATCTGCAATTATACCTGAAAGAATATTCATCGTCCTTTGCCTGAAAATCAGATTATGTGCCGCTTCGTGAATCAGTACAAACAGAGAGTGATTTGCAAAAGCTCCAACCAGATAGGCGGTCAGAAGAACAAGCCACCAGGACTGATCTTTAAGCAGATAAGAAATTGTTATCTGTGCACCAACCACAAGAAGAATCAGTAAAAAGCTGGCAGGAGTTCTATCTATAAGATTCCTTATCTCCGGATGATTTTTAATTATCTCTTTAGTTCTTGCCCGGTGGGGTTCGGGTTGATCCGAAAACTGAAATTGGAATTTATCTTGAGCCATTACAAGCTCCTTATATTTTCTTTCCTGGTAAGTTATTGTGAATGCTTACTTCAAAGTTAAGATATTATTCATTAAAAAAAATTTTTCTAATAGAATATAATAAATCATCTGCTTGTGTTTTTCTGCCTAAAAAAAATTCCGGGTTACACGGCACCCCAAATAACCCGAACATCTGCGGGTTTCCTTTGAATCTTTAATAATTACTGATTAGATTTAAAACGTAATTACAAAATCACCTTAAACCATTCAGTTTTTGCTGTGGCTTAAGATGTATGGATAATTAAATCATCAAATAACCATACATAAAGGAGTGAGCCATGAAAACATTCATATTACTTACCAAGCTTTCAGCCGAAGCCTCAAAACAAATGACCAACCGCGGGGAAATGGGAAGAGACTGGCTTGAGAAAGTCAAACAAAAATGTCCTGAAGTTAAATTCATATCTCATTACGCACTTTTAGGACAATATGATTTCCTTGATATTTATGAAGCCCCGGATGAAGAATCCGCTGCCAAAGTATCAATGATAAGCCTTGCAAATGGTGCTTTCCAGGCGCAAAGCTTAACGGCAATTCCGTATAAAAGATTTGTTGAATTAACAGAAGAAGTTCTTAAAAAATAATTCAATTAATTTCATTAACCTAAACCGGAGGTTTGTTATGCCGCTTAAGAAAATTACATCTTACCTGGATGAGAATAAAATTAAGTATGTCATCATAAAACATTCCTCAGCATATACTGCACAGGAAATAGCAGCTTCGGCTCACATACCGGGTAAAGAATTAGCTAAAACTGTGATTATAAAAATAAATGGGAAAATGGCAATGGCTGTACTGCCGGCTTCCTATAAAGTTAATTTCGATCACCTGAAAGAGCTTTTAGGAGTTGATAAAATAAGACTTGCTTACGAGCAGGAATTTATGGATAAGTTTCCGGATTGCGAAGTTGGTGCTATGCCCCCATTCGGTTCGCTTTATGGGATGGATGTTTTCGTCGCTAAAAGCCTGACCGAGGATAAAGAAATTGCTTTTAATGCCTGTTCACATACTGAATTGATCAGATTATCTTATAAAGACTTTGAGAAGTTAACGCACCCTAAGATCCTGGACTTTTCGACTCAGATTAAAACCTGATTTGGTACTGACAGCCTGATAAAATTCAGATTTAGACAGAATTAATTCAGAACGCAATACTATGCCAAATAAAAATTTCAGAATATCGGCTCTTCAATTATTTTCTGTTTTTCTTATAACATTTTCAATTACAGTTGCCCAAGAAAAAAGTGACATTGATGTTCTCGCATCGTGGATGACGGGATCTTTCAGTAGCAGCGAGCAGGCTGCCATAGACTCTGACTATTTTGATATCCGCCTTGAAATGGTAAGAATCTGGCCCTGGCTGACAGATGGTTACTGGCTTTATATTGAACAGGCAGCTGCCGAAACCAAAGACAAACCTTATCGTCAGCGGGTTTATCATTTGATTAATGAAGGAAATGAAATAATTAAAAGCGTTGTATACGAACTTCCTGATCCAATGAAATATGCCGGAGAATATAAATCATTAAATCCATTATCATCTCTTAAACCGGCTGACTTAATTTCACGTGAAGAATGTTCGGTTTATTTAAAGAGGATGTCAGATGAAGTTTTTGAGGGAAGTACGCTTGAAAAAAATTGTAAGTCGAGCCTGCGTGGTGCGGTTTATGCAACCTCCGAAGTTAGGATTATGCAGGATAAACTGATAAGCTGGGACAGAGGCTTCAACGATAAAGGCGAGCAGGTCTGGGGAGCAACAAAAGGCGGTTATGTTTTTAAGAAATTAGAATAATTTTGTTTAGCCGCTCCACGATCTTAACTCAAATTATATTAAGAAATGATTTTTACCGATCAAACTCCATAACGGATCACGAAAAGTCAGAAATAATTTTTTAGATTTGTAATACTGATTAATTCTAATTTATTAAGCTGAAAAGCAACTCAAAGAATAAAGGAAAGAAAAATGGAAAAAAGAATTTATAATTTTAGTGCAGGCCCGGCAGTATTACCCGAAGAAGTTCTTCTCGAATCTCAGAAGGATTTATTTGCTCTGCCCGGAGTTGGAATGTCAATCCTTGAAATCAGCCATCGTTCAAAAACATTTGATGCGATTTTACAGGAAACAAAATCCAACATTAAAAAGCTGCTTGATATTCCGGATGATTATTCAATTTTATTTTTGCAAGGCGGAGCCAGCCTTCAGTTTTCAATGGTTCCATTAAACCTTATGCCGCCCAAAAACAAAGCTGATTATATTTTAACGGGAAGCTGGTCGAAGAAAGCACAGAAAGAAGCAAAAAGGGTTGGAACCGTAAATGTTGCAGCTACAACTGAAGAGGGCGAAGGAGATAAAAAGTACTTTAAAAGAATTCCCAAACAAAGCGAGCTGAAACTTGATCCTGACGCTGCTTATGTTCACTTCACTTCAAACAACACAATTTACGGAACGCAATGGCAAACAGAGCCTCTGGCAGGAAATGTTCCTTTGGTTTGCGATGCTTCTTCCGATATTCTGCATAAAAAAATTGATGTAACTAAATACGGACTAATTTATGCCGGTGCCCAAAAGAATATGGGTCCGTCAGGTGTTACTCTTGTAATAATTAGAAAAGACCTGCTTGAAAGAAGCCAGGATTCGCTTCATACAATGTTGAGTTACAAAATTCACGCTGAAAATGATTCACTGTACAACACCCCGAATACTTTTGGTATTTATATAATAAACCTTGTTGCCAAGTGGCTGCTTAATCTCGGGGGGCTGGATAAGATGTATGAAATCAATAAGAAAAAAGCACAGCTTCTTTACGATTGCATCGACGGAAGCGGCGGTTTCTTTAAAGGTCACTCTGAAAAAGACAGCCGTTCATTAATGAATATTACATTTAATCTGGCCACTGAAGAACTTGAAAAGAAACTTATCGACGAAGCAACCAAAGCTGGTTTCAACGGATTAAAAGGGCATCGCTCAGTCGGCGGATTAAGGGCATCTATATATAATGCTTTTCCACTTAAAGGAGTTGAAGACCTTGTAGCATTTATGAAAGATTTTCAGAAGAAAAACGGATAGTTAATTCAAACTTTTCATTGCAATGGAGTAAAGCAGTTGTAAAACTTCAATCTGCTTTACTCCGGCAATGTGCATTCCACAAGTTTTTATTAAGGACTGATATATGAAAAAAATTTTCCCGGGATTAGTGCTTATTTTACTTCTTGTAAACGCATGTTCAAAAGAAGATGCACCTAAACTTGAAACCTTCAGCCAGGAAGCATTTGCATTTGATCTTGGCGACGGAAGCTGGGAAATTAACTCAACTGTTAGAATCAAAGGCTTCAATCAAACCGAAAAGAATGACAAATTTTCAGCATCAATCGAATATGTTGTTGATCTTGTAAAACCCGAAGGTGATACTGTTAAGTCGGTTTATTCAAATATTATGAATCAGACCGAGGCAGAAAAAATCGGTGACCTTGCACTTGAAGCCCAGTTTGAACTTGATTCTACTTTTGAATTCGGAAGTTATAAAGTTTTATATACAGTAAAAGACAGGCTGTCGAAACAAACTGCAGCGGCAACAATTAATCTTCAGCTTGGTGAAGAGTAATCAGTTTTTATTAAGATACTGCCGGGGAATCAATTTTCTGCCTCTGAAACCAGCATCTGTTTCGTGATAATAAATTATATCCTCTTCATCACTTTTCCAGCAAAGGAAAACATCTTTACCATCAATGATTGCCGGGAAATCAACAAGCGCCTGTGAAAACTCTGAATCCTTGTAGTAACACCCGATTTCTTCAAGCTCGGCCAAATAACTGTTCATCAGTTCTGCAAGCCTGATGAATTCGCTGTTGTTATAAGAATCATCCAGAAGCTCATCTGCAATAAGCCGCATCTGTCTGCCGGTTTCTAAAATATCTTTAACGATCTTCCTTACAAGCGGTAAAGTACGTCTTGCTTCATCTGGGGTGAAGTATTTTATCTGTGTTGTCATAATTGAAACAAATGATTAGTTTTTGGTTACAAAGTTAAAAGTAAAATAATCGAAAAAAAGTTCAACAGTTCGCCCCGGAGTAATATGACTTATAAGTTCTTTTTAGATAAACGCCCCCACAATGCTCTTACTTATCAGGAATATATGAATCAATTCATTGAAGAAGTTGAAAATCCACCTGTTGATTTCAAAAGTGAAGAAGACAGAAAGCGGTATGAGCATAAAAAGTTAAACCTTCAGCGCAGTAAAAGAATTGAAAAATATTTTTCGCCTTCAGATGAGTTGAGACAAGCAGTTTCTAAGATTACAGAACCGCAATTATGGATGATGATTACTGAAAGCTGGTGCGGAGATTCAGCTCAGAATATTCCTTATTTTGCAAAAACAGCCGAACTAAATCCGTTAATCAACTTCAGAATAATTTTGCGGGATACAAACGCTGATATAATGGATAATTTCCTTACCAATGGCACCCGAAGTATTCCAAAGCTGGTTGTGTTTAATGAGTCAGGCGATGTTTTGTTTGATTGGGGGCCAAGACCAAAACCAGCACTCAACCTTTTCCGTGAGCTTAAAGAAAAGGGATTAGAGAAAAAGCAAATCTTAGATGAATTACATTTGTGGTACGGAAGAAACAAGGGCCAAGCAGTTCAAAAAGAAATTATTGGGCTGCTAAACAGGTTCATAAAATAAAAATATCTTAAGTGAAAAATTTTACCCGTGCCATTCTCAGTCGCAAGAAATACTTGCCTGTGGAAAACCAATAAACAGGCAAATGTGCTTTATTTCGGCAATGCTTTAATGGAATGGAATATGAAGCATTTTTTATTTAATTAACAAACAAAAACACAATATGCTGCATTCTCTAAAGCTAAATACTAGAAAATCTCAGGAGAATTTATGAAAACCAGAATCAGTTTGGCGCTTATAATTTTCGTATTCACCTCAGCTTCTTTCTCTCAATCCATAGTTATTCAGAATATACTTAATCAGACAAAACAAGATTCTCTTGTCTACTTTGTAAAGGAATTATCCGGTGCAGTACAGACTATAATTAATGGACAGCCATATACAATTCAATCACGCCATAAAAATCAGCCTGGAAATGATAAAGCCAAACAATACATTATGCAGAAGCTTTCATATTACGGGCTTCAGGTTTCAGAGCAATCATTCAGCAGTACGGGGAAAAACGTAATAGGAGTACAGCCTGGAACTGAATTCCCGAATCAAAAATATATTATTTGTGCACATTACGACGATATGCCTTCAGGAACAACCGCACCCGGTGCCGATGATAACGCAAGCGGAACCGCCGCGGTAATTGAGGCAGCAAGGATTTTTTCTCAGTATGACTTCCCTTTCACAATTATTTATGCACTCTGGGATGAAGAAGAGCAGGGATTAATTGGAAGCGAATACTACGCAACACAGGCTGCAAATGCCGGTGATTCTATTCTTGGGGTTATTAATCTGGACATGATTGGTTACGATGGAAATAATGATGGTAATGCTGATGTTCATAATAGTTCAATAGCAAACACCAGTGAAATAAAAGATAAAATGCTCGAAGTAAATACTCTTTATGGAATAAATCTCGACCTCGATGTTGTCCCGGCGCAGCCATACAGCGATCACCAATCATTTCTGGATCATGGTTATGGCGCAATACTGCTCATTGAGGATGATAATGATTTCCATCCATACTATCATACTGTTAATGATTTAATTCAATACTTTAACCAGCCATATTTTTTCAAGATGGCTAAACTTTCATTTGCCACTCTCGCATCTTTTGCATTAAACCTGAATATGAAAATTGTTCATACACCGGTTGCATCGATGGACTTGTCGGTTCCTGTTAATCTTCAGGCACAAATTGTAACCGGCTTAACGATAGGGACAGGCATTTCTGCACCAAGATTATATTACCGGACAAGCCAGGGCGGCGGCACATTCTCACAGTTTAATGAAGTGGTTGGTAATCCGGCATTAAGCGGAACTTACAATTTCACAATACCTGCCCAGCCATTGGGAACAATAGTCCAGTATTATCTTGCAGCACAGGATAATAACAGCAGCATAGTTGTAACACTACCTGCGGGAGGCAGTGGATTTAATCCTCCCGGAAATGTTCCTCCTTCGAATTTATACCAGTTCTATGTTGCTCCGATCACTTATGCAATTGCAGACAGTGCGATGAATACAACGAACTGGACTTCAAGCGGCGGATGGGCATTAACAAATCTTAAATATGTTTCTGCGCCATATTCATTCACGGATTCGCCGGGTTCAAATTATAATAATGGAATAACTGCAACTTTCACTTATAACTTTAATGTAAATCTTAGTAATATTCTCGGTGCATCATTAGAGTTTGATACTCAATGGGATATAGAAAACAACTGGGATTATGGACAGGTTCAGGTTTCAACGAATAATGGATCGAGCTGGATTGCACTTGCAGGAAATTATACAAATGCAGGAACGGGTTCTTTTCAGCCGCCGGGACAGCCGCTTTATGACGGCACTCAAACAACATGGGTTCACGAGACAATCGATCTCTCGGGATTTACAAATACCCAGTTGAAACTCAGATTTCTATTAAAGACTGATAGTTATGTAAACGCCGACGGATGGTATATTGATAACATCAAGTTGTTAACTTACCAGATAATTCCGGTTGAATTAACGTCATTCCAGGCTGTGGCAGAAAGGAATAGTGTTTTGTTAAACTGGTCGACCGCAACTGAACTGAACAACAGGGGATTTGAGATTCAGAAATCGGGCAATAAAACTGATTGGCAGACAATTGGTTTTGTTGAGGGTAACGGAACGACAACATCAGGAAGCAATTACTCATACGTTGACAGCAAACCGCTTCCGGGAATTTCATATTACCGGCTAAAGCAAGTTGATTTTGACGGAAGTTCTAAAGTTTACGATCCAATTGAAGTAAATATGACTGGCAATATTGAATTTGAGCTTTCCCAGAATTATCCGAATCCGTTTAATCCGAGCACAACAATTGCATTTGTTATTGCAAACACAGAGTTTGTTGAGCTGATGGTTTATGATGTACTTGGAAATGAGGTTGCACGACTTGTGAATGAACAAAAGGAAGCCGGCAGGTACGAGGTTGTATTTGACGCTTCTAAACTTGCAAGCGGAATGTATGTTTATACTTTGAAGGCGGGAGATTTCGTTTCAACGAAGAAGTTATTATTGATGAAGTAGCCTGACAAAAGGAACAATCCGCAAAAGACGGGCTGTTCCTCCAATAAATATTTCTGTCTTTTTTGTAAAAAGACTTTTATCGAATGATTGTAACCCTCGCAGAGATGCGGGGGTTTTGATTTTTGCAGCTGGCGGACAAAGAAATCTGCCAGGTCGGACTCTCTCCGCAGGTTGAATTTATTGATTTACAGGAAATGAGTAATTACATATTTTTGATCGGTGAATTCATTTATAAATTTTTTCATGAATGATTAATTCTTCTTTAAATATGTTTCAACTTTTGCGTACTCATATTGAAAAGCGAGTCAGGTTAACTGACGAGGAATTTGAATCTATCACGAGGTATTTTTCCGTAAAGAAACTGCGCAAGCGTCAATTTTTTCTGCAAGAAGGTAATGTGGCAAAACATATCGGCTTTGTAAATTCAGGATGTCTCAGGATTTATACTATCGATCAAAAAGGTGCAGAGCATATAATTCAATTTGGAATTGAAGACTGGTGGGTAGCCGATCTTAACAGCTATCTTACTGGTCAACCGGCAACATATAATATTGATGCGATGGAAGATTCAGAGCTGTTTCTGCTGGAAAAAACCGCGAGGGATAAATTGCTTGACTCCTGCCCGAAGATGGAAAGATTTTTCAGGATACTGATAGAATCAAATTATGTTGCAACCAGGCAGAGAATTGTTGATACATTAAGTGCATCTGCAGAAGAACGTTATTTAAAGTTTATCCGAACATATCCTAAACTGGTCGAGCAGATTCCACAGAACCAAATTGCTTCATATCTTGGAATAACCCCGCAATCATTAAGCCGTATCCGGAAGGAATTATCAGGCAGGCAGCCTGCTTAATTTGATGAACTTAATGGCTGTTATTTTTTATCAGTCAATTAAACATTTGAGAGTTTAATTAACATATGTTAATCTGATTTTTTAACCTGTGTGAATGACGGGGAATTTTTCAGAGATTAGTTTTGTTCCGACTGAAAATATTAACAATAATAAAAAGGAATAAAACAATGACAACATGGAAAATTGATCCGGCGCATTCAGAAATTAACTTTAAGGTAAAACATCTGTTAGTATCAACCGTAACCGGTCACTTTGGCGGGTTTGATGCACAGATTGAAAGCAGTAAAGAAGATTTCTCTGATGCGAAAATTAAATTTGAAGCTGATATCGATAGCATCGATACAAAAAATGAACAGCGTGATAATCATCTAAAATCTCCTGATTTTTTTGATGCAGCAAATCATCCGAAGATGACATTTGTATCAAAGTCGGTGAAAAAAATATCCGATCATGAAATGCAGGTTACCGGTGATCTTGAAATCCGCGGTATTACAAAGGAAATTTCACTTGATGTGATATTTAATGGAGTAGTGTCGGGCTTCGGAGGAATTGAAGTTGCAGGATTTGAAGTGAGAGGCAAGCTTAACCGTTTTGATTACGGTTTACAGTGGAATGCACTGACTGAAGCCGGCGGAGTAATTGTAAGCAACGAAGTAAAAATTGAAATACTTGCCGAGTTCAACAAAGTGAATGATGCAGTAAAAGCAGCATAAGCTGATTTCGACACATTGCGCAAATAACTAATAAGCCCAATGCCATAACAGCAATGGGCTTATTTTTTCTGTTAATAAAAATCTCTTACGGGACATCAAGAGCTACACTTGTTCCATTTCTCATCGAAGTATGAAAAACCTTTCCATCGTGCTGAACCTCGCCGAAGTCAAACTGAGAAATATCGATAACAAGCTTATCAGAATAACCTCCAGCGAGAATTCGCTGAAGCTGCTGAGATGATAAAGTATATTCACCGGGATTGTTCTCAAGCACGATGACAAAAAAATTGTCCGGGGGAAATAAAGGTGGGCGAATAAATCCTCCCAATCCCCGCGGTGGAAACATAAAGGAAGTTACTCTGAGTGCAATTTTATCCTGAGGATTTCCACCGCTCCAGGTAATATGCAGATCCTCAGCCGGATTTATCGGATCGCCCTGATTATGACTAGTGATATCTAAAAGAGCAGGGGGAGAGGTTAGGGTGATTGTCAGCGGATTAAAACTCCCCGAGCCGGATATGTTAAATACATAATCGGTGCTGGGTATAAAGTTCAAGAGATTTTCAGATTCACCGAAAGGCGGCTGAAATAATGAGTAAGCAGTCCCCCTGCGGGGATGGGAAAACTTAAACATTTCAACTTCATTTCCGTCGTACTGAATTTTTATTGTGCCCATATCAATTCCAAACCTTGGGAAATGAGGTGAGCCGGTATTTGCATCATTAAAAGCAACTGCAAATGCCATTCCTTTAAGATCAGAGTTTTGATTAAAGGGTCTGAACATTTCGTTCCAGCCGATTGAGAAAACGCCATCCCCAAAGTGAGGAGGCATTCCTCCTTCTTTAAGCAAAGAAAGATCACTTTCGATTACTGAGTATTTATAAAGGTTAGGATCAGGGTTGTCATCCGGGACGAATGAATCTGTTTGTGAATTGCAGCCAATAATTACAAGGCTGATAAAGATGCTTAATGCAAATATCATTGATTTAATATTCATACAATTTTCCTGAAATGAATTTGTTTGTAATTTAATATTATTTCCTGCTAATGTCGACAACAATTTATCAGGATGAAATTTGCAGTTTGCAGAAAAAACTATTCTAAAATTGATCTCCAATCTGCCGCGGGTTTGGCAAGCCATGTCCAGGCAATAAAATCAACAATCGGGGGTTCGCCGCCCAATTCTTTCAACCTTGCATTTACCTGTCCGCGATGATATGAACTATGAGATACAACCTGCAAAATAGTTTCTTCCATAGTAACCTGAGAAACCTCTTTACCCATTATTCTCCCCATAAACTTTGACCAGGGAATAACAACTATTTTTCTCAGAATTTCTTCTGTTAAAGAATCTGAAAAACTGTAGAGTAAATTCTGAAAATCATATCCCCATCTGCATGCCTGTAAAAATGTAACCTGCAGAATGGCATAATGTATTGAAACTTAGCATTAGAATTTGAAAATAAAAAACCCCGGGAAAGTTTCCGGGGCTGAAAAGTTTTAAATAAAAGATATTTTACTTTTTCTTTAGTATTTTTTTCATTATTTCATCTTTTGAAATTGGTTTTGTGCAGAAGAACCAGTCGTAGCACTTAACATCTTTTTCTTTGCCCTCCATTCTGTCTTTTGCTGTTCCGCAGGAACCGGCAGGAGGAACAATTACATCGTCGCCCGGTCTCCAGTCAGCAGGAGTTGCAATTCCAAATTCATCTGCAGTTTGAAGCGCAATTAATACTCTGTAAAGTTCGTCAAAGTTTCTTCCAAGACTTAACGGGTAATAAATTATTGTGCGGATAATTCCTTTGGGATCGATAAAGAAAACAGCGCGAACTGCTTTCGTTGTGCTTTCACCGGGCTGAAGCATTCCGTAAGTTTTTGCTACGTTCATTGTGATGTCCTCAATCAAAGGAAATGTCACTTCAACATTCTTCATTCCTTTAAATTCAATTTTTTCTTTGATGGTTCGTAGCCAGGCAATGTGACTGTAAAGTCCATCAACTGAAAGTCCGACGAGTTTACAATTAGCTTCTTCAAATTGCTTTTCCATTGTTGCGAAAGTCATAAACTCAGATGTACACACAGGTGTAAAATCTGCCGGATGACTGAATAGAATTACCCACTTGCCAGAGTAATCTTCAGGAAAGTTTATATCTCCCTGAGTAGTTACTGCTTTGAATGATGGTGCTTTGTCGCCGATGCGCGGCATCGATACTACATTTTGAATTGTTTGTTCCATTATTTTTCTCCTTAATAATATTGTTACTTTATTGCTGATGTGATGATCTAAAAACCTACAGGTTTCTTATTTTTTTTAGCAACAATTCAAACGTGAGAAAAAAGTTGTTCATTTCCCATAGTTTGGAAAAATATATGATTTGCGGGCGCGCAATTATTAAGTTGTGGTGAGCTTCAGATGTGCTAAGCACGAAGAATTAAAAAGTTCTATAAAATTGATGATTAACCTAAACCTTCTATGATACTTTTTGTGCATTAAAATAATCTTTATCTGTGGTGTAATTTGTATTAACATCAATTTTGTTTTTTATTTTGCATAAGTGTTTAAGGGATAAAATTTTCTGCGGTTAATCAGACTTTTCCCTCTCTTGCAACAGTTGGTTTAAAATCTGCAGGGCGACCAAGCTTGGGCAATCCGAGTATTTCTCTTGCGCGGTCGAGTGCATCGTCAATATTTCCGTGAATGTTTGCTTCGCCGATCTTTTCTATGAATTCAGCCTGAGCTAAAGCCATCAACGGCTGTGTGTGCACCCCCGATAAAACAAGATGAGTACCGTGACGTTTTGTTTCTTTCAAAAGCTGCTCGAGTGCATGTATTCCTGTTGAATCAATCGCAGGAACATCGCGCATTCTTATAATAATAATCTTCGGCGGATTTTCAACTATTCTCACTGTATCTCTGAACTTAGATACTGCGCCAAAAAAGAAAGGTCCGTTGATTTCAAAAACTTCGACACCATCGGGCACCTTTTTGTTCTGGATCGAATTGACATCGGTTACTTCTTCTTCATCTTTCAATTCTCTCGTAATAATGCCGACGTTTGTTACCATCGCCATCCGTCTCATAAAAAGCAGAACAGCCAGTATCATCCCTATTTGAATTGCAATTGTTAAATCAAAAACAATGGTAAGCAAAAATGTTGTGAGTAATACGGCTATGTCGCTTTTAGGATATTTAAAGACTTCAATAAATGACCTCCACTCACTCATGTTATAGGCAACAATAATAAGCACCGCAGCAAGTGTAGCCATAGGAATTAATTTTGCCCAAAGGCCGAAGAACAACATTATTAATAAAAGAACAATTGCATGAACAATTCCCGCAACTGGAGTACGTCCGCCGTTTTTAATGTTCGTTGCCGTTCTGGCAATTGCGCCGGTTGCAGGAATTCCACCAAACAAAGGAGTTATTATATTTGCAGCGCCCTGAGCAACCAACTCCATATTTGACCGATGCCTTCCGCCTATCATACCATCGGCAACAACTGCTGAGAGAAGAGACTCAATTGCAGCAAGTAATGCAATTGTTGTTGCCGGACTTATCAAGCTCCTGATAGTTTGAAAATCCATATGAGGAAATGTTGGCGATGGAATCGAGGAAGGAATTTCTCCGAATCTGCTTCCAATAGTTTCAACAGGAAGATGAAATATGTGTACCAGCAGCGTTGAAAGTATTATTGCAACAATTGAGCCCGGTATTCTATGTGTAATCCGTGGAAAAAATATTATTGCGGCTAACGACACAGCACCAATAAAAAATGACCAGTAGTTCAGCGAGAAAATATTTTGAGAATAGACAATCCACTTCTCGATGAATTCAGAGGGAACTGTTGAAATATTCAACCCAAGAAAATCCTTTATTTGCGATGAAAATATTATCAGCGCAATTCCGCTTGTAAATCCAACAATCACCGGATGAGGAATAAATTTAATGATCGACCCAAATCTTGCAAATCCCATTATTACAAGAATAACACCAGCCATCATAGTGGCCAGAATTAAACCATTTAATCCATATTGCTGAACAATTCCAAAAACAATTACAATGAAAGCTCCGGTTGGCCCGCCAATCTGGACTTTACTTCCTCCAAGAAATGAAATAATAAATCCTGCAATGATGGCAGTAATCAGTCCTTTGTCGGGAGTAACTCCGCTTGCGATACCAAATGCAATTGCGAGGGGAAGAGCAACAATGCCAACGATAACACCGGCTGTTAAATCTGAAGTGAATTGTTTTTTAGAGTAGCCTTTAAGAGTAGTAAATAATTTGGGTTTCAACATTTATTAAGAATAAACCTGCTTTATAATAACTAAATCTGGCGCAAAAATAACTGGATGTAAATCTTTTTTCAAAGCTCAGAATAAAATAAAAAATGAACTGCTCGCCAAAATAAAAATTTAAAAACTGATCTTTGCCAAAACTTTTATGGTCTTGTGAGAGATTGCTGTAAGAGTGGGTTCGCTGCTTAAGACTTGATGTAACTCCTTTTTGATCAGCAGGAGGTTCAATTAAATTCCAACATACATTTATTATCCGGTTTATTCGTTACTGCCAAAAACCGGCTGTATGATTTTCTCTTTATGCTCTTTTATTATATTTTTTTTTCAGAAAGTCTTTTAGCGAAGTAATAAAATCATTAAAAAATTATTCAGCATTTAAGATATTTTAATGCCAGGCAAGTAATGTCATCAGATTGTTCAAAACCATTTGTGAACTGTTGAACACTTTGGAAAACACAATCAACGAAATCATTTGCACCATATCCGTTTTTGTTCACGAGAACCTCTTCGAGGCGTAATTCGTTATAAACTTCTCCGTTTTTATCAAATGCTTCCGTTACTCCATCGGTATAAAAGAAGAGGCTTTCTTCGGGCTTCAGCATGAAAACACTTGATTGATATTCGGCGTCTTTCATTGCACCCAGTATAAGCCCGCCCACATCTGCTATTTGTTTAATGGTGCCATCATTAGAAATATGATACGGGGCATTGTGTCCTGCGCTTGAATATTCGAAGACACCACTTCGGGTGTCGAGAATACCATAGAAAAGGGTAACAAACATATTAGAAGGGCTTTCATCTACAAGCATATTGTTAACTTCAGAAAGAACCACATCGGTCGGCATTCCTTTTTGTGCTGTGGCTTTGAGCAAAGTTTTACATACTGCCATCAGGAGAGCAGAAGCAATTCCTTTTCCCGAAACATCGCCGATAACAACCGCAAGACGATATTTATCGATTAAAAAGAAATCATACAAATCTCCGCCTACTTCTTTTGCAGGAATCATTTTGGCATAAATATCAAATTCTTTTCTTTCGGGAAAAGCCGGAAAGGTTTTCGGAAGAATTGATGTTTGAATCGTTGTTGCAATATCAAGTTCCTTCTGCAGAGCTGTTAATTTACTTTGAGCAGACATAATCAATTTATACTCATCAATATCTTTAAGAGACTTTTCAATGGTTACCTCGAGGTCCTTTAAATCAATTGGCTTGGTGATAAAATCATATGCACCTCTGTTCATTGCAGTTCTTATATTTTCCATATCGCCATAAGCCGAGACGATTATAGATTTCAGCAATTTATTGTTAAGCTCATTAATTTTTGAAAGCAGAGTGAGACCATCCATAATGGGCATATTAATGTCGGTCAGAACAAGATCAATAGTTCCATCAGAGATGATTTTCTCTAAAGCCTCCGCACCATTTTCAGCAAAATGAAACTCATATTCATTTGCTTTTATTTTATTACGGAATTTTTGTTTGATGAGTTCCTGTATATCAGGTTCATCATCTACAACCAAAATTTTTGCGAACTGCATTTGCTGACCTTCCTAAATTACGTTTGGTTAACTAAGCTTCTTCTTCAAAAGATCAAACTGAATTGGTTTGGTGAAATAATCGGCTGCCCCGAGACTTTTTGTAATACTGAAATTTTCTTCGTCGCCGTATGCGGTAATTATAAACACTTTTAGTTCCGGATACCTGGTTTTTATTTCTCTCAGCAATTCTATTCCGTTCATTTCGGGCATATTCAAATCAGTTAGAACTAACAAATCAGCCATGTTTTCAAATGATTCCAGCAGCCTGAGTGCAGTAGCGCCGTTTAATGCATACTCGATTTCTATTTCACCTGATTTAATTTCTTTTCTGAACTTCTGTTGAAAGAGAAATTGAACATCGCTTTCATCGTCAACAACTAATAATTTCATTTTTCCTCTCTAAATTTTTGGCAACCTGATAATAAACTCAGTGAATTTCCCCTCTTCGCTTTCAAATTTAATTTCTCCCTTGTGCTGTTTTACGATAATATCATAGCTGATTGATAAACCGAGACCCGTGCCTTCACCGGCCGGCTTTGTTGTAAAGAAAGGGTTGAATATACCTTTTCTTGCCGCTGCAGGAATTCCACAGCCATTATCATAAATACATATTTCTACTTTGTCATTCGCGTTTTTTGTTGATACTTTGAGTAACGGAGAATAATTCAAATCACTTTTTATTTTCTTTTTATTTGTAGCATAACAGGCATTATTCACCATGTTGATTATTACCCTGCTGATATCCTGTGGAACAACATTTATTTTTTCGATCGAGCGGTCATAATCTTTTTCTATTTTAATGTTAAAATCTTTATCCTGGGCCCTAAGCCCGTGATATGCAAGGTTTATATCCTGATCAACAAGATCGTTAATATCAATTAAAGCTTTATCGCCCGAACTGCCTCTTGAGTGAAGAAGCATTCCTTTAACTATTGAATCAGCACGCTTGCCGTGATGATTTATTTTATCAAGATTTTGCTTTAAGTCTTCAAAATTTTCGAGGACATCCTCGTTATTTCCTCTCTGTAAATTAGATTTCATTTCTTCAAGCAGCTCTTTGCTGATTTCTGAAAAATTATTCACGAAGTTCAAAGGGTTTTTTATTTCGTGGGCAATACCGGCAGTAAGCGCCCCGAGTGAAGCAAGCTTCTGCTGTGTAACCAATTGTTCCTGTGTTCGTACAATTTCTTCGTTTTTTTCCTGAAGCGTTTTTATTGCCCGAGCCTTTAAAATTGCGGAGACTGCATGCTCGCGAAAACGGTTAAGAAAGCTTGCAGAGGAGCGATCAAAAAGTTTATTCTGCGAAAAGCTGTCGAACACAACATAAGCTTCAGTCACAGATTCTTTTTCAACCGCCATTACAAGCATAGATTCAGGCTTCCTGAGATTATAAAGCTTATCATCTCCAAATAAGTTTTCGGGTTTGTTTATAATATAAATTCCGCTTTCTACTTCTTCCGAGTTTTGCGTATATCGCTTTTTTAATTCATCAGCAGTAAAAGATATTTTTCCTAATTCATCAAGATTGTATCCGGCAGTAAATGCAATCTTGAAAAGATTATCTTTTTTATCCAGAAGAAATACAGCTGCCATTTCTGCCTGCGGAAGAAAGATCATTGTTTGTCTCAGTAACGAATTAAACAAGCTGTCAAGATCCTCAGCATTGTTGATTATTTTAACCAAACGGTCTACGGTTTCTAGTTCTTCTGCCTGGCGTTTTGTTAACTCCGCTTCACGCTGCCTGGCTTTATCCTGCTCTTTCCTGATAATTTTACGCCTCATTAATCTGTCAGTAACAAAAATTCCGGCAAGCACAAGAAGTCCGTATGCTGCGTAAGCCCAGTTGGTCCGCCACCAAGGTGGATTTATAATTATCGCCAGCGACAATAATTTTTTATTCCACACTCCGTTAACGTTCGAGCTTTTAACAAGAAGTTTGTATTCACCCGGATCAAGATTGGTGAAAGTTATTTCTCTTTTATTTCCAAGGTAAATCCAATTATCGTTATAGCCTTCAAGCATATAAGCGTATTTATTTTTTTGCGGATTGTAGTAATTCAATGCGGAGAAACTAAGATTTATAATATTATCGGCATAGGGCAATACCAGAGTTTTTCTTTCAGAGGCTCCTTTTTCTTCTATCATCTCGCCGGTGTTTTCATCAAACCTTCGGAATGAGGTAATTACTATATCGGGTTGATAAGAATTAATTTTAACTTCTGCGGGATTAAATAAAATCACTCCGCCAACACCGCCAAAATAAAGGTTACCGTTTCTTTTACTTTTAAAAGATACATCCTCAAACTTTACTGTCTGCAATCCATCTGCCAGATCAAAATTCCAAAATGTGTTATCAGCAGGATTAAATCTTGAAAGACCGTTTGAAGTGCCAATCCATAAATAACCTGCGTCATCCTCAAGTATTCCCCTGACCACATCATTTGCCAATCCGTCTTTCTTACTAAAGTGAGCAAATTTTCCGGAAGAGTTTTTAGATGGGGGAATAAATTTGCTCATACCTCCGCCGAATGTTCCCAGCCAGATTATCCCTTTGCGATCAATAAGAATTGTCCTGACATCATTTCCGCTGATACTGTTCGCATCTCCGGGATTGTGCTGATAGTTTATAAATCTTGGTTTAACAATCGAACCATCTTTGTTAAATGTGTAATCAGAAATAAGTTTATTTAAGCCGCCATCAGATGTTCCAATCCAAAGATTTCCCTCATTGTCTTCAGCCATACTCATAATTCTGTTATCGCTTATACTGGCTGGATCGTTTTCGTTTTTTCTGTAATGGAGAAATTTAACGGAATTATCTCCGGGTGAGACAATCATTCTGTTAAGCCCGCCGTTCCATGTTCCAATCCAGAGATTGCCCTTTGAGTCTGAGAATAATTTTATTACCTCACCGGCACTTAAGCTGGCCGAATCAGATGGATTATGAGAATAATGTATGAATGAATCATTTACAGGGTTATATTTATCTAAACCCGTAGAGGTACCAACCCAAATATCTCCTTTAGCATCCTGAAGCAAAGCGTAAATTATGTTCGAGCTGGTCTTATAACTTCCTTCACTGAAATAATGCTTATATTTTTTTGTTACAGGATCATATTTGTCAAGTCCGAGCTCAGTTCCTATCCAAATCTTTCCCTCCTTATCTTCCATAAGGCTTAATGTGAAATCATTATTCAATGAATTACTATCAAATGGATTGTGACTAAAACTCCTGAATATTTTTGATTCTTTATTGTATGTATAAAGACCGGAAGTATTTGTCCCAATCCAAATCAGCCCGGATTTATCTTCGAACAAATCAGTAATATTGGGGGCATTAATCCCCATTGGATCAGATGGGTCAAGATTATAGTGTTCGTAAATATTCTGAGTGTTATTACCGTCTCCTGGTTTGAAAGTATAGATTCCTGCGGCATAAGTTCCAAACCAATATTCGCCGCTTTTATCAAGTAAAACGCTGATTATATTGTTTATTAAAATTTTCTCGCTAAGATTTGCATAAGGATATTTAAAGATAAATTTTCCGGATTTGGTGTCGAACCACTTTGTACCCCGGTAATAATCAGCAAGCCATAGAAGCCCCGGGTAATTTTTATCTTCAACTATATATTCAATACCATTGTATAAATCACCTCTTTTTTCAGAAAGAAAGCTGGTAAACTTATACTCTCCTGTTGTTGCAATTAATTTATTTAAGGAACCGTCGGAACTTCCAAACCACAGGGTCCCAGAACCATCTTCAAAGATGCTCATTACACTCTTGCCCTTAATAGTTTTGGGTATTTTAGGATCCTCGGTGAAATTTTTGAATCTTATTTTATTTCCCTTACCAAACAACGGTCCGGAAGAATTTTCTATCAATGAAAGTCCTTCATTTCGCAGGCCTACCCAAATCCTGTTTTGGCCGTCTTGATGAAGATCCAGTAAATAATCTCCCCCTATTGAAGATTTGTCTTCAGGATTATGACTGAAGGTTATGAATGTTTCCCTTTCACTGTCGAACAAACATAGTCCGCCTCCGGCTGTACCAATCCACAATCTTCCAAGATTATCTTCAAGCAGGCAGGTTATTTTATTCATCGGGAGACTGGTTGTATCTCCATCAACATGTTTGAAGACTTTAAATTCATAACCATCGTACCTGTTGAGGCCATCCCAGGTAGCAAACCACATAAATCCCTTGGTGTCCTGAAGAATATCTTTAATCATATTCTGCGAAAGGCCTTGTTCAATATCAATATGCTTAAATCTGGCATTGGTGTTCTGTGAAATAATGTTAGGGCAGAGAAATATTGCCAGAAATAGAATTAAATATTTTGAAATGGGTTTGTTCATAAAATATTTTGATCAGTTACTTTAATTAAGTTGATTGATATTCGCTTTAGCGAATAATCTTACTTGTCTGATTATATTTTTACCGGAAGATCTGAATTTAAAGTCGCAAACGGGAGAAAATCCGGGGTGGTCCCCCACGTGCCATCTTTTGAGTAAAGTAATTTTCTTAAAGTTAACAAATAATTTTGCTGAATTCCAAAAACGGCTGAATCACGAATAAAATTTTTCGAAGAGATAATATTAGAATAAGGTTTGAAAAAGTAGAAAAGTTTTTACCTTCCCTTCATCTTTTTTACATCTTTCATAGTGGAATGAAAGAACTTGCCAAACTTTTTATCCTTCTGCCTCTTTTCAACGTAGGACATTTCATTGTACAACGACTCTTTATAAATTTTTATGTAGTTGTTGTATCGCTCTTCTGAAATCTCTCCCCTTTCCACAGCTTCCAGAACTGCGCAGTCTGTTTCAACAGTGTGTGTGCAATCTTTGTATTTGCACTGATCTGACAGTTCATCAATTTCGTTGAATGTATCACCGAGACCAGACTCATTTGAGATTACTCCCAGTTCACGCATTCCCGGATTGTCAATTATTATCGCTCCGTTTTCCAGAACAATTAGCTCGCGGCGAGTGGTGGTGTGTTTTCCTCTTCCGTCTTTTTCTCTGATTGGCTGTGTTTTGTAAAGTTCCTGGTGAATCAAATTATTCAGCAGGGTTGTTTTGCCGACACCGGAAGAGCCAAGCAGGCAATAAGTTTTAAAAGGTTCAAAAAAGGTTTTAATATTTTCGATTTCGCTTTGGTTGTTATTGCTGAAAGATACGATGGAAACATCCGCAAGAATTTTACGGATGTCATTTTTCTTCTCTTCTATTTCATCTCCGCTTATTAGATCGCTTTTACTTAAAAATATTGCCGGAGTTATTTTTCCTTCGTTTATCATTACAAGGTAGCGTTCGAGTCTTCGCAAGTTGAAGTTGGAATCAAGCGACTGCATAATTATTGCAGTATCTATATTAGCTGCAATTAATTGGAACTCAACTTTTTTGCCGGACGCTTTTCTTTTTAGTAATGATTTACGCGGAAGGATGTCGTGAATGATTGCCAGCTCATCATCATCAAACAACTGTGCATAAACCCAATCGCCGACAGCAGGCATGTCAAGCGAGTCCTCTGAGTTAAATAAAAACTTTCCTGTCAGCTCTGCATAAATATCTTTTACACCATTGGAAACAACAAAGCTGTTTTTGTTTACGATAATTACTCTTACCATGTTAAAATTGGTTTTGGATAAATCAACTTTGTCGTTGAACCAATTATCGAAGCCGAGAGATACAAGGTTGTACATACTTCATAAATCAAATTATTCTTTACTTTTAAACTTCCCCATTCTTCCCAAAGAAAACAACGGGAAGAAAAAATTTTTAACCCACGACTTCAGTCGTGGGGAACAAACGCAGAACAAATTCCTGTAGAAACCGATTCATCGGTTTTCTACATTTAATCCATCCTTCTCGGCAAATATTGAAAACGGTTGAAACCGTCTAAATATAATTTGTATTTCATTTTATACCCACGGATAAATCCATGGGCTAATATTATATCTCAAACCTCGCTATTATTCTCAAAGAAAACAACGGTTTAAAACAAAAAACCGCAGAAGTTTTTTTCTGCGGTTGAAATTTTTTGTGCTTTTACTTCTTCATACTAGTATAGATCCTGAAACAAGCCTGCCTGCCGGCAGACAGGTTCAGGATGACCCACTACCTATTAAACACCAAACCAACTCTTTTACCCACACTGACCTTAATGTTATCACCATCAACAAAATTGCCGGCAAGTAATTCCTGCGAAAGTGGATTGATAAGATATTTTTGTATTACTCTCTTTAAAGGACGAGCACCATAGGTTACATCATAACCAAGTTGCGCCAGCCAGTCTTTAGCTTCATCAGAAACATCAAGGGTGATTTCTTTATCCTTTAACATATTTTGTACGCGTTCAAGCTGTATATCAACAATCTTTCTTATTTCTAATCTTGATAGAGGTTTGAACAGAACAATCTCATCAATCCTGTTTAAGAACTCAGGACGAATAGTTCTCCTGAGCAAATCATGCATCTGTTGTCTCAGTTCGCCCATCAATTCGTCGGCATTGTTTTCGTTAAATGATTCAAGTTTATCCTGAATAATATGAGAACCAAGGTTTGATGTCATTATAATAATTGTGTTTTTAAAGTTTACAGTTCTTCCCTGGTTATCGGTCAATCTTCCATCATCCAAAACCTGAAGGAGAACATTAAACACATCGCTGTGTGCTTTTTCAATTTCATCAAGCAGCACAACCGAGTAAGGTCTTCTGCGAACAGCTTCAGTTAACTGTCCGCCTTCTTCATATCCAACGTAACCGGGAGGAGCGCCAATCAAACGTGACACAGAAAACTTTTCCATATACTCGCTCATATCAATTCTAATCATTGCGTGTTCATCATCAAAAAGAATTTCTGCAAGAGCGCGTGCAAGTTCTGTTTTACCAACCCCGGTGGTTCCAAGAAAAATAAAAGAGCCAATTGGTCGGTTTGCATCGTGCAATCCAGAACGCGAACGGCGAATAGCATTTGCAACAGCGTTTACAGCTTCATCTTGTCCAATAACACGATGATGAAGTTCATCTTCTAATC
>JACAFB010000002.1 GCA_013388545.1 Ignavibacteriaceae bacterium
CCATGTGAATATACTATGTCAAACTTATCAGAGGGTAATTCGAGTTTCTCTGCATTTCCTTGCAAGATATCTCCCTTTAATCCCTTGAACCCGAAATGTAATTTGGTCGCATTTACTGCTTCTCTGGTCAGATCAACACCCGTATAAGTTTTAGCAAATTCAGCCCATCTTGTACCGTCTGCCCCGATACCTATACCAATTTCAAGAACATCTTTTCCTCTGGCAGAAGACCAATCAATATACACGTCGAGATGATGAGTTTTTGTGTATCTGAATTTTGTGTAATCATCAAAAAATTCTCTTGATAAATATTTCTTATCGACAAAATGATGTCCGCAAAGATTTTCATCCCAGAATTCTTCAACTTGTTTGAGATTTTGCTCAACCATTATTTTTCTTTCCTGCCATATGACAACAAATGATTTCCTTACAATGAATGACTACTGACTTAGTAACAACCAATTTCCCAATGACTATCAATGACTTAATGACAACCAATTCCCAGCATCAAGTATCCAGCATCCAGCATCTGTCCTACTGACCTCTAACTTCCCCCATCACTTCATCAAAAACCTTAGCAAGTCTCTCCACCATAATGTCCTCCGTAAAATTCTCCTCATACAATCTCCGGCTTTCTTTTCCCATTCTTCTTCTCATCTCCTCATCATTAACAAGCATTGTAATCTTTTCTGCAATTTGTTCAGGATTATTCGGTGCTGCAATAAACCCGTTAACACCATCAAGAACTGATTCAGTTATTGCACCCTGATCTGTGGAAATGATCGGCAGACCTGCCGCCATCGCTTCTATAATTACCCAGGGATGTCCTTCAGGTTCACGGGGAGGGAACACAAATATATCAGCCTTTGAAAGTAGTTCCATCTTCAGAGCTTTTCCGGCGGGAGGGAACAAATTCACAGGTAAATCAAAATTTATTATTTCCCTTATGATTTCAATTTTATCTTCCGGTGCTCTGAAAGCTCCCACAACATTTAAAGTCACTTTCGAAATAGTTTCATTATCCAGACAAACAAGCGCGCCCAGAATATCCTTTATCCCCTTGGAGTATTGAAGATTCCCTAAGTACAATAACCTGACTTTCTTTTCATCATCTTCCGTCGGCTTTTGCTTCTCACCCGGTTGAATATCATAATTGCCGCCGTTTGGCACAACAAATATCTTATCATCACTAAAATAATCTGCAAAAAGGTATCTCAGTTTCTGACCGAGCACTATCACAGCATTCGAAATTTTCATGCATAAACGGAAGTAGATGTTAATAAACCATCCCGCACCTGCAAGCCAGTTTTTAATATTGCTGCCTCTCAGGTGTATGATCACCTTTCTTCCAAACAGCTTGCTTATAAGAATAAAAATTCCGTCCTTGAAAAATCCCCAGCTTGACTGACTTATCGGTACCAGTACGAGTGAAGGCATTTCCTTTATCATTACTTTGAAAAACTTTAAGTACTGAACAGGGAGTTCATAAAACTTTTGAGGATGAAGTTTGCCAATCCCCGAAATCTCCCGGTTCAGCTTTGTATCAAAGTAAACTAAATCAAATCTTTCTTTTAACCGGGAATTTAGAATAATTTCTGTAGCGATTGCCGGGCCCACGTACGGCGGCGGCAGCTTGCCAAGGATAACGACCTTCTTTTTGTGTTTCATTTAGTGGCTCTTTTAATGAAGCATAAGCAAATATAGCATAAACTAAATACAATAAATTGGGATAGAATGTAGGTATTGCAGACACAGAATATAGAAATATTATAAACACTGAACTGATTATTAAAAATTTATGATGTAATCTTTTTTTGAATGATTTAATTAATACGCTAAATAAAAAAATAAAATAAAAAGTTAATCCCCATAAGCCGGTTAAAAATAAAATTCTTAAAAAATCATTGTGCATATGACCGCTGATCATAGCCGTTGCTTCATGCAATCCAGACGGACCAATTCCAAAAAGTTTTATATAAAGTGGTGTATCTGACCAAACCCCAGTATATTTAATCCACCTTGTCATCCTACCATTAAAAGATCGCTCCACACCTTCTTCCCCCTCCGCTACTCGTAGTTCTTTTTTTACAAGTGGATGTATTTGGCTTTCGTAGATATATTGACCTAAAAAGGGCAGGAATAAAAAAATAAATACTAATCCCACTACCCAACCTCTGAGGTTTGTAAATTGGAATAACGTAAACAATCCAATTAACATAATAAATACTGACCAGGTTGCTACGTGTTTTATTGCGATTAAACCAAGAATAACAAACAAAAACAGTAGAAAGATTTTTTTTTGTGTCATTGTTAATGATTTAGATTCTCGTCTTTTTAGAATAGTATATAAAATAAAAAGAATAACACTTATTATATAAATAGCATAATTAAAGATATCTGCATATAAACCAACAAATCTAGTCCCACCTCCTCTTGCTCCTGATAGTATTTGTGGATCGATAGGGCCAACTAGATATTCGTAACAAAGTGTAAAAAATGGAAATATTGCAGCTATCAGAAAAGTAAAAAATATTCCTTCAAGATCCCTTTCATCTTCAATAAATCTTTTTGTGTAACTGTATAAAAACAGCGGTAATATAGATTTTGAGGTATTCTGAATATTGTTGATAGTTGGAGACACTATTACAAGTATTGATGAATTTATAATTATAAAAACTCCCCATATAAAAAAATAAAAATCGGTCATTGATCGTTTTTTATTTTGCAGATATTTTGAATTTAAGCTTAAAACGATAAAAATTATTGTTAATAGTGCAAGTATATTTAAAGGAGAATAATAAACCTCCACTCGTTTTAAGAAAAAAAATGGGTCAATAATTGGCCTTATCAGAATTAAAATTACAAACCATTTCTTGGCCCAGGGCAGTTCACGATACCATATTTTCCACTCACTAAATTTCATCTGTTTATTGCCCTAATAAATCCTTCAACACTTTTTTCTAATGAAGCGTTTGCCATAATAAATCTCCTTGCATTTTCACCAATCCTTTTACACAAAGCTGGGTTGGATATCAAATAGCTAAGTATTTGCACCACATTATCGGTATTTTCAAAATCAATTTTATTTCCTGTTTCGCCATCAATTATCAAATCATCTGTTGCGCCTGCATGAATTGATGATAAACAGCATAACCCTGATGCCATTGCTTCAATTAAAACCAATCCCCAGATATCATATTCTGAAGGGAAAAGAAAAATATCAGCTTTTGAATAGTATTCAGGCAGCTCGCTTTTTTGTTTATATCCATGAAAGATTATTTTATTATTTAATTTAAAGCGCTGAACTAATTCAGTGATTTCGTTTTTGCTATCGCCATCGCCCACTACATCAAATCTGAAATCAATTCCTTTATCTGATAATATTTTCAGAGCATTTATTATCAGGTCCAGTCTTTTTCTTTTAGTTATGTAACCAACATATAGAATATTTTTACTGCCGCCTGAAACTGATTTTGTGTTTCTGTCTGCATTTATAAAATAATCTGTATCAACTGTATTTATAGCAATTTCAATTTTATCCGGGGGGATACCAAGAGAAATCAAATACTTTTTCGCTCTGCTGCCATATGCAATGAATCCTTCAGCTCTTCTTGCTAATAACTTTCTGAAATATTCTCTGAAGATTGACGAATTGTAACCCTCAGTGGGTGTACTTCCTGTCCAGATAATATAACTGATTTTTTTTATTAAAGACAGGAAATAAAGTTTTAATGTCGCTATTGAGAATCCAACAACAATTATTTTATACGGTCTGAATTCTTTCAAAGTTTTAAGTATGCCCCCGTAAGTAAAGAGCATCTTTTCAACCGAACCTAATTTTATTTTTTTTGATTTCAGGTAGGAGTGAGAAAAATTAAATTCTGATTCATCCACTTCCCACTTTCTTCTTTCATACCCTTTAGCTGCGAATGCAACGTGAAAGCTGCAACCTCTTTCCTCTAATTTCTTATTCAGCAGGTTAAACAGCGGGATGCGGTAGGGAGTGGGTATGTTTGTGACAATTAAGATATTCATGAACTATTCGTAAATCATCTATTCATTTAATACTTCTTTATATAATTCAATGTAATCATTTATAGAATTACTTAAAGAATAATTTTTAACCATAAAATCGGAACCATTAGAAGCAATAGATTTTGCATAATCAAAATCATCATGCACTTTTTGTAAAGTATTTGTTAAATCAAGCTCATTATTAGCAATAAAACCTGTGAAATTATCAATAATAAAATCCTGTGAGCCAAAATTATCTGACATGATAATTGTTGGAATTCCTAGAAACAGTGCTTCTGCAGCTGAATTACTCCAACCTTCTCTTGAATTAGATGGCAGTACGAAACATTTTAGAACCTGGTAATAATCAAAAATTTCTTTCTTTTCTTCTAATAGTATTACTTTTTCTTTTAGGTTAAGTTTATCTATGATACGAGCCAATTCATCTCTTTCAGGACCTCTTCCAATTATTAATAATTTTTTTTCACTGATTTTCAATTTGGAAAATGCTCTTATAAGTAAGTCAATTCTTTTAAGTTTAACTAGATGACCAAAATAACCAATGACAAAATCGTTGTTAGAAAGATTTAGTTCAAGATTTACTGCTTCTCTCTGACGATTAAAGTTAATTCTTTTATGGTCAAAATAATTTCTGGTTAATAATTTTTTTTTGTTAACTATTCTATAGTCTTTTTCAAGTGATAGTATAGATACTCTTGAGATTCCGGAAAATCCTAAAAAGTATTTATTATATAAAAAACTTCTTATCCAAATTTTTAGTTTCTTCTTAAAGGATTGTCTGTCTACATATTCAAGACCACCTCTTCGGGTTTGAACAAGTTTATTTTTTTTTCGGCAAAACAGTGATAATAATATCAACCTTGGAGTAGAGTCATGGTGATGGTAAATCTTATATTCTGTAAGTATTTTTGCTAGGCCTGGCTTAGGTATTAGATCAAAAAATGAATTGGTTTTAAGATCAATTGCTTGAAATCCCAGTTCTCTAATTCTTCTAACATAATGAGAATCAATATTGAATGTAGCAATTGCTAATTGATAATCAGGTTGATCTTTAAATGCCAGGAAAAGATTATAAAGAGCTCTTTCTTTACCGCCAACGTCACCTGACCCGAGAAAATGAATGATTGAATACTTAACCTTCTTATTCACAATTTATTCGATAAAATTATTTAGCCTTGTTTTTATCAAGGATTCTGTTGCAAAAAATAGATTCTCTCTAATTTCATTTTTCTCAATTGCAATAAGCTTTTTTAATTTATTTTTTTTATCCAGATAAAATGGATGAAAATTATTTTTTCTGAATAATTCCAATACATCATCAGGCTTGCGATTGAATTGCGATAATGAGCTTTCATTTAATTCCATCATAAATAAGCAATCATTAAATTTTGCAAGATACTCTCCGCATCCTATCAGAAAATCAAATTCCCCTCCCTCAATATCCACTTTAATAAAATCTACTTTGGTAATATTATTTTTATCAAGGTAATTACTAAGAGTATCAATTTTAATATTATGCTCAATATAATCGTTTCTGCCTCTTTTTGACAATGAACTGTACCCGTGATGCAAAAACTTGAAAGTATAAAATTTGTCTGTTCCTTTTTCTTTTCCTAAAGCAATAGTATTGAGCTTTGTCTTTGAGGATAAACCATTTAACGATACGTTTTCGTTAAGTCTGTTGAAAACATCCTCATTCGGCTCAAATGCATGACAGATTTTACCATAGTCAGCCATCATTACAGTAAACCATCCAATATTTGCACCAACGTCAAAAGTTATGTCTGTATTTCTTAAATATTCCTTTATAAATTTTGAATGTTCCTTTTCAAAATACCCTGTAGTATATATAATAACCCTGTTATTGTCATCAGGAAACTTTAGTAAAAATTTGTGGCCAAATTTCGAAATTGTAATGACTGGATTTGATAGTTCATTTAATAAAAATCTTATGTACCTTGTTAAGCGATGTTTACCTCTTATTATCGGAGAATGCTGAGTATAAAAACGAAGAATATAAATTATTACTTTAATTATTGTTTTTTTAAAAGTATTTGATGACATTTTATTTTTGAATATCACAATCAATTATCTTTTATGATTAATAAACTGTATAATTCCCTCTGCTCTCTTTTCCCAGGTAAACCTCTGCACTTTTTCCATTGCATTTTGTGCCAGGATTTTCCTCCGTTCCGTATCCCGGGCAAGTTCATCAATCTTTGAGGCTAGTTTAGCCGGATTATCCTTTTCGACAAAGAGAGCTTCCTTGTTTGATTCTAATATTTCCTCAAGCACAGGATAGTCGGCTGCAATAATTGGATTACCGCTTGCCATGTAGTCAAATATTTTGCCCGGTGACCTGTAATTATTCAAAATAAAACCCGAAGGATAATAGATAAGCAGGATATCTGCGGCAAAGTGGTAATAATAAATTTCGTTCGGAGGTACAAAACTGATAAATCTCAGATTACCTGCATTTTCATTTTCATTTCTAATTCTATCCACATGATCTTTACGTCCTCCTACAATCAGAACAAGGTATTTATCACTTAATAATTTGGCAGTACTGATATAATAATCAATCTCTTTGTAACCATAATAAACTTTTCCGGTGTAGAGTACAATTATTTTATCTTTGGGAAGATTAAGTCTGGCTCTTGCTTCATATTTCGGTATCCTGATTGAATTAACATAATTAAGATTAATTCCCTGATGAGTTCCAAGTATCTTATACGAAATACCTTGATAGGTTTCCATCAACTCCTTTGCCAGCACATTAGAATTTGCAATTATTTTATCGAATTTTTTCATCAAGTAAGCTTGATAATATTTTTTAGGAGGATTGTGAATTTCAAAAATTATCTTGATTTTCTTATTGAAGAACTTTAGAAACAAAAAGGGAATTGAGTAAGCATAGTTCTTTAAATAAATATAAGTCTCTTCCTTGCATTTGCGAATATTTCTAAATGCAAAAACCGAATATGCCCATAAAATTTTTAATGCATCGAATTTTTTTGGATTTTTTTGATAAATATTAACAGGAAGCTGTACAAATTCAAAAGTTCTTTTAACACCATATAATTGGTATAAGTCATCAGATTTTATTTCCTCTTCAGCTAACTTAATTTTAACCGAGATTAAAAACAGTTTATCAAAATATTTTCCAAAGGCTTCACAAAACCTGACTATGCATTGACGATCAACTCTTGCAACCTGCAAATCACGGGGAGTGAAATAGTATAAATACATTTACTGAAATAAATAAGTTATTTTTAGTAGTAATCAATTATGAGCTTTGTTATTTGTGCTTTTCTGGAAAAAAATTAACAAAAGCTGCTTTAGTGTCATATATTCGAAATAAAATCCATTTAGGTATCCTGAAGTTCTTAAGTGATAACAGATGATTTTTAGATTTAATTATTATTGCGGCAATTTTTGCAGTAATTTTATTTTTAGCCAGCAGCAGTTTTATTCTACCGGTTTGGTCTGAGTAATTTGTTTCGGAAAGTAATTTGAGAAATTCTCTTGCTTCTGCTGAACCATTATAAAGCAAAATATTTTGTACAAGATAATGGTAATATTTTTTTTTAAGTATCATCCTGGTTTGCTCTGAACATTCATATTTTTCGCTAAAAAAAAGCCTTATCTGAATATTATTTAATCCAAAATTTATAATTTTATTAGATCCGCCTGTTCTACTTATCCCTGATTGGTGATTCCTATAAGTTGCCATTGATTTATTTAGATATTTCACTTTTGAATAATATCCAATCTCCAACCATATAATCAAATCCTGTTGTAACCAGTCATTTTTGAATAGTCCTTGATTCAGAGCATTTTCAAAGTACTTTTTCCTAAAACACACTGTCAAGGTTCTTATAAAATTTCCTTTGAGCAATTCTTCGAAAATATTACCTGATGGGGGTTCCTTTTTACCCCAATAGTATTTATTCCTCGCCTTTAAAGTAACCGGATTCTTTCGTTCATATAATATGTCATAATCAGTATAGACCATCCCATAATCCGGATTTGCCTCTAAAAAATCCACCTGCTTCTGGAGTTTGTATGGGTCTGTCCAGTAGTCGTCGCCTTCGAGTAATGCAATATATTTACCGGTGCAGCTTAAAAGTGTTCGTATTCCATTTTCATGTATACCAACATTTTTTTCTGAAGTGATTATTCTAATTATTTCGGGATATTTTTTTGCATAATCAAAAACAATTTCTCTTGTGCCGTCTGTTGAGCAGTCTTCACCTATTACCAGCTCGATAGGGAAGTTAGTCTTTTGCATCAGTACACTCTCTATTGCCTGTCCGATGTACGATACATGATTGTAAGTAATCATTTGAATACTTACCAGTGGATTCTTTGAGTTTTTCAGTCCGTTAGTTTCAATTTCTGTATTCATCAGTCCGGTTATCAGTTTTTATTAAGCATATCTGCAAGTTCGAATGCAAGATCAACAACCTGCTCTCCGTTTAGTCTTGGATCGCAGGTTGTTTGATAATTCAAATCAAGATGATGTTCTAAAAGATTTCGTGTACCTCCTGTGCATTCAGTAACCTCATCTCCTGTGAGTTCGAGATGTACTCCTCCGGCAATTGTCCCTTCAGCTTTATGTGCCTGAAGAAAAATTTTAATCTCCTTTAATATATCTTCAAATCTCCTGGTCTTTTTTGCATCTTTGTTTAAAATTGTATTACCGTGCATAGGGTCACAAATCCAAACTACTTCAAATCCTTCGCTTTTAATAGCTGAAATAAGTTTCGGGAAAAAACTTTCAGCTCGCTCTGCCCCGAAACGTGTAATCAGCGAAAGGCGTCCGGCTTCATTTAAAGGATTTAGTTTTTCTATAACTTTTTTTATTTCATCTGCTTTAAAACCTGGCCCGATTTTTACTCCTATAGGATTACCTACACCTCTCATAAATTCTACGTGTGCCCCATCTGGATGTCTTGTACGGTCACCTATCCAGAGCATATGTGCACTAGTATCGTACCATAATCCTGTTGTTGTGTCTATGCGTGTCATTGCTTCTTCATATTCAAGAAGCAGTGCTTCATGGGATGTGTAAAGTGTTATAAAATTCAACTGCGGATTGTTTACATCCAGCCCAATTGCATTTGAAAAGTTTATTGTTTTTCTGATACCATTTATCAGGTCCTGGTATTTCTTACCAAGGATTGACTCTTCAAAATTTCCACGATGCCAGGCCTGAATATGATCAAGTGCTGCGTATCCGCCGCTTGTAAATGCACGCACTAAGTTTAAAGTTGCTGCAGAGCGAAAGTATCCTTCAAGCATTCGTTTTGGATCCGGAGTTCTTGCAGCAACTGTTGGTTCAACACTATTAACCATATCGCCGCGGTAGCTGGGCAAAGTAATCCCATTCACAATTTCAGTATCTGAAGTACGCGGTTTTGCATATTGCCCGGCTATTCTTCCGATTTTTACGATCTTTTTTTCGCAACCGTAAGAAAGAATTATCGACATTTGTAAAATAACGTCAAGCAGACGGTGAATAATTGGACCATTACATCTGTCAAAATCTTCTGAGCAATCGCCGCCCTGCAGAACAAAAGCATCTCCTCTAGCCGCTTCTGCAAGGTGCTGTTTTAATGCTCGTGTTTCTCCAGCAAATACAAGTGCAGGCAGTTTTGAAATCTTTTCGAGTATTTCTGTTGTTGTTTTTTTATCCGGCCAAACTGGTTGCTGCAAAGCATTAAACCTGCGCCAGCTTGTTTTACTCCACTCAGTACTGGTCATTTTTTTAATAAATTATTTTTTTATTTCCTAAAAATTTAACTGTCTTTTTAATTAATCCGGAATAAAATACATTACTGTTTCGCTCCATCCCTCTGTGTAATGCCGCAAATAGATTTTATAATCTGTTCTTAATTCAGAAATAAATTCGTAAATCTGCCAAAAGTCAGAAGGCTTATGGTACACCGTGATGGCGAGGATTGGATGATCCTTTATTATATGTTTTTTTGCACCTTTGAGGGCATTTAGTTCCCAGCCCTCGAGATCCATTTTAATAAAAGATATCTTTTCTTTTACTATTTCATCTATTGTTGTTACATCAATAAAACTTGTTCCACTTTCGCTGATGAAACTTGCTGAACCCGAATCCGAATTAAATTTTAGTTTACCTGCTTTGTCAGATAGACCAAGTTCGAAAAATTCAATGTTTTTAAGATTTGAAAGTTTTATTCTAGCTTTTTTCATATTAAAAACAGAAGGTTCAAATAGATAAACCTTTCCGTAATAAGGATAGCGTGTGCAAAATTGCTCTGTCGTATCTCCATCAAATCCACCTGCATCAATAAAAATGTCCCCCTTTTTTATTGATATGAATTTTTCAAAATATTGTTCTTTCAATCGCACACTATAATCTTTCATCATTCTGTAATCACCCGTTAGCCGAAAGCTTAGAATATCGTTCAATGTTTTCTTAGACTCTTCATCACAGAGCTTTTCATAGATATTATTCCACTTTTCTTTATTTTTTTCAACATCAAATCTTGTTTTAATTACAAAATCAGCTAAGGGTAATTTATCAGGAAAGGCCTCACATAAGTCTGAATAACTAAGCAAACCTTTTATTTTTAATTTCTCAAGCAATTTGTGTGCACTTAAAGGACTAATTGATGTAGAGCAATTAATGACTATAGCGTTTTCCGGGACAGCATTACTTTTAATGACCGGTTTATTCATCCAGTATGAATTATCGGTATAAAAATCATCAATGAACCCATCCAGGAATATTGAATTTGTCAAAGCAATAGAATGTTCATTCCTTCCCAGTGCATAACGACAAACAGAACAATCATTTGAAAAGAATTGCTCTGTTAACTCTTTTTTTTCGATTAAAGATTTTTTCCAATCTGTAATAATGTCTAAAGGATCAATCACTTTAAGATGCTTCAATTTTTTTTTTAATTATCTTTATAATTCCACCAATAGTTCTGAAGTCGGGGGATTCTATATCTTCTTCAGATATTGAAATATTGAATTCGGATTCAATCATAACAATAAACTTTATAATGCCCATCGAATCGATATAACCGGTATCAATGTAATTGAAAGAATAAATATCAATATCCGCTGGAATCTTGCCTTTCTTTTGTATGTGCTTTAAAACAAATTCTTCTACTTTATCAATCATAACTTTAATAAATTTTAATTCTATTTAACCCGTTCCCATTTTTTGCTTTTGCAGGAATCGATCATTGCTTCAAAAAATTTTAAACCTTCAATAGCTAGTTCAGCACTAAATACCTGTTCCGATTTCCACGTTCCGCTTTCTCTATATTGATGAAGAGCGTCTGCTATATCATAATATAAATTTGCAAAGGCTTCAATAAATCCAGCCGGATGCCCTGACTTAAATCGGTTGTACCTATGAAGATTGACAACTTCAAGTGCGGCGCCTCTTTCAAGAATTTCTTTTCTTCCGTCTGAATAAGAAACTATTAATTCTTCAGGTGTTGCCTGGTACCATTCTGCCGAGGCTTTCCTGCCATAAATTCTTAGCCTAAGTCCGTTTCTGTGTCCGATGGCTGATTTACTGAACCAGTATTGTCCATGAATTCCATTTGTATAACGACTCAGGCAGGTTACATTATCAATTACTTCAGGGAACCACCCGAAACTGTTTTGATCTGAAATAGTTTCAATTGGTCTTTGTCCTGTTAAATAATAAATCAATTCGTGCAAATGAACTGCAAGATCCAAATGTATTGTGGGGACAAAGCCGTCGTGAAGTCTCCAGGTTTGAGGAATGATTTTATTTCCTGATGCGTCAATTCTTAAATATCCTTCTTGCGGCATCTCTGCCTGAAAATGAATGATGTCGCCGAGTATTCCTTTTTTGATCAGATTCTGTAGTTCTCTTACCATAGGGTAGGCTGAATAATTATAAATTACAGCAAGGAATCCATTCGTTCTATCTCTTGTCTTCAAAATTTGTTCTGCCTCGGAGCTGGTGGTGCCGAGTGCTTTTTCACAGATTACAGGGAAACCAGCTTCAAGTGTCTCAATAACCATTTCATAATGCGATTGCGTTGGAGTTAGAATTATAACAGCATCAAGTCTATCTTTTTCTTTTTTCAACATTTCACGCCAGTTATCGTAAACTCTTCCCGGTTCAACTCCGTAAGCCTCTGCAGTTTTATGGTTTCTTTCAGTATTTAGGCTGAAACATCCAGCATCAACAACCCATAAATTGTCCATGGTACTCGAAACAAAATGCGCATATCCAACTGCTGAATTAATCGAGCCACCGATAAAGGCTGCCCTTAAAGGTTTAATATTTAAATTATTTGTCATACTAGTAAATCCCTTTTTAATTAGCTGTTTTTATACTGCAGATTTCGGGTAGCATTCTTTTCATAATTTTTCCCATATCATTTTTGGGCAATTCAGTTAGAATATAATATTTTCTTGGCTGCTGAAAATCAGCTAGTACTTTTGCACAATGAATTTTTAAACTTCTAAGATTGAATTCATTTTCATTCACTGGAACCAATGCCACCGCAACAATCTCTCCAAGGTTGTCGTCAGGAAGTGAAAAAGTAGCACATTCTTTTATGCCGTTGAATTCTTTTATTGCTGAATCAATATCCTGTGGATAAACATTAATTCCTCCGGTGATGATAATTTCCTTTTTCCTTCCAATATAGTATAAATAGCCTTCATCATCCATCTTGCCTAAATCACCTGTTTTGAAATAATTTTTCCACATTGCCTTTTTAGTTTGCTCAGGCTGCAGATAATATCCTGCAAAAAGCATTGGTGTGCTGCAAACAATTTCTCCGATCTCACCTGTTTTTATTTCCTCTTCTTTATCGTTGATTATCTTAACAACTATACCGGGACCAGGCTTTCCAACTGAATCAAGTTTAGATAGTTCTTTAGTTACATTTAATGTCGTTGCAATGGCAATTTCAGATGTACCATAACACTCGTGAAATTCGCATTTCAGTTTTGAAAGTAGATCTGATTTAATACTTGAATCAAGTTGTGCGGATGATGAAACGATGCATCTCATACTTTTCATCAAGTTATTATTATTCATCATTAATTGCTTTGAAATCTGCGCAAGCTGGGATGATACGGCAATAGTAAATGACACTGATTTTTCTTCAACTGTCCTGAGCCATTCATTAGGTGAATATCTTTCCATAAGTACTGATGTTCCACCTATTAATAAAGGAATGAGCACAAGTCTTTCTGCAAGTGAATGATACAAGGGTGTGGCAGCAAGTACTCTGTCCTCGGGTGTAACATTGTACATTTCTATTGCGGAGTGTGCACGGTTGAATTTTGTAATCTGTTTTAATGTAATTGGTTTTGGATCTCCGGTTGAACCTGATGTCATTGTAAGTATGAATGGATCATCGTCTGTACCCTGAAATAAAGGCTGAAAGTCTTCACCCGTGTAATTAATCAAATCTTTTTTTGAATTAATTCCAATAACTTCTTCGTCTATACTAAGCCAGAGTCCATTTACAAATGTAAAATCGTAATCCTTATCTTTAATTATACTTTCTATAACATCTGCATTTGCAATAACGTGCTTAACTCCGGAAGCTTTAAAAGCTTTGTGAACAGCATTCAATGGCAGAGAATTGTTTAACGGTACAAGTGTTACTCCAATATCAGCTGCCATTATCATAAAAGCTACAAAGTCTATGCTGTTAGGTAATAGAAGTCCAATAGCGTCTCCTCTTTTTACATTTTTAAGATTAAAGAAATGTATATACTTTTTTATCACTGCAGAGAACTGCCTGTATGTTAGCGAAACACTTCCGCAGCAAATAGCTGTTTTTTCTGGATTTTTTTCCGAATTACTGAAAAAAGCTCTGGATATTTTAGACAATTATTACCTTAAATTTTAATCAAGAACATTTACAAACTTCAAAAATGATTTACTCTTTAGTCTGAATCGTTGACCGGATTCTGATAAGTATACTTCATCATCAAGTGTGTTTTTGTTTATAAGTGTGTTGGCGGCAATGAAATTTCTTTTTCCTAGTCTGATTCCATGACCTACAGATGAATTTATTCCCAAGAAACATTTCTCTCCGATTTTGCTGCCCCCGGCAATTGATACACCTGAGGTTATATAATTAAATGCTTCAATCGTGCAATCGTGCCCTATGTTTACATTGCTCGAAATGAATGTCCCTTGTTTTACAATCGTCCCGGGGTGAATGGATACATGATCGAGTATTATACAATCTGACTCAATTATTAAATCATCGTGTATCATAACTGATGGATGAATATAGCTATCAAGTTTATAACCCTTATCAATTGCTTCAAAATGCTTTTTCTCTCTCAGTTCGTTCATATCAATAAATCCAATTGAGATTATCATATTGCATTCACTTGGTTTAAATACTTTATCAGCTTTACTGAATGGAACCAAAGGCAGCCCGCAAAATGATTCAGTCTCATTCTTCATCACTGAGTCGTCAACTGTAAATCCGCAAACATCTTTTTTATGTTTGGAGTATGAATAAAGAACTTTTGCCATTGCTCCATTGCCAAAAATTACAGTTTTCATTTTTAAGTTATTCAATGATTGTTTGTTAGAAATTAAAAATTATTTTTTTGTATTAATGTTTTCAATGATACCTATAACTTTTGAAATAGTTTCTACTTCAAGTGCGCCATAAATCGGTAAACATAAAACTTGCTCACCAATTTTGTTTGCAACTGGTAAATTTTCTTTCCCGGCACTTGGCAGACTTCTGTAAGTTGGCATATTGCTGATCAAAGGATAAAAATATCTCCTTGCATAAATGTTATGTTTTTTCAGTTCATCATATAATTTTTCTCTGCTTGCACCAAATTCATTCTCATCAATTAAAACGGGTAAATAAGCATAGTTATAATCATATCCATCAAAATTATTAAATACTTTTATGCCTTTTATATCCTTTAACTTTTCAAAATATGTTTCAGCAGCTTTCTTTCTGTTTGCAATTTCTTCTTCCACTATTTCAAGACTTAGTAAGCCAATTACACTCTGAAATTCATTCATTTTACCGTTAATACCGGGTGCAATAACAGTAAGCTCATCTGCAAAACCAAAATTTTTCAGATAATCAATTCGCTTTTTAAGTTTTTCATCTTTTGATATTATCGCGCCGCCTTCAAAAGTGGTAAACAATTTAGTCCCATGGAAACTTAAAACCGACATATCACCTTCAAGCAGCAAATTTTTATTTTTCATTTTTATGCCAAAAGCGTGAGCTGCATCGTAAATTACTTTTAATCCATACTTATCTGCTATATCCTGTATCGCTTCAGTATCACAAGGATGGCCGTATACATGAACAGGCATAATGGCAGTGGTTTTAGGTGTAATAAGCGCTTCTATCTTAGTCGGATCTATATTCATAGTTTTCTCTTCAATATCACAAAACACCGGTGTAATGCCGTTCCATTTCAAAGCGTGTGTTGTTGCAACAAAACTAAAGGGAGTTGTGATAACTTCACCGGTTATTCTTAATGCCTGTAATCCAACAACAAGCGCCAGAGTAGCATTAGCAAATAAATTAATATGTTCAACATTAAAATATTTTGCTAATTCTTTTTCAAACTGCTGATGGAAAGGACCATTGTTTGTAAGAATTTTATTTTGCCAGATCTGTTCAAGATATGGATGCAGTTTTTCCAGCGGTGGTAGATTTGGTCGCGTTACATAAATTGTTAGTTCTTTTTTCTGCATAAAATTATCGGGCAAAAATAGCTTTAAGTTTTTGAATCGGGATCATTTTCTTAAGTTCCAGGTACGGCTCAAGCCTAAAGATTTCAGATAAAACAGCTGCGATTAAAAATCCTGTCGCTGTCTGAACAATCAGCATTGGAATTGGATTCAGTTTTACCAGGAAATTAAGTGAATAAACTACTAATCCCATTATTAAAGAAATCAACAGCGTTGGTATGATATCGGATACCTGCTCTTTAATTCCATAATTTATTAATACACCTGACCATAAACTATTTAAATAATAACTGATAAAAGAGGCAACTAAAATACCAATAAGCATAGGTATTATTCCAAGCCAGATTCCAATTAGTATGAGAGGCACTCCAAGTAAAATTTTAATTATTTCAAGCTTTAGAAAAAGATCAGAACGTCCTCTGACTTTCAATATATTCAGATTTAATGAATGCAGTGGATAAGACATTCCTGATAAAGCCATTAGTTGAAGATATGGTACAGCAGGACGCCATTTTTCGCCAACAAGTGAAATAATCATTGCTTCGGAAGAAGCTGCCATCCCGATCATCAATGTAAATGACAATAAAGTCGCAGTTTTAATAAGCTTTTTATATCCTTTTTTTAGTGTTTCAGTATCTTCATTAATACTTGAAAGTAACGGATAGCTTATCCTGCTGAATACTGCTGTGATATTTTGCGAAGGCAGTCTGTTAAATCCCTCTGCCCTGGTGTAATATCCAAGCTCGGCAGGAGAGAAGAACTTTCCGATTACCAGGTAATAAATATTTCTGTATGTAGTATAAATCAGCCCTGATAAAATAAGTTTTGAACCAAAAGGAAATAATTCTTTTAATACCTTTCTGTTGAACATCGCTTTTGGTAGCCAGTTGTTCCAGTACCATAATAAAGCCGAAGAGAATAGAGATCTGAATACAGATTGCCAGACTAAACTCCATACTCCATAACCAAAATATGCCATCCCTATTCCGGCAGCTCCGGATAAAGAGTTAGCTATTATTGATACTTTTGTCTGCATCTTAAAATCAAGACGTTTGGTTCTTATTGTTCCCTGTATTATTGATACTGAACTGATGATCAGGTTTATTCCCATTACTCTGATAATTGGCACAAGTTCGGGCTGGTTAAAGAAACTGCTTATTAAAGGAGCAGCGAAAAAAAGTATTAAATAAAAAACAATACCGGCAAATAAATTAAAATAGAAAACAGTTGAGTAATCTTCGTCCGTGCAATCATTTTTTCTTACTAATGCCTGGCTGAATCCGCTGTCAATAAATGACTGTGATACAGCAAAAACAATCGCAATCATTCCGACCAGTCCGAATTCATAAGGGGAGAGGAGCCGGGCAAGAACAATTCCTATTACAAAATGAATAACCTGGTAGGAGATATTGTCAATAAATCCCCACTTAAAACTGGAGATTGTTTTCTTTCTGAAGCTTGCTTTTTCGTTCAATTAAAATCTTTTAATTATTCAGTTCAACAATTCATCAATTTTCTATTTACTCCACCGGAGTTTTGAAAAATGCTTATCCGTTATCAAGCATCCGGTATCCAGCATCTGGAATCAGGTCTCCGGCATCGATTCAATCCCAACAAATGACTCAATGACCTAATGACTAAATGTCTGTAATTTTAAATTTCCCTCTGTGTAATCTGTAGTAAAATCCTATTTAACCCCTCCGGTGTTTTGAAAAATGCTTATCCAGCATCAAGCATCCAGTATCCAGTATCAAGCATCCAGCATCAGGCATCTGGAATCAGGTCTCCGGCATCGATTCAATCCCAACAAATGACTCAATGACCTAATGACTAAATTTCTAAAATTTTAAATTTCCCTCTGTGTAATCTGTGATAAAATCCTATTTAACCCCTCCGGTGTTTTGAAAAATGCTTATCCAGCATCAAGCATCCAGTATCCAGTATCAAGCATCCGGTATCTGGCATCCGGCATCGATTCAGTCTCAACAAATGACTCAATGACCTGATGACTAAATGACTTATTGACTCAATGACTAATAAACTCAATGCCCCCCTTTATCTTCACCCCGATGATAATAATAGTAGTAATTGTAGTAATAGCCGTAAGACTTTTGATAGTTGAAATCATTCAGCACAGTGCCAAGCAGATTATGAGGATTCAGTTCAAACATTCTTCCATATGCACGTAAAAATACATCCATTGGAGTGCTTTCTGCTTTAGATACCAGCACAGTTCCGTCAGAAATATTGAAAAGTATTTCTGCATCCGTTACTGCGATAAAAGGAGGGGAGTCAAGCACGATATAATCAAACTTGCTTTTAAGTTCCTGGATCAGCTCTTTCATCCTGTTCGAGCCCAATAATTCCGATGGGTTGGTAGGAATTGACCCGCTTGTTATAAAACTTAGATTTTCAAGATTTGATTTCCTGACTAAAGAGTCCGCCGTTCCTTTTGAAAAAAGTAAATCCGTAAGTCCGGGTGACTTTTCACTTTGAAATAAATTATGAACTCTTGGCTTTCTCAAATCACAATCCAGAAGCAAAGTATTGTGTCCTGCCTGTGCAAAGCTGCCCGCAAGGTTAAGCGAAACGATTGTTTTACCCTCGGATGGAAGCGAGCTTGTAATCAGTACTGTCTTAATCGGTTCTTCATCTACCCTTGCATATTGAATGCGGGTCCTTAAGGCTTTAAATGACTCCGATGCATTGGAATTCGGCTTCACTGAAACAATGAATTCATCACCTTTATTTTTATTATCAACAAGGCTGTCAATATGGGGAATCCAGGATAAAACCTCAACACCTTTTTTCTCAAGTTCTGCCGGATCTTTGATTGAAGTATCGAATGCATACCTGACAAAAACAAACAAAGCTGCTAATCCGAAGCCGGCCAGTATCCCGATAAGCATGACTGAAGTTCTGTTAGGTTTAACAAGCGTAGCTGTATCTGTTCCCGGATCAAGAATATATGCATCTGAAAGTCTTGTTCTCTCTTTGATCTCAGTTTCCTGGTACTTTTCTTCAATTTGGGTGTAAAGCTTTTCATTTGTTGATTTCTCTCTTAATAATTTTGCAAGCTCCAGTCCAAGATCGGGCAGGGCATTAAGTTTTGTCCGGTTTATTTCTATCTCTTTGGTGTATTCCTCAATAGTCGAATTCAGTGTAATACGCTGCATATTAGCGTCAAATATTCTCTGAATTATCTCTTTCTTTTCTATTGGTGTGTTCGCACTTAGGTTTGCAAGTACTATGTCTGACTGGCTTTTTCTTATTTTCTCCAGCGTAGTCAACCTCTCATTGAAAGCATTATCGATCATTCTCTTTTCTTCAGGACTCCTGGCATTGCTTTTATCAATATCGCGCTGTATTTCCAGAGTATTAATCTTCTTTTGTATCTCGATTAATGATGCTTCGTTTATCTGCAGTTCAACATAGTTTACCAGTGTCGAATCATATTCAGCAAGTTCTCTTTCAAGCGAACTGATTGATTGCTGATTTGTCTTTAATCCTAATCGTGCCTGCCTGATTGCTTCTTCAGCGCTGCGGATGTTTTCGGTAAGGTAAATGCTGTATGAATTTATATCTGAAAATCCATTTCTTTTCTGAAAATCACCAATTTCTGTTTCAATTGAATTTAGTTCGTTCAATTTGTTTTCACGTTCAACTAAAAGGAATTTCTTCAGTGTCGAAAGGTCCTGTTTCTTTAATTCATTTGAATAATCTATGTATGCCTGGGCATATGTATTAGTAATAAGCAGCAGTTCTTCTGAAAAAGCACCCTCGCAGGAAATAGTAATTACATTGAGTTCTTCAATTTGCTCAATGTTGACTGCCTTGGATAATTTCTTTCTGAGATTGTTAACACCTATGGGTGTAAGGTCGCTGCTTCCGGGATATTTTCTTAAGAAGGAGAAGCTGCTTTTGTCTTTAACAGTCAGGAATGAATCTATTAATGCTAAAGCTACTTTATTACGGATTTCATAACTTTGAAGGAGCTGGATAAGGTTTGGTATTAATCCGTAATTATAAAATCCCGGCTCACTCATAAAATTGCCCTCAAGCACGTCCTTATTTGCCTGTTCGATTTTAAGAGTTGTAGTTGCGCGATAAATTCTGTCGGCAGTTCTCCAGTATATAAATGTTGCTACTGCTGCGGCAAGTAAAATCAGTGCAACTGCTATCCAGTTTTGTTTTATTATATGAAAATATTTCAGGATTTGATCTTTTACTTCATTATCCTGAAGATTAGGATTTGTCTGCTTGTTTAATTCAGTATTCATTTGCATTGCTTTATTGTTATTTTCAGTTATTGCGGAGTATCAGATAGATTAGCGTACCGAGTGAAGTTAAAAGCGATAAAATTGTCGTAACCGGTGCAATACTCTCATACCAGTATGAAGCCACCGGCGCTACTATAACATCTCCGTTTTTTAATATTGTTTTTTTCATCTCTGCAGATTTAATAAAATCTTCGCTGAAAAGATCATCGTAATCAATCACGATTATTTCGTCTTCTTTCACTCCAAGTGTGTCGTTCTTGAAACGTACTATCCTGATGTCTTCAAGATCGGCTGTTTCGGTTAATCCCCCTGAATAGGAGAGTAATTCAAGCAGGTTAATTCCATCCTGAATTTTATAAATACCCGGATTCTTTACCGAGCCCCAGAGTTTCACCTCTATTGAAGGTAAAAACCTTTTGCTGTAATCGAAAATGTTTGGTGCGGTTTTTAATTCTTCGCCTTCAAAATTTATATCTAACTGACCGTAAACAGGTATAGTCAGCAGTACCGTTATAGTCAGGAAAAGAAAATTCTTAATAGTGTTTTTCATTTTTTGTCTTTGTTAGTTGTATAATATTCTTTTTTTAATGGATCATCCATTGGTTTGATTCACTTCAAATTATAATACGCTTTGTACCAGTTGATGAATTCTTCTATACCGTATTCAAGGTTGCGGTGATTTAAAGTAATTCCTGCTGAGTTTAGTTTACTTATGTCGGCATAGGTATTTTCAACATCACCGGCGGGAATAGGGAGGAGCTCAAGCTTTGCTTTTCTGCCGGTTTTGTTTTCAAGCATTGAAATCATTGTCATTAGTTCAACGGATTGATGATTACCGATATTAAATATTCTGGATTCAGAATTTCCCTTCGTCTCTTCATTCCTGGAAATCTTTTCGATCAGTCCCGATAATCCTTTAATGATATCATCAATGTAAGTAAAATCCCTTTTCATTTTACCATAATTAAAAACCTTAATTGGTTCATTATCGAAGATGGCTTTGGTGAAAATAAAAAGCGCCATATCAGGTCTGCCCCACGGTCCGTAAACGGTAAAGAATCTCAGTCCCGTTGATGGTATTCCGAATAAATGCGAATATGTATGTGCCATCAGTTCATTCGACTTCTTTGTAACGGCATACATTGAGATCGGGTTATCAGTTCTGTCATCTTCGGAAAATGGTATCTTTTTATTTGACCCGTAAACTGAACTCGATGAGGCATAAAGTAAATGCCTCAGGGGATATTTTCTGCAGGCTTCCAGTATATTCAGAAACCCTGTAACGTTGCTGTCAATATATGCCTGTGGATTTTCCAGAGAGTATCTTACCCCGGCTTGTGCAGCAAGATTTACAACCAGATCAAATTTTTCGCGTTTGAATAATTCATTCAGACTATTTCCGTCACTTAAATCAAGCTTAATAAATCTGTAATTATTAAATCGGCTGCTTTGTACAACTTTATTTTCAATTTGTGAATTCTTCTCAGCTTTAAGGATGGCAGCTTTATCGATTCCTGATTCTTTTAACCTGTCGTACTTTAGGTTTACATCATAATAATCATTGATGTTATCCAATCCAACAACATCGTATCCTTCCTGCAGAAGCTTATTAGCAAGATGAAATCCGATAAATCCTGCAGTTCCGGTTATTAATGTTTTCAAATCAATTATGCTTTATTAAAAATTTCTGTTTCTAATTTTAATTCTAACCCGGCATCCGGTATCTGACTTAATGACTTTCATTACAACAAATGACCTGATGAGTACAATTGTCTACCAATGACTCAATTACAACGAATGACAAGTATTCTAATAACCTCATCTTTCCGGAAAGATTCATCATTTATGCAGCAGTGCTCTTTAATAAAATAGAGATTGGTAAGTTTTTAATTTCACTAACTTTAAGAATAGAAAAACCCAGGATATTCCCCTGATCGTCTACTTTCTCCATAACAGCATCATTTTCCGTTTCCTTATAGTACCCCTCTTTCTGATCAAATATCACTTCCAGAAAATCTGCTTCTTTATCAAACCAAACTTTTATTGCTTTTTCCATATTGTTGCGCCTTTTTTAATTGTGTCGGTAAAATATGCAGTTATTATAAAGATTTCAGCACCTTTTACTTTCACAACCACACAAAGATATTTTTCATTAACAGGTGTAGATTTATAAAATTTATAGTGTAATTCAACTTCAGCATCAGTTTTAGATCTTATCACAAAATCTGGCAAAGCCAATGTATCTTCAATCTTGTTTATTTGTTATCTCCTTTCAGGGTGGCTTTCTTCCAGATGCTTTCTGCGTTAATCTGTAAATCGTATTCTTCGGTTCTGGTAATCAGCGAAAATGGTCATTTCATTAAACTTCGGGTCTTAATGACCTTGTGGTTCCTTCTTTTCTTTAACAACAAATGACCTAATGACTAAATTATAACAAATGACCCAATGACTACAATTGTCTACCAATAACTCATTGACCACAAATATTCTGGCACCAAATTCAGGTTCCCAGTATCAAGTATCAGGCATCCAGCATCCGATACAGTCTGTGTCTGCTTTTTATAACCTGTTATCAACCAGCTCCTTCGGAAGAACTCCTTTCACATCAAAAATAACTTTACCGTTTTTTGATATCTCACTAAAATCGAGATTCTTAAATTCATTATGAGCTACCGCAAGAACAATTCCATCATAAGATTTAAGCGACAGATCTTCAGCTTTGAGAAGTTCAATTCCATATTCATGCTTTACCTCTGCCGGGTCAGCCCATGGATCAAGCACATTAACCAAACATCCAAACTGATTAAGCTCATTGATAATGTCAATCACACGTGAATTTCTGATATCGGGACAATTTTCCTTAAAAGTAATTCCTAAAACCAGCACTTTTGCATTATGAATTTTATGTTCTTTCTTTATCATAAGTTTAACAAGCTGATTTGCAACAAACACTCCCATTCCGTCGTTGATTCGTCTTCCGGCAAGAATTATTTCGGGGTTGTATCCAAGATGAACTGCTTTATGTGTGAGGTAATACGGATCAACTCCGATGCAGTGACCACCAACCAGTCCCGGTCTGAATGGAAGAAAGTTCCACTTTGTACCCGCTGCTTCAAGAACTTCAAGTGTATCTATATTCATTAAATCAAAAAGCTTTGACAGTTCATTAACGAAAGCAATATTGATATCTCTTTGTGTATTTTCAATTACCTTAGCCGCTTCTGCAACCTTTATTGAAGACGCAAGGTGTGTCCCGGCAGTTATTATAGATTTATAAAGCTCATTTACAGTTTCTGCTGATTCCTGATTGCTTCCGCTGACCACTTTCTTTATGTTATGAACTCTGTGTTCTTTATCTCCCGGGTTTATTCTTTCAGGACTGTAGCCGCAGAAAAAGTCTTTGTTAAACTTCATTCCACTGAATTTCTCAAGCACAGGAACGCACACTTCTTCTGTGCAGCCGGGGTAAACTGTTGATTCATAAATTACAATATCTCCAGAGGATAATACTTTTCCAACTGTTTCGCTTGCCTTGATAAGAGGAATTAAATCCGGTCTTTTATATTCATCTATTGGTGTTGGTACAGTTACAATAAAAATCTCAACTGCCCTTAAATCCTCGATTCGATCGGTGTATTCAAGTTTTTTTGACGATGCAAGTTCTTCTTTACTTACTTCAAGTGTTCTGTCTGAACCTGATCTGAGCTCTTTGATTCTGTTTGAGTTGATATCAAATCCAATGACCTTAAATTTCTTTCCGAATTCGACTGCAAGAGGGAGACCAACATAACCTAGTCCTATTACTCCGATAATTATTGATTTGTCTTCAATTTTTTTTCTTAATTGGTTGCTCATTTATTAAATACCTGTATTTATCGGAACGATATCCGGGATAAAGAGAATAATTTATTTATGATAGTTTTTTCCGAAATGTTCAAACACATCTTCGCCACGTCAGTCACATTCGGCTGATTTGGCGAGGGCGAATTTATTTCTGAATGCACAGTATTATTGCATTTCCCCTGACTTATTTTTTCAAATAGGAGTATCTTATCACAAGAAATGCTAAATCATTCATCAAATCTGAACCGGTAATAGTTGCAGATCATTTGTTATCAAATAACGAGCCGAAATTTAGTAATTTATTTGTAATAATTAAAGAATTCTGGATTTTGAAGAAGAATAGGAGTTATGATGTAAAACTTCAAAATTTCGTAAAATCTAAGCTCTGACAGGAGTGTTCGGATTTAATATAACTTCCCCTGATTTTATTGAAAGATTTACTTATTTATAACTCCGTTACTATTCCATCTTTTAGCTTGTACTTTTTACCTGTTCTCTCACACTCTGCAATTCCTGAATTATCAAATTTCAATCTCTTGCCTGCCTCGCTGACCCACCCGATTAGTTTTCCCGGATTACCAACTATGAGCGCAAAATCAGGAACATCTTTAGTAACTACAGCTCCTGCCCCGATAAAACAATGCTTCCCAAGTGTATTCCCGCAAACTATCGTTGCATTTGCTCCGATAGAAGCTCCCTCTTTTACCAGAGTCTTAATATAGTGTTCGCTTGTTGCCTGAGGATACTTGCATCTGGGATCAAGGATGTTGGTAAATACCATCGATGGTCCGCAAAAAACATAGTCTTCAAGGATCACTCCTTCATAAATAGAAACGTTATTCTGAATTTTACAATAGTCCCCGATGGTTACATTTGGTCCAACATTAACATTCTGACCCAGTACACAATTTTTACCTATCTTTGCATTCTTTTGCACATGTGAAAAATGCCATATCTTCGTTCCATCTCCTATCTCGCAGGGATCGTCAATATAAGATGACTCATGTTTGTAGTAACTCATTTGCTCCTCATTAATATATCTTGTACAAATGGATGAATTAAACCCTGATAATTATTGCCTTTAGTGTTTCTTATCTGGTAAGCAATTTCTATTGATGGCCGGGCATCGTCAATTCCAAATCCTTTTGAATCAAGGATTTCCCGGTAAACTTTAGTATGAAGCTCTGTAAATCCATCGGAAAATTCAATTTCTGAATTATTTACAGTTATTGATCTGAAAGTTGATTGGTTTTTTTCAATGGAAGACTTTGGCAGATCCTCTCTTGCTGTGGAGAGAAACCATCTGACTTCAGCATTTTGTAAAACTAAAAAGCCTCCAACTCTGCGTTTTTCTGAAAGATGTACGTAGTTTTCCTGAACATTCCCGAATAACCAGATCAGTAAATCAAAAAAATGAATACCAATATTGGTAGCTATTCCCCCGGACTTTTCAATTACCCCTTTCCAGGAATAGTCATACCAGATTCCACGTGATGTAATATAAGTTAAGTCAACCTTATATTTCTTTTCATTTATTGATTTTGACAATTTTTCCTTCAGTTGAATCAAGCTTGGGTGAACTCTTAATTGAAGTATGTTATAAACTTTCAATCCTGTTTCTTTTTCTAATTCCTCTAGTGCATCAAGATTCCAGGGATTTAAGACTAAAGGTTTCTCACAAATTGCATTTGCTCCGGTTCTTAATGCAGTCCGAATATGTGCATCATGAAGAAAGTTAGGGGAGCAGATGCTTAAATAATGAAGATGCTCAGAAGCATTTCTTCTTCTGATCATTTCAAGATGTCTGTCAAACCTCTCATACTCAGTAAAAAAACTAACTTCCGGGAAATACTTATCTAATATCCCCACTGAATCATGAGGATCAACTGCTGCAATAAGATTGTTCCCGGTATCTTTTATTGCCTGAAGATGACGGGGAGCTATGTAACCAGCTACTCCTGTAATAGCAAAATTTTTACTCATTTTATTTTTGATGGTAATTTATTATAACAAATTATGAATTTATCTCATTTTATCTAAATGATGCTATCTTTCAAAGATATTTTTACTGAGCAATTTCGAATAGTTTAAATAAATACGTGTTCCTTATATTCTCCAAATACTTCTCTTAAAGTATTGCTTATCTCTCCAATGCTGCAGTAATTTCTTACGCAATTTAAAATAAATGGCATCATATTCACATCATTTTCTGCAGCTTTTCTAAGCTCACTTAAAGATTTGCTCACTTCAATGCTATTTCTTTCACTCTTCACTTTATTCAGGAATTTAATTTGTTCCTCCTGAACTTTTAAATCAATTTTCAGCAAATCTTTATGCTCATCCTCGCGGATCTGAAATTTATTTACCCCGACAATTACTCTTTTGCCGCGTTCAATTTCAAGTTCGTATTTATAGGCAGCCTGCTGAATTTCAGTCTGTACATATCCAGATTCGATAGCACTGATCATTCCTCCCAGAGATTCTATTTTTTCGATATACTCTTCAGCTTCTTTTTCAATACTGTCAGTCAGGTGCTCAATATAATATGATCCGGCAAGAGGATCGATTGTGTTTGCAACACCACTTTCATATGCAACTATCTGCTGAGTCCTCAGAGCAATTCTTACTGATTCCTCTGTTGGAAGTGCAAGTGCCTCATCACGTGAATTAGTATGCAAACTTTGGGTTCCTCCGAGCACAGCAGCCAGCGTTTGGATAGTAACCCTTACGATGTTATTGTCCACCTGCTGAGCAGTTAATGTAGATCCTGCTGTTTGTGAATGAAATCTGAGCATAAGTGAACGAGGGTCCTTTGCCTTAAACCTGTTTTTCATAATCTTAGCCCACAATCGTCTTGCAGCTCTGAATTTAGCTATTTCTTCGAGCAGATCGTTATGAGCATTAAAAAAGAATGATAATCTTTTTGCAAAATCATCAACATCAAGGCCGGCTTTTAATGCCGCTTCCACGTATGCTATTCCGTTTGCAAGTGTGAATCCGACTTCCTGTGAAGCAGTAGACCCGGCTTCCCTGATATGATAACCGGAAATTGAAATTGTATTCCATTTAGGAACTTCTTTTGAACAATACTCAAATATATTTGTGATTAAACGCATTGAAGGCTTTGGTGGAAAAATATATGTCCCCCGTGCAATATATTCTTTAAGTATATCGTTCTGAATCGTTCCGCTGACCTGATCTTTTCCGACACCCTGTTTCTCGGCTACGGCTAAATACATTGCCAGAAGTATTGAAGCCGGTGCATTGATTGTCATAGATGTTGATACTTTATCAAGCGGGATTTTATCGAATAGTATCTCCATATCTGCCAGCGTATCAATAGCTACTCCAACTTTTCCTACCTCTCCGGAAGCTATGGGATCATCGCTGTCATAACCAATCTGGGTTGGAAGATCAAACGCAACAGAAAGTCCTGATTGTCCTTGTTTGAGCAGGTAGCGGTATCTTTCATTTGATTCTTTTGCTGTGCCAAAACCGGCATATTGCCTCATAGTCCAGAATCGACCTCTGTACATTGTAGGTTGTATACCGCGGGTAAATGGATATAACCCGGGATACCCGATTTTTTCTTCGTAATTTGAGTCAGCTTTATCAGGTATATATAAAGGCTCAACAGGTTTAAAAGAACAGGTGGTGAATTCTTCTTCCCGTTCCGGTGATTTAATAAGCGACTTTTTATAAATATTTTCGTACCAATTTGTGAATTGGGGATTTTCATCTTTTGATTTCAAAATTATTCTCCTTTTAATGCTGTGGATTGTTTACAGGATGTTTTCAATTCATTTGTGACTCTTAAATGCCTGGATATTACTTCTAACTGACATCATTTTTAAGATAAATTTGGAATTTTTATTATCTCAATTTCAAATCTAATGAAAAGCAAAATGAAATTAGAGGTTTCAGCAGCGTTATGTTTGCTCTAAATAAACAAAAATTTTCAAAATATCCGGTTGAGTTTTTTTCTGAATATCTTTTATAATAAGTACTTAGTAAAAGATATTTAACTCACCACTTAAGAAAAACAAGGGTAACGGTTTCTTGGAAATCTATTGTTCAATATCTATATTTGCACGCTAAAATAAAGAATTTGATGCCGGGGTGGCGGAATTGGTAGACGCACAGGACTTAAAATCCTGTGGGAACTTGTTCCCGTGCCGGTTCGAGTCCGGCCCTCGGTACCAGATTTTTCAAGCTTCTTGAAAGGCGAATATTTTTCTGATTGTTTGTTCGCCAGTCGAAGAAAAATGTACTGAATAATCAAACGCTCCTGACTCATTCTTTAGTTAATTGGGTTTAGGATGTTCTGATTTTTTATAGAGATTGAAAGCTGATAATTTATTAGTTAATTAAGTTATTGGGCTCTTAGCTCAGTTGGTTAGAGCGTCTGTTTGACGTACAGAAGGTCAAAGGTTCGACTCCTTTAGAGCCCACTTATCGGAGTATTCTCCGTTTTTTTTTACAAATTAGTTTATGAACGAAAAAATTAAAATAAAATTTCCTGACGGTGCAGTTCGTGAATTTGAGAAGGGTATTACTCCTCTTCAGATTGCAAAGTCAATTTCTGAAAGACTTGCTGGTGATACTCTCGCAGTCAAAGTTAATGGTGTTGTTAAGGATTTGCATCGTCCTTTGAATGAAGATTCTGAGATCAGGTTTTTATTGTTTGATGATGAAGAGGGAAAGGAAGTTTATTGGCATTCTTCTTCCCATCTGATGGCACATGCAATAAAGTCTCTTTTTCCGGAAGCAAAATTTGGTGTCGGCCCTGCTATTGAAAATGGCTTTTATTATGATTTCGACATCAATAAAAAACTCGATGAAGAGGATCTTCTTAAAATTGAAGAAAAGATGGAAGCTATTGCCAAAGAGGACAATTCCTTCTTGCGTACTGAATTATCTAAAAACAGCGCTATTGATTTTTTCAGGAAACAGGATGATCAGTACAAGCTTGAAATCCTGAGTGAACTTGACGATAACAACGAAGTAATCAGCATCTACAAAGAAGGTGATTTCACTGATTTGTGCACCGGTCCCCATCTTCCTTCAGCAGGGAAAATAAAATATGTTAAGCTATTGAGCGTTTCGGGTTCTTACTGGAGGGGTGATGAAAAGAATAAGCAGATGCAAAGAATATATGGCATTTCATTTCCTAAAAAGAAAATGCTTGATGACTATATCCTGATGCTTGAAGAAGCTAAAAGAAGAGATCATCGTAAGCTTGGCAAACAACTTGATCTGTTTAGTGTGCACGAAGAAGCCGGAGCCGGCTTAATTTACTGGCATCCCAAAGGAGCCCGCATCAGGGTTGAGATTGAAAACTTCTGGCGTAATGCACATCTTGAAAATGGTTATGAAATTCTTTACTCGCCACATATGGGCAAAAGCTGGCTTTGGGAAACCAGCGGCCATCTGGATTTTTATAAAGACAGTATGTATGCAGGAATGAAAATCGATGAACAGGACTATTATATCAAACCTATGAATTGTCCCTTTCATATTATGATATATAAATCTCATCTTCGTTCCTATCGGGATTTACCATTGCGCTGGGCTGAGTTAGGTACTGTTTACAGGTACGAAAAAAGCGGGGTTCTTCATGGATTACTCAGAGTCCGCGGGTTTACTCAGGATGATGCTCATATTTTCTGTACTAATGAACAAATTGAAAATGAAATTCGGCGAACTCTTAATTTTGCAAGAATGATTCTCGGCACCTTCGGCTTTGATCAAATGAATTTTTACCTGGCAACAAAACCGGAAGAATCAGTGGGTGCTGTTGAACTGTGGGATAAAGCAGTATTATCATTGAAAAAAGCTCTTGATGCTGAAAACCTTAAGTATGAAATCGATGAGGGTGGTGGTGCTTTCTATGGCCCTAAAATAGATATCAAAATTAAAGATGCTCTCGGAAGGGAATGGCAGTTAAGCACAATTCAATTCGACTTTAATCTTCCCGAGAGATTTGATCTTCACTACATTGGTGAAGATGGTAAAGAACACAGACCTTTTATGGTTCATCGTGCCCTGCTTGGATCTATTGAAAGATTTTTTGGAATTTTAATTGAACACTATGCCGGTGATTTTCCATTATGGCTTGCACCTGTTCAGGCAGTAGTTATTCCGGTTTCACAAAATTTCTCTCAGTACGCTGAAATGATTCATCAACAACTGGTTTCCGAAGGAATAAGAAGCCACTTTGATCAGAGAAATGAGAAAATCGGATATAAAATAAGAGATTGGGAAACGCATAAAGTTCCTTATATGATTATTGTCGGTGAAAAAGAAAAATCGGCAAACTCGATCTCGGTTCGCCAGCATCGAAAGGGTGATCTTGGGAGTTTTCAGACCGGGGAGTTTATAACTAAATTAAAATCAGAAATTGAAAACAAATTAATACTAACAACTTAGAGAGGTATAACATAGCACAAAAAGAAAGCGTCAGGGTTAACGAAGAAATTAAAGCCCCTAAAATAAGGGTGATTGATTCAGATGGTTCACAATTAGGGATATACACAGTAAAAGATGGATTGAGACTTGCAGAAGAAAGAGGACTTGATTTGGTTGAAATAGCTCCCCAGGCATCTCCTCCGGTTTGTAAAATAATTGATTTCGGTAAGTTTAAATATGAACAGCAGAAGCGGGAAAAAATTCAAAGAAAGAATCAACAGATTTCACTTCTTAAAGAAATCCGGCTTCACCCAAACACTGACGTTCACGACTTCGAGTTCAAGCTTAAACACTCAGTCAACTTTCTTGAAGAAGGAAACAAAGTAAAAGTTGTTGTAATGTTTAAAGGAAGAGAGCTTGCATATACTGAACAGGGCGAGGAACTTTTGAATAGGTTTATAGAAAGAACTCAGGATGTTTCAAAACTTGAGTCACCTATCAAAATGGAAGGCCGGAATATGAGTATTATACTTGTGCCTTCCAGTAAAACTAAAAGCAAAAAAAAGCAACAATAATAACAGGATTCATATATGCCTAAAATGAAAAGCAATAAAGGTGCAAAAAAAACCTTTAGGGAAACCGCAGGAGGGAAGTATAAACGAAAGAAGGCTTATAAAAGTCATATACTTACTTCCAAATCAACAAAACGCAAAAGAAAATTAAGACGCGCAACTCTTGTATCTAAATCAGAAGAAAAGCGCTTAAAGATAATGCTTCAATAATGAGAAAGGTTAGTATTTATGCCAAGATCAAAAAATAAAGTTGCTTCGCACAGAAGAAGGAAAAAAGTATTAAAAAGAGCAAAAGGTTACTGGGGTGCACGAAGTAAAGTATTAACAGTTGCTAAAAATGCTGTTGATAAAGGTTTGGTTCATGCTTATCGTGACAGAAAAAATAAAAAGCGTTCATTCCGCCAGTTGTGGATTGCAAGAATAAACGCCGCAGCCCGGTTAAATGGAACCACTTATTCAAAGCTTATTTCCGCTCTTGAAAGCAAAGGCGTTGTAATCAACAGAAAAATATTAGCCAGCCTTGCTGTTGATAATCCTTCTACCTTTGCTGACGTTGTGAAATTTGCATTAAATTAATTTACATACCCCCTCAGAGCTTTTATTGAAACGAGGGGGTATTTTTTAAATTCAAGATTAATATGCTTACTGATAAAGCCAACAGCATAAAGTCCGAATTCGAAAAAGAACTTTCTTCTGCTAAAACACTGGCCAGTCTGGAAGAAATCAGAATAAAGTATCTTTAAAAAAACGGATCTGTAACTCAACTCTTTGAAGAGTTAAAATCAATTCCTAAAGAAGATAAACCTGCAATCGGTAAAATTCTGAATGAAGTCCGATCTTCAATAACTGATCAGTTCGAAAAATTAAAAACCGAAATTCAAAAAACTGAGTTATCCGGTTCATCAAAGATTGATCTTACTTTGCCCGGGACAAGAAGAGAAATCGGAAGCAAACATATTTTAACTCAAACGATGGATGAAATTAAAAACATATTCAAGGGTTTGGGATTCTCTGTTGTCGAAGGTCCTGAGCTTGAATCAGATTATTACAATTTTGAAGCGCTTAACTTTGCACCTGATCATCCTGCACGTGATATGCAAGACACTTTTTTCGTTAGTAAGGATTTCCTTCTTCGAACGCATACAACTCCGGTCCAGGTAAGAATTATGGAGAAGCAGGCTCCTCCGGTTCGTGCAATTATGCCGGGAGTGGTTTACCGCAATGAAGCAGTTAGCGCCAGAAGCTATTGTATGTTTCATCAGATTGATGGTATTTATGTGGATACTGATGTGACATTCGCAGAATTAAAAGGAACTTTGGTTTCCTTTGCTCATCAGTTCTACGGAGCTGATTTGCAATATCGTTTCAGACCAAGCTTCTTTCCCTTCACAGAACCAAGCGCTGAAATGGATATCACTTGCTATTTATGCAAGGGTAAAGGCTGCAAGGTTTGCAAGCAAACCGGATGGCTTGAAATTCTTGGCTGTGGAATGGTGGATCCAAACGTCTTTAAAGCAGTCGGATATGATTCCGAGCTTTATACAGGTTATGCTTTCGGAATGGGTATAGAAAGAATAGCCATGTTAAAGTATGGAATAACTGATATCCGGATTTTCTTCGAAAATGATATCAGATTTCTTAAACAGTTCTAAATCGGAGAATATAATTGAAGGTATCTCTTAACTGGTTAGCTGATTACATTGATTTAACAGGAATTTCTGTGGATGAGATTGTTCACAGATTAACCATGTCGGGGCTTGAAGTTGAAGATTTAATTAATCAACGTGAGATCTATAAGGACTTTGTTGTAGGCTTCGTAAAAGAAAAAAAGAAGCATCCTAATGCAGATAAGCTTTCGGTTTGCATTGTAAATGATGGATTAAATGACCTTCAGGTAGTTTGTGGTGCCCCGAATGTTGAAGCTGGTCAAAAAGTTGTATTTGCACCTGTTGGATGCACAATTCCCAAAGGAAACTTCAAGCTTTCAAAAGCTAAAATCAGAGGTGTTGAGTCATTCGGAATGATCTGTGCTGAAGATGAACTTGAATTAAGCGATGATCACTCCGGAATAATGATACTTAATCCGGAATTAAAAGAGGGAACACCTGTTACTGAGGCTTTATCTCTTAACGATGTGATTATTGAAGTAGCGATAACTCCAAATCGTCCGGATGCTCTTTCACACATCGGAATAGCAAGAGATCTTTCTGCTTTGTTTAACCGGGAGATGAAAGTAATTTTTCCTCAAACCAAAGAATCAAAAACTGCTGTCACCGGTTTTGCTTCAGTTGAGATTTTGGATCAGGTTAATTGTCCAAGGTACGTTGCCAAAGTTGTTAGAAACGTTGAGATAAAAGATTCTCCTGAATGGATGAAAAAAAGATTAATAAACATAGGGTTACGTCCAATCAATAATTTAGTTGATGTAACTAATTATGTTATGGCCGAATTTGGTCAACCGCTTCACGCATTCGATTTAAAGCTACTTGCAAAAAATAAAATCGTTGTAAGAAGTACAACAGAGAAATCAAAATTCACAACTTTGGATTCGAAAGAAAGAGAATTACCTGCGGGTACATTGATGATTTGTGATGGCGAAAAGGAAGTTGCGATTGCAGGAGTTATGGGAGGCGAAAACTCGGAGATCAAAGCAGATACGAAAGACATATTGATAGAAAGTGCATACTTCAATCCCTCAAGTATTCGCAGAACATCAAAGTCATTAATGCTAAGCACAGAATCTTCATATAGATTTGAAAGAGGAGTTGATCCGTCCGGAACCAGAACAGCAGCAGAACGAGCTGCTCAGTTGATCGCCGAAGTCAGCTGTGGTGAAATACTTAACGGAGTTATTGATGTTTATCCTTCAAAGATAGAAAGCAAACTGACCAAACTAAGATACTCACGAATTACTAAAATACTTGGGTACAGTGTTCCTGAAAATAAAATTAAACAGATACTATCCCGGTTGGGATTTGAAATTGCTGAAGAAAAAGCAGATGAGCTTCTGATAAAAATTCCAACTTTCAGGCCTGATATTGAGCGTGAGATAGACTTGATTGAAGAGATTGCAAGAATTGATGGTTATGATAATATACCCGCTGTACCGAAAATTTCTGTTTCACTTGATAAAAAGTACGATGAATCTGAGTTTAGCGATAAGCTCCGGAATATTGCTACAGGCTTAGGATTATATGAACTTGTGACAAATCCTCTTCAAAGTGAAAAAACTTCATCATTGATTGGAAAAAGAATTCAGATTCTTAATCCTCAAAGCTTTGATATGAATAATTTAAGAACATCTCTGATTCCGGGAAATCTGATGGTTATATCTCAAAACATAAAATACGGTGAAAAAGATTTAGCCCTTTTTGAAATCGGAAATGTATTTAACAAAAAAGTTGAGAACGATATAAAGAGCTTCGAAGATTTCGATGAAGATTCAAAGATGATTATTTCGCTTACGGGCAGAATCAATAAAAAATCCTGGAATACTCCTGAAAAGTTTTATGATTTCTACCTGCTCAAGGGAATTGTTGACGATTTTATCTCTAAAATTCTTCTTGACAATGTTTCAATTGATTTATATAATAGCACTGAAAATAGTGTTTATGAATTTCAGCTAACAAAAAGCTTGAATAACAGGATACTTGGGGCTGGCGGTAAAATTAAAAATAATGTTCTTAAACAATTTGATATTGAGCAGGATGTCTTCTGTTTTGAGTTTGATTTGAATGTGCTGAGGGACATTCCTTCTTCACAGAAGAAATTCAAAGAACCATTGCGGTATCCTAAGGTTAACCGTGACTTCGCTTTCATTTTTGAGAAGAGCATTTCTGCCAAAGAAATTACAGACTTTATTCAATCCGAAGGTAATGAATTATTAAAATCTGTAAAATTATTCGATTTATTTGAAAGTAAATCATTAGGCGAGAATAACAAAAGTCTTGCGTTTGCTTTGGAATTTTATTCAGAAGAAAGAACATTAACTGAAGAGGAAGTTGAAAAAGAATTTAATCGCCTCATTGAACTAGTTTGTAAAAAATTTAAATCAACACTCAGAGGAAAATAATTGGTTGACCTTACTAAATATGAAGCACTTTTAGATGATCTCACTATAATTGAGAAGCAGATTGCTGTGCTGAGCAGCAAAAACAAGGATACTTTAAGGCGCAACCTTGAACTGGAGGAAGAGCTTTCAGAAGTGAAAAGAGAAAAAGCTTTAATGAGTGAAAAAATCAGTGCTCTTGAGAAGGAGTTGGAAAGAATTAAACTCGAAAATGAGCATTTCACAGGGAAGAGTGTTTTAAGTATTCAGGATGCTGAATTGCTTAAAGCCAGAGTTAGGGATCTTATAGAAAAATTAGATTTTCATCTAAGTTCTTAAAATATTGTTAGTATGATGGTTTAAGATAATTTATGTCCGAAAAAAAGAAGCTGAAAATAAAAATATTTGATAAAGAATATTCTTTATTGGTCGAAAATGAAGAGATTGCTAAAGAATTAGCGATTTATGTAAATAAAGTTATGGAAGAAAACAAAGAAGATTTGCCAGATCAACCAGCACAAACTATTGCGATAATTGCTTGTTTAAATATTGCTTACGATCTCTTTATGGAAAAGAACAGGAACCGTGAATTTTTTATTCAGACCAGCGAAAAAGTCAAAAAGCTGAAGCTTCTTTTAAACGAACCTGAACTATCTGACCCATCTTAAAATTTCATTGCCGCTCTGTCAATTCCGGACTAAATGAAAAACTAACTCAAATCAATAGGGAGTTTGACTTACGGCGCGTAACACAGGCCTCATTCAATTGCTTTGCAGTTGAAATGCTTTGCAGCATCAGTGGAAGTGAGAAACGTTCGAGCAGATTCCCACATTGGCGATTTAAATGAGGTTTTTCTGCGTCTTGGCAATTGACAGATGCGGTTTTATCAGACACCATACACCGGAGGATATATGGAGCTTTATATTATTATTCCGATGATAGTTGTTATTGTAGCTTTGTTTTTTTACCTGGGCTGGATGTTCAATTCTAAGGTTGGGAAAAAAAGCATTATTTCAGCCGAGGAGCGCGCTAAACAAATATTAGCCGACACGCAGAAGGAAGCCAATAATCTTAAACGGGAAAAATTACTTGAAGTAAAAGATGAATGGTATAAAAAGAAACTTGAATTTGACAGCGAAGTAAATGCAAAAAAACAAAAACTTAGTCATCTCGAAAAGCAGTTAATTGCACGTGAAGAAAATATCGAAAAGAAATTCGATATCGTTATTAAAAAAGAAAAAGAAAATAAGCAGTTTGAAAAAGAGCTCAATGATCTGAAAAAAGAATATGAAAACAGATTAATTGAAATTCAAAAGCTGGAATCAGAGCAAAATATCAGGCTGGAGAGAATTTCAGGACTGAGTGCGGAAGAAGCTAAAAATATGCTGATGGAAAACATGGTTAACCAGGCTAAATCCGAAGTCAGTCATATCATAAAAGAGATCCACGATAAAGCAAAAGCTGAAGCAAAAAAAGAAGCTCAGAAAATAATTGTTCAGGCTATTCAACGAACTGCCGCTGATCACTCTATTGAAACCACCGTTTCGGTTGTTCAAATTCAAAATGATGAACTGAAAGGAAGAATAATCGGAAAAGAAGGAAGGAACATCCGCTCATTTGAAGCAGCAACCGGAGTCGATGTAATTGTTGACGATACTCCCGAAGCAGTGATCCTTTCCTCATTCGACCAATTCAGAAGGGAAGTAGCGCGTGTTTCTCTTGAACGACTGATTCTGGATGGAAGAATTCATCCTGCAAGAATCGAGGAAGTAGTTGAAAAAGTTCGGCAGGAATTAGAAGAAGAAATGATCCGTGAAGGTGAAAACACCGCACTTCAGCTTGGTTTGCACAATGTTCACCCGGAATTGGTTAAACACATAGGCAAAATGAAATATCGGTCAAGCTATGGCCAAAACCTTTTGCAGCATAGTGTTGAAGTTGCATATCTGACAGGAGTAATGGCTGCTGAACTTGGATTAGATCCGATGCTTGCAAAACGTGCTGGTTTACTTCACGATATTGGTAAAACCGTGGATAAAAATGTTGAAGGTCCTCACGCTTTAATTGGCTACGATCTAACAAAAAAATTCAAAGAGCATCCGATTGTTGTAAATGCAGTTGGTTCTCATCATGAAGATATTGAGATGGAACATCCCATTGCTGCTTTGGTTCAATCTGCTGATGCTATCAGCGGTGCAAGACCCGGTGCAAGACGTGAACCGCTTGAAGGTTATGTTAAGAGACTTGAAAGTCTTGAATCAATTGCGAAATCTTTCGAGGGAGTAGCAAAAACATATGCTATTCAGGCTGGAAGAGAAATAAGGGTTGTAGTTGAACACGATAAAATTGACGATATGGAAGCAGAAAGATTAGCAAAAGATTTAGCTACAAAAATTGAAACTGAGATGGAGTATCCCGGCCAGATTAAAGTTACTGTAATTCGTGAAGTAAGAAAAATAAATTACGCCAAGTAATTATTTGGATGAAAAACAAAAAATTAAAAGTTGCCGTTACAGGGAATATTGGTTCGGGCAAATCAACTTTTTGTAATTTTTTATCCGAATCGGGATATCCGGTTATAAATGCAGATAATATTGCAAAATATTTACTTGATAGTGATGATTCTCTGAAACAGAATATCATATCAGCCTTTGGGAAAAATCTTTATTCCGACAATAAAATCAATCGTAAACTCTTTTCAGAAACAATCTTTTCCAACAGGCAGAATCTTATTAAAGCAAACGCTTTGATTCATCCTGCTGTTAAAAAAGTTATAGCAAAAAAGATAGAAACTGAATATGAAAATCGTGAAATGGTTTTTGTTGAAGCTGCTTTAACGTTTGAAGCCGGATCAGTGAGCTTTTACGATTTTATAGTTTTAGTTACTTCTCAAATTCAGTTGAGAATGAAAAGAAAGACAAAGGATAATTTATTGACCGAAGCAGAGTTTTTAATAAGAGACAGTTTCCAGATGAAAGAGGAAGAAAAAATAAAGAAAGCCGATTTTGTAATTAAAAATGACGGCACAATTGATGAGTTAAAATCAAAAGCACTATTCTTAATTCAACTTCTGAAAAGTCTTAGCCCATCATCTGCATAGTAAAAAAAATAAAAGTTCGTTAAGTTTCATTCAGGAAAAATTTTTTTTCAGGATTATCAGGCAGTTCAAACAGGAGACTACAGTGTCAATCTTCAATAAAATTATTGTATCGGTTACTCTTCGCCTTCCTAAAAAAGTGGTCGGCTTTTTTTCAAGAAAATATATTGCCGGGGAAACTCTTCAGGATGCCATTAACGTGGTAAAACAGCTTAACTCTAAAGGAATTTTTGCCACTCTTGATGTTTTGGGTGAATCTATTAAAACGAGGGAAGAATCGGACGAAGCTAAAAAACAGGTTATGCAGGTTCTTGATGCAATTAATAAAAACAATTTAATGGCCAATCTCTCTGTTAAGCCTACCCAGATGGGTTTATCAATCGATGAAGAATTTTGCTTTAAACAGATTTCCGAAGTGGTCGCAAAAGCAAATGAGATGAATATCTTTGTAAGAATGGATATGGAGGATTCAAGCTGCACAGACGGCACTATTAGAATTTATAGAAATATTTTTGAGAAGTTTAAAAACGTAGGTATAGTTCTTCAATCATATTTGAAGCGAACTTACAGCGATACACTGACACTAAATCAGATTGGTACTAATTACAGATTGTGCAAAGGTATTTATATTGAGTCCCCGTCGATTGCTTATAAAGATAAGCAGGCAATAAGAGATAACTTTATGAAAGCTCTTGAAGCCATGCTGAAAAACGGAAATTATGTTGGTATCGCAACACACGACGAATACCTGGTTAAGAAGTCTTACCAATTAATTAAGGACTTGAATATTTCAAAAGATAAATTTGAATTCCAGATGCTGCTTGGTGTAAGAGAAGATCTAAGAGATAAAATTAATTCTGATGGATATAAAATCAGGATTTACGTTCCTTTTGGTAAAGATTGGTATGCTTATTCGATGCGAAGGTTAAAAGAAAATCCGAATGTTGCTGGTCATATAGTTAAAAACATTTTCAGTTTCAGAAAATGAATGTACTTGGAATTGAAACTTCCTGTGATGAAACTTCAGTTGCAATAATTTCGGAAAATGTTATTGCTGCGAATTTGATTTCTTCACAGGATTTTCACAATCAATACGGAGGCGTAGTACCTGAATTATCCAGCAGAGCGCATCTCCAGATTATAATTCCTCTTCTAAAAGCTGCGTTAAGTAAGTCGGGATTAAATTTAAACCAGATTGATTTAATAAGTGCCACTGCAGGACCGGGACTGATAGGCGCATTATTAGTCGGTTTGACTTTTGCAAAGGGATTATCATTTTCATTGAACAAACCATTTGTGCCTGTCAATCATATTGAAGGACATATTTTCTCCGGTTTCCTGATGAATGACAAGCCGGAGTTTCCTTTTCTTGTTCTTGTTGTTTCAGGGGGTCACACTCTTCTTCTTCTGGTTAATAATTTTACTGATATTAAAAAGTTAGGAACAACTGTTGACGATGCTGCCGGAGAGGCTTTTGATAAAGCTTCAAAAATGCTTGGACTCGGTTATCCCGGTGGACCAAAAATCCAGAATTCAGCTGCCATGGGTGAAATCGGGAAAATCTCATTTCCAATATCTGAGTTAAAAGATCCTTTTAATTTTTCTTTCAGCGGATTAAAGACTGCTGTACTGAGATTTATTCAGAATCATAATTCGCTACACGGTCAACTTTCAGAGAATGATATTAACGATATAGCTGCTGCATTTCAGGCGGCTGTAATAAAAGCTTTGATAAGAAAGACAGAGAAAGCTATTAATTCTTTCGAAGTGAAATCGATTTCATTAGTTGGTGGTGTTGCTGCAAACAATGTTCTTCGTGAAGAATTTCAGAAACTGGGAGATAAACATTCACTAAAGGTTGTTATTCCTTCAATGGATTTTTGCGGTGATAATGCTGCAATGATTGCCATCAGAGCTAAACAGCTTTATGAAAGCGGTTCAAGATTTGATCTGGATTTTGTTCCTTTTCCCGGTTTAACTAATCAGCATTTTTCTTAATTTCTCTTCAGGTTAAAGTAAAATTTATTTTGTTGATTTATGAACATAATTAAAAAATATTCATCTGTTGACTTTAATTCGTTATCAGTAAAAGAAAATGAAGAAATATTAAACGAAATGAGAAAACAAGTCGATAAGATTGACAAGCAGCTGGTTGAGCTTTTAATTAGAAGAACAAGTTTCTCATTACTTATTGGAAGAATAAAAAGGGCGCTTTCTCTTCCAACTTATTCTCCTGAAAGGGAAAGAGATATAAACAAAAAAATTGCTACTTACCTGAAAAAACCGCTGAATAAAATTTCTCTTGCAAGGATTTATGAAAGAATTCTTGACCAGTCAAGAGCTATTCAGCGTGAAGAAGCATTAAAAGGAAACATTTATAACCTCGATGAATAGTCTGCCACCCGTAAAAGTTAAATTCAAAGATCTATTGAGCAGAAAGGAAACTATTGTTGTGATTGTTTTTTTTATGGCAGTACTTTCAGTTTTATATTACATTTATTTTACTCCAAATTATTTCGAAGGAAAATCACCTCAAAATTTTGAAATAAATTATGGAGATAACCTTTCAGAAATAACCGAAAAACTTTTTACCCAGGGAATTATTAAAAGCAAATTCAATTTCAGAGTTGCCTCTTTTATAATGGGAGCTGACAGAAAAATAAAAGCGGCTCGTTACAAAATCCCTAACGGTTTAAGTTATGTTGGATTGATTGACTTTTTTCTAAATGCTGATGCAGATTTTTTAATTCAGATTAAAATCAATAATGGACAAACAATAAAATGGCTTGCATCAAAGCTTAAAAGGGAAGCAAAGATTGATTCAACAGAATTTGTTTTGAAAGCAAATGACAGGAATATAATTAAGTCGTTTAATATAGACGCCGGTTCTCTTGAAGGATATCTTTTTGCAAGCAGATATTACATTTTTCAGCGAAGCAAACCGGAAGATATTCTTAAAATATTCGTTCAAAGAACTTTCAAATTTTTTAGTGATACGCTACTTCGCAAAGTTGAAGAAAAAGGTTTTACTATTCACAAGGTTTTAACTCTGGCTTCAATTGTAAAAGGCGAGACTGATTTGGTTGAAGAGATGCCCATAATTTCACAGGTTTATCTTAACCGTTTGAAAATAGGTATGAGGCTTCAGGCTGATCCGACTATCCAGTATATTCTTCCTGAAGGATGGCGCAAACTCTATTATAAAGATCTGAAGATTAACTCACCGTACAATACGTATCTTTATTCAGGATTACCCCCGGGGCCTATCAATTCTCCCGGCAAAGATGCAATACTTTCAGTAATTTATCCAAAGAAACATAAATATTTATTTTTTGTTGCCGATGGAAACGGAAAACATAAATTTGCAGAAACTCATATACAGCATCTCAAAAATGTAAAAGAGTACAGAAAATGGATAGAAAAAAATCAGTAGCACTCGCAGTATCAATATTTACCCTGGTTATTATATTAAGCGGATGTGCAAATCAGCTTCCCCCCGGCGGAGGTGAACCTGATAAAACTCCTCCCGAAATAGTTGAAGCCTATCCACCAAGTGGAACCACAAATTTTAAGGATGACTATTTCTACTTCGATTTTTCAGAATATGTTGATAAGAGATCATTTCGGGATGCAATTTTTATCTCGCCTGCTATTGAAGGTCAAATGGAATTTAGCTGGACAGGGAAATCTGTAGAAATATATTTCCCTGAAAAATTTAAAGACAGCATTACTTACGTTGTAACAATAGGAACTGATGTTGAAGACCTCAATAACAGAAATAAAATGGCTCAATCTTACAATCTTATTTTTTCTACCGGCGACAAAATTGATACAAGAGTCATCTCAGGAAAAGTATTTAATACAAAACCTGAAGGAATTATGATTTATGCTTATAAACTAAAAGATGCACAGGAAAATGTTTTCAAACGAAAACCGGATTATATTTCCCAAACTGGTTCAGATGGGACTTATTCTCTTAAAGGGTTAGCAAAAGGTTTTTATAGAATTTTCGCAGTTCAGGATGCATTAAAAGATTTTGAATTTCAACCAGAGCAGGATAAAATTGGTATACCTCCATTTGATGTTGAATTGACTGATACTGACACTTTAAGATCAGGTCTGAATTTTTTTGTTTCAACTGTTGACACAGTTAAACCAAGGCTTTTAAGTGCAACAATGACCGATAAAAATCATATTCTGATTTCGGTAAGTGAGGAATTTGACTCAACAATTATAACTTCATTGAATTTTGCCATTGTAGACTCAACATCAGATTCAGTTTATTTGCCGCGGCACGCTTACAAAGGAAATACTAAATCCACTGAAATGGTTTTAACTACTTCCGATGATCTGAAAGAAGAGAATAATATTTACCTGTTTGTTAAACGATTGACAGATAAAAACAAGAATGAAACCTTAAATGATTATTCCAAAATAACTGTTAGTACGAAACCAGATACATTACCTTCAAAATTATTTAAAGCTGATCCTCCTGCATTTAACTCCACTTCCGATATAGATAATCAGCAATTCGTATTTTCGTTTGATGATGCATTTGATTCAAATCTTGTAAAGCAAGCAATTGAGTTAACGGATTCAATGAAAACCCTTTATTCTTATACTATTAAATTTTTAGATGATGCCACTTTTTCGATTACATCTCAGAAATCACTTAGCCCTAAAAAGAATTATCAGATAAAAATTAACCTGAAAAATCTTAAAGATCCTGCAGGTAATTTCAGAGATTCTATATATACATATAATTTTAGGACAATTTCCGGATTTGACTTCACCGGTTTATCAGGCAGTTTAAAGAATGCAGTACTAAGCTTGAACCCTGTACTCGTAATTGCAAGCACAACCAATCCAAAAGCAATTTACAGAACAAAACCCGACAGCTTATTCAATTTTTCATTTGAAAGGGTGGAAGCAGGTAATTACAAACTGATTTGTTTTTATGACGAAGATAAAAACGAACGATATTCGTTTGGCTGGCCGTACCCATTCGGTTTTTCTGAAAGATTTTATTTTTATCCTGATCCAATTGATTTAAAACCGCGATGGACTTTAACAGATGTGGTGTTTGAGCTAAAGTAGTTTTACTTAGTTACGGTTGTAAATTACTACTCCATTCTTAATGGTCATACAATTGAGGTTCATTCCAACATTGTAAATAAGATCGGAATATTCTTTGGTATCAAGAACTGCAAAATCTGCTTTCTTACCTGGTTCAATGCTTCCAATTTCTTTTTCTAGGCAAACAGATTTAGCAGCATTTATTGTAACAGCTGAAATTGTTTCTTCAATTGTCATTTTCATCTTCAGAGCTGCAATACTCATTATTAAATTTAATCCGGAAATGTTTGAAGAACCCGGGTTGTAATCAGTTGAAAGAGCGACTAATGCACCGGCATCAATAAGTTTTCTTGCCGGAGCAAAATTATGATTGAGGAAAAAAGAAACTCCCGGAAGAAGATCACAGACCGTTTCGCTTCCGGCTAATTTTTCAATATATGATTCAGGAATTACTTCAAGATGATCAACACTTACGGCATTATGTTTCAGTGCAATATCGATTCCGCCGATTGAATTGAACTGGTCAGTGTGCAGTTTAAGTTTGATTCCAAATTCTTTTGCTGTAGAAAAGATTTTATCAGTTTCTTCAGATGAAAATGCCGATGATTCACAGAAACAATCACAAAACTCAGCAAGCTTGTTCTTTGCGATATATGGCAGCATTTCATTTCTTATTAAACGGATATATCCTTCGTGATTCTCCTTAAATTCAGAGGGGAATGTATGAGCGCCCAGAAAAGTAGGAATTATTTTAATCGGATATAATTCTGAGCAGAAACGAATAACCTGTAAAAGCTTGATTTCATTTTCAAAATCGAGTCCATAGCCGCTTTTAATTTCAAGAGTTGTGATTCCCTGTGCAATGAAATATTCTATTCGCAGTGAAAGCAATTTAACCAGTTCCTCGAATTCAGCTTCTCTGACAGCTTTTACTGTAGTGTTTATTCCGCCGCCTGCTCTTGCGATCTCTTCATAGGAAACTCCCTTAAGTTTCAGCCTGAATTCATTTGCACGGCTACCCGAAAAGACGCTGTGAGTATGACATTCAACAAATCCGGGAAGAACTGTTTTATTATTCAGATCAATTTCTTTGTCAAATGAATATTTATTGATGGCAGAATTTGGAACTAAATCCTTTATCAAATCATCTTCAACTATAATTGAATGATCAAGTATCAATCCGATTTCAGATAATTCACTTCCTCGCTTTGAGTTTTTTCCTTTAGTATCTACTGAAACGATTTGGAAGGGATTTTTAAGAAGAGTTATCATTGAGAAAAAATATTAATAATATCTTTTACAACTTTGGATTCTTTATACCCCATTTGTTTCATCTTGAAGTACAGTGAATTAGCATCTGCGGCTTGCTGGAAATCACCAACTCTTAACTTATAAAACGGAGGATCAAAAATCAGGTAGATATCTTTAACACCGGTTTTGAAATAAATATCTGACTTAACGTTATTAGCTTCATTTAAATCATCAGTTGAAAAAACCTGCACCCTGTAACCTTCGGCAGAACGAAGTATTACTCTCTGGTTATTTAATGAACTCGTTTTTTCGTTTTCATACCCATACCAGACTGATTCATTTCGTGTTCTTGGTTTTAGTTCAGGAGATTCTGGTAAATCAAGCTTTGAACTATAGGGAGTCATATCAAATTCTTCAGTAGTGATTTCCTCTTTTATTGATACTTGATTTTCAGGTGTTTGATTTTCCTGTTTTTCAATATCAGAAGACTGATTTTCACGGGAGTATCTTGTCCCGGTTGAAGTTCCACAATGAAATGAAATAAAAAGTAAAAGACAAATACTGAGAATAAGAGACGAATGAATTATATTTTTCATTTTTCTGCACATCAATTTCAATCCAAAGATAATAAAAATCACATAATTCCGAATATCTTTTACCAACCTGGCAAATGGGATTTTAATTCACTCCATTTTTTGGGTTCAAATCTTAAAATGCTTAAATTTGCTTGTTAAATAAAGAGAAGTGTTTAAAATGGCTTCAAAAAGATATAGAATCCTGTTTGTATCATCTGAAGTATATCCATTTGTAAAAACAGGTGGTTTAGCAGATGTATCCTCGGCACTCCCGCAAATGTTATCTGAATTAGGGCACGAAGTCAGAATTGTGGTACCAAAATATGGCGCCGTTGATGACAGGAAATTCAAAATCCACGAAGTGGTCAGGCTTAAGGATTTGAAAATTAATATCGGTGAAAAAGAAGTCATTTTTTCAATCAAATCCTGTTTTCTACCGGGACAAAAAGTCAGAGTTCAGATTTATTTTCTTGATAATCATGAATATTTTGGAAGCAGAAATAGTCTTTACACTGATCCAATGACCGGTAAAGATTATCCGGATAATGATGAACGATTCATTCTTCTTGCCCGATCTGTTTTCGAACTTATCTCCAAGTTGGGATGGACTCCCGATATTATTCATTGTAATGACTGGCAATGTGGACTTATACCTGTTTACCTTAAGAATTTATTTAACAATGATCCATTTTTCACTCAGTTCAAAACGCTTTTGACAATTCATAATCTGGCATATCAGGGAGAATTTCCGAAAACTACCTTTAAAAAAACCTCTCTGCCTGAATACCTGAATTCTGAAAAAGGATTGCTGCACGATGGAAAAATAAACTATATGAAAGGCGGACTCGAATACGCTGATGTGATAAATACCGTAAGCGAAACATACGCAAATGAAATAAGAACAGATGATAATCTGGGTGCAGGCCTGAAAAAAATTCTTGCTAAACGAAAAGATGCACTTTACGGTATCATAAATGGAATTGATGTTCATACCTGGAATCCTGAAAAAGATAAGCACATTGTTAAAAAGTTTAACTCAAAATCACTTGAAGCTAAAGAAGAAAATAAAATTGAGCTTGCAGAAAAGTTTGGATTGAAGTACGATCCCAAAATTCCCATTGTTGGCTTTATTGCAAGACTCTATGATTCAAAAGGAACAGATTTAATTGCCGAAGCATTTGACGAAATGATGAAACTAAATCTTCAGTTTATCCTTCTCGGAAACGGCGATAAAAAATATCATGCGATTTTTGAAAAGAAATCACAAAAATATTCAAATAAATTTTCTTGTTTCCTTGGCTTCAGTGATGAACTTGCTCACATCATAGAAGCTGGTGCTGATATTTTCCTGATGCCTTCTAAATATGAGCCTTGCGGCCTGAATCAAATGTATAGTTTATCCTACGGAACTGTTCCGGTCGTACGTGAAACCGGCGGTTTGGCAGATACTGTAAAAAATTTTGATGAAAAAACAGAGGAAGGAAATGGTTTCGTATTTAAAAAATATGATTCTGCTACGATGCTTAAAGAATTGAAACGCGCACTTAAAATTTATGAAGATAAAAATCTCTGGAGAAAAATTCAGAGAACTGGTATGAAATCCGATTTCAGCTGGAATGCTTCTGCAAAAAAATATATTGATCTTTATAAGAATATTTTAGATCAAAATTAATGTCCTATCGAGCTGTATTTTTAGACAGAGACGGAACTCTGAACGAAGACCCCGGTTATTTAAAAGATCCAGAACAATTAAAACTCTTCCCGGAAACCGGAAATGCGCTCAGGTTATTAAAACAAAATAATTTTAAGCTCATTGTCGTTTCAAATCAGTCAGGTGTTGCCAGAGGTTTAATGACTACCGGTGACGTTGATTCTGTTAATTATAAATTAAATGAGTTACTAAAAGAATTTGATGTTCAGATTGATGCTTTCTACTATTGCCCGTTTCATCCTGATTACAACTCTGCAGAAGAAGCCCTTTGCAGAAAACCTTCACCTATGCTTGTGTTTCAGGCAGCAAAAGAGAATGAAATTTCTCTTAAGCAATCTTACTTTATTGGAGATTCAGAGGCAGATATTGAATGTGGAATGAATGCTGGCTTAAAAACGGTACTTGTTAAAACGGGCAGGGGATCAGAAAGTATTTCTATCTTGCAAAAGCAAAATAAATTTCCAAGCTTTATCGCAGAAAATATTTTAGATGCTGCAAAGCTTATTATTGATGATTTTAATGGAGCTAATTCGTGACCGCTAAAAAGTTATTTTATATTTTTCTGTTGTTAAATTCGTTTTTTTTTATTGCTTGCAATGATTCTCCTTCCTCAATAGGCGATGATTTGATAACCGGTGATCTGGTTGATGTAAAAAAACTGGACTCAAATACTGACTCTTTGACTCAAACATCTTATAGCTTTAAAAAAGTAATTCCCCTTGGATCGTCAAGCCTTTTACTTCTTGGAAGGAAAGACAGTATTGAAGCCTCAATGCTTCTGCGATTTGCTTACACTTTGCCAGATTCAATTGAAGAAGCAATTAAATTAAATGAATTGACTGTACAGTCATCCTGGGTTGAAATGATTGGTATCTATAACTATGGTCAAAAAAACGAGCCTCTTAATTATTCTGTTCATAAAATCAACAGTAATTGGACTTCAACGGGATTTACAATCGACAGTCTTCCTTTTCTTGATATCGGAACTGAAAACATTTCAATCGATCCTCAGGTTCAGGATTCGCTTTATTCTTATAATCTCGATAATCAGGTTGTTCTTGAGTGGATGAAAGCATCTTTCGATTCAACTGTTGCAGACAACAACGGAATGTTATTAAAACCATTAACTTCTTCAGGAAAAATTGTTGGATTTCAGGCCTTTTCGACTTCAGAACCAGGATATGCCCGTTTAAAGACTGTGATAAGTAAACCCGGAGTTTATATTGATACAATTGAAGCTTCTCTGGTTACAGATCTTAGTGTTGTTAAGGGCAGCATCCCTGATTTTGCTTCTGAAAGGATTATTGTACAATCAAGTGTAGCAATTAATGCAAAATTATGGTTCGATGTTTCTATGATTCCATCGAATGCTGTTATAAATTACGCAAGTGTTACATTATTTAACGATGCAAATAAGAGCGTTTTAAGCGATGATGCTATCAGTGCAATCAGTATTTATTTCGTAAAAGATACTGTAGTAAAAAATATAATTGAAGAAGATGATCCGGTAATCATAGAAGGAGTTGAAACTAAGTACACAGGAGAAATAACTTCTTTTGTAAGAAGATGGGTTACTGATAAAAGAAATTTCGGTATCATCATTAGAAATGCTTTTCAAGTCCGCGGAATAGATTTATTAGCATTTTATCCCAGCAGTCATCCTGATCCGCTTCTCAAACCAAAATTAACAGTTATTTATTCAGTTAAAAAGTAATATGAAAAAATTTATAATAGCTTTTATAATAATTTTACTTGCTTACTGTGATGTGATTTTTCCTCAGTCCGGGTCAAGTTATACAAGATTAGGTTTGGGAGATTTAACGCTCAGCTACTCGGGAAGAAAAATTGGAATGGGTCAACTTGGAGTTTCTGTGGCAGATTATGATTATCTCAGCAACATAAACCCGGCAAGCTGGTACAGAATCAATAAAACAAGAGTTGAATTTGGCTTAGGTTATAACGGAGCAATTTTTTCTGACAACCAGCAAAGCAAGTTCTATTCAGAAACTGACTTTGAAGGATTTACTTTTGGCTTTCCTGTCAGCAAACCAAATGGAATATTTGTTGCACTTGGACTTCTTCCGGTAACTGACGTCAGCTACAATATTGTTCAATCTTATTCAGCTTTGGATCCTCAAGCTGGTGACTATTCAATCAACTTTGAAGGTAAGGGTGGGCTATCAAAATTATTCATCGGTGGTACATATGAATTGCCTTTTGGAGTAGTTACCGGAGCTCAATTTGATTATTACTTTGGAAGTATTAATTACCTTTCAAAAATTCGCTTCAATGGTGAATCAGGATTCCCGGTTGATTTTACTAAATCATACGAGATTTCAGGTGTTGGCGGTACCTTTGGAATTATTTCTCCCGACTTTTCTAAATTGCTCGACCTTAACTTAATTAGTGACCTTAGGTTCGGTGTCTCTTTTGCTACTAATGCAAAGTTATATGTTGATACTGTAATTACCAGTCTTGCTTTCTTTAGCCTCGATACTCTCAATTACGGAAAAAGTAAAATAGAAATGCCATTCAGGATAATCACCGGGATGAGTTTAGTTCTGAACAAAAAATACTTATTATCTCTTGATTATCTTTATCAGCCGTGGTCAAAATATTCTATGTCCGGGAATCAATCAGGCTACCTTCGTGATGCAATGAAAGTGAGTTTGGGATTTGAATATCGACCTGAAAAGGCTTTGGGTCTTTCATTCTGGGAAGAGATTTTATGGCGTGCCGGAGTAAGTTATGAACAAACTCAATATAAGTTAAACAATGAAGGCATTGATCACTATACAATTGCAGGCGGCTTTTCAGTTCCCTTAAGTCAGGAAAATTTTTTGGACGTAGGGCTTCAATATGGAATTAAAGGAACTACAGAATACAATTTGATAAAAGAAAATACATTTAAGCTTTACTTAGGCATCAGCTTAGGAGAATTGTGGTTCATAAGATTTGATAAATGAAAACATTTTTTTCTGAAACACAATCATCTGATAAATCAAAAAAATTAATTCAAACTGCGAGAAAATATTTATGTACGCTCATCTGAAAAATGATTCCGAAATTTTCCAGGTACTACAATCAGAAGTTGAAAGACAACAATTCAAATTAGAACTAATTGCTTCAGAAAATTTCGTAAGTCAAGCTGTACTGGCTGCAGCTGGTTCCGTTCTAACTAACAAATACGCTGAGGGGTATCCGGGTAAAAGATATTACGGCGGATGTGAATTTGTTGACATGGCCGAAGACCTTGCAAGAGAAAGATTAAAAAAATTATTTAATGCTGAATATGTAAATGTTCAGCCACATAGCGGATCTCAGGCAAATATGGCTGTTTTGATGACACTATTAAAACCGGGTGATAAATTCCTTGGATTAAGTCTTGCACACGGAGGCCATTTAACTCACGGTTCTCCCGTAAATTTTTCAGGTCAACTTTATAATGTTATCGGATATACACTTAATAAAGATACTCAGCTTCTCGATTATGACCTCATTGAAGATCTTGCAAAAAAGGAAAAACCAAAGCTGATTATTACAGGTGCTAGCGCTTATTCAAGAGATTGGGATTACGAAAAGTTCAGACAAATCGCTGACTCAGTCGGCGCTTTTCTTGTTTGCGATATGGCTCACCCTGCAGGACTAATTGCTAAAGGCTGGCTTAAAAATCCTCTTGAATTTTGTGATATAGTAACCTCAACAACACATAAAACATTAAGAGGTCCCAGAGGCGGGATAATTCTAATGGGAAAGGATAGAGAAAATCCATTTGGAATTAAAACTCCGAAAGGCGACAGATTGAAACTTATGTCCGAACTTCTTGATAGTATGGTTATGCCTGGAATTCAGGGCGGTCCTTTAATGCATATAATTATGGCCAAAGCGGTTGCTTTTGGTGAAGCATTGAAGGATGACTTCAAGGTTTATACTCAGCAGGTAATACAAAATGCAAAATCATTAGCTGCAAATCTGCAAAAGCATGATTTCAAAGTTATTTCAGATGGAACCGATAATCATTTGATGCTTATTGATCTTACAAATAAAAATATTACCGGCAAGCAGGCAGAAAACTCTCTTGAGAAAGCCGGTATAACAGTAAACAAAAATATGATCCCATTCGATAACAGGAGTCCATTTGTAACCAGTGGAATTAGAATCGGAACCCCCGCTTTAACAACTCGTGGAATGAAAGAGAATGAAATGCAGATAATTGCAGGTTTCATAAATAAGGCAATTAAGAACTTTGATGATGAAAACGAGCTAAATGACATTAAAAAAGATGTCAGAACACTTTGTGAGAAATTTCCCTTATACGCTGATTTGATTTAACGAAAGTGGCAGAAGATAATTTACTCCGGAAAAAAATTGTTGAAGAGGATGATCACGAAGTTGAAATGTCATTTCTCGATCATCTTGAAGAGCTCAGATGGAGAATAATTTATTCACTTATCGGAATTCTTGTTGGTACCATTGCCTGCTGGATTTTCATTGATTTTTTAATTGAGCAAATTCTTTTAAAGCCTGCCAGAGAATCTGGTGCTCTTCTTCAGAATTTAAAACCCTTCGGACAACTATTCCTCTATTTTCAGGTTGCAATAATTTCTGGCATAATTCTAAGCATTCCGAATTCCTTTTATCAGATCTGGCAGTTCATCAGCCCCGCATTGCGGTACAGAGAACGAAAATATATTCTTGCAATAGTTGTATTCTCAACTATTTGTTTTCTTGCGGGAATAGTTTTCGCTTACTTTGTAATGCTTCCGTTAACTTTGAAATTTGCAGTTCAATTCGGTTCGGGAGCAATTAAGAATGAATTCGCTATTGATGAATACATTTCAATTATTATTAGTGTTATGCTTGCGGCCGGGGTTATCTTCGAACTTCCGATGGTATCTTTTTTCCTTTCAAAACTTGGCATTCTTACTCCCCAGTTCATGCGTAAATACAGGAGACATTCAATTATAATTATTTTAGTGCTTGCAGCTATTTTAACTCCGGGAACAGATCCTGTTTCACAGATCATCCTGGCCGTTCCATTGGTTCTCTTATACGAAATAAGTATATTTATCAGCAAACTTTCAGTCAAAAGAAATTGATAAACAGTAACTCCTTAACTGACATAAGCCGCCCGATTAAATCTGAACTTGATACATTTGATGCCATTTTCAGGCAAACTATGAGATCAAAAATTGGTTTATTAGATTTGGTAGCGCGGTATATTATCAGACAAAAGGGTAAAAAAATCAGACCTCTGTTGAGCTTGCTTTCAGCAAAGATTTCAGGTGGAATCAATGAAAGAACTTATCGCGGATCAGTTTTAATCGAACTTTTACACACCGCCACTCTTATTCACGATGATGTGGTTGATAACGCTGATAAAAGAAGGGGAATGTGGTCAATCAATAAAGTGTTCAAGAATAAAGTTTCAGTTTTAATGGGTGATTATCTTTTAGCCAGAGGACTTATGATCGCTGTTGACGGAAAAGACTACGACTTTCTTGGGGTTATCAGCAATGCCGTAAAGCGAATGTCAGAAGGTGAATTACTGCAGATTCAGAAGACAAGAAAATTGGATATTGATGAAGAAACCTATTTCCAGGTAATTTCAGATAAAACTGCCTCTTTGATTGAGACGTGCTGCCTGATCGGTTCACTAAGTGCAACTGAAAACACAGATTATCATTCTGCAATGAAAGAATTCGGTCAAAACCTTGGTTTAGCATTTCAAATCAGGGATGATATTCTTGATTATGAAGGAAGTACTTTGTTAATTGGCAAACCGGTTGGAGGGGACATTAAAGAAAAAAAGATTACTCTTCCGCTGATATATTCGCTTAATAGGGTATCAAAGAATAAATCAAGTGAAATAAAGAAGATAATAAAGAACGGAGCAAATAAATCTGATTTAAAAGCTGTAATTGATTTTGTAAGAGCTAACAATGGAATTGAGTATGCGCTTGTAAAAGCTAAAGATTATTCCACAAAAGCAAAAGCAAGCCTGGAAATATTTCCAGACTCTCCAACTAAACTTGCACTTCAGGCATTGGTTGACTTTGTGATTGAAAGAAAAAACTAATCCTTTTTTTCTTTTTTAATAGCTTCCTTTAAAGAAAAACCTTTAACAGGTTCTCTCAAAGTCAGTACAGGACAGGGAGCTTTCCTTACCACTTTTTCAGCGGTACTACCGAATAAAATATGTTCCATCCCGGTGTGGCCATGAGTTGCAATGATTATTAAATCTACGTTTTCCTCCTGAGCAGTTTCTATTATCTCAACAAAAGGCTTTCCGGTTTTTACCAATACACTAACTTTTATCTCAGGAGGAATCTCAGTTTTTGCAAGTTTGTTCAGTTCTTCATTTGCACGGGTATTCCATTCAGTATTCATCGAAGGAATTGCAATTTGCCCCATACTGAAATCCGGAGGATAAATAACCGGTTCAACCACATAAATCAGAATAAGTTCAGCTTTAAAGAAATTCGAAAAATTAACAGCATACTTTAATGCGCTTTTTGAGTAATCAGAAAAATCAATCGGTATCAGAATTTTTTTTATGTCAGGTTCCATGTTCAGATCCTTTTTTAATTTTACTTTTTGTTAATTCTGAAATATAGTCTTCATTTAGATTTCTGAGTCTTTCTGTCAGGACAGTAGATATTGCCTGAAGAATTTTAACCCCCGGTTTGGGATGTTTTTCAATAAACTCATCAAGGTCAGGTTTAAATATAACTGCAAGCTTACAATCAGTTTCTGCAATTGCTGATGCAGATCTTTTTTCTCCATCAACTAAAGCAAGCTCACCAAAAAATTCATTTTCAACCAGTGAGGCTAAAGTTATTATTTCCTGATTTGCCAGCACTCTTTGAATTATCACTCTGCCGTCAAGTATTATATATAATCCCATTCCCGGTTCACCCTGATGAAATATGTACTCGCCCAGAAGATAATTCCTGTTATGAATGATGCTTATTAAATGAGAAAGCTCACGTTTATTTAATTGGGAGAATAAAGGCAAAGTGTTTAAATACTTTTTCAGGTCAGCTTTATTCGGTGCGGGATAAAAAACATTTGACCAGAAGCTGCTGTGAACCGAATTAATTTTTTTTTCTTCCATATACTATTAATTAAATATTCCGGATTCGGCTAATCGCCATAATTTTTGGCAGGGGAATCTGTTTTCATAAAGCGCTCTGCCCACAATTACTGAATCAATTCCAAAAGGAATAAGATTTTGAAGATCCATAAGTTCATCTTTATTTCTTACACCGCCCGAATGAGTTACTTTTGAGTTTGTTGTAACTGCTATTTCTTTTGATAGTTGAATGTTTGGGCCACCAAGAACTCCATTTCTTTTTACATCAGTCACAACAAACCTTTGTACACCTAAATCAGCTATTTTCTTAGCAAAGTCGATATAAGGTATTCCGGCTTTTATTCTTCTTCCTCTGCTGACGAGTTCATTATCAATTACATCAATGGCTACCACGATTTTTGTAGGACCATAAAGCTCAAATAATTTTTTGAATTCATCAAAATTTTCTATTGCCATTGTTCCAATTACAATTCTGTAAACACCACAATCAAAAACAGAGTTAGCATCATCTATTGTAGCAATTCTGCCTGCATATTCAATCGGTATAACTACTGAAGAACACATTTTTTTCATGAGTGGAAGATTTCTTCTAGATTTGTCAACAATACCATCAAAATCAACTACATGAAGGATTTTTGCATTTTCAGCCCGCCAGATTTTTGCCATTTCAACGGGATCATCGCCATACTGCTCACAGTCAAGTTCAGGAATTCCCTGTACAACTCTAACTGTTTTCCCGTTTTTAATGTCAATTGAGGGAATTACTAATAATAGCTTATGTGAATTCATTACAAACTTTTATCAATTTTCTGCATTTAATTTAAGATAAATTATCAGTAAAGAAAACTGCAGTTTTTATGCATGATTAAAAATTTTCAGATTATTTATTGAAAATAGGTTTTTAATCAATTCTTGACTTTTCTGAACATAATCAGCATATTTGATTCAAATGAGGAAAGATTTTATACTTATAACCTCAAATAATGAAAAACTTAGTTTATCAACCTATGGAATTGATAACTTAGCTGATGCACCATGTATCATTTTTGTTCATGGCTTTAAGGGATTCAAAGATTGGGGTTTTATTCCTTATACTGCTGCTTCGCTGGCTGGAAAAGGATATTTTGTTATTACATTTAATTTTTCTCATAATGGGGTTTCAATTGGTTCTACAGATATTGATGATTTCGAAAAATTTTCGAAAAACACAATTTCTCTCGAAGTGAGTGAACTTAAGCAAGTAATTAAAAACTATCTTGAGGGATACTTTGGAAAAAATCCTTCCAGAAAAATCGGGATAGTCGGTCACAGCAGAGGCGGGGCGATTACACTTTTAAGTTCAGAAGATTTCGAAGAAGTAAAAGCCCTGGTACTTTGGGCTTCAATAGCAAAACTTAACAGATACACTGAACGTCAACTGCTGGAGTGGAAAGAAAAAGGCGTAATTGAAGTACTTAATTCACGTACAAACCAGTTGATGAAACTTGGAATAGAATTATTAAATGATATTGAAAAAAACTTATCAACTACCTTAAATTTGGAACAAGCTATCAGAAATTCTAAACAAAAACTTTTAATTGCTCACGGAGAACAAGACCTGACAGTGCCTTTAGATGAAGCCCGGATGATTTTTAACTGGTCAAATAAATCAAATTCTGAGTTATTTATCCTGCCTAATACCGGTCATACATTTGGAATTGTTCATCCCTTCAGTGGTTCTAACCAATACTTTGATAAATTATTGAACAAGACTATTACATTTTTCAATCAAAATATAAACTGAGGAAATAATGCTTCTAAATAATAAATCCAATTTAGCCGCTATTAACATTGCTGCTTCGATTTTATCTTCTTCAACTTTCTGGATTATTACATTTACTGTTCTAACTGCTATCAGCGCACAGATAACTATTCCCGCTAAACCTGTACCTTTTACATTACAAACATTAATGGTTGTACTTTCCGGTGCTTTACTTGGTTCAAAAAACGGGGCTTACAGTCAATTCCTGTATTTATTTTTAGGAGCTGTTGGATTACCGGTATTTGCCGCTACCCCTGAGGGTGCAGTTGGTTTTGCCCGTTTATTTGGCCCAACCGGTGGTTACTTGCTGGCTTTTCCGATTGCTGCATTCATTACAGGATTAATCTTAGAGAAAAAGAACAATTACTTTATGGTGGCTTCTGCAATGTTAGCAGGAAACCTGATAGTAATTCTTTTTGGTGTTTTATACCTTAATGTTTTCTTACTTAAAGATATTAATCAATCTTTGGCACTGGGTGCAGCAATATTTTCTGTTTGGACAGTTGTGAAAGTAATTGCTGCAACAGTAATTTATTTTTCAGTTAAAAATTCATTTAAGAAGTTAAAAAGCTGATCATTACATCTTAACGAAATTGATGGATCTGAAAAACATAATATTTATAATATTTTTTCTCTCTGCGATTGGATTTTTCACATACTCTTGCAGCAGGCTTTATAAATACCTGAAAGTAGCAAAGAAAAAAGATGACCGGTCATCAAATATTGCTTCCAGAATAAAACGAGTTCTTGTTGTTGCATTCGGGCAATCTAAACTTCTCCGGGATCCGATAGCCGGTTCAATTCACTTTCTGATTTTCTGGGGATTTATGCTTTTTCTCTTCGCTGTTATTGAAGCAATTATTCAGGGATTCAATTCTGATTTTAATCTTTCGTTTTTAGGTATACTTTATACGGCTATAACTTTCGTTCAAGACTTTTTTGGCGTACTTGTAATTTTGGCTGTGCTGTTTTCTTTGTATCGCAGATTCATTCAACGGGTACCTCGACTTGAAGTTGAAAAGGGTGGAAAACTTGATGCTGCTTTTATTCTGCTGATGATTCTGATGGTTTGTTTAACAATGTTTGGTCAGAATATTTCTTTGGCGTCAATTCAAAACTTCATTCCGCACGAATTTGAATACAGGCCAATATCATATGCACTAAGTCAAATATTATTTTTACCCGGCGCAGAATCCGCACGAATTTCTTATGAAGTTTCCTGGTGGCTTCATATAATTTTTGTTTTTGGTTTCCTTAACTATTTGCCTTATTCAAAACATTTGCACGTAATTACGTCAATTCCGAATACTTATTTTGCAAATACAGATGACATCAGGAATACTATAAAACCGCTCGACCTTGAGGACGAATCAGTTGAGATTTATGGTGCTGCTGATATTGAACACCTTTCCTGGAAACAGCTTTTTGATGGATACTCCTGCACGGAGTGTGGAAGATGCACCGATTCCTGTCCTGCAGCAACAGTAGGGAAATCACTTTCACCCCGAAAAATCATTGTTGATATAAGACGAAGAACTGAAGAAAAGGCTCCACTGCTTCTATCCGGAGTAAACGAAGATGAAATTTTTAATAAAAAACTTGTTCACGATTACATAACCGATATGGAACTTTGGGAGTGCACCACCTGCATGGCCTGCGTACAGGAATGTCCGGTTATGATAGAACATCTTGATTCAATAATTGATCTGAGAAGAAACCTGGTGCTGACTGAATCTGAGTTTCCATCAAATCTCAACAATGTTTTCAAAAGTCTTGAAACAAATTATACACCCTGGGCATTCAATCATAACGACAGAGCATTATGGGCGGAAGGTATGAATATAAAAACATTGGCTGAGGATAATGGAGGAGAAGTCTTATTCTGGGTTGGATGTGCTGGGTCATTTGATGACCGCTATAAGAAAGTAAGCCGGGCTTTTGCATCCTTACTTCAAATTGCAGGAGTTGATTTCAGAATTCTTGGTACCGAAGAAAAATGTAATGGGGATACTGCCCGAAGACTGGGAAATGAGTACCTTGCTCAAATGCTGATTAAAGAGAACGTAGAAACTCTCAATAGCTATGGTGTTAAAAATATTGTGACCGCTTGTCCACATTGCTATCATTCACTTAAGAATGAGTTCAGACAATTCGGCGGTAATTATAATGTAAAACATCATACGGAATTGCTTGATGAGCTAATTTCAACGGGGAGATTAAAAGTTGATAAAAATTTAAGTCATACTAAGGTAACTTATCACGATTCTTGTTATCTTGGCAGGTACAATTCAATTTATAATTCTCCTAGAAACGCTATAAGTGCTTTAAGAGCAGTTGAATTGGTAGAAATGAAAAGAAATCGCAGCAAAGGATTTTGCTGCGGCGCCGGAGGAGGAAGGATGTTCCTCGAGGATGAAGAAGGCGGCAGAATAAACGAGGAAAGAACAAAAGAAGCGCTTGAAACAAATGCAAATACTATTGCTTCGGCCTGCCCCTTTTGTATGACTATGCTTACAGACGGCGTAAAGCATTTTGATAAAACTGATTCTGTTGAAGTAAAAGATATTGCAGAAATAATTCTTGAAAACTCTAAATAACACAAACACTCAATTATCCGAGGAGGACTAAATGAAACAATTTGAAGACCTTGTAAATTTTGTAAAGTCTCTTGAATCCGACTTTCAAAAATTTTATGAAAAAGGCCAGGCAGCTGCTGGTACAAGACTGCGCAAAGGCTTGAGTGAATTACGTAAACTCGCTCAGGAAGTTCGGAAAGATGTTCAGGCTGTAAAACTCCAAAGAAAATCTCAAAAAGATTCCTAACATTTTACTTTTCTATTTAAGGGCTGGCTAAAATTAGTTCAGCCCTTTTTTAATTATGAAAAAGTCATTTTTAATTATCTCAATTTCTATAATAATATTTTTAGTATTCTTTACTTTTTTTATCAACAGTAAAGTGAATACTGAATCTTACGAAAGCAGAGCGGATTCATTAGTAACTATTAAAATATCTGCTGTGGGTGACTTGATGTGCCATTCGGTACAATTCAATTATGCACGGGTTGGTGAAGATAGTTTCGACTTTAACAGTGTTTATCGGTTCGTCGGTCATTACTTAAAATCATCTGATTTTACTTTTGGCAATCTGGAAACTGTTCTTGGAGGAAGCAGAGAAGGTTATTCAGGTTATCCTTTCTTCAATTCACCGGATGAATTTGCTTTAGCTTTGAAAAATGCCGGATTTGATCTTTTAACAACTTCAAATAATCATTCATTGGATCAGGGTGAAAAGGGATTATTAAGAACGCTTGAGACTCTTAAAAATTTTGGAATAAATTATAATGGTTCTTTCAACTCACAAAGAGACCGAGACTCTATCAGGGTATTCAATATAAAAGGAATCAGAGTTGCTTTTCTGGCTTATAGTTACGGAACTAATGGCATTCCTGTTCCTGCAAAAAAAGAATTTCTTATAAATTTAATAGATCTTGATTTAATCAAATCAGATATTCAAAAAGCGCGTTCGTTAAAAGTTGACATTGTGCTTGTGCACTATCATTTTGGAAGTGAATATCAACGCGAACCAAATCAATATCAAAGAGATGTGGTGGATAAAACTTTTAAGGCTGGTGCGGATATTATTATCGGAGGTCATCCTCATGTAATTCAACCATATGAATTCTTTAAATTGAAGAATAGCAAATTGGAATCAGGTTTTGCCGCTTACTCTTTAGGTAATTTCATTTCCAATCAACGAAAAAGGTACACTGATGCCGGTGTTGTTCTTACACTTGAAATTACGAAAAATAAAAACAATGATTCTCTCTGGATCAATAAAGTTGATTTCATACCAACCTGGGTTTACAAAGGAAGAACAATTCACGGAAACGAATACATCATTATCCCTGAAGTAGAAAATTATATCGATAGTATAAAGGCTATCACCCATTTTTCTGAAATATCGAAAATGGAAGAAGCTTTTGATGATACACGAAAAATTTTAACAAAATATACTGGCATCGTTTCGAAGATTCATAAATAAATAACTTATCTCTTTGCAAAACCGATTTGCAATTTAATCCCAAAAATCCGATTTTCAGACCGTAATTCTCACCGCATAATTTAAAATTCTTCTTCAAGGAGGGCATAAGTGAAATTTATCCTGAGAGCAATAATTTTCATTCTTATCTTCTGTTCTTTTACTTATGGACAGAACCTGGAAATTAGAGAGGGCACAAAACTAATTTATTCTGTCAATACTCAAGACGAAAACTATGAATTCATTGTCCAGATTTTACAGATGGAGCCGGACAGAATTTTTGCTTACAGTATGACTAATTCAACTCAAACAACCGGCAAAGTATCAATTAAAAAGAAAGCCATTGAAAGCGCTAAAAAACAAATAAATTATTTTAGTGGTGGCAACTTAGTTCTTGATGATGCCTCTACTATCTGGTTGAGCAAACAGAACTTTCACGATTTATTAACTTTTGGCTCTACTGAACTTGTTTATGATGATGGTTATAAGTCAATACTTTCATCTTCGGGTGAAAGTATATTCCCGGTAAAAATTGGAGAGAGTATTTACGATATCCCGGTTTTTATTGCAGGCGAACGAGTAACTAATGCAGATAATTTACCATTCAAAAAAAGTTATTTGTTACTTAATGACAGATCAAATCCATTGATCATTTCTATGGATCTGGGGTGGAAAGTAAAATTAAAGGAAATAATTCCACCCTATGAATATTAAATTTATTTGAACCTGTACTAATATCCCTGATAACATGGACTGAAGAATTGAATAAATATTGATATATTTGCCCCTGTTTTAAACAAGTTAATATTTATTCACTTACAAATTCTTTTTATTTGAAAAGATTAACTCCTCTTTTCCTAATTTTTCTTACTGTATTCATTGACCTGCTGGGTTTTGGAATATTAATTCCAATTCTTCCAACATTTGCACTTAACGAACTGCACGTTGATGAAACTGCAATCGGCATAGCTATTTCAATCTACTCATTAACTCAATTTTTGTTCAATCCGATTTTTGGTGAATTATCCGACAAATATGGCCGGAGACCAATAATCATCTTATCATTATTTCTTAATGCAATAGGTTACTTAATATTTTCATTCACTTCATCGTACTTACTGCTTCTTATTTCAAGAATTATTGCAGGCATTGGTGGAAGCAGCATTGGTGTTGCTCAGGCATACATCGCCGATGTAACAACAAAAGAAGAGAGATCGAAAGGAATGGGTTTGATTGGTGCAGCCTTCGGCTTAGGATTTGTGTTCGGACCATTGATTGGCGGTTTGCTTTCAAAAGCAGGTTATATGGTTACAGGCTTTGTAGCTGCCGGCTTTTCACTGCTTGCGTTTATTCTTACATTGATTTTATTACCTGAATCTAATCTGAACAGAAGTTCTAAAACAGGTAAAAGAAAGCTGTTTGATATTGAAGGAGCAAAAAAAGTTTTCGTAAAACCGGATCTATCAATTATAATATTTCTTTTTTTCGTTCTTACTTTTTCTGTAGCTAACATCTACGGGACTTTTGCTCTTTTAGGTTTAAAGATTTACCAATTCACAGATCTTCAAAACGGATATATGTTTGGTATAGTTGGAATAACCTCGGCTATCGTTCAAGGGGCATTACTGAATTATGTAGTAAAGTTTCTGAAAAAGAAAAAAACAATTATTTACGGTTCATTGTTTATGATGGTGGGCCTGGGAATGATTCCTTACGGTGGAAATTTTTTAGGGCTGGCAGTAGTATCTGTAATCCTTTCTGTTGGAACAGGAATGCTTCAGCCAACTTTGCTAAGTCTGATTTCCGAAGTCTCTTCTGAATCTGAACAAGGAATAACACTTGGTTTGAATCAATCTCTCTCAGCTTTTGCCCGAGTACTTGGTCCACTATGGGGAGGATTTGCATTTGAGTTTATAGGATATCAGTTTCCATTTCTTACTGGAGCCGCATTTACATTAATTATCTTGTTGATAAGCATTACTTATCTTCCCAGGAAATTAAAAATACAGTAGAGTATTCCCATGATCCAAATAGGAAATACAAAACTAATAAATGCTGTTGTTCTGGCACCAATGGAAGATGTCACCGATCTGTCTTTCAGATTAATTTGTAAGGAACTGGGTGCGGATATAGTATATACTGAATTCGTCAACTCTGAAGGTTTAGTGCGAGCTACGGAAAAAACACATAAGAAATTAAAGATTTCAGAATCCGAAAGACCCGTTGGAATTCAGATTTACGGAAGTAATATTGAATCAATGGTTAATGCCGCAATTATCGCTGAGAGTGAACAACCCGATTTGATTGATATTAATGCAGGATGCTGGGTAAAAAATGTAGTAGGGTGTGGAGCCGGAGCAAGTCTGCTTAAGGACCCCGTCTATTTCCAGAACCTGGTTAAGAAGGTTGTTGATGCAGTTAAGATTCCTGTAACTGTAAAAACACGGCTTGGCTGGGATTCTAAAAGTATTCAAATACTGGATGTAGCGAAAAGAATTGAAGATGCGGGTGCAAAAATACTTACTGTTCATTGCCGTACAAGGGCACAAGGTCATAAAGGAGATGCTGATTGGAGCTGGATACCAAGGATAAAGCAAACTATTGATATACCTGTCATTCTTAATGGAAATGTACTTACTGCTATGGATGTAATTAATGCTTTTAATCAAACAGGAGCTGATGGAATAATGATTGCTCGTGGTGCAATCGGTAATCCATGGATATTCAAAGAGGCGAAAGAACTTTTAGCTAAAAATGATCTTCAATATGAAGTTAGTAATGAACTCAAAATCAAAACTTGTCTTAGGCATCTTGAACTTGCTATAGAAATAAAAGGGGAGAGGCGTGCTGTTATTGAACATAGAAAATTTTATTCAGGTTATCTTAAAGGAATGCCCAATTCTTCAGCTGTCAGAAATAATTTGATGGCATTATCTGATTTCATCTCTGTACGCGAAGTTCTGCTTAATTATTCAGAGATTCTTCTAAATAATCAACATATTTATGGCTTCGGTCAATCAGTTTAAGAGAAAATTTGCAAGAGTTATTTCAACTCTTTTTGTACCGCCATCATTCACAATAATAGTTTTTACAATCTTTGCATTTTCAATTGAGTCTTCTATTTTGAAAAAGACAATAGTTTTATTATCCGCATATATTTTTGGTTTTGCTTTGCCGATTTATTCCTTTCTGAAGATGCGCAAGCTTGGTAAAATCAGCGACCAGGATGCGATGATTAAAGAACAAAGAACAAAACCTTTCTTAATATCAATTGCTTATTATTTTGCTGGTCTTTTTTTATTATTACTTTTTGAGGTTAGTGTTGTCTCAATTGCATTTTGGATTTGCCATATTACAACCACTGCTATTGTAATTCTCGTTAATAAATTTTGGAAGATAAGTGTTCACTCGATTAGTTCAGCCGGCGGAATTACTGCATTGTTTGTTGCCTTTGGAAGTTCTGTTTTACCTCTGTTCATATTACCTGTCCTGGTTGGCTGGACAAGATTTGAATTAAAATGCCATTCCACTATGCAGATAATTGCAGGATTATTTTTTGGAACATTGTTAACATACTTACCAATGATTCTGTTAATAAAACATTTTTCCTGAAGCAATTTAACTAACTTATAAGATTCATTTATTTATTTAATTAAATATTTGCTAACTTATTGTATCCTAATGCAAATTATAACAGTCATAGATGATTAAATATCAAACAATTGACGACATCGGATTAATTTCGCTCAACAGGCCTGAAAAACGAAATGCTCTTCATCCTGAGATGTGCATACAAATAACTAACTTGCTTGAAAAGCTAGAAACCGAAAAAAGTATTAAAGCTATTATTATTACCGGAGAGGGAACAAGCTTTTGTGCAGGTGCTGATTTGGAAAATCTGAATGAATTAACTAACGCCGGCGTGAAAGAGAATCTTTCAGATTCCGAAATAGTTTCAAGATTATTTTTGAAACTTTACAATTTTAATAAACCAACTTTTGCAGCTGTAAATGGACCTGCAATTGCCGGAGGTTGTGGGTTGGCAAGTGTTTGTGATTTTATAGTTGCAGATGAATTAAAAGCAAAATTTGGATATTCTGAAGTTAAGATCGGATTTATTCCTGCAATAGTATCAACTTTTTTTATAAGGAGGATTGGTGAAGGACGGGCTCTGCATTATCTTCTTTCAGGAGAATTATTTGATGCGAAACGAGGGAAGGAAATAGGATTTGTAAATTACATCTCTTCTAATCTTATTGATGAAACCATACAAATGGCAAAGACTATTGGCTCTCTGCCACAACAAAGTTTTTTAATCACTAAACAAATGATAAAAAACATATCGAATCTTCCGGTTGAAGATTCAATTAAATATTGTTTGAATCTTAATACAATTACCAGGACAACAAAAGATTTCAAAGAAAACCTTAAAACCTTATCAAAGAAAAGAGACAAGTAATATGATTTCAAATGAGCTTTCCGGGTTTGTCAGAAATATTAAGGATTTTCCGAAACAGGGAATTATGTTTCGGGATATAACTACATTGTTGAAAGAACCAAAAGCGCTGAATAAAACTTTGGAATTGCTTTTTGAAAAAGCTGAAATTGCTGCGCCAACAAAGGTTGCCGGAATTGAGTCACGCGGTTTTATTTTTGGAGGAATGTTGGCAAACAGATTGAATGTTGGTTTTATACCGATCAGAAAACCGGGAAAACTTCCCGCAAAAACAATCTCTCAAACATATGAACTCGAATATGGAACCGATAAGTTGGAAATTCACGAAGATGCTGTCCAACCCGGAGATAGAATTTTAATTCACGATGATCTCCTTGCAACAGGAGGAACCGCCCTTGCCGCGTGCAGCCTTGTTGAAAAGCTTGGAGGTATTGTTGTTCAAAATTCTTTTATTATTGAACTAAGTTTTCTAAACGGAAGAAGTAAGCTGCGAAGTTATGATGTTGTATCGTTAATTAATTATTCCAGCGAAGAATGAAGAATATTTGAATTATTTACCGGTGAAATTATAACTATAAATTCTCCTTTTATCTTTTTCTCAGCAAGTTGACTTTTTAATTCATAAGGTTTACCCCTCCAAACTTCCTCAAACATTTTTGTAAGCTCTCTAAAAACATGCACATATCTGTTGGGAAAAAATTCACAAAGTTCACCGATAAGTTTTTCAATCCTGTGAACAGATTCATAAAAAATAATAGTGCAGTTTATTTTCTGAAGCTCTGAAAGTTTCTTTTGTCTTCCTTTTTTATTCGGGAGAAATCCAACAAATAAAAATTCGTTTGATGGTGTTCCACTAATTGAAAGAGCTGCAATTAATGCACTTGCACCCGGAACCGGGACAACTTTGATACCTTCCTGAATAGCCAGAGAAATAAGTCTTGACCCCGGGTCTGATATAGTTGGTGTTCCGGAATCGCTTACCAGAGCACAGGAAGAGCCATTTTTAATTTTCTCAATTATCGAATCTGCTTTTCGTTCTTCATTAACCGCATTAAGACTGATTAGTGGTTTACTTATCTCATAATGCTTGATAAGATTTACAGTGGTTCTGGTGTCTTCACAAATTATAAAGTCAACTTGATTCAATACCTCAAGAGCTCTTAATGTGATATCCTTCAGGTTGCCGATAGGTGTGCTGACTACAAAAATAGAATTATTGTTAACCATAATTTTAAATGTTTAAAAAAGACAACGGCTCCAATAAGAGCCGTCATCTGCAAGTAGTGTATTTAATAAATTAATTATTTGACGCCATCAAACTTAAAACTTTCCTGATAATTGTCAATCCCTTATCTATTTCACTCTTCGTAATGTTAAGTGGTGGTCTGAAGCGGATAGTTTTTAATCCGCAGCCTAAAATTATCAGTTTTTCCTTTTCTGCAAGATGTCTGAACTGTTCTCTTTCCTCGGTTGAATTAAAATCAAATGCACACATCAGCCCTAGTCCCCGGGAATTTGATATCAAATGCGAAAATTCTGCCTGTAACAGGTATAATTGATTCAGCAAGTATTCACCTACGATTTTTGAATTTTCAACCAGTTCATCTTCTTTCATTATGTCAAGAATATGTTTTGAACGGACCATATCAACAAGGCAGCCACCCCAGGTTGAATTTATACGGCTTGATACGGTGAAACAGTTTGATTGTATTTCATCTATTCTATCAGAGGCCATTATTCCGCAAATCTGTGATTTCTTCCCGAATGCAACAATATCCGGTTTCACAAAATGTTCGTAAGCCCAGAATTTACCCGTAATTCCAAAACCAGTCTGAACTTCATCAAACATCAGCAGAATTTCATTTTCGTCTGCGATTTCTCTTAGCTTCTGAAAAAATTCTTTTCTGAAAAAATGATCTCCGCCTTCAGCCTGAATGGGCTCGATGATGATTACTGCAATATCATCTTTGTTATTTCTGATTGCAGAATATATTTCATTTACAGCCTGAGTTTCAAGCTTGAGTATTTCGTCAATATGTTCTTCAGGAGGAAATTTGATTTTTGGATTTATAATTCTTGGCCAGTTAAACTTCGGGAAGTACTTAATCTTATTGACATCGGTATTGGTTAATGAAAGTGCATAACCGCTTCTTCCGTGAAATGCTTCTTTGAAATGAATTACCTGATGACCTTTTTCTTCTTTATATCCTTTTTCAAAATTTTTTTGAACCTTCCAGTCAAAGGCGACTTTTAAGCCATTTTCAACAGCCAGTGTTCCTCCTGAAATAAAAAACAGATGTTTCATGTAATCAGGTTTTGCAATTCTTGAAAATGTATCAACAAATTCTGCCATATGAGTTGTATATATATCAGAATTTGAGGGTTTGTTTACTGCAACGAGACTAAGCTCTTCTCTTACCTTTTGATTGTTTAATTTGGGATGATTTAATCCGATTGGTGAAGAAGCAAAGAATGTAAAAAAATCCAGATATTCCTCGCCGGATATTTCATCAACAATATAAACACCGTGACTTTTTTTCAGGTCTAAAACTATGCTGAAGCCATCGGCAAGCATATTTCTGGAAATTATTTCGTGTACGTTTTCAGGTAATACACAATCATTAATATCAATAAACTTTTCACTAACTGATGCATCAAAGGATTTCATGGCGTTACTCCTTGAATTCTTATTCAAAAAAAATGTCTGTTTGAGAAAAAGGTCAGAGAAATGAGTAGAGAATTAAAAAACGTTTTCGAAACGCGAAACGAAATAGCTTAACAGGGTTTTTAATCCTGTTAACCTGGCAAATGTGATTTGAATTTTCATAATTAGTGTAATTTTTTCTATAGAAATTTAATTCTTTTACAGTACTTTAGCAATTAAATTGAAAATCAATGCTTTTCCTTTTCCAACTCTAAGAATAACAAACTCTATGCTAAAGTTTCGTCGCTCTGTTGTTTTTTATAAAATAAATGGTTACACTATCTGTAACAATTTTATTAATTTATGTCAGCTTCAACAAAACTCTCAACCGCAGTAAGAGCTTTATGTTTTCTTGCCGAACATCATCCCGATCCCCAAACAAGTGCTGACATATCAAAATTTTCAGAGATAAATGCTTCTAAAATCAGGCAAATTCTCTCCATGCTTGTCAAGGGAGGCATCGTAAAAAGTTCATACGGCAAAAAGGGCGGCTTTATGCTGAATAAAGAGCCAGCAAAATTGCATTTGCAGGAAGTTTATTGTGCCATTGAGGATAGAAAAGCGTTCTATTTGAATGTCAGTAAAAGCACAGCTCAAATAAAGCCTAAACTCAATTCTTTAAATAATTACTTCTTAAATTTTTTTGCTGATATCCAAATTGATATTGAAGAAAAAATGAAAAAAATAACATTAGAACAAATTCTTTTACACTTAAAACAATAATCCGGAGACTTAATATGGATTTCTTAAAAACACTAGGAATAAAAGAGCAAAATTTTGGAAGTTGCTCGGGAACGTTATGGCAAGAAACAAAAGATCAGGGAGAATTAAAAATTCATTCTCCTGTTGACGGCAAAAAAATAGCTTCAGTATATCAGGCATCAGAGAAAGATTATGAAGAGCTGATTAAAAAAGGAATTAAAGCATTTAATTATTGGAGACTGGTTCCAGCGCCTAAGCGCGGTGAAATTGTCCGTCAAATAGGAAATAGACTTCGTCAATATAAAACCGCTTTGGGCACTTTAGTATCTTACGAAATGGGAAAATCTCTTCAGGAAGGATTGGGTGAGGTTCAGGAAATGATTGACATTTGCGACTTTGCAGTTGGTCAATCAAGACAGCTTTATGGTTTTACAATGCAGTCTGAGAGGCCGTTCCACAGAATGTACGATCAATACCATCCGCTAGGAATTGTATTCACAATTTCAGCTTTCAATTTTCCGGTTGCAGTCTGGTCGTGGAATGCTATGATAGCTGCTGTTTGCGGTGATGTTAATATCTGGAAGCCATCCTCAAAAGTTCCACTGTCAGCAATTGCAACTCAAAACATTGTAGCAGAAGTCATAAAAGAAAATAATTTGCCGGAAGGTATCTTTTCACTGATTATTGGCAAGGGATCAACTATAGGAGAGAAAATCCTGAATGATCATAGAATTCCTCTTATCTCCATTACAGGATCTACCAAGGTTGGACAGCACGCTGCTGAGGTGATTGCCAAAAGATTTGGCAAATCGATTCTTGAACTTGGCGGTAATAACGCAATCATTCTGACTCCTGATGCAGATCTGAAAATGGCTATACCTGCAATAGTATTTGGTGCAGTAGGCACTGCTGGTCAAAGATGTACTACAACAAGAAGACTAATCATTCATGAATCAATATATGATCAGGTCAAGGAATCGCTTGTTAAAGCTTACAGCAGTCTGAAAATAGGAGATCCGCTGGATGAAAAGAATCATGTTGGTCCTTTAATCGATAAATCTGCAGTAAATGATTTTACAAATGCCCTGAAGAAAGTTAAGGAAGAAGGTGGAAAGGTAATTTATGGCGGTGAGGTACTGTCAGGTCCCGGATATGAATCGTGCACTTACGTTAAACCTGCAATCGTTGAAGCTGAAAATCATTATGAAATAGTTCAGGAAGAAACTTTTGCCCCTATTCTTTATTTGATAAAGTACAAAGGTGAAGTTCAGAATGCAATTGCACTTCAAAACGGAGTTAAACAAGGATTGTCCTCATCCATCTTCACAAATAATTTAAGAGAAGCGGAATTATTCCTATCTGCAGCTGGTTCTGACTGTGGAATTGCAAATGTTAATATTGGTACATCGGGTGCAGAAATTGGCGGAGCTTTTGGCGGCGAAAAAGAAACGGGCGGAGGCAGGGAATCAGGGTCAGATGTCTGGAAGTGTTATATGAGAAGGCAAACAAATACAATTAATTTTGGTACTACACTTCCTCTTGCACAGGGAATAAAATTCGAAATTTAAGATTATCTAAAAGGGAAGTGAGAATTCTCACTTCCTTTATCTTTTCTTTTTTACCTCACATAATTTAAATGTTACAGTTTTACCTTTTTGATACATAATATCCTTATAAAAAATCTATGAATAGCTTTTCACTTTTCTGGCTTGATCTTTGATCATGTATTTCAGTAAAAATGAGTTAAGGAATGTCATCTTTCAAGTTCGAAGACCTTCTATCATACGATGCTGATTGGGAAACAATTCAGTATTCATTTCTTAAAAAAGTAAAAGAGATAAATTCTTGCTTTAAAAAGTTCAAACTTTATCCTGCACTTGACGAAGTTATTTTACTTGTAACAAAAATAGAAAACCTGTTAAAGAAAAAGATTGAACAGAAATTTTTACTCGAAAAAGAAGTTGAGGGTTCGCTGATTAATGACATTATCTATGTTGCAGATTCACCAAAAAATATAAGCTCAGAAAAGGACAAAATAATTGAACTTCTTAGATGGTCGCTTTCTTTACTTAAAGATTCTTTGACTGAGGGAATGGTTATTTATGAATTTGTAAACTCTAATCTGAAAATCAGGCAAATAGGAAAAAGTACAAATCGAACTGAGGGTTATTTTGTAATTAAAGACATTAAAAAATCACTCCTTCTGATAAATCATTATTCTTCTTCAACTCTTAATTTATCTGAAACAGGTTACGAAACTATTGACACAAAAATCCTGCGGGCAATTCCTTTTACTCTTGTTGATAAATCACTGGAAGATATTTTATTTGATTTTAAAAGGCATATAACGGGAATAAGCAACCCAGCATTATTTGTTATAGATTCAGAAATTGACTTCCCGTATTTCGAAACAATTTTGCCAGTGCTTAAGGATAAGCTTCAGGAAGAAATAAGCCTGTTCTGATTTATTTAATTTCCAGTTCTATAAAATCGGCAAGAATGTTTCCGGTTTCTTTTAATAAAATATCATCATTATCAGGACTATCTTTTGGAATCTCACCTTTCTCTAAAAGTTTAAGCCCTAATTTTTCTCTTCTAAGATTTTCCCTCTGAAAAGTTTTTTCTTCCTCGGCTTCTTTCTCTTTTTTTCTGATATCCTCATTTAGAGAGATAAATTTTCTGTCCCTGTTTGCATTATATTCTTCAATTTGTTCGAAGATATAATCAAACTCAGCATTTTTTTCTATTCTTGATAAATGTCGTTCTCTTAATTCGGGTATAACAGATGATAGATTTCCAACTTTTTGATAATCAGTCGGATTTATTTGATCCCAGGGAAGAGCATTTTTTTCAGAGCTTTCGCCAAATTCATCGTGATTAAATGCCGTAGGAAGCTGAATATCAGGTATGACTCCTAGATTTTGAGTACTGCCGCCGTTTATTCTGTAATATTTTGCAACTGTAAGTTTAATCTGTCCAAATTTATTTTCTGAGTTAGGAATCATTCTGTTAAGATCAAGAAGATTTTGAACTGTTCCTTTTCCAAATGTTTTTTCACCTACAATAATTCCCCGCCCATAATCCTGAATAGCTCCTGAGAATATTTCAGATGCCGAGGCACTAAATCGGTTAACTAAAACGACTAAAGGACCATCATAAAATAATTTTGGATCAGGATCATCACCGATTTCAATACTGCCATCTGAATTCCTGACTTGCACCACCGGGCCATCTTTAATAAATAATCCCGTAAGCTCTATCGCTTCGCTTAATGCTCCGCCACCGTCATTTCTGAGATCGATGATTATTCCATCAACATTTTCCTGTTGTAATTCTTTAATAAGCTTCTTTACATCTTTGGTTGTGCTTTTGGTTTCCGATTGATCTTTTGAATTAAAACTGGTATAGAACTTTGGAATTTTTATAACTCCGATCCTGTAACTTTTATCGTCTCTGGTTAATTCAAGAACAGATTTATTTGCTGCTTGTTCTTCAAGAATAATTTTATCGCGAACAAGGCTGACTACAATTGGAATAAAATCTGCACCCGCGCCTTCGGGAAGTATTTGCAGTCTGACTACTGTTCCTTTGGGTCCGCGAATTAATTTTACCACATCGTTAATTCTCCAGCCAATTACGTCAATGAATTCTCCATCTTCACCCTGTGCCACACTTACAATTCTATCGTTCACTTTAAGAATTCCGCTTCTTGAGGCCGGACCTCCGGGTATAATCTCAACTATTTTAGTATAATCTTCGTCATTCTGAAGTGTTGCGCCAATACCTTCAAATGATAGACTCATATCAATATTAAAATTATCGAATGTTATCGGCGAAAGGTAGTTTGAATGTGGATCAAGAGCAGAAGTGTATGCATTCATATAAAGCTGGAAAACATCATCACTGTTGTACTGAAGTACAGCTTTTCTGAGATTATTATATCTTTTTCTGAGAGTTTCCGAAATATCAGGCCATTCTTTACCGGTAAGCTTCAAATTAAGAGCATCATTTTTAATTCTCTTTCTCCATATCTCCAAAAGCTCACCTTCACTTTTAGGCCAGGGAGATTTTGAGCGGTCAATTTCAAAATTTTCATCGATTGTAAAATCAAATTCTTTATTAAGAAGAGAATCTGCATACTTCATAATGTAAATTAATCTGTGCCGATAAACGTTGAATATATCAAAAGCGGGGACAACATCACCCTCCATAATAAAATCATCAATCTTATACCTGTAATTCTCCAGACTTTTTATATCTGATTCAAGGAAGTAGCTGCGTGAGTGGTCCAATGATTCGATATATCTATCAAAGACCACCGATGATAGAGAATCATTCAATTTAAACTTCCTGTAATGATATCGTGTTAGTATGGTGTTAACTAACTGACTTTCTGTGGAGAAGTAATCTTTTGGAGAAATATTGCTAAGTGTATCCTTACTGAAAATATCGCTTCGCAGTGTTCTGTGACTGCCTTCAACTGCAATAAATAAAAAAATACCTGCACTTAACAAAAGAAAAATAAAAATCTTCTTCATTTTCATCTTAATTTGATTTTCAATGTATTAATTCATTACCGGCAAAGATATTACAACCCCGCTCCAAAAAAAATGATTTATTCGGTACTAATAAGTATAATTTCCGAAATAATCAGAATGGATGTTGTTCGTGGAATTTGATCAGACGCTCTTTCAATACAGGGAACTGATCCCTCGATACTAAGGAAACGCAGGCTCTTATACCCTCGGTTCTTTCGCTTCCGGTAATTGAAAGTGCAATGGCGCTTATTCCATAGTAAAGAAGTTCTTCAAGCAATTGCTCGCCGGAAAATCCAGGGTAGGAAAGAGTGAAATAAAATCCATCGGCGATGGGATCTTTATCATCTTTATCATAAACAATACTAAAACCATTATCAGTGAACAACTTCTTCATAATTTTAGCTTTTTCACCGTATTCTTTAACAGCTTCAACAAAATTGAATCTTCCTTCATTTGCTTCCTTATACATCGCAGCCAGGGCATACTGAGCAGAATGAGTAACACCTGCACTGAGAGCATAAAGGGTTCCAAATATCATAGAGTAGCCGAAGATGTCGTAAGAGTAAAACTTTTTAAGATTTTCGGATTTCCTGTTAAAGAGGTGATCAGAGATCATCATTATTCCTATGCGCTGACCGGCATAGCTGAAAATTTTTGAACTGGAAATCAACAATATATAGTCATCATTATAATTTGCTATTGAGGGCTGATAGGGAGGAACACCTGGTTTAGATAAATCTTTTCTGAAATCCATAGCGAAATAAGCAAGGTCTTCAACTACAATCGCATCATATTTCTTTGCCAGATCTGAAATTATTTTCAATTCTTTATCCGTAAAGCAAATCCACGAAGGATTGTTTGGATTTGAATATAGGATGCCGCATATGTTACCTTTTTTCAGATAAGATTCAAGCTTATCCTTCAAAGCATCGCCCCTGTAGTTATATACATCAAAGCTTTCCCATTTTTGTCCCAGTACTTTAAGTTGCTGCTTGTGAACAGGAAAGCCAGGATCTATAAAAAGCATTGTATCTTTACCATCCTGAAATCTGCTCAAAGTTATAAAAGCAGAAAAACTGCCCTGCATTGAACCAACCGTAGGAATGCAGCCTTCAGGATTAACATCAATGTTAAGAAATAATTTTGCAAATAAAGATGCTTCTGCTTTAAGTTCCGGGATTCCGTGAATATCGGGATAAATTGCAGCAACTCCTTTTTCAAGAGCATTTATTTCGGCATTAACACCAATCTGAGTAGGCGGGAGGCCGGGAACACCCATTTCCATCCTGATAAATTGCTTGCCTGTTGTTTTTTGAATTTCGTCTATTAGTCTTTTAATTTCTCTTATCGAAGCAGTACCAATGTTGCTAATTTTTGATTCTGCTATTTTCTGTTTAACGACATCAGCATCAATTGGGGTATCGATTATTTCAGGTGATTTCAACATTTTGGTAGTGCCTTTCTTATCTGTAATGATTTGAATTAAGAAGGATTGTTAATTTAGATTTCATAGAAAAATTTAATATTACCCTATCAAATATAATCAATCTCTCAACTAAATTTACAGCGGCTATCCCTTAATTCATTTTCTGAATTTTAATTATTAAATTTCGATAGTTAATAAATCAGTATTAACCTTCATCATTAAGCCAGCGAAAATTCAACTAGGATATAACTAAAGGTTCAGTTTGAAAATTGTTCATTCCCCGGTTAAGCAAATTATTGAGTTAGAAAACCATATATTCTTGCTGAAAATTCATTCCCCTGAAATTGCCAATTCAATAAAACCCGGCCAGTTTTTGAATATTAAGGTATCGGATAATATTTATCCATTACTTCGCAGGCCATTTAGTGTTTGCGATGTTGAGGGTGAGAACATTTTTTTAATGTTTAATATTTTTGGCGAAGGTACCAAGATTCTTGCACACAAAAAAATTGGTGATGATGTTGATATCCTCGGACCTCTTGGAAATGGATTTAATTTTGAGGATGACTTTGATACGGCAATTATTGTTGCAGGTGGCTTAGGAGTTGCACCTTTTCCTTTCTTAAATAGATATCTAAAGGACAAAGAAATTTATTCTTTTATCGGAGGTCGATCTTCAAAGGATGTCATAACATATAAAATAATTAATCCTGAAATTTCTACGGATGATGGTTCGCTTGGATTTAGGGGTACGGTTGTTGAACTTCTCGCCCAGAATCTTCATCGGATAAATAATAGAAAAGTAAAAATTTTTGCTTGCGGTCCGAATGCAATGTTAAGAGCATTACGTGAACTATGTTTGGAGAAAAATTTATTATGTGAGGCTTCAACTGAATGTGCTATGGCTTGCGGATTTGGAATTTGTCAGGGCTGCCCAATTGAATCTTCTAATAATCCTGATAAATATCTGCTTGTTTGCAAAGACGGACCTGTTTTTAATATCAGCGAAGTAATAATATGAGTTCTGTCGACTTCAAAGTTGAAATAGGTGGTTTAAAGCTCCGAAGTCCTATTCTGCTTGCATCTGGCACAGTGGGTTATGGTCACGAGATTGCAGAATTCATCAATATGAATTCTCTTGGTGGAATTGTCACAAAGTCAATCAGTTTAAAGCCGAGGAAAGGCAATCCACCACAGCGCATAGTTGAAACTCCGGCAGGTATGTTAAATGCAATTGGCTTAGCAAACGTTGGAGTTGAAGAATTCATAAAAGAAAAAATTCCATTTCTAAAAAAGTATGATGTACCGGTAATTTGCAATATTGCCGCAAGCAGTGTTGAAGAATATGTTGAGTGCACTAGGCTTCTTGATTACGAAGAATCGATTAAAGCATTTGAAATAAATGTATCTTGTCCCAATGTTAAAGAAGGAGGTCTTCAATTCGGAAATGACCTGAAGTCAGTTGGGATCGTAACCAATAAAGTAAGAGCAGTAACAAAAAAACCTTTGATAATAAAACTTTCGCCCAATGTTTCTAATATTTCCGATTTTGCTCAGATAGTAAAAGATGAAGGCGGTGATGCAGTATCAGCAATAAATACTTTAGTTGGAACAGCTTTCAATATTTTTACGCGAAAACCAAAAATAAAAAATGTAAATGGGGGACTATCAGGGCCTGCAATTAAACCAATAGCACTTGCAAAGGTTTTTGAGATTAAAAGAAAGGTCGAAATTCCGATAATAGGCATTGGCGGTATAATGGATTGGAAGGATGTGGTTGAATTTATGATTGCCGGTGCTTCAGCAATTCAGCTTGGAACCGTAAACTTCATAAATCCTATTGCAGCAGATCAAATCAAAAAAGATTTAGAAGAATACTGTGTCAGCAACAAAATTCAAAAAATATCAGAATTGACCGGAAGTTATATTTTGGAATAATTATGAATTTAGAGCAATCATTAAACAAACTCTTTTCTTTGCATACATTCGGAATAAAGCTTGGTCTTGACAATATTAAAAAATTCCTGAATGAAATTGGTAATCCCGAAAAAAAATTAAAAGCATTTCATTTGGCAGGATCGAATGGAAAGGGAAGCACCTCATCTTTTATTGCAAGCATTCTGATGGAAATGGGATTTAAAGTTGGTCTTTATACTTCGCCGCACTTCGTTAGATTTAATGAAAGAATTATGATAAATAATCATGAAATTCCAGATGATTATATATCGCGGTTCATTATTGAGCACGAAAAGCATATTGATGAATTTCAATTGACTTTTTTTGAAGTTACAACAGCAATGGCTTTCAAATATTTTGCCGATAAAAAAGTAGATTTTGCTGTTATTGAAACAGGTCTTGGTGGAAGGCTTGATGCTACAAATGTTCTTAATCCACTGGCAGTTGTAATTACATCCATAAGCCTTGAGCATACAAATGTTTTAGGAACAACTATTCCCGAAATAGCTTTTGAAAAAGCAGCAATCATAAAACCCGGAGCCAAAGTATTTATCGGAAGACTCCCTGAGCAGGCTGAGATTTTAATTGAAAGTAAAACCAATGCAAACAACTGTGAACTCTTCGAGCTTGATGATTACATAAATATCAAAGACGATACTATAGAACTATACACAGAAGAAATTGAATTAGACGACTGGTCAATGCCTCTGAGGGGAATTTACCAAAAATTTAATGCTGCACTTGCCGCATTAACTGTAACAAAAACACTTGATTATAATAATCCAAGAGTCATTTGTCACGGAATTAAAAATGTAATTAAGAATACTAATATTCAGGGAAGGTATGAATTTTACAGAACCAAGCCGGATATTATTTTTGATTCTGCCCATAACCTTGCAGGTGTAGAAAATTTCCTATCAGAATTCAAGAAACACAGCAAAAATTATTCAAGAAGAATTCTTCTTTTTGGAGTTATGAAAGATAAATCTATCCGTGAAATGCTTAAAACACTAAATGAAGAATTTGAAGAAATTTATATTACACACATAAATTACGAACGTGCAGCAAGTACTGATAATATAATTGAGGCCGTAAAAGACTTAAATCTTGACCTTAAAATTTGCTCTGATAAGTTAGCTTTGATATCCGAAGTAGAAAAAGGGAACCCGGCAAACTGTCTTGTGGTACTGGGAAGCATGTACCTCCTGGGAGAAATAAAATCAGAACTTTCAGGAAAAACTTGACATTTTTTTTTAGAAAATGTAAGTTTGGGCTGTTCCTCGAGTTCCTTTCGAAGACGGAATTAATCAATTTTGTTTAATTAACCTCAATTTCATACCGGATATTTCTGAGAAATTCAAAATTGAACTTAAAAATTTTATTCACTTTTATTCTTAGGGTAAATCAATGCCAATGGACATTTCCGAACTGAAGTCAAAGAAAATTGTTGAATTAAATGAAATCGCAAAAGAGCTGGGTATTGCAGGCTATAGTGATTTCAGAAAACAAGAGTTAATCTTTAGAATTCTTGAAGCCCAGACTGCAAAAGACGGCTTAACCTTTTCTAAAGGCGTTCTTGAAGTTCTGCCCGATGGTTATGGCTTCTTGAGGTCATCAGACTATAATTATCTTCCTTCTCCGGACGATATTTATGTCTCACCATCTCAGATAAAAAAGTTTAGTCTCAGAACCGGTGATTTTGTCAGCGGACAGGTAAGGCCTCCAAAAGAAGGTGAAAGATTTTTCGCTTTGCTTCGTGTTGAAGCTGTAAACGGTCTTGCTCCTGAGGGAATAAGAGAAAGAACTTTGTTCGATAACCTTGTGCCGGTATACCCCACAAAGAAAATCCAGCTTGAATCTGCACCTGGCGAATATTCAATGAGAATTATGGATTTATTAACCCCGATCGGCAAAGGGCAGCGAGGCTTGATCGTATCTCCGCCTAAAAGTGGTAAAACGGTTTTACTTCAAAAAATTGCCAACTCAATTTCAAGAAATCATCCTGAAATAAAATTGATTATTCTGTTAATTGATGAACGCCCTGAAGAAGTTACTGATATGGAAAGATCTGTAAAAGCAGAAGTGATCAGTTCAACTTTTGATGAACCTGCCGACAGACATGTCCAGGTTGCAGATATGGTAATCGAAAAAGCGAAAAGAATGGTTGAGGCAAAAGAAGATGTCGTCATACTTCTTGATAGTATCACCAGATTAGCACGTGCACACAATATCGTTGTACCCCACAGTGGAAGAATCTTATCGGGCGGAGTTGATTCAAATGCACTTCATAAACCCAAAAGATTTTTTGGCGCTGCAAGAAACACTGAAGACGGCGGAAGCCTTACAATTATTGCAACTGCCTTGATTGATACCGGAAGCAGAATGGATGATGTTATTTTTGAAGAGTTCAAAGGCACTGGTAATATGGAAATCGTATTGAATAGAGACTTGAGCGATAGAAGAATTTTCCCTGCAATTGATGTTAATCGTTCCGGAACCCGTCGTGAAGAAATGCTTATGAAAGAGGATGATCTTGCCAAAATCTGGATTTTAAGAAAAATCCTGAGTGATTTCAGCCCGGTTGAAGCGATGGAATTTCTCCTCGACAAGATGCGCGGCACTAAAAACAATAAAGATTTCCTCAATAATATGAACAGCTAACCGCGTTTTATTTAACAAGAAAAATTGCTGAGTAACTTTAATTCAAAGATTGATAATTACCTTGATTGATTGAACTTCAGGAATAAACTTTGTCCTAAAAAAAAATGATATCAAGAATAATTTTAATCAGTCTGCTTTCAACAATCTATTTGTTCAGTCAGTCCCTCGAACACATTTTTTTTCAAAGTGTTGTTCAAATCAACACTACTTACGGTCAATCAACTTATTTCACCGGTAAAATTTCTTATAACAGGCTTGTATTTGAAAAGAAGAACAATCTTTTTTATTCAGGCCTCGAGGTAATTGCCGAAATCAGAGACTCTTCAGGAAACTTCGTTGATCGTGAGATAGTTACATCTGAAATTCATACTGATGATTTTACAGCTACTAACCAGAATGAAAAGTATCTTAATTTTCTTGTTAAGTTTGATTTGAAGCCCGGCAATTATTCAGTAAATGCGACTGCAAAAGATCTCAACTCAAAATCAGAAGTTACACTTGATTCAACTTCTTTAAACATTTCAGCTGATAATAATAACCAGGATTTTAGCACCCCTTTAATAGTTCAATCAACAAATAAATCCTGTGGAAAGCTTCATTCATTTGAATTTGTGAATTTTCGTAATTCAGTTCCTTTCGATGGAAAGGAATATCAGATGCTTATTCCGGCTAAAGACACTGCACTCAAAAAAATTTTTGTTACTATAAGAAGTGAAGGAAAAATTTATTATTCAGGTAATTCGACAACTGCAGTGACAGGCCTGGTTAATCTTGTTGAGTGTGATGGAAATATTCTGGCTGAAATTGATTCTACAAAAAATTTGTCAAAAATATTTATCCTTAAAGGATTTAATTCTGAACTTGTTGAGGGACCAATAGAAATAGAAGTATCATCAGATTTCAAATCAGCAACGAATCAGAAATTTAAGTCAAAAGTTGAATGGTTTAACAAACCAATTTCACTTACAAGGCCTGAATTTGCAATTCAGTCTTTAAAATTTCTTGAGCCGGATTCAGTTATCACTTCATTATTGAAAGAAGAGGGAGAAAATTACTCCAAAGCTTTATTTTCTTTTTGGAAGAAGTACGATCCCACGCCGCTTACTGCATTCAATGAATTGATGAAAGAATATTATGGCAGAGTAGATTATTCGTTGAGAAATTTCAGAACTAATAATGGAAAAATCGGTACTGAAACCGACCGGGGCAGAATTTATATTACTTATGGCAAACCTAAAAGAGTTACACGCGATTCCAACAAAGATGGTAAAGTTGTTGAGAAATGGTTTTATTCCAAACCTGAGCTTCAATTCGTGTTCATTGATCGAACGGGCACAGGAGATTTTAAGTTAGAGAAAGAAGATGATTAGCGTTGTATTTACTTGCGGCGATATAAATGGAATCGGGCCTGAAATAGTTGTTAAATCATTTAACAGAATAGCAAGAAAAAAAAATTCTCTGATCTTTGTTTGTCCCGGAAATGTTTTTCTCAAAACTATAAAATCGATACCTCCTGAATTTGATTTTCAAATAATAAAGAGTCCCGAATTTATTTCGAAAGAGAGAGTTAATGTTTTAGATATTGGTGAATATGAATTAAATCCGGGCAGTCCTTCCAGAATTTCAGGCAGAGTATCATTCGATTCACTTAAAACAGCTTTTGGATTAATTCAGCAAAAAAAAGCCGATGCTCTGGTAACTGCTCCTATCTCTAAAACAGCTTTGAAAATGGCAGGAATAAAATTCCCCGGGCATACTGAAATTCTGGCTGGCTGGACAAATCAAAAAAAATATCTGATGACATTTTTATCGCCCAAATTCAATGCCGCACTTGTTACTATTCACGAAGCAATTAAACAAGTCCCATCGTTAATAACCCGGGAGAAAATCTTTGATTCGTTGAATATTATAACACAATCAGCCAAAATTGATTTCCGGATCAAGAAACCGAAAATTGCTGTTCTGGGATTGAATCCACATGCCGGTGAAAATAATATTATTGGTTATGAAGAGTATAAAATAATTTCTCCGGTTATTAAGAAATTTAACAAAAGATTGTTTGTCGAAGGACCATTCTCACCTGATGCTTTCTTTGCAAACAAAAGATTTGTTGAATTTGATTTCGTGCTTGGAATGTATCACGATCAGATTTTAATTCCTTTTAAAATGATGAATTTTTCAAATGGAGTAAACTTCACTGCTGGTTTGCCAATGGTCCGAACCTCTCCAGACCACGGAACAGCATTCGATATTGCAGGGAAAAATATTGCTGACCCTGATAGTATCATTGCCGCATACAACTATGCCATTAAAATAGTAAAAAACCGGATTTACTATGCCCGCTTTAGAAAAAGCTAAAAACTATGATCAATTATTTCATATTTATGATCATATAATGCGAAATGTGAATTACTCACATTGGGCTTCTTACATAATTCAAATATCAAAGAAATTCGTTAAAAATCCGGTTCAGGTTCTTGAGATAGGATCAGGTAACTGCAAACTTGCTAATCAGCTTCAAAGACATTTTAATTTTTTCATTGCGAGTGATTATTCCTTTAGAATGCTGCAGTCAGCGGGGAACAGGACCAAACATAAAGTTTGTCTTGATATGACTTCGCTTCCATTTTTAAATAAATTCGACTTGATAATAAGTGCATTTGACAGCATAAACTATTTAACCTCGGTAAAAAAGTTGAGTCTTCTATTCAGAGAAGTAAGGAGCGTTTTATCCGAAAAAGGAATTTTTACATTCGATGTTAGTCTTGAAAGTAATAGCTATAAATACTTAAAAGATGGTAACAGGATATATAAAATTAAAAATATAAAAGTTCAGCAATCCAGTTCATTTAACCCATCAACTCGTGTACATACTAATAAATTTATAATAGATTTTAAGGCTAATGGTTCATATATTGAAGTTCATAAACAGAAAATTTTTAGCTTTGATACATATTTCGAAATTTTTCAAAAATCTAAGTTAAAAGTTCTTGATTGTTTAAATGCATTTACATTCGAAGAGGGGAACAAAAACTCTGACAGAATTCAATTTGTAATAACAAAAACAGGATGATATGCTTTCAATTAAAAAAGTAGACTTCAGCTACGATTCAAATGAGATCTTTAAAGACCTTGACCTTGAAATGACGCAGGGTGAATTTATTTTTCTTGTCGGTAAAAGCGGTGTTGGTAAAACTACACTTCTTCAGTTGATTTATATGAACCTGCTTCCTAAATCCGGTTATATAAAGATTGGTGAGTTCAGTTCAAATATGATTAAACCAAAGCAACTTCCGGAACTTCGGAAAAAAATAGGAATCGTTTTTCAGGATTATAAATTACTAAGGGATAGAACAATAGCTGAGAATCTTTCTTTTATCCTCGAAGTTACAGGGAAACCGCATTCAGAAATTACCAAAAGAATTATTGAAGTTCTCTCTGATGTTGGACTCTCACACAGAAGGTACAGTTACCCTGATGAATTATCAGGTGGTGAAAAGCAGAGAGTAGCTATCGCTCGCGCTATAATTAACGACCCGATTCTCGTACTTGCTGATGAACCTACAGGAAATCTTGACCCTGAAACTTCAGGCGAAATTATAGATATTCTAAAAAAAATTAATGCTCGTGGAACCGCTGTCTTGATCGCAACTCATAATTATGAAATCGTAAAAAAAGTTGATACAAAAATCTATAAGCTTGAAAACGGAAAGGTGGAAAGGACAACCTTAGCCCAATTATACAACTAAAGCGAAAGAGCTTTTATAATTTTTGAATTAACTTCTTCAACTGACCCCAAACCATCAATCGTAATAGATTTGTTTTTCTTTTCGTAATAGCTTAATACTGGTTTGGTGTTCTGGTTGAATACTTCCAGTCTTCTCTTAATAACATCTTCTCTATCGTCGTTTCGCTGATAAAAGCTTTCCTTTGAATCGCAATTAGGGCAAGTATTCCTTCCATCTAATTCAGCAGATGTAAATATATGATTACATACTTTACAGGCTTTCCTGTTAGTTAATCTTTTAATTATCTCATCTTCATTAGCAGTTATATTTAACAGATAGAGGTCTTTAAAGTTGAGTTCTTTCATCAGTTTATCCAATGCTTCGGCTTGCGCAACTGTGCGGGGGAAACCATCAAGAATAAATCCATTTGTGCAGGAATCATTTGTGATAGTATCGCGGATTATTCCTATCATAATCTCATCAGGAACAAGTTCGCCCCGGTCCATAATTTCTTTTGCTTTAAGCCCGAGCTGGGTTTTATCATTTACTGCGGCTCTTAAAATATCTCCGGTTGAAATATGAGGAATGTTAAATTTTGAAGATAAGATTTTTGCTTGTGTACCTTTCCCCACGCCGGGGGATCCGAATAGAATGATGCGCATCAATTTCTCATTTTTTTAATTGTGAAATTATGATATATGTCGATTTTTATCAAGGAAGCCAGTACACGAAAAGTTATTATTTAAGTTTTTTCCCGAACTTTAGAAAAAAATTCTATTAATAGTCTACTGCTTTCGTCACTAAGCAATCCAGAATATACTTTACAGGAATGATTTAGTTTTCCTTCGGCAGGAATATTATACAATGAACCACACGCTCCAAATTTAGGATCAAACGCCGCAAAGTAAATGGCATTGATTCTTGAGGATAATATTGCCCCCGTGCACATTAAACAAGGCTCAAGCGTAACATAAATATCGCATTCGTTAAGCCTCCAGTCAGATAAATGATTGGAAGCGGCTGTTAGAGCAATCATTTCAGCGTGTGCAGTAGCATCACAGAGTTTTTCGGTTTGATTATAACCTCTACCAATTATTTTATCTTTATGAACAACAACTGAACCGACGGGAATTTCACCTTCCTGAAAAGCTCTTTCAGCTTCCTGCAATGCAGAGTACATAAAACGATATTTATCTTCACTAAAAAGCATATTATATCAGAATAGAAATAGCAGGCAGATCTAAATTTATGTTGGTACGCCCGGAAGGACTTGAACCCTCAACCCTCAGATCCGAAGTCTGATGCTCTATCCAATTGAGCTACGGGCGCATAAATAAAACTTATCTTATATTTCAGCCGGTGCTTACAGATACAAAAATTACTTTTTTAACACGTAAAGATAGTAATTATAATCCAGATTTTTCATTAGATATTCGCTTACAGATTTATAATTTATTAACACAATATTAATCCCGTTTGAAAATTCCGGATTAAATAAGATCTTTTCAAAAATATTTTTTGATTTTAGTTGTACCTATAAAGAATAATTTATATTTTTTGTGTGAAGCTAAGCTTATTAACTAAGCTTTTATAAAATTGCTGATTCAAAAATCAAAATCCATCTTGAATGGTATGTTAAAATCCAATAGAGAATTCTTACAAATACTCTTTCCTATAAAATATTCACTCATAACTTATCATGGAGGTCTATTATGCGAAACAGAATACTTATAACTTCTTTGGTTCTGTTTTTATTCTCGGTCTTGGTTATTGCTCAGGAAGGACCACGCGACTGGTCAAAGGCAGCTACAAACTTTAATAATCCCGGCGTTGTTCATAGTCCAGCCGGTGATGGTATTTTGGCTGTTGAATCATTTGAAGATGCAACTTTTCCTCCTCCGGGATGGATAAAACTGAATCCTGACGGTGGATCAGGTTGGAATAGACAAACTGCTGGAACATCTCCAATTCCTGGCTGGAATGGTGGAACTATAACTGCTCCAGCAGGCGGCGGCAACGCTGTTGCTTTCTGCACCTGGAATACCGGTGGTACAACAGCAAACGATCAGTGGCTTGTTACTCCACAAATTACTAATGTTCAGCCCAATGATTCTCTGATATTCTGGATGCTTATACCCGGTTACACAAATGCATATCTAGAAAATGTAGATATTTTAATTTCAACAACAGGAACAAATCCTTCTAATTTTACTATACCTGTTGCCCTTTTAACTTTTCCTGTTAATAATACAGATACTCTTTGGAAAAGATATGCCTATAAACTCGGTGATTTTGTTACTGCTGGTTCAAATATATATGTTGGTTTCAGAGAACATGTTGCTGATAACTTTAACGAAGGCGCTGCTGTTCTTCTTGATTTGGTTCAAGTCAAAGAAGGTGCTGGCTCTTCCGTAGTTTTCTTTGATAATTTTGATACCTATACTGCCGGAACTGATACTTTAGCTTGCCAGGCTCCGGTTTGGACAACCTGGAGTAATGCAGCTTGTGGTCCTGAAGATGCAGATGTTTCTGCTTTATTTGCATACAGCGGAACAAAATCTGCTTTCATTAAACCAAATGATGATCTTGTGAAAGATTTTGGTACTGCATTCTCATCCGGAATATATAAAATAAGTTTCCGAGTCTTTATAAACAGTGGAAAAGCCGGTTACTTTAATACTCTTGCTACGTTTGCAGGTGGAAGTAGTGCCTGGGGTCTTGAAGTTTATTTTGATGTTGGTGGTGGCGGACGTGTTAATCCTAACGGATCTGTTCCTGCTACGTTTACGTGGACTCCTGGAGTTTGGAATCTGGTAGAGCATTACGTTGACCTTGATGCTGATTTATCATACTTTTATTTCAATGGTGTATTGGTTCACCAGCAGACCTGGACAGTTGGCGCCTATACAAGCACCATCCCCAAAACCCTTGATGCTAATGACTTCTATGGTGCCACATCTCAGGACAATATGTATTTTGATGATTACAAAGTTGAACAAGTTTCTGTTGTTCCGGTCGAATTAACTTCATTTACAGCTTCTGTAACAAATAACGGTCAGGTTCTTTTAAACTGGACAACTGCCACTGAAGTAAATAACCACAGATTTGAAATTGAAAGAAAAGCTGAAAACAGCGGCTATGTGACTATTGGTTATGTTGAAGGTGCCGGAACTACTACCGAAGCTCAGGAATATTCGTTTTTGGATGTAAGTGTTCAGCCTGGTGTTTACACATACAGATTGAAACAAGTTGATCTTAACGGTACATTTGAATTCAGTAACGAGATTTTGGTAGATGTTCATCCTCCATTGAAATTTGCTCTCGAACAGAATTACCCCAATCCATTCAATCCTGCAACAACCATCAGGTTCTCAACAGTTGAGCCTTCAATAGTAAAGCTTTCTGTTTACAATGCTCTTGGTGAGGAAGTTGCTGTTTTGAAAAATGAATTCTTACAAGCTGGTTTCTATGAAGTTCAGTTTGATGCTTCAACATTTGCAAGCGGAGTTTATTACTACAGATTGCAATCCGGTTCTATGGTTGAAGTTAAAAAGATGATACTTACCAAGTAGTTTAATTCTTTAAAAAGTCCGGCGCGGAGAAATCCGTGCCGGAAATTTTTTCTTCGACTTAATTTTCTCCTAACCGCACATCATTTTATTTTCCCTTTTCACTTTCTTAAGCAGACACTCATAACATATCTTCACTTTTCAAATCGCTGTTTTGATAAATTTACGAGCAAATTTATCATTAAAAGGAGCATTGATCATGAAAAAGCTTTTACTTTTACTTTCAATTCTGTTCTACCAAACCGGAATCTTAACAGCGCAGGAAGGAATGTGGCTGTTAAACCAAATTAATATGTTCGATCTGAAAGAATATGGTTTTCAGATTAGTGCGGATGATATCTATGATCCTGAGAAACCTTCATTATTTAATGCAATAATTCAGCTCGGAGGAGGTACTGCTTCTTTTGTTTCTCCTGAAGGTCTGATTCTTACAAATCATCACGTTGCATACACTGCTCTTCAAAGAGCTTCGACATCTGAAAATAATTACCTTGCCAACGGATTTTTAGCAAACAACAAATCTGAGGAAATCCAGGCTCCGGGTTATGTTGCAAGAATTTTACTGAAGATGAAGGATGTTACTAATGACATTCATTCTTATCTAAAAGATGCTAAAGATCCTATGGATCGTCAAACCAAGCTTCAGGAAAAAATAAAAGCGATTACCGATGAAGCAAAAGGAAATTTAACTGATATACAAGCAAATGTTTCGGAAATGTATAACGGAAGAGAATATTATCTGTTTGTTTACAAAACTTTTAAAGATGTGAGATTAGTTTACGCGCCACCTGAATCAATTGGAAAGTTTGGCGGTGAAATTGATAATTGGATGTGGCCAAGACACACCGGTGATTTTTCATTCCTGCGAATTTATGCTGCGCCAAACGGAGAGGGAAGAGAATACAATACTGATAATATTCCTTATAAGCCTAAAGTATGGTTGAAATTATCCAATTCGGATCTGGATGAAGGTGATATTACTTTCATTTTGGGTTTCCCCGGTTTTACCACAAGGTATAGATCTTCAAATTCGGTCAGATGGAATCTTTATGAAAATTACCCCTTTACAATTAAAAACTTCAGGGAAATAATTGATTTGATGGACGAGCTAACGAAGAATTCAGAGGAAGGACAATTAAAAGTTGCCGCCTTTAAATCAGGTTTAGCAAATACACTTAAAAATTCTGAAGGTAAAGTTGAAGGAATGATAAAAATTAATTATCTCCAGAAAAAATTAGATTTCGAAAAGAAATTTTTGGATTGGCTGGCAGAGAATCCTGATTTGAAGGCAAAATATGGTTCTGTGTTTAGCGATGAGAAAAAACTCTATGATGAACTTCAAAAGAACAAACAAAAAGATAATGTTCTCGGAATCCTTGGTGGACTCGCCGGAACACCGCTGTCCTTAGCAATTCAGATTTACAATTCAGCAAAAGAATTCGACAAACCGGAATCTGAACGTCAATCAGGATTTACGCCTGAAGCATTAGAGAATTTTAAAAGGCAGGTTTCATTCCAGTATGCGAATTATTTCATGCCCGTTGATAAAGCCTTAATGGTTCGCGGATTAAAGATGGCTTCGATGCTTCCTGAAGGACAAAAGCTAAATGGTATTTCAAATCTAATGATCGGTGGAAAGACTCCGGAAGAAATTGTAGAGGAGTTTTGGAAAACTTCAAAGTTGACTGATCCTGAATATGCTAAATCGTTAATTGGTTTATCAGTTAAAGAACTTGAGGCGCTTAATGATCCGTTTATCAAACTTGCTGCAGCACTAAGTGAGGATTTCGATGATTCTCAAAATCGTGGCCAGAATTTCAATGTCTCTGTTACTCAAATCAGAAAACTTTATATTGATGCACTCTATGAATGGAAGGGAAGCAAGTTGTATCCGGATGCTAACGGAACAATGAGGTTCACGTTTGGTCCGGTAAGAGGTTACAATCCAGCAGATGCAGTCTGGTATTATCCGTTTACTACCTTGCGAGGTGTAATCGAAAAGGAGAAAAACCAGGATCCGTTCGATGTTCCTGATAAGCTTGTAGATCTTTACGAGAATAAAAATTGGGAAGGATACGTTGATCCGGATTTAGAACAGGTTCCTGTTGCTTTTACTCATATGTGTGACATCACTGGTGGTAACAGCGGAAGTCCGGTTATGAATGGCAAGGGAGAACTTATTGGATTAGCTTTTGATGGCAACTATGAAGCAATGATAAGTGATTGGCAATACGATGCAGAACTTCAGAGAACCATATCAGTTGATGTAAGATATATTCTTTTTGTAACTGAAAAGTTTGGCAATGCGGGTTATTTGTTAAAAGAAATGGGTGCTGTCAAATAATTTAAACCTTGATCTAAGAAGGGCAGTTAAAATCTGCCCTTTTTTATTTAAGCAAACTTAGAGTTGAAATGCATCAATATCCGGATTGAACGGGAGATTTCATATTTCCTAAACCAATCGCATTTATTAATTCCTCATAGTTGATTAAAGTCAAACCATATTCTTCATCTGAATTAATTTTAGAGAATGAGATTAAAGCTTTTAGTTCTGACTCCCGATGTTTACTCATCTCTTTCAAGCCAAATGAATTCTCATCTATCAGAGCGCTTAGTTCATCATTATCAATTCCGATATGGCAGACAAGTAAATTTACTTTCGAGGAATCTAAGCCTGAAAGCGAAGTTTTTAGATAACCTTCCTTTTCATCAACAGGAATACTATACATACTTTTGAGATCAACTTCTCCGAAATATCTCGATACTCCCAAATTATATTCCTTCGCGAGTTTCTCAACAATTGCTCTCATTTCAGGAGTCTCAACAGCGGTTCCCATATGATAATCGAGATAGTATATTTTAATTCCACTTTTTATTGCCCGCTCAATCTGAGCTCGAAGTTCTGTTTCAACCTCATCTATAGATGGATTGTTTGCAAAGAAAGATTCTCTTGATGGGAAGAAATAACCATTCGAGTCGACTAAAGATGGAACAGTTCCTGCACCTGAAACAGGACCCCATTTATAATTTTTCCATTCTGAATTTAAAGTGAGATGAATTCCAACGCTGATTTCCGGATGACTTTTCAGGATTTCTACAGCCTCCTGGTACCAGTTACATGCAAACATTACAGAAGCTGAAAATTTCAAACCTGAATCAATTAACTCTTTCGCTGCCAAATTAACAGAATGTGACATTCCGATATCATCACATCGAATAAGAAGAAGCTTTGAGTTCTTTTCACTTTGTGTATATCCTGAAACAGACAGGAAGATTACACTGATTAAAATTAAAATGTATCTCTTCACTTTTTAGCTTTCCGATGAATTGATGACTAGTTCATCTGATCTAAAAAATTTTTAGGATATGTTTTGAGATTCATTCCAAAATTCAACTGCTCTTCCATTCTGCAGGACCAAACAAGCTTGCCATTCCATACCGTAATATCCGGACACCCATCGCACATATTCTGTCTTCCATCTTCAAGAAAATCTATTGGTTGAATAATCATCACAGACTGGTAATAAAGTTTCCTAAATAGATTCAAAGGATTTTTATAATAATTTTTAAAAGTTTTTTTCAATTGTTTATCAAATAAACTTAGCAATAGCATTAATTTCCCTTTAGAGGTATCTTTTGGTGATGCATAAGCAAGATACCGATTCTTTAATAAATGGTTGAATGTTTGAATAATTTCTATTCCCTTAGAACCCATGTAACCATAAATTTTATTTTTTCTTCCTAATCTTCCAGTGAGCAGCCACTTGAATGAATCAGGCTGCTCTGATCCATTAAGATAAGCACAGTTTTCGAAGTCCGGATATTCAGTACGAATTATTTCAACAATTTCCTCAGCTTTGATATCAGTTCTCTCTAAAGGATCTTCATTATAAACTAATTGACTCATATCAATCTTTTTTGGTCCAAGAAAAAAATCAACCTTTTTATTATTAACAGCACGATAGAGAATAAAGACCATTACCTGAACAATATTAATATTTTCCTGAGCCCATTTTAAAACTCCGGGAATAAATTGCATAGTGTCTTCATAAACTGTGGAATTAAAAGCGCAGGATATATTTTTAACTTCAGACAACATTTTAGCATAATGAAATCTTAATTCATTCAATTCAATTTCATTTTTATCTTTCCAGCCGGGCCGATTCTGCTTACTGTCTATATGAAATGTAAATCCGAATACACCTGCTTTTTTTAATTCGGTGAGAAGCACTTTATCTAAAGCTAATCCATTTGTATTAATAATAGGCTTTAGATTTTTTTCTTTAATAATTTTAACAATCTCTACGATGTCTGGATGAGTCAATGGGTCTCCACCTGCAATTGATACTCCATCACATCTTCTGAGCCTGGTAAAGATTTCTAATTCTTTTCTTATTTCTTCAATTGACTTGTGACTGTTGTTTTCGTTTTTCCGATAACATCCATCACAGGAAAGATTACATTTGGCAGTCGGTTCGAGCCAGGAAATCGAATTATCAGTCAAATTCCACGGCAGCCGATAATAATCAAGATGGTTAAGATTAAGCATTTATTTACCGTTAATTGAATTTAAATAAATTTAAGTTATAAAAAGTTAAACTATACGAATCAGGATGTCAATATCTCTTAGATTATCAAAGATAAAAGATTCATCCGACCGAATAATTTATCTGTACAAAAAGTTAAAAGTATCTGTTAATAAAAATCTTTGAATCTTTCACTTTTCTTTTATTAAAATCAGTAAATATGCATTAAATTTGCCGGAAATAATCTGGAATTCATATGAAAGAATTAAGGGAAAAAATAAATATTCTCGATAAACAAATTATTGGACTTCTCGCTGAGCGAAGAAAACTTAGCAGGCAAGTAATAGAATTAAAAGACGAGAAGAAAGCTCCGATACGTGACAAAGAAAGAGAAAAAGAAATCCTCCAATCAGTTTTGAAGACTGCAAAAGATTATGGATTAGACTCACATTATGTTACAAAGCTTTTTAATACAATAATCGAAGACTCAGTTCGTTTACAACAAAACCAGGTACTTAAAACTACGAATTTTGAAAACACTGCATCGATAAAAATTGCTATTCAGGGAATAGAAGGTTCCTACAGCTATCTTTCAGCAAAACAGTATTTCAATGATTATGGTGATCTGGAATTTGTAAAGAAAAAAACCTTTGAAGAGGTAGTAAAATCAGTAGAAAATGAAGAGGCAGATTTTGCTGTTCTTCCAATCGAGAATACAACTTCTGGAAGCATTAATGAAGCTTACGATGCACTAATGGATTCTTCATTATTTGTAGTTGGTGAAGAAATATATCAAGTCAAGCATTGCCTGGTATCCAAAAATGAAATCCCACTATCTAAGATCCAAAAGATATATGCACATCCTCAGGCAGCAGTTCAATGCAGTAAGTTTCTCTCAAAATTAACAGACATTGAAGTTGAATACTTTGCAGATACAGCTATGTCTGTTCAAAAAATCAGTGAATCCGAATCAAGTGATACAGCAGCAATTGGAAGCGAAGAGGCTGCAAGAATTTTTAATGTGACAGTTTTAAGAGAAGAAATCGCTAATCAATCCGGTAATTACACCAGATTTTTAATTTGCTCAAAGCGTCCCATTGAAGTGGATTTACGAATTCCAAGCAAGACTTCATTAGTTTTTGCTACTGCACATTCTGCTGGTTCCCTTGTTGATGCATTGCTTATTTTTCAAAAATATAAAATCAATATGACCAAGCTTCAGTCAAGACCTATAATTGGAAATCCCTGGGAAGAGATGTTTTATCTTGATTTTCAGGGAAACACAGCAGACTCAAATGTTAAATCTCTTTTAGAAGAATTTGGAAAGCACACCAGGTTTTTCAGAGTGTTGGGTTGTTTTGCATCAAAGGAAATCGAAGTGGCAAAAATTGATGTGAAAGATATTGAAGACCTGCCTACTCCAACTATTAATATCACTTCGGAACTGCCAAAAGTTAAAACTGAAAGTAAATCAGCTTCTGTTTCATACAAACTTGCAAGCCGAAATTATAAAGTTGAAGATACAGTAATAAAAGTTGGCGATGTATTAATTGGAGGTAATAACTTTATAGTAATGGCAGGACCGTGTTCAGTTGAGTCGAAAGAAATGATTCTTGAATGTGCGAAAGAAGTAAGAGATAATCACGCACAAATATTGCGCGGAGGCTGCTTTAAACCAAGAACTTCACCTTATAGTTTTCAGGGAATGGGTTTTGAAGGATTGGAGTATCTCAAACTTGCAGGTGAATCATATGAACTACCAATAATTACTGAAGTACTTTCTACCGAGCAGGTTGATGAAGTGGCAAGATATTCTGATATCCTTCAGATTGGAGCACGAAATATGCAGAACTTTCCTCTTTTGACAGCAGTTGGGAAGATAAATAAACCTGTGATGCTCAAACGATCTATGATGGCCTCGCTGGATGAACTCTTGAATTCAGCTGAATATATATTAGCTCAGGGCAACAGGCAGGTTATTTTGTGTGAGAGGGGAATTAGAACATTCGAAACAGCAACAAGAAATACTTTGGATTTAAGTTCAGTTCTTGTTCTAAAGGAACTAACACATCTGCCTGTTGTAGTTGACCCATCACATGCAGTTGGTCAAAGAGACAAGGTTATTCCTTTGGCAAAGGCCGCAAAAGTAGTTGGAGCGCACGGAATAATGGTTGAGTTTCACCCTGAACCCGAAAAGGCTTTAAGTGATGGGCCTCAGGCTCTATATTTCAATCAGTTCAGAGAATTAATGAAAAATATTAATAGACTTTAAAATTTTAATATGTCGATAAGGATTTCAATAATTGGATTAGGATTGATCGGAGGTTCACTTGCCAAAGGGTTTAAGAGAGCAAACAAAGACATTTATATCTCTGCATTTGATAAAGATGATGTTTTATTAAAAGCCCTGGAAGAAGAGATAATTGATGAAAAGCTTGAATCATTCGAAGAATCGTTAAAGAACAAGATTGTTTTTATTTGTCTTCCTGTTGAATTGAGTTTAGATGTTTTTAAGAAGTTAATTCCCCTGATGAATGATGAGAATATTTTAACTGATGTTTGCAGTGTTAAAAAAGTCTTTTCTGATTTTTGGAAAAATAATCACAGAAAAGGCTGTTACATTGGCGGGCACCCAATGACGGGAAAAGAGAAAGGTGGTTATCAGAATTCAGATCCACTGCTCTTTGAAAACTCAGTTTATATTCTTACAGATGAAACTGATTCATCTTTAAAAAATCAAGAATTAGTATCATTAATAGAATTACTAGGTTGCCGGATTACAATTCTTGAGTCGTCGCTCCACGATAGAATAATTGCAAGAGTGAGTCACATTCCACAGTTACTTGCAGTTGCTCTGGTTAATTCTTCATCAAAAGAAGAAAGGGGAAGAAAATTCACCAGCTTTGGGGCAGGTGGTTTTCGTGATATGACCAGGATTGCCTCGAGCGATTTTGGATTGTGGAAATCAATTTTCAAATACAACAAAGAAGAAATTTTGATCGGTTTTTCTGAACTGATCTCAACAATAGAAAAAACAAAAGAATATCTTTCTAAAGATAATTTTGAATTCCTCGAAAAGCAGTTTTCAACAGCACATTTATTACGCGATGAAATTCCAAAAGATTCAAAAGGATTTATATCACCTCTTTTTGATTTGTTCATCAGTGTAAAAGATGAACCGGGTGTGATCAGTAAAATTTCTACTGAGCTTTACCTGAATAACATCAATATAAAAGATATAGAGCTTTTGAAAATCCGTGAGGGTGATGGTGGAACTTTCAGACTCTCTTTTGAAAGTGAGGAAGCCGTAAATAGAGCTGCAAATTTACTTAATGCATTAGGCTTTCAAACAAGAATAGTATAATGACAATAAATTCAATAGAAATAATTCATCCGGATAGAAGAATTATCCGGAATTTCCACTTAATATTATTTGGTTGAGCATATGGAAAAAAACAACGAAGAAAATAAAGGCGTCGGATCATTTCCCAAAAACTTTTGGACAGTGATTGTAATGGAATTCTTTGAACGGGGATCTTATTATGGTGTGATGTCAATTTTATCGGTCTATCTTGTATTGAGTACAGAAAAGGGAGGATTAGGATTTTCTAAAGAAAGTGTAGGAGTAATAAAAAGTACGATTCAACCATTGCTTTATTTACTGCCGATACTTTCTGGTGCACTTGCCGACCGTTTTGGTTACAGAAAGACTTTATTTTTTGCTTTTACTGTGATGAGTGCAGGCTACTTCTTCACAAGCTTATTTACCTCTTATCCATTAGTTTTTATGAGTCTTATTTTAATGGTCATTGGTGCCGGATTTTTCAAACCAATAATTTCGGGAACCATTGCCAGATCAACTGACAAATCAAACTCAACACTTGCTTTTGGAATTTTTTATTGGACCATCAATTTGGGTGCTTTTATTTTCCCGTTAATTCTTGTTCCAATTCTAAAAGAAATATCCTGGTCATATATTTTTATTATGGCCGCAATCGGAACAGGTTGGCTTTTGATCTTAAACTTGTTTGTTTACAAGGAGCCGCAAAAACCTGAAAGCACTAAATCTGTTTACGATGTTCTTAAAGGTGCTTTACTTGTTCTTAAAGACTTCAGGTTTATTATCATGATAGTCATTTATTCAGGATTCTGGATACTTTACTTTCAGATGTTTGATACTGTGCTCTGGTATTTTACCGATTACATGGATATGAAACCAATTAATGATATCGTTAATTCCGTGCTTGGAATTTTTATGACCAATCCAGAATGGAAATTTGATGCCGAACACGTTACTGTTATTAATGCCGGAACAATAATCCTTTTGCAGATACTTATTTCAAAAATTGTTAAAAATACAAAAGCACTTCCCACGATGATAACAGGAATTGCTTTGGGGACTTTAGGAATGGGTATTCTTGCAATTTCCACTCACGCATGGGTTTTTATGGCTGGAATAATCATCTTCTCAATTGGAGAGATGACAGCGCATCCAAAATTTATTAGTTATGTAGGCTTAATTGCACCTGAAGATAAAAAAGCTCTCTATTTAGGTTACGCATTTCTCTATGGTGTTCTTGGCAGCGGAATTGGAGGTGTGCTTGGTGCAAATTTATATGTTCATTTTGTTGATAAGCTAAACAACCCTAGTCTGTTATGGTTTATTTTCAGCCTGATTGGAGTTGTTACAATTATCGGTTTGCTGCTATATAACCGATTTATTGCGGTTAGGCACTCTGATATTTAGTTGAAGAAATTTAAAGTGAAAATGCCCGCTTCCTGAATGAAACGGGCTATTTGGTACACCCGCAGGGATTCGAACCCCGAACCTTCTGATCCGTAGTCAGATGCTCTATCCAATTAAGCTACGGGTGCAAGAGTTTTTTGTCTTTTAAATTTTTACGGGAAAATTGATTTAAGACAAATCAAATTTAATACAATTTAATTGTACAAACAATTGATCTAATAATAGTACGTGATAATTTAATTTCATAATGACTCGTGTCTTAATTTTACTTGATGCAGGAATCGGGCTGATATTTTTGGTTGCTCCAATTGCAGCTTTAATTCTTACTATCGTTATTTCTGTAATTGAATCACTAATCCTTAACCGGAAAGCAAATAATTATAAAAAAATATTTACTGCTTCCTTGTTAACTAATATGCTTTCAACTGCAGCAGGATTCATCATTTTATTCTGGATGCTTTTCGTAAACGTATTAAAAGAATTATCTGAGTTATCAGGACTATCATTTGATATTGATCGGGAATTATCTGGTTATATCGGCAGAACTGTTTTGCTGATTATTTTCTTTGTTCTAACATTATTAGTGGAGATACCTTTATTGAAAAAGCTTCTCAAGAATTTTCCTTCTATAACTGTTAACGATGTAATCTTCGCAAATTTTATTTCATACATTCTGATTTCAGTTATATTCTTTAAATATTAAATAATTACAAATTTTACAACTGAGTAATTATTTGAATCCTAATCAGCTTCCAAGCAATATATTACTTAATTGACAGAATATTCACTCCAGATATTTCCCGATAAACATTTTTTTAACATTTCCTTAATCATTATTTAACATTGCCAACAGTAATTTTTAACACACAAAGCGAAAGTCTTTGAAAATGATAAAAATATTACTGGCAGATGATCATACCGATATAGTTGAATTCCTAAAGTACAATCTTGAGAAAAATCACTTCACGGTAATAACTGCATTTAATGGTAATGAAGCACTGGAAAAATTAAGTGAAAATCCGGATTTAATTATTCTTGATATTATGATGCCAGAGCTGGATGGATTTGAAACCCTGAAAAAAATTCGCGAGGATAAAAATTTTGACAGGATTCCTATCTTACTGTTAACAGCGAAAGAAGGGGAGTTGAATGAAATAAAAGGATTAGAGCTGGGAGCCAACGATTATATTAAAAAACCAATCTCTCCATACAAACTTATAGCCCGTATAAAATCTAATTTAAGAAGTACAAAAATTTCCGAAACTAAACAAGCACCTCTACTAAATGTTAAGTATGGCCCAATAGAAATAAATAAAGAAACATATGAGGTTTTTATTGATGGCGATCAGAAAATATTTCCGAGAAAAGAATTTGAAATACTTTATTTGTTTCTGACCAACCCAGGTAAAGTTTTTTCAAGGGAAATGATACTTAATGAAATTTGGGGAGTTGAGGTTAATATCATCGACAGGACAGTGGATGTACATATAAGAAAAATTCGGAAAAAGCTAGGAGAGTACAAGGATTATATCGATACCTTAAAGGGAATAGGTTACAGATTAAAAAATCTAATCTAAAATTTACCCACTCCTAAGGGAATTCTTCTCAGTTAAAACAAATGCTTAGTAAGCTGAATATTATTTCTAAGTGTGATTCTGTTCTTCAAATACTTTATAAAGTTTTTCTATAAAAAAATTATAAAAAAAGCTTTTTTCTATAATGTGTTAATTTCAATAGTCTTAAAGCTTTCATTTAATCTATTCTTTAGGTGTTTAATTAAACCAATTCATTTCTCTAGTCTTAAGAACAAATAAAATCATTTTTCATTTTTCAAATTTTAATTTGTTAATACTAAGGTAATATTTATTTAAACAATTCGTAAATCTTCGATAATAACGCCGTAATAAAACCATCATAAGTTTGCCCCACGTTTCATTTATTTGAGAGGGTTATTAATGTTTAAAATATTACTGTGGTATATAATTTATTTTAGCATTAGTGGGTCAGTCGTTTTTGCTCAATCAACCGGAACTTTAACAGGAAAGGTGATTGATGCTACTACGGGAGAGAATATAATTGGGGCAAATGTTTTGGTGGATGAAACCAATCTTGGAGCAGCTACGGATATTGAAGGAACCTTTATAATTAAAAATGTTCCTGCCCGAACTGTCAGCATAACTATTACTTTTATCTCTTACACAAAGACAACAATTACTGATGTTGTTGTAGAAGCTGGTAAAGTAAAGACAGTAAATGTTAGCTTAAAACCTCAAACCCTTGACATTGGAACAGAGGTAGTAGTCGTTGGCAGTATCTCAGGGCAATATGAGGCGGCATTATTAAATCAGAGAAAAAAATCCATACAGATAAGTGATGGTATCAGCGCTGAACAAATAAAACGATCAACTGACAACACCACCGCAGAAACCTTGAGGAGAGTTCCGGGTCTGACTTTACTGGACAACAAATACATCTTTGTCCGCGGAGTGAGTGAAAGATACAACACAGCATTATTAAATAATTCCCCTCTTGCCAGTTCCGAGCCAGATAAAAAAGATTTTGCATTTGATTTAATACCTTCAAACCTGATAAATAATACAACAGTAATAAAATCATTTACTCCTGACGAACCGGGTGATTTCTCAGGAGGGCTTGTGAAGGTTAATACTGTCGAATTTCCGTCCGAAACAATTTTTTCTTTTAGTTATTCAACCTCATATGTTGATAATGTTTCAACTAAACAATACAACACATATCAAGGCAGCAATACTGATTTTCTGGGATTTGACAACGGTTTCAGAAAATTACCGGAAGGATTTCCTGATCCTCTAACCTTTAAGAATTATGATAACAGTCTAACTGATACCAACAGAACTTATTGGTCAAAAAAACTAAATGACAAATGGGGCATTCAAAACAGAAAAGAATTTCTTGATCAATCATTTGCTCTGACATATGGAGATAGGTTTAACATTTTTGATAGTGATTTAGGCATTATTGCCTCATTAACATATAAGACAGGTATAAACTCAAAAAATATTACAACCCGTGATATAGAAAGTAAAGAGAATAAAACTTTTTTCTACGATTATTCTGGTTACAGATTCTCTAAAAATGTTTACTGGGGAGGTCTGATAAACATCTCTTATAAATTAGGAGAGCTGCACAAAATCAGCTTAAAAAATACTTTAACTGTTGATTCAGATGACGAAGTCACAAAACTTCAGGGATTTAAATTTGATTATCAGGATGAAAGAATAATTAATGCCTTAAGATATGTTTCAAGAAATCTTTATTCAGGACAGTTAGCCGGTACAAGTATAATCCCGCTCTTTAATAATATTCAGATTGATTGGAGAGCATCTTATTCATCTTCCTTCAGGGACGAACCAGATTACAGAAGAAACGCTTATAATCGGGATATAGCTGATTCAAATACAACAAATCCCTTTTACGCTTATATACCAAGAGATCCCGACTTTTATGCAGGAGGAAGATTTTATTCTACTCTTAAAGATTATAAAAGAGGACTAGGAATTGATCTGACTCAAACATTTGACTTTCTGAAAATCAAAACAGGCGTAAACCATTATAACAGCTCGCGATCTTTCAATGCCAGATTATTAAGTGTTACTGATCCTTTTGGATCTGCCCGCCAAACCATTGGCTTGTGGGATCTTGATTCTCTTTACAGGGTTGATAACTTCAGTAAAAGATACATAATGATGAGAGAATTTTTTGACCCGGCAAATGATTATACATCAAAAGATAATTTATTTGGTTACTATTTGATGACCGAGTTAAGCTTCAATTTAATTAATCTGAACTTTGTACTAATCTCCGGTTTAAGAATTGAGAATTATGAATTAAAGTTAAGAACAACTTCGTCCATTGCAACGGGAATGAAACCAATTACTGTTGATAATTTTAACAGCGATTTGCTTCCTGCATTTGGATTAATTTACAGAGTCACAGACGCACTGAACATCCGACTTTCTTTCAGTAGAACAATCAACAGACCTCAGTTCAGAGAAATTGCACCTTTTGTTTATTATAACTTTGAAGATCAAACTCTGGTAAGAGGTAACACTGAATTAAAACAAGCAAATATTTCTAATTATGATTTACGATTTGAAGCATTTCCAGACATTGGAGAATTAATCTCCCTCAGCTTATTCCTTAAAGAGTTTCGCAATCCTATCGAAAGAGTTTTTTTAGTCTCAACAGGTCAAAACGACCGAACATTCGCAAATGCATCATTCGCACGCAATGCAGGTTTTGAAATAGAATACAGAACATCTCTTGGCAAAATTTTGAACCTTTTTGACAATTTTAATTTTACAGCCAACTATTCAAGAATCTGGTCAGAAATAGAAGAGACAAATATTGGTACCGGAAGGCAATTACGACCTATGCAAGGTCAAAGTCCATATGTAATTAATCTTTCATTAAACTACCAAAATATTCAATATGATTTTTCAATAAACCTGTTATTCAACAGATTCGGAAAAAGAATCATAGAAACTGCAAATTTTCAAGGGGATGATATTTATGAATTTCCCCGGGATATCATCGATTTAGTAGCTACAAAGGGAATTGGGGATCAGGTCGAAATTAAGTTCTCAATCAAAGATCTTTTTGCTCAACCTTATGAATACTTTGAAGATGATATTCTGGTCAAAAAATATACAACTAACACCAAGCTGTCACTTGGTGTTAGTTACAAGCTTTAATTCACATAAACTGTACATCGTTATTTTCTGAAAGGAGGTGTTTACGGAATTAAAGAAAATTTTGAAAAAATATCCGTCAGAAATTTAAAGAATTTTTAACTATTAACAAGGAGTTCAACAAAATGAAAAAGATTTGGAGTCTATTACTGACAGTAGTTTTAGTTGTGCCGGTTTTTGCTCAATTAACACCAACTGACAGCACAATAACCAACAATGGCGGTGCTGGAATTACATCCAGCGTTGTCCTTGATAAAAACAAAGTATATTTAATTCAGGGATTTGTTTACGTAAGAAACGGTGGAACACTAACAATTCCTGCAGGTACAGTATTATTAGGAGAAAAATCCTCACAGGGATCATTGATCATCGAAAGAGGAGGGAAAATATTTGCTAATGGAACTGCCCAGGAACCAATTGTCTTCACAAGTCAACAACCAGCAGGTTTAAGGACCCGCGGCGACTGGGGAGGAATAGTGATTTGTGGAAAAGCAGCTAACAACAGACCTGGTGGAAACTTTGTTGTTGAAGGTAATATTGGAAGCACTGCCGGCTATGGCGATGGAGGAATTGTTCAGGATGATAATGATAACAGCGGAGTTCTCAGGTATGTAAGAATTGAATTTCCAGGTATAGCTTATACTCCTAACAATGAAATTAATGGTTTAACTCTTGCTGCTGTTGGCAGAGGAACAACAATTGATCATGTTCAGGTTAGTTATTCCGGAGATGATGCTTTTGAGTTTTTTGGCGGAACAGTAAACGCAAAATATTTAATTGCTTATAAATCGCTGGACGACGATTTTGACACTGATTTTGGATATTCAGGTAAAATCCAGTTTGGAGTAGCTTACAGAGATCCGAGATTGTCTGATGTTAGTAAAAGTGAAGCATTCGAAACAGATAACGATGGAAGCGGGACTACGGCTTCTCCCAGAACTGAACCAGTGTTTTCAAATATTACTGTAATTGGACCCAAAAGGTTAGCAACAGACGTTAGCCCTACAAATTTTGATTCTGATTTCTATTATGGAATTCATCACCGAAGAGCAACAAGGCATAATCTGTTTAACAGCTTGATTATGGGTTTTGATGAAGGTGGTATCTTCTTGGATGGTGCAACAGTGCAGGGAGACACAGCCAATTTCACCTATAAAAATAATCTCTTCACGGGGATGTCAAAATTAATTGAACCAACAACTTATAATGCCTGGTTTTCTGGGTATGGAAATTCTCTCTCTTCCGACCTAAACGCTGGTCTTTTAAAGGCTCCTTTCAATCAAACAAGTCCAGTTATGATACCACAAGCGGGTTCTCCTCTTTTGGGTACAGCTTCATTCACTGGTAGTAAAATATCTGATCCTTTTTTCACAGTAGTTACTTATCGTGGTGCTTTTAGTGGTAATGGTTCAGAAAGATGGGATCTTAACTGGGCTAATTATGATCCGCAGGGAATTGTCTATAATAATAGCAACTTAGTCTGGTCTTCAATTATAAATTTAACAAGTCCATCAAACAAAACTGCTTCAGTTATCATCGGTCGTGGCGTTGGTGCAACAGATGGAATTGATGCATCATTCGGAGAAGCAAATCTGCCGCCAGTTCCGCCAACAGGTGTTGATTTAAGATTAGAACTTCCAGGCGGGACACAATTCAGTGCTCTTGACATCAGAAGTGCAGCTACCACTTCCAGTGTTATCACTTACACACTTGATATGCAGGACCCCGGTGTGCTTAATTGGGATCCTAATCAACTTGGAGCAGGAAAGTTTACATTGAAAGACGGTTTTGGTGGTTCAGTATTTCCAAATCTGGATATGAAAACTGCTTCATCTCAAAATGTATCCACATTAACTTCTGTTCTTATAGAAGTTGATACAAGGTTTAATCAAACCATTGTCGTAGGCAACCAGTGGAATCTTGTATCATTTCCCGGAGTACATCCGAATAGTATGAGTGTTGATACTCTATATAGAGGCAGAGATTTAACAACACCCGTTTACAAATTTTCCGGCGGATATGTTACAACCTCTACGATGACACCAGGAGAAGGATACTGGATGTTTCATAATGGAGTTAGAACTTATAACTGGAATGGAACAACTCAATCAGGTATTCTTTATCCAAAGCTTAACTACTCAGCAAGAAATGTTTTCGAAGCTCCAAGTGGCTGGTCAATTATTGGTGGTTATGAATATAATGCAGATGTAAACTTCATCAGAACCATGCCAGAGAATAAGAGAACGGGATTGATATATAAATATGTACCAGGTAGCGGTTATTCTTCTGTTGGAGTGCTTGAACCAGGATTAGGTCATTGGGTTGAACTCACAGGTGCTGCAAACATAATTATACCGGGACCATTTGCAGGCACGCTTGGTAAAAATCCTGCTGATGAATTGATACAATCTAACTGGGGTAAAATACTCATTTCAGATGCAATTGGTCAACATTATACATTGTATGCAGCAAATGGTGACGTTGATCTAAAAACTTTCAACTTGCCTCCATTACCACCTGCAGGTTTATTCGATGTTAGATTTGCATCACAAAGATTCGTGGAAGATTTATCGGCTACACAGTTAATCAATTTAACCGGAGCAGTCTATCCTGTTACAATTTCAGTTGAAGGAATGAATATGAAGTTAGATTATTCAACTGAGTCTGGAAAAGTTAGTACTATTTTGAAAAATGGTGATAATCATAAAATAGCAAACAGCAGTAATAATACTTTAAGTGTTAAAACCGAAAAAGTAATTCCAGATGAATATATCTTAGAACAGAACTATCCAAATCCATTTAATCCAACAACCACAATCAAATTCTCTATTCCAATGGCAGGTAACGTAAAGCTTACGATCTATAATGCTGTTGGTCAGAGAGTTGCGGAACTGGTTAATGGAACATTGGAAGCGGGTTCTTATTCATTTAATTGGGATGCTACAAAGATGGCATCAGGTTTATATTTCTATGAATTAAACACCAATAACTTTTCTTCAGTAAAGAAGATGATGCTATTAAAATAATTCTTTCATCAAGATTACCTATCTCCGCAAAGGAGGTAGGTAACTTTGAATAAGAATTTCACTTAGAATTGATTTTAGAACTTAAAACAAAAATTTAGAGGAACCAGAAATTTTATGTCAAAAAAAGGTATAAAAATATTTTTATTTATTCTTGGGATTTTACTCCTTAACACGAGTAACATTTTTTCCCAGGCAGAAATTGATATTCCAATAACCGTCAGTAATAATGCACCGTCACCAAATTCAACTCCAACCTTTATAGGATTGGATCTTACAGCAACTGATACGCTTGATGTTGGATTAGGCGAGGCAAATCTTCCTCCTCTTCCACCAGCAGGTGTTTGGGACGTAAGATATGATTTGGGTGGTGGAAAATCTTCATTCCGCGATTATAGAAATGCACCTTCATATCCTTTTACGGGAACCAAAACTCATTTACTTAAATGGCAGCAAGCAACCGGTGCAACAACAGTCACTATAACCTATAATATGCCCGCGAATTCCTCCTTAAGAATTCAGGACACATTTGGCGGACCAATTTTAAATGTTGGTCCCTTTACCGGTTCAGGTTCATATACTATTACTAATACATCATTAACTTCGGTCAACTTAATTGTAGAATACTCTGCGATTAATCCACCTGTTTCAGGACCAATATTCAATATATCTCCCTCGTCTCCGCTCACGATTCCACCAACTGCAGTTGGTTCGTCGAACTCTGCCAATGTAACAGTAAGTAACACAGGAACAGCTGCATTGGATATCACAAGTATAACTTCGTCAAATCCTGAATTTACAATAGCACCAACAAGTGCTACAATTCCTGCAAGTGGAAATCAGGTATTTGTAGTTACATTTACACCAACTTCTCTTGGAAATAAAACAACTAATCTTGTATTTACCCATAATGCTTCAGGTTCACCGACAACATATGTTGTAAATGGAGTAGGAGCAGACGCTGGTCCTACTTTTTCAGTTACACCAACATCATTAACATTCAATACCAATCAGGGTGTACCTGTCACTCAAAATGTAACTGTAACTAATAATGGTTTAACAAATGCTTTGGCTATTTCTAGTGTAACCACAAGCTTGCCTTACTCAGTCAGCCCTACCTCAGCAAATATTCCTGCAGGCGGGAGTCAGGTATTTGCGGTAACATTCAGCCCAACAACCGGTGGTTCATTTCCAGGTTCTCTGGTTTTTACACATAATGGGACAACATCACCGGATTCTGTGACCTTATCGGGTACCGCTGTTTCAGTTTTTGGATTAGTATTTGCCCAAGAAAAAAGGTATGTAAAAGAAGATTCAACCTATACAGATATTATCCAACTGAAAAGTCTAACTCAAACAACTCAGGCAATTCAGTTCAGATTATTAGTCAATAAATCAACTGGAGATAATTCGATAATTACTTTTCAAAGTATTGAAAAGGGAGCTGATATAGCTGCAAATCCAAACTGGTCATTGCAATACGAAATATACAGAGGCCCTATTACTGCAAATGGCTCATCGGTTGACTCAATCTATGTGCTGTTATACAACCTTCAGCAAAATAGTGGATTGCCTGCTGGCAGTTATGATTCACTTTTAAAGGTTAATTACTATGTAGTTGATTTACCAGCTTTGGTTGATACATCAAAATCATCCTTTAAAATTGATAATGCACAGGGAAGTACTTATCAGGGTGCCCCGGTCAATATAACACCTTCACGCGATAAATTTGAAGTTTTTGTTACAAACAGAGCTTCATCTCTTGGTGACGTCAATGGCGATGGAAGTATAGATATTCTTGACTTAATAAATGTTGTAGATCATATACTTGGCAGAGATTCGCTTAATGCCAGTGAATTTGCCAGAGCGAATATTGCCCCCTGGACAGTTGGTGCTCCAGCCCCAACTCCGGATGCATTTGTTAATGTTCAGGATCTGGCAGTAATACAGAATATAATATTAACCGGGTACTATCCAAGTGGTGTGGCTCTGAATAGAGCATCTTTTATAGCTACTGTTGATGAAAAGCTGTTGAATAAAATAAATGGCTCGGCTAAAGTTAAGTTATTTATAACTAATGACGGTATAGCCGTTAAATTGGATTCGGACATCGGAATCCGTGGTGTTCAGCTTGAATTCAATAACGTTAAAACTGAGATTGGCAATATGTTAATTGATTCAAGACTTGGCGGCGGTTATTATCATCAGTCGGGTGATCTTTTGCGTGTGCTATTATATGATCAGGCTGGAAATGCTGTTATTAATGAAGGTGATAATTTGGTCGCAAATATGCCATTTGATTTATCAGATCCGAAATCAGTTTCGATCAATAAAATAATTCTTGTGAGCATTAACAATCAAAAGATAGATGATATAAATGTTGAGATATATTACAGTAATGCTCCGGAAATACCTGTTGATTATTCTCTTTCTCAGAATTTCCCAAATCCATTCAATCCAAGCACAAGTATTCAATTTTCTGTGCCAAAAACCGGATTTGTAACGATAAAAGTATATGATTTAATTGGACAAGAAGTTACTACTTTGTTCGCTGGAATAGCAGAAAGAGGATTGTACACTTTAATATGGAACGGGAAAGATGATAATGGAAACCTTGTAAGCAGCGGAAGCTATATTTACAGGATGTCAGCTAATGATGGGGGATTTGTTTTATCAAAGAAAATGACTTTTCTGAAATAAAGCATTTCTTATTCATCTCTCTCTTTACAGAGAGAGATGAATTAAAATATCTAAGAAAAAAGGAAATAATTCTTGTTTCTCTGAGTGTCAATTAAAAACATTACTTAAATGATCTTAGAGAAAAAATAATTAAATCATTAAAATATTTTACAATAAACGGGAAGAATAAAAATGAAATTAGCTTTAATACTTATTTGTGTTTTCGTTTTGACAGGATTATTGAAATCTCAAACTAATCCTGCAATTATGATCAGCCTTGAATTTTCAGATCCGGTAGAATCCAGAACAATCTATTTTGGGATTGATCCGACAGCAACTGACAGTTTAGATTTTCTTTTAGGTGAAGCAAATCTGCCACCATTCCCACCAGCACCAACTCTTGAAACCAGATTTCTTTTACCCATTGATAATTTTGCAGGAACGAAAAGTACATATAAAGATTTCAGAAATGGAAATATTCCATTCAGCGGACAAAAAGAACATAGAATACAATTTCAAAGCAGAGGCTCATTAAAGATGTTTTGTAATTTGCCACCAGAAATAAATATACAGGTAACAGATTTATTTGGTGGAGTAATACTTAACACCAATCTTTCCGGTATAGATACATTGAGTATACCTGATGCTCTGAATCAACTTAAATTTTTCATCAATTATAATAATGCAACTTTAGTTGATGAGGAACAATTTCAGGACATAGATTTTAATTTATCTCAAAATTATCCTAATCCTTTCAACCCTTCTACCAATATTCAATTTACTTTGAATAATCGTCAGTTTGTCAGGCTGACCATTTTTGATTCAATTGGTCGGGAGATTGCTACGTTAATTAACGATGAGATATCTGCCGGAGTTCATAATGTTTATTTCAATGCAGACGGTCTTACTAACGGAGTGTATTATTATAGATTAATTTCAGGGAATTTATCCCAAACAAAGAAAATGATATTGATAAAATAACCTTCAAAATCAGTTTTATCATATAATTTTAACTTAATGTACTGACAATAATTATCAATTAGATTTACTGCAGATGGCATAAGATGAACACTGATAATGAAAATGAAATAATTTTACTAAAGTCTAATTATCTAATACCCATATTGAACAATATAACCAAAAGGAATTCTTCATATAGTCGGTATAAAGTTAATGCACATTATTTAAATTGTTCCTGTAAAGAATACAGATTGAATACAAAATATTACGAATTGAGAGATTTGAGAAGGATTTGTAAGCATATATTTTTCATAATCACCAGAGATTACAGAAATAGTGTTGATGAATTGACATCACTTTTGCTTGAACACAGGTTTTGGGACAAAATTGAAAATGTAATTGAATTAAAAGTATTTAAAGAGAATATTTTTGTTGGTTTTGAAAAGGATCTTAAGTTCGTAAGAATCTACCGGAAATATATAAACTGGAAATACTATTCCTACCTCATAGAATCAAAATCGTGGGAGCATAATCTCCCTCCTTTTAAGTCATCAAATAAAAATGAAAAGTTGATTAGCTTCTTATTAGCTGAAGCTAAAAATAATTTTAATCTTACGAAGAGCTCAAGAAAAAACCGCCTGGAGATGGTATCTCAGGCGGTTGTCGAAGGGGAGAGAGTAGGATAAATAAATTAACTACCTTTCAAAGGTATTCTGTCAATATTAAATCAAGATTACCATAAGATTAAGAAATTTTTAGCTTTCTGTTAATTAAACATTAATTAAGAGCAGAATTTCTCTTAATACTCATAAACCCTTACAAATAACTCCAATCTCTGTTTAATATATTTATTACGTTTGAATAAGTATAAATAAAAACGCCCTCTACTCTGTCACGGAGAGGGCAAGCTCCACTTTAAGCGGCTAACAGAAGTTTCTCTAAAAGAAATTTAACTGTTAAAAGCTACTGCAAAATTTAAAGTATTATCTTGTTAATTTAATTACCATTATATAAAAACATCGTTAAACTAGTGTTAAAGAGAAATGAAAGACATTTCATTATTTTTAGCACAGTTGCTTTTTATGTAACAATATTGAATCAATAAATACATATTCAAAATTCCAAAGAAAAAGAAAATAATTTTTTATGAGATTTGTTAAATGATAATTAAATCAATTTAATTTTAATGTGGCGTATTAAAAATATTAGTTTAATTTTGTAACAAAATTTTCAGGAAAATTATAATAATGCAAGTTAGAATCCTTTTAATAAAAGTATTTATTTCTATCTTATTTATTTCTAATGGTACAATTCAAGCACAGACGTATGCTGATAATAGCAAGATAGCATTCATCAGACAGCATAACGTTAAATCAATTAAAGTGACTTCGTATCCGTATATAAAAGGTGAGCCTTCAAAAAAGGGAGTGCTTAAAAATTCCTATCATTACGATATGGAAGGGAAATTGATTGATGTCTATAATTACCTTCCTGATGGTTCATTGGTTTCGCAAAATAAATACATTTATAATCTTGATGACAGCCTGATAACATTTCAATATTTCAGTATTACAGGAGGAGGAAATTCAACTACCAGGATTGAATATGAAGCGTCTGGATTGCGGAAGGCTGAGTACTTTCAAAAAAGCGGGAATAACGTTCTCAGTGCAACCTATAGTTATAATAAATTAAAACTTCCTGCAGAAGTAACTTTGTTTATCGATCCATTTTCAGGTAAAACCGGAAAAGTTACATATGAATATGATCAGAATAACAGATTAGTCAGTTTAACAAGGCAAAACATAGGAAAGATTCCATTCCTGAAAGAAGTTTTTTATTATGACTCTGCCGGTGCATTAACCGGAATAACATCATTTGATGAAGATCAGACTATAAGAAAATCAATTAAATATAAGTATGCTCAGAAAGGAAAAATAATTGAGATATTTACTGAGGAAATGAATTCATCTGAGAAGCGGCTTTTATTTTATAACAGCAAAAGAATGTTGATTGAAGAGAAAGTATCCTCCTCTGCAAAAGGAATGTTCTTGATCAAATATGAGTACGAGTATTATTGATCTTAAATTCATCGACCCTGTGTAACATAATAAAATATTTAATCATAAATTTCTTACACATACCATTGTAAAAATCTCTTTTTTATTTATTTCTCTGAATTTGTAACTAATTAAGAAATGCCTGAAAATAAGACATTTTCAAACTTCTTTTGATAGCAAGTTGCAGTTTTTAAATAAAATTAACGGATGGTATGGTTATTGTACCCATAATGAAAAAACTTATGAGGTTACAATGAATTATTTAGTGTTAGCTCTCGGATTGATGCTCGGAAGTTTGATTTACCGTGTTCTGAGCGCAATTAATAATCACGTAAAAGAAAGAAAAGAGCTTGAGAGTCTTTTCCTTAAGTCAGAAAGCTCAAACTGATCCCAAATCTAAAACACATTCAATAATCAAATCTATTTTTTAACCATTTTCAAAAAAAAATCCTCAGAGTTTAACACTCTGAGGATTACTCAACCATCATAGGAGAACTAACTATGAAAAGAAACTCATTATAGCGGCCTTGCGCGTTGGATAAGAATTGAAAGTCTTTAAAACTTGTGTTTTCGAAATCAGAAATCTTGCCATAGCAACTGGTTCAACAATTCTCAATTCACCACCTCGCTGTAACATCTCTTTCATTAAGACCACAATTGATCCAATAAAAGTAGAATCAATAAACTCACAAGTACTCAGGTCTATGATTATCTTTCTGAACTTCAGATCGATATCGTGTTTAACAAATTCTTTGAAATTCAATGCATCTTTCATTGTTGCACAATTAAGATTCACAACCTCAATGGCAACGTCTTTGTAATAAAACCTTTGAAAGTCTTCCATTATTTCCTCAATTGACATTATTTAATGAAACTTCTTGATGTATAATTCAATTCAAGTGCCAAATATTTTTTTTAATTTCAGAAGTTTTTTAAGTAATTATTTCATTTTAGTGTTTCATTTTTTAACAAACAGCTTTTTACGAAACAATTTATGGAATGCGAAATTACGAAACTCACTCAACTGTAATATACTCACAGTCATCAGGTATTTCAGGCTTTACTATAATCACTTCTTCTTTGAGCAGGGCAACCTTCCCGACTTCCATGCCTTTTCGTTTAATCACATATTTTTTAAATGTATATGAAACCGGCACCATTCCGGATGTTTTTGCTTTACTATGATAAGCTGCAATTGAAGCAGCTTTCTTAATAACACTTTTTGGTACAGCTGCTTTTGAGTTTTCAATCCTTAAAACAGCGTGCGAACCGGAAACACTTCTTGCATGAAACCAATAATCATTTTGCTTTGCAAATTTCAAAGTAAGCAGGTCATTGTTCTGACTATCTTTCCCTACAAATAAATGAAATTGTTTTTCGATTAAATAGTGTTTGAACTTATTTCTTAAATCTTCTCGAGAATAAGATTGTTCATGTTTTTTAATTTTCAGTACGCTCATAATTTCTTCCAGGGCTTTTTTTGAATTTGCTTCATTAAGCTTCCACGAAAGTTTCTTAAAATTTTCATATTTGGTTATTGTTTCAGCAAGCAGTTGTTGATTTTTTACAAATGAGACCTTTTCATTCCGGGCTTTTTGAAAATATATGTCGGCATTTTTCTGAAGCGAAAATCTTTTATCGATGGGAATTTCGATCCGAATTCCGTTTTTATAAATATCTTCAACAACAATTTTATCTTTTGGATGATTTTCGTGCTGAAGATTTATCAAGAGTAAATTTCCAAGTTTATTGTACAAATCCTCCTTGCTTCCTCTTTGAATAAGTGTTTCAAGTTTACTTATTTTATTTGAAAGACGGTCTAACTCCTTTTCAATATTTTTTTCTGCAAGCTTTCTATCTGAATAATAATTTTCAAGAGCCAGTTTCTTTGAAATAAAAAATTTAATACCTTCATTCACGGAATCAAATTCCTTAACCAAAGCTTCCGCAGGCCTAAGAAATGAGACTGGTTTCAGAATGACCTCACGCGTTGATTCATCATGGTAAACGCCAAGTGAATCTTTTTCAATTAGCTTAATCAGATTAAAAATAATTTTCCCGTCAATCTGGTCAACGATTGTTTTACATTCCAAAATAATTTCTTTACCGATAATTGGAAAATCTTTTCTTAATGATTCCTCATCTTCATATTCCCGAAGCTTATCAAGTGTAATGGAATTATAAAAATCAGTAAATACGTGTTGGGATAGCTCAATACTAAACTTTTCTGAGAATTCATCGTCCGCTTTTTTGAAAAACTCGTAATTCCTGCCGGATTCTGTCAGACACACATTGGTAAACTTGCCTCTGATAAAAAAGTAAATTGAAAAATTCTTAAATAAGAATCTGATTAACCTGTCATTATTAGAAATTGAGATTGATTGAATTTTTGCGGGAAGAAATTTCTGAAAAAATCCAATTGAGTTTTTCTTTGCTCTTTTAAAGCTATCCCTTAAGATTAAGAAGGGTAATCCGGGATTAACGCTTATTTCTATAAACTGAGTCTTTCCATTTTTATTAAATGAAAGAATCAACTTTTCTTTTTCTTGTGAGAAAGCATCGTTTAAAACAAATCCATCCAGTTCGTTGTTTAATTCAACTGCGAGCCGGTTCAGAATAAAATAGTTTTTAAACATTCAGAATACCAATTTAAAATCGCTATAAATTCATCTGAATAAATATATACAAGTTATCATCTCTTTGTTAGTAAAAATAAGCTTACATATATTTACAGCCAATCATTAAAGAGGTGTTAAATTGGCTGTTTCAGAAAACATAAACAAACTAAAATCCGGTTTCCAAACTTCATTCTGGGTAGCAAACGGAATGGAACTTTTCGAAAGACTTGCTTACTACGGACAAGCAACAATTCTTAGTGTTTTTCTCCGCGATCACCTCAATTTTAATGAGGTCCAGGCAGGACAGCTTTCATCCATTTTCGGTGGTTTAATTTACTTTCTGCCGATTTTTGCAGGTGCTCTTGCAGATAAGTTTGGTTTCAGAAAAGCTTTTTCATTTGCATTTTTTGTTCTTGCAATAGGCTACTTTCTTATCGGTTCAACCGGTATGTTAAGTTTTAAAGGAGTTTACTCGGAAACAAATTTGTTCTTGATTCTCACCTTAATCCTTGTGTTCACAGCAATCGGTGGATCTTTTATTAAACCAAGTGTACTTGGAACAGTTGCTTTAACAACTACTTCTGAAACTAAATCGCTCGGATATGCAATTTACTATTGGCTGGTGAATATGGGAGCTGCAATTGGTCCTTTTATTGCATTTCTTGTTCGGGATTCCTTCGGTATTGAGTTTGTCTATATTGTTTCTGCTGTGAGCTGTGGCTTGATGTTTATTACAACAATTTTATTCTATAAAGAACCCGAAGCAAAAGTAAATGAAAAACGTGATGATATTGTTTCCGTTGTCAGGAATCTTTTTACTGTAGTAAAGAATTTCAAGTTCATGATTTTCCTGCTCATTTTTGCACTTTACTGGATTGTATTTTGGGAGTTCTTTATAGTAATTCCATTTTATGTTTCCGATTATATTTCACCTGAGGCTCCCATTGAATTGATTCTGTCAGTCGGAGCCTGGACAATCATCTTTCTTCAGATTCCTATTAACAGGCTTACGAAAAACATCCCTACACCAACTGCAATTATGATTGGATTTATTTTCGCTGCTTTGAGCTGGTTCCTTCTCTATTTTTCTTTCCTTGCCGGAGTTACTGTAGGTGTTGGACTTATAATTGGGACAATTTTTATTTTCTCAGTTGGTGAACAGACTCAGGCACCAAGGTTTTATGAATATCTTGCCGATCTTGCTCCAAAAGGACAGGCAGCCTTGTTCCAGGGTTTTGCTTTTCTTCCAATTGCAATTGCGTGGACTTTCGGCGGTACTTTTGGCGGTTGGATCTATCAAAGCTTCGGACGAAAGGAAGTCGGTCAGCCGGAAATCGTATTTCTTATTATCGGATTAGTTGGAGTTGCCGCTGCCTTATTGATGTGGATCTATAATTTATTAGTACATAAAGCCAAATAGAAATAAAGGCTTCGATCTTTAACTGAATTTGATTTAATATTCGATTGATAATATATTTCGTTAAATGAAAAAGTACTTAAAAAAAGCGCTGATTGCTCTAACTATATTTTTAATCATACTGGTTCTGCTTGATTTAATCATACTGCCGTGGTACGTATCCTCGCCTGAAGTTGCTGTTCCAAATGTTGTTGGTAAAAGTGAAGAACAAGCAATTTCAATTCTCTCACATCTTGGTTTTGATCCTAAATTAGCTGATACTACTTATGATACTAAATATCCCGAAGGAATAATATTTCATCAAAAACCACAATCAGGAAAGCTTGTTAAAAAGGGAAGAATCATTTACTTGTTCCTCAGCGGGGGAGAGAAGCTGGTTAAAGTACCACAGTTAAAAGGGAAAAATATTCGTGATGCAAAATTCGCTTTGGAAAGAGTTGGACTTTCATTGGGGAATATCGAAGAGCTTGAATCAAATCAACCAAAGGACATGATTTTCGATCAGGAATATATTGAGGGTTCACCTTTGAAGAAGGGTAGTACTGTGGGAGTTAGTGTTAGCATTGGAATTGGAGGAGGCGAAATAATTGTCCCGAATTTAATTGGTAAATCTCTGGCTGAAGCACAAATAATTATTAAAGACAGTTCGTTTGCGATTGGCAAAATAAATTATCAGCCTTCATCCACTCTTCTGCCAAATACCGTGATTGATCAATATCCAACCGGCGGCAACAAATTAAACAAGGGAGATAAAATTGATCTCTTCGTTACAAGAGCATCTGTTACTGGAGAAGAAACTTTACGAGAGGAATGATGGGAATTCTGGCGCCTTCAATTTTATCGGCTGACTTTTCAAATTTATCACAACAAATCAGGCTGACCGAAATGGCCGGGGCTGATTGGATTCATTGTGACGTTATGGATGGACAATTTGTCCCTAATCTTACATTCGGGCCTGTTGTAGTTGAAGCAGCCCGAAAAGTAACAAGGCTTCCAATTGACGTTCACCTTATGATTAAAAACCCGGATAATCTTATTGAGGAATTCTTTAAAGCCGGTGCAGATTTTATCTCAGTGCATTTTGAAGAAGTGGTTCACCTGAACCGGACTGTTAAAAGAATTAAGGACTTTGGCATTAAAGCAGGCGTTGCAATCAATCCTTCAACTCCTGTCAGCAGTCTGGAAAATATAGCCGAATACATCGATCTGCTTTTGATAATGACTGTTAATCCGGGATTTGGCGGACAAAGTTTTATTTCAAATTCATTTAAAAAAATAACAGAAGCAGCTGAGCTCAGGAAAAAATTAAATGCAAATTTCCTGATAGAAGTTGATGGTGGAATAAATAAAGAAACTATAAGCAGGGTTAGAGATGCCGGTTGTGATGTGTTTGTTGCCGGTTCCGCAATATTTCATTCAGAAAATATTCCGGCAGAAACGGCAGCACTGAAAAATTTGATAAAGTAGTAATCAGGTATCTCTTAAGAACTCAAACTCGTTTCAATCATTTCTTATTTTAATCTTATTGTAAATTGATTACTCAAATCATAAATATTTCAATCGAAGAATCAAAAACGGATATTTTTAAGAAGTACAGGATAAATGAAGAAAAGCTGGATTTCCTGGGTAATTGCATTGAAGTCAGGAACGTGTCACACTCAGATCTGGATGAATTAAAATGTTTTGCAGAAGCAAATAGAATTGAATTATTCATTAGCACTGAAAGCCAGTTCAACACAAATATACTGATCACAAAAAATATTTTTGAATTAAGAAAATCTTTTTCAATTTCAGGTTTATCATCTGCTGTTTCAATACTTTCTTCAATTGATAATTTTCTCAACTACAATGAAATAAATTACCGGATTAATAATCGTGAACTGAACTTTAATCGCGCATACCTGATGGGAATACTTAATGTTACTCCTGATTCGTTTTCAGACGGTGGTAGATTCAGAGACTCTGATGCAGCAGCAGAATATGGATTAGAAATGATTTCAAATGGTGTAGATATTATTGATGTTGGGGGCGAATCAACCAGACCGGGAAGCGACCCCGTCGGTTTAAATGAAGAAATTGACAGAGTGATTCCGGTAATAGAAAAGATATCAAAGGCTGATCCCGATGCCATAATTTCGGTTGATACAACAAAAAGTAATGTTGCTGATTTGGCACTACAAGCGGGTGCTTCAATTATTAACGACGTCAGCGGCTTAACATTGGATCCTCAGATGATTGATACAGCTGCAAACTACAATGCATCTGTAGTAATTATGCATATTAAAGGAACACCCAAAACAATGCAAACAAATCCTGATTATGTAAATTTAATAGAAGAGATTTACGGTTTTTTATATAATCAGTGTATTAAGGCAAAAAATAAAGGTATTAAAAATATTTTTATTGATCCCGGGATAGGTTTTGGGAAAAGAATAGAACACAATTTTGAAATTATTAACCGACTTGAAGAATTTAAATCCTTAGGTTTTCCTATTTTAACGGGTGTATCAAGAAAATCTTTTTTAGGAAAGTCTTTCGATCTTGAGATTGATCAACGGGATTTTATTTCAGCAATTACGGATGCTGTAGCAATTAAGAATGCAGCCAGAATTATACGCACTCACAATGTTAAATTTGGTTTACAGGTAGTTAAATTATTGAATCATTTTATTCGATAAGCAATAGTGTTTGACTTATTCAAATTCGGTTTTATAACTTTTACTTTTGCCGATCTGATCGACATTCTGATCGTATCATTTATTCTTTTAAAGTTGTATACCATACTCAGAGGCACAATTGCTGCACAAATATTTTTCGGGTTAATGATCGTGCTCATTCTTTCATTTATCGCACAAGCTGCAAACTTTAAAGCATTAAGCTGGTTATTAAAACTTGTAACAGACATTTGGGTAATCGCATTTCTGATCTTATTCCAGCCTGAGATCAGAAGAGTGCTGGTGATTCTTGCGCGTAATCCATTCTTTAAAATATTTTCAAGACCCGTATCAGCCGAAACAGCAATTATTGTTGCTGAAGCTGCTTATGAATTATCTCAGCGTCAGCACGGAGCTTTAATAGTATTGATCAAATCATCAGGCATTCGTGGTTTTGCCGAGACCGGTGAAATCATAAATGCAAGACTTAGTAAAGGATTATTGACTTCAATATTTTTTCCAAGATCAACTTTACACGATGGTGCGGTTATTATCAATAACAACGTGATTGAAGCTGCAAGGTGTACACTACCATTATCCGCAACAACTAAATATCAGGGAGATAACCTTGGTATGCGGCACAGAGCAGGTCTGGGAATTTCTGAACAAGCAGATGTAATCACTGTAATTGTATCAGAAGAAACCGGAAGCATATCTGTCGCTGAGGAAGGAAATTTAACCAGAGGATTATCAAAAGAAGCTTTGAAACAAAGATTAACTAAAAACCTTCAAGGTTCTACTGTTAAGGGTATAAGAAATATCTTTAAAAAAAATGTACGAGAAAGCTAAAACTTGTGCAATAATTCCTTTCTTTAATGAACAAACATCAATAAGGGAGGTTGTTGAAAGAACAAAAAATTATGTTGATTGCATAATCGGGGTTAATGACGGTTCGACTGATGATTCGGAAGAGCGTATAAAAAATATTGATAATGTTTTGCTGATAAGTTTTTCTGAAAATAAAGGAAAGGGATTTGCAATCAGAAAAGCTTTTGAAAAAGCTATTGAACTTGATTACGACTATTTTTTAATTCTTGATGCTGATTTACAGCATCCTCCGGAATTAATTCCTGGTTTGGTCGGATTGTTGAACAATTGCGATATTGTATGTGGAAATCGTATGAATAATACAGGTCGTATGCCGATTCAAAGAATTTTAAGTAACAGATTAACTTCACTTTTACTTTCTTTGAAGACAGGAATTGATATTATGGATAGCCAATGCGGATTTAGAGCATTCAAGAAAGAAATTATTCCAAAGCTGATACCTGGTAACAATGGCTATGAAGCTGAAAGTGAAATTTTGATTCTTGCGGCAAGAAATAACTTTAAAATTGGTTTTTTTGATATACCTTCAGTCTATGAAAATCAAACCAGCAAAATGAAGCCCGTTAAAACTATTTTGGGATTTATAAAAACATTATTTATGTAATCAGTATGAGCAAATCCAGGAAATGGGAAATATCTGGCTTGAGTAAAAAGCAAACTCTCAGTAGCGCATTAAAACGAATATTTAATACCAGAATAAAAACTTTGTTACGAGCTATTGAGAAATATTTTGAAACCGGTTCCGTAGAAGCTCTTCACGAGGTAAGAATCGGATTAAGAAGAGTGAGATATTCACTTGAATTATTTTTCTGCTGCATTGATAAAAATGTTTTTTTTAAATTCTATAAAAATATTGAAGAATTGCAGGATTTATCAGGTCTGGTTCGTGATATTGATATTATGAAAATAAATATTGAAAGCATTTCTTCGGATAAAAATATTGATATTCCTGCCTCAATAACTGAGGAGCTTGAATCACGCAGAAAAAATCTTGAAGATGATCTTAGATTAAAACTAATGAAATTTACCCGTAGTAAAACATTAAAAGAGTTCAACAAATTACTTGACTAAAGGAGCGAAATATGAAACTAAGATATTTTTCTCATTCGGCTTTTCAATTTACTTCTGCTTCAGGAAAGATAATTTTAATTGATCCTTTCATAACCGGAAATCCTACCTCACCGGTAAAAGAAAAAGAGTTAAATGCTCATTACATAGTTCTAACCCACGCACACGGTGACCATATCGGGGATGCATTTTCAATTGCAAAAAGATGTGGGTCAACATTTATCTGTGTAAATGAACTGGCGAATTATTGTGCATCTAAAGGATTTAAAGCTCATAACATGCATATAGGAGGCGGTTATAATTTTGAATTTGGTCGGCTAAAATTCACTATTGCTCACCATGGATCATCAACTCCCGATAACATTTACGGCGGCGAACCAGCAGGAGTAATTTTATCTATTGATGGAAAAAATATTTATCACACTGGCGATACAGGTTTGTTTTACGATATGAAACTCATTGGTGAAATGCATTCAATTGATTATATGCTATTACCAATCGGAGACAATTTTACTATGGGAATCGACGATGCTGTAAAAGCTGTTGAGTTGACGAATCCTAAAATTGCAATTCCGATGCACTACAATACATTCCCTGTGATTAATGCTGATCCATACGAATTTAAGAAAAAAGTAGAATCAATCGGCAAACGATGTCGTGTTATGGAATTTGGTGAAGTAATCGATCTGTAATTTTTAATATTTTATTAAAGAAAGAATAAACATAACTTTGTGTCGCATATTTTATCATTCAGAAAGAATAAATGGGTAAAGTAATATCGATAGCAAATCAGAAAGGTGGTGTTGGAAAAACGACAACCGCAATCAATGTTTCATCACTGCTTGCTGCATCAGAGAAAAAAACCCTGCTTATTGACATTGATCCGCAGGCTAATTCTTCCTCCGGAATTGGTATCATTAATCACAGCCCGTCTGTGTATGATGTGCTGATAGGGAATAAAGAAGTATCTGAAGTTTCTACTAACACTTTTATGCCTTTTCTTGACATCCTTCCCTCAAACATAAATCTTGTTGGTGCAGAAATCGAAATCATAGATATTCCCGGAAGAGAGAGCCTTCTAAAAACTGCTTTGCAAAACGCAAGGCAAATCTATGATTTTATAATTATCGATTGCCCGCCCTCATTGGGCTTGCTTACTTTAAACGCTCTTACTGCGAGTGATTCAATACTAATTCCTGTTCAGTGCGAATATTTTGCTCTCGAAGGACTGGGCAAATTGCTGAATACAATAAATATTGTTAAAAAGAACTTTAACAAAGATCTATCAATTGAGGGTGTTTTGCTTACAATGTTTGATACCCGGTTACGGTTATCTCACCAGGTCGCAGAAGAAGTCAAAAAATATTTCGGAGATAAAGTATTTAAGACTATAATTCACAGAAATGTAAGAATTTCAGAAGCACCAAGCTACGGAAAACCAATAATTCTATATGATGCTGTTTCCAGCGGTGCAAAAAATTATATGGCACTTGCATCTGAACTTCTGGAAAACAATTCTTTCGAGATTAAGGCAGCGGGCAATGAGTAAGTTAAAACCTGGTTTGGGAAGAGGACTTGATGCCCTCATTAGTCCGGATAAGCTCACTGAAGATTCTCAGGGCCAAAAAGTATTCAAAGAATTAGCGGCTGATAATGGCAAAGATTACGATATATTGACCCGTATTCCCGTAGAAAATATTTCTCCAAATCCTTTTCAACCAAGAACATCAATAAATCCTGAAGCTCAGGAAGAATTAAAAAAATCTATTTTGGCACATGGTTTAATCCAACCAATAACTGTAAGAAGAAAAGGCCAAAGAAACTATGAACTTGTTTCAGGCGAAAGAAGACTTAAAGCCTGCAAGGAAATAGGATACCGTGATATTCCTGCATATATAATTAAAGTCGACACTGATGAAGCTATGCTAGCTATGGCACTTATTGAAAATATTCAGCGCGAAAAATTAAATCCGATAGAAATTGGCTTAGCTTACAAAAGACTTATGGATGAATGTCATTTAACCCAGGAGCAAATTGCCGATAAAGTTGGAAAGGACCGAACAACGGTTGCTAATTCGATCAGGCTCTTAAAGCTGCCGCATGAAATTCAGGAAAGTTTAATTAAAGAAGAAATCTTTATGGGTCATGCCAGGGCACTGATTAACCTTCCAAATGCTGAACTTCAGATCTATGCTCTAAACAAAATAAAAGAAAACAATCTTTCAGTTAGAAAAGTAGAACATTTGGTAAAAAAACTTTTAACTTCAGGCAAAGCAAATAAGCCGTTCCATATAATCAAAACCTCAGCTACATTATTAAATGCTAATGTAAGTGATCTTGAAGACAGACTCCGGAAAATATTAGGTACAAAAGTAATTTGTAAACAACAAAAAGATGGAAGCGGGGAAATTACAATTGAGTTTTATTCTCACGATGAACTTGAAAGATTGTTTGAACTATTTGAAAACATCAATAAAACATATAATTAGAATCCAGATTCTTTTCCTGCTAATTGTCGCTTCGGCTTCAGCTCAGGAGTATTTTTCATCAGACTCTGCTGATGTTGATTATGATACAACCTCTGCTTTTGTTATGCAAAAATCTCCCTGGACATCTGTTTTATTCAGCGCAGTTCTGCCCGGTGCAGGACAAATTTATAATGAATCTTATTTGAAGGCTCCTGTAATATGGACAATAACAGGTTTACTTGTTTATGGATGGATTGTGAATAATGATAACTACATTTACTACCGCGATCTTTATGAAAAGACACCAGCTAAGGTTTATAAAGATCTTCGATACTTTTACCAGGATCAGAGAGATGAATTAGCCATTTATATAGCTTTGGTCTACTTTTTAAACCTGGTTGATGCTTACGTCGACGCTCATCTCTTTGACTTTAATGTTGACGAAAACACTATCACAGGAACACCAGAGTTCGGAATAAAAATCAGATTTTAGTCCGGGATTTTTATGAGTAATAATCAGATTTGTAAAAGTTGTAATTCAATTAATCCTCTTTTTGAGCTGAACTGCAGAAATTGCAAGTCGTACCTAAGAGACAAAGTTTTTAATATTGACTTTATAAAGGTCTTTCTCAAATTAATTGAGTCACCTCAATCCGCTTTCAGATCGATTATATTTTCTGAACATAAAAATTTTGTTTTGTTACTAAATCTCGTCATACCAGTAAAGCTTCTGATATTTAAGAAATGGTTCGGAGTATATCTATTTGACTCAAGTGCCCAATCGGTAGTGCTGATAATCGATTACTTGATCCATCTAACAATTTATTCTTCGATAGTTTATATCTTTTCATCAATTCTGAGATTTTTGACGCAAAGAAGCAATAATGAAGCTCGGTTAAAAGATAATTACTCAATATTGATTTATGCATCAATTCCTTATCTCGTTGGTGCAGTTATACTTTTTCCATTCGAGCTTATTTTATTCGGAAACTTTTTATTTAGTGCTAATCCCTCACCATTTGTTTTCAAAGAGGTTCAGGCATACCTAATGTTGATGTTTGAATCAATTCTCATAATCTGGTCATTTCTTCTGACTTTTTTTGCCGTAAAAGTTCAAACAAATAAAAATATAGTATCATTCATCTTTTCGCTGTCATTCAACGGAATTAATTTTTTGCTGTTAAAAGTGATAAGTTACTTTTTGTCGTAAAAAATTTCTTATTTTAATAACACATTAAGACCAAATATCTGAATCTGAAAATGACTACTAGTTTTAAAACTGATGTACTAATAATTGGAAGTGGAATAGCAGGACTGTTTGCCGCTTTAAAAATCTCAGAATTCGCAGAAGTAATAATTGTAACAAAGAAAAACTCAGCTGAATCAAATACGAATTATGCACAGGGGGGAATTGCCTCGGTTCTTTCTTCAGAAGACAGCTTTGAAAAGCATATTCAGGATACACTGATTGCCGGTGCCGGTTTGTGCGATTATTTGGCAGTTAAAAAAATGGTTGAAGAAGGCCCGGCACGAATTAAAGATCTGATTAAGTACGGTACAGAATTCACTAAAAAGAACGGCCAGCTTGATCTTGTTAAGGAGGGGGGACATTCTGTTTCAAGAATCGCCCACACCAGAGATTTTACCGGAAGAGAAGTTGAAAGAGCCTTGATTCAGGCTGTAATGAACTCTAATAATATTCATTTAATGGAAAATAATATCGCTATAGATCTTATTACTGAACATAATCTTTTGCAACTCAGAGATATTGATTTAGAAAACCGACATTGTTTTGGTGCATATGTTCTGGATATTGCTTCAAACAAGGTTAACAAGATTGTATCAAAAGCAACTGTTTTATCGACTGGCGGATTGGGACAAGTTTACCTGCACACCACCAATCCCAAAATTGCAACTGGAGATGGCTTTGCTATTGCATATAGAGCAGGTGCAAAAATCGGAAATATGGAGTTTGTCCAGTTTCATCCTACATCGTTATATGAGTTAAATCACCAAATTGATAAACCTTCTTTTCTTATTTCCGAGGCTGTGAGAGGTTTCGGGGGTAAACTATTTACGAGGGATGGAAATTCCTTTATGCAAAATTATGATGATCGTAAAGAACTTGCTCCTCGTGATATAGTAGCAAGAGCAATTGATAATGAGCTTAAGAAAGGAGGAGAAGATTTCGTTTATCTTGATATTACTCATAAAAGTTCTAATGAAATCATAGAACATTTTCCTCAGATATATCAAACGTGTTTATCAAAAGGAATTGATATCACTAAAGAACCAATACCAGTGGTGCCGGCTGCTCATTATTGCTGTGGTGGAGTAGTGGTTGATCTTGAGGCAAGAACATCTCTTAATGGACTATATGCTTGTGGTGAAGTTTCTATGACCGGGGTTCACGGGGCAAACAGGCTTGCGAGTAATTCTCTACTTGAAGCCATTGTTTTTGCAGACAGCGCATCGTCAAGTATTAAAAAACTTATTAAATCCTCTCAAATTAGTTCAATCGAATTTCCCGACTGGGACGATTCAGGTACCCTCACATCCGATGAGAAAGTACTTTTAACTCATAGCATTAAAGAACTAAAAAATACCATGTGGGATTACGTTGGTATAGTTCGTTCTAGTCAAAGATTGTTACGAGCTCAAAAACGAATATTAAATCTGAAGGAAGAAACAGAAATTCTTTATAAAAAAACCAAAGTTTTTGAGGAAATACTTGAGCTTAGAAATCTGATACAATCCGCTGAATTAATAATTTTTTCAGCCCTGTTTAGGAAAGAGAGCAGGGGACTGCATTTTAATATTGATTATCCAGAAAAAGATGATACAAAAATCATAAACACTATCCTGAGGAATGAAAGTCTTTAGCCTTTAACTTACGAATAGCATAACCATATCTTAATCCTTTTGTGCTAACGATAATCTCATCTATTTCTAGTAACTTACATATATTCAATAATATAACTGAACCAATTAAAATTAAATCTTCCCGTCCTTCGACAATCTTTCCATACTTTTGAAGTACTTCAGAATAAGATAAAACTGATAGTTTCTCTACGATAGAATTCAACTCTGTAATTGAGATTTTAATTCCATCAATTTCACTCTCCTTGAAAGTACTAATTCCTAATTTTATGGATGCCAAAGTTGTCGCCGTTCCTGCTACTGCAATAGTTATGTAAGGAGCACGCGGAATGTACTTTAATTCACTCAGCTCGTTTACTAAGTACTCATTTAGTTTTACTAATGAAACCTTTGAGATAATATTTTGAGCACTAAGCGCAAACTTTTCCTGAAGAGAAACTACCCCAAACTTGAAACTTTTTCTGAATAATAATTTTTCTTTTTGCCCAATAAATATTTCTGTACTTCCGCCTCCAATATCTATAACAAGCGCTGTTGAATTAGAATTTAATTCCATTATCGAGCCAATAAAAGAAAATTCGGCCTCATCTTCCCCTGTGATAATTTCAATTTCTAAATTCAACTCATCTTTAATGCTTTGAATTACTTCTCTTGAGTTAATTGCTGTTCGGAAAGATTGTGTTGCAGCTATAAATATTTTTTCACAATCATAGTCATCGGCTAACTTCTTAAAGTGGGTTAGGATTTTTTTTAATAACAAAATTTTTTCATTCAATAGCTTACCTTCATAGGTCAGCCCCTTACCAATTCGTGGGATGCGGTATTCGTTTCTGATTGGAATGATTTTATTTGAAGAAGATTCGTACCTTGCGATTAGCAAGATTACAGTATTTGTTCCTATGTCGATTGAAGCAAAATTCATCTTTTTATATATTTAAGTTAATTATAAATAAAAATAGTATGAAGAATTTAAATTCAGCAGCAAAAATATTTTTATACCTGAGCATTCTTTCAAGTTCAATTTGGATCGGAAGTTATTTAGTTAAGATTTTTACGATTTACAGAATATTTGAAGAGGAAAATCTTAACATCAAAGAAATATTCAACGTCACTGATTTATCAGGTTTATTCTATGTTTTAGTTCCGGTAGTTGCCACATCATTTACTGTTTATATAATATTTTTCTTTTCACTTCTGCTTTTTTTAGTTACTGCAAAATTAAATTTCAAAATTCACGGCTGGCTTTTTATAAGCGTTGTAATTTTTTTAATTACGCTGCCTTTTGAAGTTTATTTAATGACACTTGATTACAAATTTCTATCGGCTGTACTTGCAGAAAATTATAGTCCTGATTATTTATTCGGCATTCTCAAGTCCCGCATTAGTATGTTCAGCAGCTTTCCAATTATTCAGATTTTTAGCTACTTCGGAATTATTTATCTTATATTATTCAAGCCATTAACCAAATCAGAAAATCATAATGAAAATTAGAGAGAAAGAATTCGAAGAAATAATAGAGGACTTGAAATCAATAGCTGCACAGCTTGGAGCTAAAGTCAGATTTGAGAAGGGTGACTTTGCCGGCGGTTATTGCATAATTAATGAAGATAAAGTAATTGTGATAAATAAGATGGCAAACCTTCAGAGAAAAGTTATGATTCTTTCTGCAGCATTAAAAGAACTTGGAGTTGATGAAATTTATTTATCACCCCGAATAAGAGAGATTATTGATGAAATGGCGGACATAAAATGAAAATTCTTGTAATTAATGGTCCAAATCTTAATCTTCTTGGTAAAAGAGATAAGGATCAGTATGGAAACATTTCTCTTGAAGAAATTTCAGATAATTTGAAAAAAGAGTTCCCGGATATTTCTTTTGATTTCTATCAATCAAATATTGAAGGCGAATTAATAAATGTTATTCAGCTAGCTGAAAGAGATTATGATGGTCTGATTATCAATCCCGGGGGATATGCTCACACATCAGTGGCAATCGCCGATGCTCTTTCGGTCCTTAAAATTCCTAAAGTAGAAGTCCATCTCTCTCATCTTGTGAATAGAGAATATTATCGGCAGAAACTCATCACGGCAGCATCCTGCGATGGGTACGTTTCTGGCTTTAAAGAGTTAAGCTATGGTGCAGCAGTATACATTTTAATGAATATTTCTAAAAAACGCTGAGCTCTGTGCTCCCGATGATTGAAACTCCAGGATTTTTATTGAATAATGAGTATTTCATCATTAAATAAACCATATTACTGTACAAAGAATAACAGAGTTTTCTTACTTTCGGATTCAAGTAGTTACAATATTTCTTTCTTATTAAAGAAATTGTAAAGCATAATTAAAGTACTTAATTATTTAATTCGAAGATATTGTAAATAAATTATTCAATATTTATTTTATACTTAAATAAAATAATCGTATTGAATGAAGAATCTTGCTATAAAAAAACTCTATTATTCAATCAGTGAAGTCAGCAAAATAACTGAAATTGAACAGTATGTTCTTAGATACTGGGAAACTGAATTTGAACAACTCAAACCTCAGAAGAACAGAGCTGGAAACCGTATTTATACAAATAAGGATATACAGTTAATATTACATATTAAAGGACTTCTTAGAAATAAAAAATACACAATTGAAGGAGCAAAAAAGATTCTTGAAGATTATTCTCCTGATCAGACTACAACCATTGATGAAAAAGAAGTACTATCTGAAAATCAGAATATCAGACCTGAAGTAAAAAAGGATAAATCATCGCTTAAAAAGGATCTTGAAGAAATAAAGAATTTTCTAGAAGAATTACTACTTAAATTATAACCGGAACGTAGCGCAGCCCGGTAGCGCACTTGAATGGGGTTCAAGGGGTCGCGGGTTCAAATCCCGCCGTTCCGACTAAAATAAAACCTCCCTCTATGGAGGTTTTATTTTTTTATTATAGCTTAGTGATAACTTATATTAATGAATATGAAAATCTTTAAGCCAGAATATTATGAGATAAATTGTTTAAAACTATTTAATTAAATTGCGTTGGTTACTGTATTAAAATTGTAGTATTAACTATTTCTAATTCATTATGAATTATATAGATGACAAACCGATTTCTTATTGTGGGATATTTGGAGTATTCGGTTCTGATACAGCTGCTCTAAATACTTATTATGGCCTTCATGCCCTTCAACACAGAGGTCAGGAAGCTACAGGAATTGTAACAAGACATTTTACCGAGCAGGGGAAACCATTTTTTAATCTTACGAAAGGGGAGGGATTAGTTTCTGAAGTATTCAGTGATCCATCAACCCTAAGTGATAATTTAAAGGGCAGTGCTGCAATCGGGCACAATCGTTACTCAACTACAGGTTCGGCAAAGTCACGCAAAAATATTCAACCGTTTGTAGTTAATTACAGAATGGGAAATCTTGGAATTGGTCATAACGGAAATTTAACTAACGCCAATGTGCTACGAACTCAATTAATAAATGAAGGTGCAATCTTTCAAACAACAAGTGATACTGAAGTAATTCTTCATCTTATTGCCCGGAGTAAACTTGATAACCAGATTGATCAGATACTTGAAGCGTTAAGAAAAGTTGAAGGAGCTTACTGTGTTGTTATTCTTACTGATGACAAATTAATTGCTGCAAGAGATCCACTTGGTTTCAGACCTTTATCTATAGGAAAACTTGAAAATAGCTTTCTGATTGCTTCAGAAACCTGTGCATTTGATATCCAGTCCGCAAATTTTTTAAGGGAAATTGAACCTGGCGAATTGGTTGTAATTGATGAAGATTCAGTAAAAACCGGGAATATTAAATCATACAGAATAAATGACGAAAAAATTGAGAAGAAACATTGCATTTTTGAATTCATTTATTTCTCCAGGCCCGATAGTTATATCTTCGGTCATAACGTCGATAAAATGAGAAGAAGATTAGGAAAAATTTTAGCAAGAAAACACCCGGTAACTGATCCCGACGGAGAAAGGGTTTATGTTATTAGCGTTCCTGACAGTTCTAATACTACGGCACTTGGTTATGCAACCGAACTCGAGAAACAAGGCATCGAAGCCAGAAGCGAAATTGGTCTGATAAGAAGCCATTATATTGGCAGAACATTTATCAATCCCGGGCAGGAAAAAAGAGAAATCGGTGTTAAGATAAAGTTTAATCCTGTTAAAGGAGTTCTTGAAGGCAGAACAATAGTTATGGTTGACGATTCTATAGTCAGAGGAACGACTTCAAAACAGCTTGTAAGCTTACTACGTGAAGCCAAACCGAAATCAATTCACATCAGGATTTCTTCTGCTCCAATTACCCATCCTTGCTTTTATGGGATGGATTTCCCGAGCAAAGAAGAATTAATTGCACATCAAATGAATGAAAAAATTGAAGAGATTCGAAAGTACCTTGAAGTTGATAGCCTTGAATATTTAACTATCGATGAAATGTTGGAAGCAGTTTCTGAAGCCGGAAAAGATAACTTTTGCACTGCTTGCTTTTCAGGATCATATCCAACCGATTTTGACAGAAACTTCAAAAAGGAAATCTATGAAGTATAATTTTTTTTTAATCCTTGTTCTTCTAATATCTTTATCATCAGAGTTTTATCCTCAACAAACCTACTTCATTAAATATAAAAACAGCGTTGACCTGCCAACAGTAGCTAAAAATATTTCTCAGAATAAAATCAGCGATGCATTAATCAGCCAGCCCTTGAATTTACCTGATTACTCAATGAGTTTTCTTGCTAAAGGATTGGCTAAGAATGACCAGGTTCTTGGTAGAATTGTTACCGTCAATTTTTCCCGGGATATTGATGAAGATTTATTCTTTTCAATTTTAAGTAATGATGATAATATTGAATACTTTCAGCCTTCTTCAGTTTACAAGATTGATTTCATACCCAATGACAGTCTTCTTGATCAACAATGGGGATTAGAGAAGATCAATGCTTTTGACGCCTGGGAAATTACCACAGGAAGTGACAGCATTTTAATCGGCGTTATCGATACAGGTATAGATTATCTTCATCCAGATTTGAATGATCGAATATATCTTAATTCCGGCGAGACAGGAACTGATAATCTTGGCAGAGATAAAAGATCAAATAATGTGGATGATGACAACAATGGTTTCGTAGATGATTACCAGGGATGGGATTTTACAGACAGAGTTGGTTTTCCTTTTGACTCAAGTGGCGGAGATTACCTTAACTGGGATAACGATCCAAAAGACGAAAATGGTCATGGAACATATATTACAGGTATTGCCACAGCTAATACAAACAATATAACAGGAATCGCCGGTGCCGGTCCAAATCTAAAAGTACTTAATCTCAGAGCTTTTGATCCGGCCGGCTATGGTGAAGAGGATGATGTTGCAGCTGCAATCCTTTATGCTGTTCAAATTGGAGCCAAAGTTTTGAATATGAGTTTCGGTGACGATGCCTTCTCACTTGTTTTAAGAGACGTAATCCAATATGCATATTCCCGAAACGTAGTAATGATCGGAAGTGCCGGAAATTCAGGTTCAGATGCGCCTCATTATCCTTCAGGCTATTCTGAGGTTATTTGTGTCGGAAATTCAACAAGTCAGGATTTTGTTGCATCAAATTCCAACTTTGGCTCAACTATCGATCTTGTTGCCCCCGGTTCTCTAATAATGACTACTGCAATGGATAATAACTATGCAATCATTAGTGGAACTTCGGCATCTGCACCTTTTGTCTCCGCCGCTGCAGGATTGATTCTTTCACTTGGTAATTTTTCAAATGAAGAAGTAAAACAAATTCTGAAATCAACTACAGATGATATTGATTCGCCCGGCTGGGACCTGAGAAGTGGAGCCGGAAGATTAAATCTTTTCAGAGCTGTATCGGTGACTGCTCCTTCTATTATCGAATTTAATTTTCCAAAAATGGATTTCACAACTAAAGAGTCCAATCTTCCTATAACCGCTACAGTTCTTTCACCGTTCTTTCAGAGTTATTCTCTGTACTATGGAATTGGATATAATCCTGAGAACTGGACAGTTTTAGTTGATAATGGTTTGAATCAGTTTTCTAAAACGGAAATCTATAATCTGAATATCTCTAACTTTCCTGATTCAGTCTATAGTTTAAGGATAGAAGTTAATCTGACTAACGGCAGAACTCTAGAGGAAAGGATTAATTTTTATATAATCAGAACTGCTCCTAAAATAGAATTAATCAGTATTGGTTCTTCTTTTTATGGAGATAAAGCAACTGTTCTCGGCGCAGTATATACAGATCAACCTTCAATTGTCAGAATGTTTTACAGACAGTTTGGAACATCGGATTATAGTTATATCACACTTGATGGATTTACAACCAATAATCAGTTTGTTAAGAATATGCATTACGGTTTTATACCGAAACAGCTGGTTCAGCAAAACACTCTTTATGAAGTTTATTTTGAGGCTGAAAATCTTGTAGGATTAAAAAAGGAATTAAGAGATCAAAACAATAATCCGTTTATTGTGAATGCAGAATACAATCACAATTATGCAGCACAATTTGAATTACCTTATTCTCTTCCACCTGGAAATATTTTTGAAAAACCCGTTAGTTTTTTAGACGACGATTATTCTGAGGTCGTTTTAAGGGAACTGTTTAATCCAAAAACGTCGATGATATATAAGTATGTAAATAATTCGCTTGTTAAAGTTGATTCCTTATTTGAAAGAATATTTAAAGATTTCGGTGACTTCAATAATAATGGGAAAAAAGATTTACTTGCTTTTTTTGTTTATGACGGATACTTGTTGGAACAGTCGGTTCCAAATTCCACCAATCTTAATCAAACTTATTCTAATACATCCGGAAAATTTTGGCCTATTCTAGCAAAAGATATCGATAATGATCAAATCACTGAAGTAATTGTTGTTGATGGTGATTCTTCAATTGCAGTATGGAATGTTACCCAATCTCTTTCAGTTGCCGACTCAACAAGACTTCCAAATTTTACAGAGCGGGGACTGGGGTTTAATTTAATCGATTCACCTAATGCTACTATCGCAGATCTGGATAAAGATGGTAAGAATGAAATCTGGATGGTTGACGATTTCGGTGATATTTATAGTTATGAAGTTTCAACTCAAAACAAGTTCACTAAAGGTACGGTAATAACTACTGCATTTAGTAGTTCGGCAGCTTATTTAAGTTCAGGAGATTATGATGGTGATGGAATAACCGAACTTGCAGTACTCTTACATTCAATTGAACCTTTGGATATTGCTCCTTTTTACAAGCTATTAATTTTCAATCTTAAAAATGATAACCTGAATATAATTCTCGATCAGAATTTTATTGATGCGGCATCGGAGTTCAGATCTGCTTCTGCATTTCAGCAGGCAGATAACAGCGTAAAGTTTGAAGATCTCGATAATGATCAGAAAGATGAATTGATACTTTTTATGTTTCCTTATTCATACATATTCAAATACGAACCTGGTTCTTCGAGTATTATTTCGTATAAAGAAAACATTAATTCAAATTCGATTTTTGTAGGCGACCTGAATAATAATGGCGTTAAAGAGATAGCATTTCCTACTTCAGAAGGCATTAAGTTTTTTGAATTTACAATTTCGAATATTGCAACCACACCTTATAATTTATCCGGTTACAGTCTTGATACAAATCTTGTAAGATTGACTTGGAGTTCGAAAGGCGATCAGTTTAATATCTATAGAGGTGAATCGAAAGATAATTTATCAATATACGATTCAACCTATTCACCAGAATATTTTGATGGCGGAGTAATCAACAATAAATTTTATTACTATGCTATTCAGGCTGTTGATTATTCTAAACCAAACCCTTTCTCTGATCTTTCACAAATAATTGAGGTATACTCCCATAAACCAGGTAAATTTATTTCAGCAGAAAGTTTTTCATACAATTCGGTAATAATCTCTTTTAGTGAAAAAGTAAACAATACAATTGAAAATCTTCAATCCTTTAATGTAATTGGTGTCGGAAATCCTGTTTCTGTTTCACCGGCAAATCAATTCTCATACCTGCTTTCCTTTGGCAAGCCCCTGCCTGAAGGAAATAACAAAGTTTTTATTAACGGGTTAAAGGATTTATACGGAAGTCCGATTGCATCTGACACACTTGAATTTTTAGTATCACCTGTTGTTATTCAGAAAGAATTTTTTATCGAGTCGTTTGAAATTATAAACCCGTTCAGGATTAAGATTTCTTTTAATCTTGAACCGGATGAGAACTCTATAAAAATTTTGACCAACTATGAATTTGAACCAGATAATTCCGTAATTAATGCATCGCTAGATCCGGCAAATAAAAGAATTCTGTTCCTTGATATTAATAATTCAAAACCTGTTGGTTCGATTGGAAAAGAATATAAACTTCACATTAAAAACATTGTTTCCTCATCTCAGTCCGGAAGCATAATGATTAACGCTGGTGCAGGCAGTTTTATTGTATTATCAAGCTTTGCATCTGATTTGTCTGATGTTTATGTATATCCAAATCCTTTCAGAGCAGAAAATGGAGTTGATAAAATTACTTTTGCAAATCTTCCTCAGAGAGCAAGAATTACTATCTGGTCTTTAAGCGGTGTTCAGATAAATCAGATTGATGAAATCAATGGTGACGGAGGAGTAGATTATTTTCTCACAAATAGGGAAGGGGAGAAGATCGGTAGTGGAATTTATATTTACAGAATTGTAATGCTAGATGAATTTAATAATGAGCTGGAAGAGAAGTTAGGTAAATTTGCAGTTATAAGATGAAACTGACTAAAGATAAAATATTCACTATATCTAATTTCATTAGCTTCTTCCGCTTGCTTATGGCTGTTCCATTCTGGATTCTTATGGACAACCTTAATTCGGGAAACACACGAATAATAGTTTTTGCCCTTTGTTTATTTGCTGCTTTCACCGACATTCTTGATGGTTGGCTCGCAAGAAAGTTTAATCAGGTTTCCGAGCTTGGAAAGATAATAGATCCTCTTGCAGATAAAGTAGCAATGGGTGCTGTTGTCATTCAATTATTTCTTGCCGGTGAGTTATCAACTTTCTTTTTTACAGTTATGATCTCACGGGATGTACTAATATTTCTTGGAGGAATTATAGTTACAAAAATTATCGGCAAGGTTCTCCCATCAAATATTTTAGGCAAAATAACGGTGCTTGTGATTGGGCTTTTCGTACTTCTTACTTTATTAAACATTCATAAATCAGGATTTATTTATTTAAGTGTTTATTGGTTGAGCATAATTTTGATTTTTGTATCATTCTTTGCATATGCCTGGCGTGCTTTTGAATTTATTAGCAGGAAAAGAAATGGCGCTGTTTAAGAACCTCAACTTTTCAAAGTTGAAAGAAGGACTGACCAAGACCAGGAATAGAATTTTTAATTCCATAAATGAAGTGATTTCGGGCAAAGCAGTTATTGATGAAAATACTATAGAGGAAATAGAGGACATTTTGATTTCATCTGATATTGGATATGAAGTGGTTCAGTCTGTAATTGAAGAAGTCAAAAAAAAGTTAAAAAACGAATCCGACAGGTCTGGTAATAATGTATTAAAGCTCGTAAAGAATGAATTAAATCAGATTCTTGTTGCTTCAATAAACAAAACCGGAACTGACCTTGAAAATTCTCTTATTAAATATAAACCGTATGTTATCTTGATTGTTGGAGTTAATGGAGCAGGGAAAACCACCACAATTGGAAAATTAGCTCATAACTTTAAAAAGTCAGGATTAAATGTACTTGTAGGTGCAGCAGATACTTTCAGGGCAGCCGCAAATGATCAATTGGAAATATGGGCAAAGCGAGCTGGTGTAAGTATTATTCAGAAAGAGCACGGCTCTGATCCTTCATCTGTTGCTTTTGATACTATTAAAAAAGCTATCGACGAAAAAATTGATGTGGTTCTTATAGATACTGCAGGTCGTCTACACACTAAAAAGAATCTTATGGATGAATTGAATAAAATCAGGCGGGTTATTAGTAAATTGTTGGAATATGCTCCCAATGAAACTCTTCTTGTTCTGGATGGCAATTCAGGACAAAATGCCATCATGCAATCTGAAGAATTCTCTAAAGTAACTGACATTTCCGGATTGATCATTACAAAACTTGATGGCACCGCAAAAGGTGGCGTAGTCTATCAGATTTGTTCTAAAAAAAATATTCCTGTCAGATACATTGGTGTTGGTGAATCTATTGAAGACCTGCTCGACTTTGAGCCTGAAACATTTACGAATGCCATCTTTAACAGTAACCAGAACTAAAATGTTTTTTAAAAAACCAATACATCGTTCATTTCTTTATATCCCAAGATTTTACTCGCCAATCAACGATCCGGAAGAAAGGAAAAAACACAAATTCGGTTTTAAGCCAATGCTTTCGCAGAAAAAGAAAAAGTACTCGAATCTCTTTTTGTGGGGGATAGTTATTCTTATAATTCTTTATTTTCTGATCAAAAGCCAGCTAATTTAGATTTTTATAAGTTTACATAATATACATTATAGGACAATATTCATTTGTCTTAATAAACAAAATCTAATACTTATAAAATCCTTCGCCGGTTTTTCTTCCTAATTTTTTTGCGGCCACCATTTTCTTCAATAATGGACACGGTCTGTATTTAGGATCATTGAATCCCTGGTAAAGAACTTCCATTATAGCCAGACAGACATCCAACCCTATAAAGTCTGCTAAAGTCAAAGGGCCCATAGGATGATTCATTCCTAGTTTCATAACCTGATCGATGTCTTCAGCTTTAGCTACACCTTCCATTAAGGCAAAGACTGCTTCGTTTATCATCGGCATAAGAATTCTGTTTGATATGAAGCCCGGATAGTCATATACCTCAACCGGAACTTTGTCAAGATTCAAGGCCAGGTCCTTAATTGCATTAAAAGTGCTATCACTAGTAGAATAGCCGCGAATAATTTCAACAAGTTTCATAACCGGTACCGGATTCATAAAATGCATCCCAATAAATCTATCGGCTCTGCAAACAACAGAAAGCTCTGTGATTGAAATTGAAGAAGTATTTGTGGCAAAAATTGCGTCCGGTTTTATCCGCTTTTCAAGTTCTGAAAATATTTTCAGCTTAGCATCCCGGTTTTCATAAATAGCTTCAATAACCAGATCTACATCTGCAGGAATATTTTCTAAACCTACGGTTGGTTTAATTCTTTTCAAGGCAGATTCTTTTTGTTCAGCGGAGATTACTTCCTTCTTAACCTGCCGATTCATGTTTTCCCCGATATTTTTAATTGCTTTATCTAAAAGCTCAGAATTAATTTCCACTAAGTAAGTTTCGAATTCCTTCAGAGAAAAAACATGCGCAATACCATTGCCCATGGTTCCGCCACCAATAACAGCAATTTTTAAGAATTCCATTTTATCACCTATTAATTTTCATATCGTTTAACAATTAAAGCGGAAGCTTCACCGCCGCCAATACATAATGAAGCAAGTCCATAATTGGATTTTTGTTTTAGCATTTCGTGAATTAGAGTTACAAGGATTCGTGCACCACTTGCTCCAATTGGATGTCCTAAAGCAATTGCACCGCCATTTACATTTACTCTCTCAGTATTTAATCCTAAAATTTTATTTACAGCAAGAGAGACAACAGCAAAAGCTTCATTAATTTCAAAAAGATCAATTTGGTTTAAGGTCATTCCTGCTTTATTCAGAACCTTTTTTATTGCATCTGCCGGAGCTGTTGTGAATTCAATCGGGGCTTTAGCTGCTGAACTTTGAGCTATAATTTCAACAAGCGGCTTTAAATTCAGTTCTTTAGCCTTTTTTTCACTCATAATTAACAAAGCAGCGGCACCATCATTTATACTCGAAGCATTTGCTGCAGTTACAACTCCGTTTTTATCAAAAACCGGTTTCAAGGTCGGAATTTTATCAAACTTAACTTTTTCTGGTTCTTCATCCTTATCGATTATCATATCACCCGCCTTTGATTTGATTGTAACATTAACCATCTCTTCCTTAAATCTTCCCACAGCCTGAGCGTTCAATGCTTTCTTATAAGATTGAATAGCAAAATCATCTAACTCCTCTCTTGAAAAGTTAAAATCTTTAGCGCAGGCTTCAGCACAGTTACCCATATGAATGTTATTATAAACATCCCAAAGTCCATCTAAAATCATTGAGTCAAGAATGTTTCCGTGACCAAGTCTGTAGCCATTTCTTGCACCGGGCAGAATGTACGGTGCATTAGACATGCTTTCCTGGCCACCAGCAATGATTATCTCTGCGTCACCAAGCAGAATAGCCTGATGTGCCAGCATAACACTTTTCAAACCGCTGCCGCACATTTTATTTATAGTAAGACACTCAGTTTTTTCCGATAATCCGGAAAATAAAGCAGCCTGCCTGGCAGGCGCTTGTCCCTGTCCGGCGGTTAGTACATTGCCAATTATTACCTCATCAATAAGACTTTTATCAATTTTACTCTCGGAGAGAATCTCTTTAATTACAAAACTTGCCAATTGAGAGGCAGTAAAAGAACTTAAACTACCGTTGAATGAGCCAATCGGGGTTCTTTTTGCTGAAACAATTACAACTTTTTCCATTTAGCTCCTTTCAATAATTGTGATCTGTTAAAGAAAAAATTATAAAAAATCAATTGACTTTTATTGAAGAAATTTTTGCCAGCTCCATTATCAGGTTAATAGCAATAGTATTCAAATTAATATTTAAACTAACTGCGCTTTGAAGCTGCTCTAACTTATTTACAATTTGGTTGACGTTCAAATCCGGAAAGCGGTTGTTAAATTTTTCCAATGTTTCAACGTGTTTGTTGAAATAATAATTACCAGTTTGATACCTGAATTTCTGGACATCGTTCAGCCATATTATTACCAAATAAATAAGCAACTTCAGCATTTCTCCCGAATTATCAGTAAGAAAATATTTTATTTCATCAAATGCAGAATTATATCTTTTTCCTAAACTCTGCCTTAAAAAAACAATGACTTTATTAATCAATGTTTCAAAGTCGTGCTCAAAGAGTTTAACAGCAATCGAAACTGAACCACCTGCAAAAGGTGCAATGGAGTTTGCAAGTGATTCATTAATATTAAAAAAGTTAGTCAGAATTGAAGATAATCCATCATTACTGAGCGGCTGAAAGTTTAGGTTCCAGCATCTTGAGCGAATTGTTGAACGAAGTAAATCAGGTTGAGAAGTGGTAAGTATAAAAATAAAACCAGCGGGAGGTTCTTCAAGACTTTTTAACAAAGAATTCTGAGCTGCTTCGCTCATCAGGTGTGCATCTGAAATCAAAATAAATCGGAAGAAAGATGTTTCAATGCTGAATGAGAGAAATTTTTTAATATCTCTTATACTGTTGATCTTAATATTATTTGCATTTGGGATTTCAAGATCATAATAAGGATTTGAAATTTTTTTACTGAGCTCTTCCTTGATGCATTCTAAATCCTCTTCGGATAATTTTTCATACGGACCATCCAATTCTGACTCACTTTTCCCTCGAGGTAAAGGACAAATAAATTTAATGTAAGGTTCAGAAAAATTTTCAATTCCACTTATAATTCTTTCGGCTTCTAAACGATTTTTAACGAAACGGCTATTAACTTCCTGAGCAAACCTTATTGCACAAAAATCTTTACCTATTCCCTCCTGGCCAGAGAAAAGCAGAGCATGTGGAATTTTATCGGAGATAATAAATTGAGTGAGAGTTCTTTTTACTTCAGGCTGATCTTTAATATCTTCAAGATAGGATTTCATCAACTATTAGTCATGAAATTCCCTGATTAAAAATCATCTTCATTATAGAAGAAATCTTCATCTGAGGGATAATCAGGCCAGATATCTTCGATAGACTCATAAGGTTCATCAGAGTCTTCAAGTTCCTTAAGATTTTCAATTACTTCATAAGGTGCGCCAATTCTCTCAGCATATTCAATCAATTCATCTTTTGTTGCAGGCCAAGGCGCATCATCAAGATAAGCAGCTAATTCGACGGTCCAGATCATTTATAACTCCGCTGAATTATACATGTTTACTTTTTAATTAATTCAAATATATTAAAATCGTTGAAAAAGAATTCTGAGGGATCTTTTTTTACACCATCGTGATGAACTTCATAGTGCAAATGTGGTCCGGAAGATAATCCCGAATTACCTGTCCTGGCAAATAGTTCACCTCTATTAACCGTATCCCCAACCTTTACAGACGAACTTAAGAGATGCCCATAAACGGTTCTATAGCCGAAACCATGGTCAATTTCTATACAAAGCCCTAATCCACCTCTCCTTCCAACAAAATCAACCTTGCCTTTACCTGGAGCGTATACTGGTGTCCCAACAGAAGTGATTATGTCAACACCATCATGCATTCTATTAATTCTTAAAATTGGGTGTAGACGCATTCCAAATCCATGCTCCCCTACTATACCAGTTGTTGGCTTAATAGCAGGTATTGATTCATAAAGCTTCTGATTCATCTTTAATTTTTGAGAAATTAATCTGTACTGCTCTTTTTCAAAGTTCAATTTATTTTCCAATTCAGAGATTAAAGATAGAGCTTTATCAAGATTAATTTCATCAGCATTTTTATTAAAGCCCAGATCATTAAATGTTTCTCCACCACTCCCAAACAACAACTCTTCATCAGAAAGTCCGGGTAAATTAGCGGCTAATCGAAGCTCGTTATTGCGTTTGGTCAGACTATCAATTGAAGTTTTGAGGTAATCATACCGCGTAGCAACATCAAGTAACTTTTCCTTAAGTATTGTATTTTCAGTAGATAAGTCAGTTGAACTAGAGTTACCAAAGAAGATTTTATTAAATAATATGTAACCAAAAAGCAACACCAACATTGAAGCTAGTATTGAAAAAGAATAGAATGTAAGAAACTTTTTCTTGAAATTTTTTATTTCAACGAATTGAAGTTTCGATTGGGAAAAGTAGTAAAACTTCTTCATATCAGGTGGGCGAATGTACTGATTTACAAACTCAATGTCAAGAGTTTGAAGCCATCATTCATAGTCGTGTTCGAAATAATCAATTCCCCTGTTATCTTCAATTTTTTTATTATTCAACCTTTCAGCAAGTCTACTTTGAAATACTTTAGCGGCATCGTATCCATAGTGTTTTAATAAGTAATTAAGACTAATTACCTCAGAAATTACTGTAATGTTTTTCCCGGCTAAAATTGGTAATTTTACATATGGAACTTCAACATCTAGAATAGATACAGTCATATCTTCCAAGCCAGTTCGCGTATATTCACTTTTATCATTCCATAATTCCAACTCTACTATTATTTCAAGTCTTTTCTGATAGCGAATAGCCCTTATTCCAAAAACCCTTTCAACATCAAGAATACCTAATCCCCTGATTTCAATAAAATGCTTGTTCAGACTTGTTCCTGTCCCCATAAGGATTCCCTGCCCTTTCTTGGTTAAAATTATTACATCATCTGCTACAAGCCTGTGCCCTCTTTCAATCAAGTCTAAGGCAACTTCACTTTTTCCGATACCGGATTTTCCAATGAACAAAATACCGACCCCATAAACATCAACGAAAGAACCATGAAGTGAAACACGTGTGGCAAACTGATCTTCAAGAAAGTCGCTTATCAAATAAACAAGCTTAGTAGTGGAGAATGGAGAACCGAAGAGAGGTACTTTGCTTTCCGCAGCTAAGCTTGTTAGTATCTCGAATGGTTCATTATCATTGGTTAAAATTATACAAGGAATGTTAAAGCTAAATATTCTTTTAAGACATTCATATTGTTTCTCAGCGGTAAGCTGCGCAAGGTACCTCATCTCAGTGTTGCCGAATACCTGAACACGAGAATACGAAAATAAATCCACAAACCCGGCTAACGCCAGGCCGGGTCTGTGTAAATTTTGATCGTAAATCTTTCTTTCAAAGTCAGCAGAATCATTATAACTTTTTAATTTAAATCTGTCCCGTGCATTCGAATATAAAAAACCAACTGTTATTGATTCTTTCCTTGAGATTGATTTTTCATTTATTTCGATCATTTATAACTTTCCTTGAAATCCTCTTAGTTTTAATTTTTGTCAACTGCCTTGAAAGTTTGTCAACAGCATTACTTATCGATTTCTTAAAGTCATCTGAACTTTCGGTTGCATTTAATACCTGACCAGGAACCTGTAGGATTATCTCAGCTGTCTTTATACTGTCTTTCACATTTTGATAACTCAGAATTACATCTGCATTAAGAATACGATCGTTATACTTCAGTAATGATGATAACTCACCATTGATGAAGTCTTTTAGCGTATTGTGTGCTTTGAACTTTCTTGCGGTTATTGAAATATTCATTTTATCCTCCGATATAATTAAGACTTTGGATGTGATTTTTTGTAGGTATTTTTAAGTCTTTCAATGCTCACATGAGTGTAAATCTGGGTAGTTGAAAGATTTTCGTGACCTAAAATTTCTTTTACGGCTCTGAGGTTAGCACCCCGGTCTAACATATGGGTTGCCGCACTGTGTCTGAGCACATGTGGACTTTTCTTCTTTATATCTACTACTTTTGAAAGATACTTATTAACAACTCTATAAATGTATTTTGGATATAAGCGTTCTCCTTTCGCATTTGTTAATAATGGTTTGTTTGCTGATTTAAATTGATTTTTTCTAATATAATCCTCTAAAACACGAATTGATTTGCTGCCGATAGGGATGATTCTTGTTTTTCCGCCTTTACCGTGAACTCTAATGGTTTTATCTGTCTTATCGTAATCTGAAACATTCAATTTACACAGCTCTGATACTCTTATCGCTGTACCATAAAGCAGCTCGATTATCGCGGAATGAAGTTCAGGATTATCTTCATTGTTAGTGATGATTTGATGCGTTTCTTCGAATGATTCTGCAGGAATTATTTCCGGAAGTCTCCTTGATATTTTAGGATTACTAACCAATGCAGCCGGATTTATTTCGATAATATCTTTTTCATTAGCAAATTTAAAGAAGCCCCGGACTGTTGATAATTTTCTGGAAATTGTATTCTTATTCATTCGGGCTTCATTTAAATACATTAAAAATTGTTTGATATTTCTCCGGGAAATTTGTTTGAGCTCAGTTTTTGAAATATTGTTCATGAAATTCACAAAATCATCAAGATCTTTGGAGTAAGAAAGCAACGTATTTGGAGAATATCTCTTTACTATTCTTAACTCAGATAAATATTCGTTTTTTAATTCAATTAGTTTCATTATTTAAGCCGGGATTATTTAATCGATCTTTTACTGCTCAGTTCCAAAACCAATTGATTTTCAATTCTCTTCATTTTCAGCTTATCATTTTTTTTAACATCATCATAACCCAGCAGATGCAGAATTCCGTGAATAATCAATCGAATCATTTCATTATGAAAAGTAGTTTTAAATTTCTCGGCGTTTGCTTTAGCATCTTCAGTTGAGATAAAAATTTCTCCGTCGAGTCCGGCTGAATCTATGTTATAATTAAAAGTAATTATATCTGTTGAATAATTGTGATTAAGATATTTTTGATTGATCTCTGAAATTTCTTTTGCCGAAACAAAATTAATTGTTAGTGAATCAACACTGAATTTTAATTTATGTTTCAAATAATTAACATATTTGTGTATAGTTCTCTTCTGTATGGAGGGCGAAGATGAATTGATTGTTAAATTTTTCAACACTTATTTATTAAGTATTTTCTAAAGAAATAATTTTCTTTGACGCATTAATAATTAAAATTATTCAATGAGTCAATCGTTTTTTGGGTATATTTTTTATACCTTACTGCCGACTTTTCAAAATCTTCAATTTCTTCGGTAGTTAAGTCTCTGATAACTTTTGCAGGAACTCCGCCAACCAATTTCCCTGACGGCACAATAAAACCCGGTTTTACAGTAGAACCTGCTGCTACCATTGAATATTCTTCAACAACTGCGCCATCAAGAATGATTGCACCGATTCCAATCAAACAGTTATCCATCAGAGTACATCCGTGAAGTTTAACCGAATGCCCGATTGTAACCTTATTCCCAATATTCAGTGGGAATCCGCCATTTGTTACGTGGAGCATAGAGCAATCCTGAACATTTGTCATTTTTCCAATTTTGATGTAGTGGACATCTCCTCTTATTACAGTATTATACCAAATGCTGGAATCTTCTGAAATTTCTACATCACCGATAATTTTTACTCCTGAAGCAAGAAATACATTTGAAGCGATTTTGGGAAACTTGCCTTCATAAGGAAAAAGTTTTATTTCTTCTCTTAGTTTTTGTACCTGGGAGGCATCCATCCGTTTCTCTTCCATTCTTTTAATTCGAGTGTGATGTTTCCAATAATTACCTTCATCTTGGCAATTACGGGGATTGAAGCTTCATCATTGGTAAACCATCCCTCAAAATAACCGGTTAATCCGAAAACACTGACAAAATCTGTTTCACCATCAAGCCTGACACATGCAATATCGTAATCTACTGCGTCAATGGATTCATCTGTAACTTCAGTATAAAAATTGATTTTTGCAGATTCTTTTTTCTCAGTTACAAAGCAAGGAACATTTACTGATTTCTTTTTGCCGAAATTTGTTCTTGCGTAATAAAATATCGATAGACCGTCTACGTAATTCTTATCAAGGCTTGTGGTTGAATCAGTCCAAACTTTAGGAGGATGAATTCTACCCTTTAGAACATGAATTCTGGATTTCTTATAATCGAAATTATAATCAGTATAGGTAGTATCATTATCCTCAAGAATTAATCCTCTGAAGAAACGTGAAGCACACGCCGAGTCAAACCTGCTCTCATAAATCTGATGCAGATCAACGAAAGGGATTCCAGAGTATGAGTTTATGTATGCCCTGGCAGAGTAAATTTTTTTACCGTCAACATTTTTTTCAGCAGTTATTATCAATCTTACCTGTCCGAGTTTAATGAACGAATAACTAACTTCATAAAGTAAGTCTTCTCCAACAACTAGTGTTTTCGATGGAGATGAATTCATACGGACCGAAGATGCGTTTACTTTACCGTAAAGAAAAATGAAAACCCCTGTAAGTATTAATGATAGAATAATGAATGATGCTTTTTTCATCTTATGCTTGCAAGTTTCTTTGCTTCTTCAAAAAGTGTGATTGCTTTGTTAAACTGTTTGTCAATCTGCAAAAGAACTAAAAACCATCCGTCATTCTTCCAGTAATTTCGGGCGATTTGTGCTTTTAATCTGGTTACAATGTATTCCCTGTCTTTATCAAAATCTTCCTGGTTAAACTTAACATCTTTTGATTCAGCAAATTTTATAAAATTGTTTACTTCATCATCTGAAAATGAAAATTCTTTAACAAAACGATTAAGATCGCTTCCGTATTTAAATTTGATGATGCTTCCTTGATTTTCAAGATAATTCAGTATATACTGATAAAAGATATTTTTTCTTAAGAGGTTTGAAGAATACCCTGTTACTTTTTCGGATTTAACAATATAATCAGGAGTAATTCCACCTCCTCCATAGACGATTCTGCCTTTATTTGTTTTAAAAACAGGTTTAAGAGAGTCTTCCTCAGCTTTATGTTGAATATTATCACCTTCTTCAACATCTGAATTTTCAATTTCTGAATAATACTTTTCTTTTCCGTCTTTGTAATCCTTTTGAATCAACCTGCCGGATGGAGTAAAATATTCTGAAATTGTTAATCTTAAAGCTGAATTATCCGGCAATGTGAACTGACGTTGCACTAATCCTTTTCCAAATGTGTTTTCTCCAACAATTAAACCTTTGTCCCAATCCTGTATAGCTCCGGATACAATTTCACTTGCAGAGGCACTTCCACTGTTCACTAATACAATCAATGGAATGTTTTCATAGGGATAGGTTTCCGCTGCTAAAAATTCTTCATTAAATTCTTCTCTTCTGCCTTGCGTATAAACTATTTTTTTCTTTCCGTCTATAAAAAGATCAGCAATTTTTACAGCCTGATTCAAATATCCGCCCGGATTACTTCGAAGATCAAGAATCAATTGCTTCATTCCAGATTTCTTTAATTCATCAAGTGCTTTTTTCAGTTCGTCGTAAGTGGTTTCTGAAAACCTTGAAACGCTGACATATCCTGTTTTATCATCAATCATAATTCGTGTATCAACAGAATAGATAGGAATTTTATCTCGGATTATCTGATACTCTAATAATTCTTTCACACCAGATCTTATAATAGTCACTGAAACTTTTGTTCCGGCTTTACCTCTTAGCTTTTTGCGAACTTCTTCATTAGTTATTCCGATACATTCAACTCCATCTATTTTGATAATGCGATCTCCTGACATTATTCCAAGCTCTTCACTTGGGCCTCCGGAAATCGGGGAAACAACAGTTAAAGTATCATCTACTACCTGGAACTCGATTCCAATTCCTTCAAAATCACCGCGGAATGATTCTTCGATTGATTCCATTTGTGAAGCGGGAAGGTAAACAGAATGAGGATCGAGATTGCTTAGCATACCATTAATGGCATCCTCTACAAGTTTTTGTGTATCAACTTCCTCTACGTAATACTTTTCAGTGTAAGTTAAAACGTCATTAAACTTAAGCAGGCTTTCCCTTAGGTTGTCGCCTGACACGATTTTATCAATCAAAATACCAAGCGCAATTCCTATGGCAAGTATCGCGATTGTAAATGTGAATTTAAATTTCTGAAATATCATCTTAACTCCGGTTAAATTTAAAATCTTGTTTTCAAAGTAAAGAACGAAAGCATTTCATCGGTTGATTTAGTTCCCGTCTTACTTTGATTATTATATATAAAATTAATCGTTAATAAAAACTGATTGATCAATTCATAATTAATTTCTAGCTGAATATTTCTTGAATAAGTCCGCTTACCGTCAAGAAATTTAACTTTCTCGGAATCTCCTTCTCTGTGCCCGAGATTTATATCTCCTCCAACATTTACCAGTTCATTATTTTCGTTTAAATAATTTTCACCATGAATTGAGTAAAGAAAATTCAGGCTTATGTCAAGTCTGTTTGTAAACCTATAATTAAGGTTCCCAAAAAACAACTCACTATTTGGTAGCAAATTCCGGTTGAAACTGTGATTGAAATTAGAAAAATTATTTATTAAAAAACGGTGGGAAAAAACATAAGGTTCAATTCTTGTATATTCCAATTGAAATTCCAGAGGAAAAATATCGTAGAAAATATCCGACACTAAACCAGCATTTAAGTATATCTGATTTCCCCACCAGCCCGATCCGATTTTCCCATAAGAGATATCATCGATTAAAAGTGTTCCAAAAAGTTTCAGCCTCTGAACAGAATTGTTGTTCACATCAACAAAAAGCATCGAATTATCGCGATCGTAGTTTGAATGTTCAACTGATTTGTAGAAAGCAAATGGATTCAGATAAGCAAAATCCATTCCTCTGTTTCCATAAACAACTATCTCGCCTAAACCAATATCCAGATGTTTTGAAATATTGAATCCTATTCGATGGTAGCCAATGAATTTTTCACTAATAGATTTTTCATCAATCAAATTGAATCCAAGAAGTTTTCCGTGAAAGTAAGAAAATGAAAAGAATTTGTACCTGATATTAAAGCCGAGATAATCAAAAACAGGAGCATCATCGGATATGATCTTTCCAATTTGACCGTAGCCAACTTTTAGCCTGTCGCGGCCGACTTTGAATTTTACCAGATCCAGATCAGCAGTTAAATAACCTGATGTTTCATCAAAAAAGGATTCATCAGATTTTTCATTGAACTTAAAATTGTAAACAAGACCTTTCCGTAAAAGTGCGGCTCTTTTATTTCCGAAATTAACTCCGTTGGTACCTTTTAATGCGAAACCGAATTTATCGATAAACGTTCCCCTGAGATCCCCACCTATTATTCCAAGTGAAGTTGATAAATTAACTTTACTGAGTCTGTCATTATAAAAAATGGTCTGACCTTCTGCTAAAAGATTTATGAACAGATTTGCTTTTCCTTTTTCAGAAAAGAAGTAAAGATATTTTTCTTTCTCCGAGAAAAAATTATAACAATTATTTTCGATCAATCCCGAGCTTGAGTTAAGGGTTCCGTATAGTTCAAATTCAAACTCTGAGCAAAAATCTTTAAGCATTAATCTGTCGTTAGCATCAAGTTTCTCCTGCTTATCTAAAACCGCAAGCAGATAAAATGAAATCTCTTTCCTTGTTTTAGGAATTTCAAAAGAGTTGTAATCGTTTAAAACCTGGATTGTTTCCATCCTTTCCAGAAAATCATAAACCGGATTTGACTCATCAACGTATTCTGCCTGAGCATAAACATCTATTTGCAGAAACAGAAAAATCCCAACAATAAAAACTATCTTACTTCTTCCCATACAGACGAAATCGCTTTCTTTCTTAAGAAGACTGAAAAACCATTTTTAATCCACGACCAGGTAACATTTGCATAACCTAATTTCCTGAATCGGCGGGGAGATTCATAAACAAAAATTCTGTTAGTGAAAATTATTTTCCCAAGTTTGCGCAGCCTCCTGAATAAATCAAAATCTTCTCCGGCAGCAAGTTCACGGTTATAACCGTTAACTTTCTCAAAATAACTTCTCCTTATAACCTGACATTCGCCTCTTCCCATTCCTACTCCAACCAAATTAAGTAATCTGAAATAATTGTTGTACCCGAAGTGATATAATTTATCAAGAGTTGTTTCTTCACCAGGAGAAATTTTAACGAAGCAAGTCAATGCAATTGAATCAGAAGGATAGAATTCTTCATTAAGAAACGTAAAGAAAGATTTAATATCCGGAATGATTATGTCAGCATTCAGAAAAATTAGTATATCACCAGAAGCAATTCTAGCACCGTTGTTTCTACCGGCGGCGATTGTCTGCTTAATGCCTTTTGAATTAATTTTAAGGATATCAGCATACATTATCGCAATGTCTAAAGTTTTATCTGTACTCCCTCCGTCTGAAATGATTAATTCAAAATCAAAGCCAGCATCTCTTCTGAAGTCAACTAAACTTGAAAGAAGTCTTTCAATTAGTTTTTCCTCATTTAAAGTTGGAATGATTATACTATACTTTATTTCTTTCATCAAAACAAAAATAAAAAAAAGGCACCTTTGGGACTAATTCTCAACCCGGGCATAGGGAAATGAATAAAGTTTAAACTGTTTTTAACAAATTGCCAGCCGCTGCCATAAAGTGGAAGTGACTCTGCATCCAGATCAAGAGCAATATAAAATTCGTTAGTTCCTCCCCCTAGCCCATCCAGATTTTTCACTCCCATGCCAAATGAAATGTTCAAGAATTCAGGCCAATAATCAGAAACGTCTTCAGGGAGAATGTTTTTCAAACGAAGAGATATCCAATATTTCTGACCTTCATAATCGTCTATTGAATTCCCTTTATGAAGACCATCTTTGAATTTTTTTGAAGGATAATAACTAAACCTTGGCTGAAAATTTTTGAGATAAGGAAAGTAGTATTGTCCAAGCATAAATCCGGTTCCAAGCAGGTTAGCAGCCGCATCACCGGGACTAAAACCCCAATTGGGTCCGAATCCGTCTTCTATTTCGACATACAGCTGAAAAGCCATTGCAAGTGAGCTTCCCCAAATTGCTGCTGTTTCAGACTGTATATTTGCTGATTCAAGTCCCGCCGAAAACAAATGAGCTAAAACAGCACCGCCGTAAAAGTGACCTACTTTATCTATCCAGCGCGCATAATTCCAGTCATTCTGAAAATGAAATGTTGATCGCTGATCTTTCCACCAGGCATTACGCTGGTAAATGTGAACGAGAATTCCTGTTCCTAAAGAAATTGTCCCAACGCCTGCCAAAATTTTATAATCGATCTCTGAATTTAGTGGATCAAAAACGGATGTACTTTTCTGAAAGCGAAGGCTTAGAGGTAAAGCAAAAGTGCTTGAATCTGTTTGGGAATTAAGCTCAATTCCAGAAGATTTAAGAAATGTTGTATCTATCTGAGCAAAATTTATTTGGTTTAAGAATAAAAGAATTATCAAAATGAATTTTTTCATTCAACACTTAAAGATAAGCTGACAGAAAATATTATCATTTAAAGATTTTATACAGGCAGAAGTAAATCTCTGTCAGCTTTTTACTTCAGGTTTCATCTGTGGAAAAAAGATTACATCTCTTATTGATGATTGATTTGTCAATACCATCACCAACCTGTCGATACCAACTCCAAGTCCGGCAGTTGGAGGCATACCATATTCAAGTGCTCTGAGAAAATCCTCATCAACCTGGTGAGCTTCTTCATCTCCGGCTTCCCGCATTTTAACCTGTTCCTCAAATCTTTTTCTTTGATCAATAGGATCATTCAGTTCTGAAAATGCATTACAGATCTCTCTTCCTCCAACATATACTTCAAATCTTTCAACCAATCCTTCTTTTGATCGGTGCTTTTTTGCAAGCGGCGAAAGCTCAAGCGGGTAATCCATTACAAATGTAGGTTGAATCAATTCTGGTTGAACAGCGGTACTGAAAATCTCATCAATTAATTTTCCTTTTGAATTTATTTGTGAAACATCAACACCCAGTTTCTTTGCTGCATTTTTCATCTCATCAATGCCGGCTGTAAGAACATTTACACCGGTCTTTGACTGAATTTCATCAACCATCGAAATTCTTTTCCAGGGAGCAGCAAAATTTATTTTATTGTTTTCGTATTCGAACTGGAGATTTTGAAAAACTTCTGAAGCGATGCTGGTAATCATTACTTCAACGAAGTTCATCATCCAGAGATAATCCTTATAAGGTACATAGAGTTCCATCATTGTAAATTCAGGATTATGAGTTCTGTCGAGCCCTTCGTTTCTGAAATCTTTCGATATTTCATAAACGCCATTGAATCCGCCAACGATCAATCTTTTCAGATAAAGTTCATCAGCGATACGGAGAAATAAATCATTATCAAGCGCATTATGATGCGTGATAAATGGTCGTGCTGCAGCTCCGCCGTATAAAGTTTGAAGAACCGGAGTTTCAACTTCAAGATAATTCTGTGAATCAAGGAATTTTCTCATCGATGTAATGATTTTGCTCCGGTTTATAAATACATCTCTTATCTGAGGATTAACGATCAAATCAACATATCGTTGACGGTAACGAAGCTCTTTGTCAACAAACTGATCGTGCAAAATAACATTCCCCTGCTCATCGGTTGTTTCTTTCACTATCGGAAGAGGTCTTAAAGATTTGGTTAGGAGCTCCAGCTTTTGAACATGAATTGAAATTTCGCCCGTCTTTGTTTTGAATACAAATCCCTCAACTCCTATAATATCACCAATGTCCATAAGTTTAAAAGCATCATATCGTTCACCGATATCATCTTTCTTAAGATATATTTGAATTTTACCTTTTGCATCAGCAATGTGAGCAAATGAAGCTTTGCCCATTCTTCTTAAAGCCATAATACGTCCGGCGATTTTTATATCAAACGTTTCGCCTTCTTTAAAGTTCTTTTTTATTGTTTCAGTATCCGAATCAACATCAAATGAATATGCAAAAGGTTCTATGCCCATTTCTCTCAGATGATCTAATTCTTCAAATCGTCTTTTGATTAAAACGTTAACATCGCTTTGATAATTGGATTTCACTTAATCTCCTTTATTTCCTTTTAAAGTTTACAAGTCTAAGACAAACCAAATCCTGAATATTTTCAGCAAGTTTCACAGGGACACTGAAATTATTAACTATCATTGAAAAAGCAATTGGTTCATTATCTGCAGTTGAAGTATAGCCGGAGAGACTTCGGACATGAGAGATGAATCCGGTTTTAGCTCTTACTTTAGATTCTGCACGGGTATTTTTCATTCTTTTACCAAGCGTGCCGTCAATTCCTGCTATTGGTAATGAATTCAGAAACGGAACATAAAAACGGCTTTTATAAAGATAGGATAACAGAGTCACAATATGACGCGGTGAAATTAGGTTTAAATTTGACAATCCTGAACCATCAACTATTGAAACACCTTCCGGGTTTATGCCCATATCCAGCAAAACATTTTTAATTGCTTTAATTCCATTTAGGGCTGTTCCTTCACCTTCTTTTTCATAACCAATTGTTTTAAGAAGCTGCTCTGCAAAAAAATTCTGGCTGTTCTTATTGATTACTTTAATTATCTCCTTAAGTGGAGGAGACTTAAATGAGAACAATAATTTCAATGAATCGTATTCAAGCGGGTAAGATAAATCGTCAATATCTATCGGATAACCTTTAACATAGATCCCTTTTTCCCGAAGCACTTCTTTAAACACAACCATTGAATACTGAGTGGGATTATTGATAGTGCAATAAAGCTTTACCGAGTCAGTATTTTCCGATAATTTTCCGAAAATAGTTATGTAATTTGTTCCCCGCTGCCGGTAGATATTAATATTAGTTGCTGAATCTTTAGGAACAATTTCAACTTCATTTTGGACTATAACATATTTTGTATCCGGGAATAATAATATTTCTGCAGAATTGTCTTTAACATTTCTCTTAACGACAATATCAATGCAATTATCATTAAAAGAAATTGCACCTGAAGGAGCAGAGTACCAGTAACTTTCATAATCCCAGGACCATCCTTCGCCAAGGCCATTATCGTCAAAAGCATCATCATCGCCAATCAGGTTTCCTCTTATTTCATCAATTCCCATGTTAAGAAGCGAATCGGCGATCATTTTATAAAAGCTTAGCATATCATTTTTATAAAACCTCCCGGAAATAGTCGGATCGCCAGTTCCCTGAAGAACAAGATCACCAATTAATTCTGGTCCGTCGATCTTACCGCGTATTAATATATTGGTTGTATACTGATAATCTTCACCGAGGAGAATTAAACCCGCAGCAGAGGTTATCAATTTCAGATTTGATGCGGGGACAAAAAGTTTATCTTCATTTCTTTTATAAAAATATTCTCCGGTTTCAAGTGATTGAATCATTACGCCCCAGTTTGCATTTGCAAAATTTGGATCGTTGAAAATATCATCCATCTGATGCGAGAATTCAGCTACGGTTGATGCTGAATATTTAGTCTGATTAGTTACTGAAGTTGTATCCTGTGATAAGACAAATTCAGTAAAAGCAATAATGATCAGCGTTGAAAGAAAATATTTGTTAAGCATATTTTTGATAAATTTCATCGATAATTGTTCTGGATAATTTTTTATAAGAACCTGCAGGTAAATCTACAGTAACGCCTGCAAAACTAACCCGGTTTAAACTCAAAACCTGATATCCTAATGCCCCGAACATTTTTTTTACATAATGATTTTTCCCTTCTATTCCAGTCACTCTCACAAATCTTTTATCTTTTTTATTTCTAAACTGAATTTTTGTAAACCTGCTTTTAGTACCATCGACAATAAGTCCGTTTAACAAATTACTCTCATCGTGATCGGTTAGGGGCTTATCTAATTTTACGTCATATTCACGAGGAACTTTGTTAGATGGATGAGTCAGGAAGTTAGCGAACTCTCCATCATTTGTTAAAAACAAAACACCTGTTGTGTTATAGTCAAGCCGACCTACAGGGTAAATTCTTTCATTTGACTTTACCAGATCAACAACTGTTTTTCTGTTTTTTTCATCACTGGTTGTAGTTACAACTCCCCTTGGTTTGTTTAATAAAAAGTAGACATGCTTTTTGGGTTTTATTAGTTCGCCGTCAAGGCTGACAAAATCGGTATTTGTATTTATCTTAGTCGATAGTTCAATAACGACCTTATCATTTACAGAAACTCTTCCATCTTTAATCAGCTCTTCAGCTTTTCTTCTTGAGGTTACACCGCTATCGGCTAAAAATTTATTCAACCTTACTATCATCAGTTAAACTTTCATCCTGTTTTGTTTCCAGGTTTTCTTCAACTAAATTCATCATAATTTTACGTTTCTGTTCAAGGAAATCTTCATCGTTCATTATTTCTTCAATTTCTCTTGGTTTAGGAAGATCTGTCAGCTTATGCAAACCAAAGTATTTCAAAAACTCATTTGTAGTTGTATAGAGAAGAGGTCTTCCAACAGTTTCTGCACGACCTGAAATTGTAATTAGATTTTTTTCAAGTAATGTATTCAGAATATAATCAGAATTTACTCCGCGAATTGATTCAAGCTCGGGTTTTGTAAGCGGCTGTTTATAAGCAATAATTGCAAGTGTTTCCAGGGCTGCCTGACTAAGTCTTCTCTTCGACCTTTCTGATGATAAGAACCCAACATACTTGGCAAAATCAGAAATGGTAGCAAATGCATAACCCTGAGCAATTCTGATTATCCGGAACGAGTTTCCCTGCTTTTCGTAAGAAATATTTAATTCATTTACACATTCATCAACCTCTTCCGGAGATATTTGAACGTCTTCTCCATCAATTCCTTTTATTGCGCGGATGATTTCAATCGCAGGAATCGGTTCATCGGATGAAAATATCAGAGATTCAATAACTGATGAATAAATTTTATCCATTTGAAATAAGGTGTATTATGAATTCATTACTTTTTTTTGTGGTCTTAATTCCTATTCTACCAATTTTAACTAATTCAAGCAGCGCAATGAATGTAACTATAATTCTAAGTTTTTCAGTCATTCCCAGAACGAGTTTTGTAAAGAGGAGTTCTTTTTCATTCTCAACCATTTCAAGTATATATTCAATCTGTTCATCAATAGTAATATTTGGTCTGCTTATCTGATGAATTATTTCTGGTTTTACCCCATCGATCACTTGCTTGAACGCTTTGGCAAGATCGTAAATTGAAACATTCTTGAGTAAAATTTCTAATTCGCCTGGTTTTTCTTTTTCGTCTTCAGAAAAATATCCTCTGAATCTTAGCTTTTGCTGATTTGATTCAAGGAACGTAAGATCTTCCGCCACCTCTTTATATTTTTTATATTCAAGTAAAGCTTTAATCAGGTCAGCACGCGGATCGATCTCTTCACCGCTTTCATCAAATTCTCTTGGTAAAAGCATTCTGACTTTAATGTGCATCAACGTTGAAGCCATAAGGATAAAATCTCCGGCAGTCTCAAGATCGAGCATCTTAATTAAATTAACATATTCAAGAAACTCTTTGGTAATTTTAGAAATCGGGATATCGTAAATATTTAATTCATCTCTTTTAATGAAGAACAGAAGCAGGTCGAGCGGGCCTTCAAATTGCTCTAACTTGATCTTATACATAATCAACCCATTTTCATTTTTTCATGTACTTCCATCATAGTAGCTGCTGCAACTTTTTTTGCACGTTTCTCGCCGTCATCAAGTATTTCAAGCACCTCATTTTTTCTTGACTGGTAGTAATTTCTTTTTTCTCTCATAGGCTCAAGGAATTCGCTTAATCTTGATGCACATTTCAATTTACAATCAACACATCCAAGCGCTCCCGACCGGCAATCAATGTCTATCTGAGGAACTTCTGAAGTATTAAACTTTTTATGATAAGAAAATACTAAACATATCTGAGGATTACCCGGGTCTCCTTTTCTAATCTTTTGAGGATCGGTAACTGCCTTTTTCAATTTAGATTTAATAATATCAGATTCATCAGAAAGAAGAATTGTATTATTCAAAGACTTACTCATTTTTGCAGAACCATCAAGACCCATCAGCCGCGAAAAGTTTGTTAGTAAAGGCTCGGGTTCAGGAAATACTTCTCCATACTGGTTGTTGAATCTTCTTGCAATTTCCCTGGTAATTTCAATATGCGGGACCTGATCTTCTCCAACCGGAACTCCAACTCCTTTGTACAAAAGAATGTCTGCCGCCTGCAAAACCGGGTAACCAAGATGACCAAAGATTACATTGTCGATATTCAAATCCCGAACCTGTTCTTTTACTGTAGGATTTCTCTCGAGTCTGCTTACAGTTATAAGCATTCCAAAAATCAAGGTTAATTCAGTGTGTTCTTTGATTTGTGATTGCCTGAACATTGGACTTAATTGAGGATTCAGACCAGCAGCCAGCCAGTCAATAAGCATTTCAATTGAATTATCATAAACATCAGATGTATTCAAATCTGTTGTTAAAACGTGATAATCTGCAATAAGATGGAAACTTTCATATTCATTTTGAAGATTAACCCAATTTTCAAGCGCTCCGACATAGTGTCCGATATGCAGCTTTCCGGATGGTCTCATTCCGCTTAAAATTCTTTTTTTGCTCATTACAACTAATTAATAATTTTATTTATTAAAGATAACAAATATGCTTAAAATTTACTGAGGTTGATAAAAGATCTGATTCAGGATAAATAAAGATAAGGTTTCCATTTTTCATCAAGTTTACCAACAACATTTTTAATAAACATTATATGGCTTGGTTTAAATGGACGATTTAGCAGGAGCATTTTAGCTTCATCAGGAGTTCTGTCGCCTTTTTTATTATTGCATAAGGTGCAGGCGGTTATCAGATTTTCCCAGGAATCTGTTCCACCTTTCGCTTTTGGAATAACATGGTCAATAGTTAATTGCAAATCTCCTCTCCCACAATAACCACACTTATAAGCATCTCTCCTTAAAATGTTTTTTCTTGACAGAACAACCTTTTTGTAAGGAACATTAACAAATCGGCTTAAACGGATGACGCTTGGCCAGGGGTAAGTATAATTAACTGATCTGATGCTCTTTCGTGAGTCATCAATAACCATTTCAGCTTTTCCCAGGTAACAAAGAATGAACGCTTTTTTTATTGTACATACCGTTATAGGTTCATAGCTCTGATTAAGGATTAAAACTTTTGCATTAAGTTTACCGTTTACATGCTTTGAAGATTCGAAGACCTACTCCTTTTTTATGACTTTCATTGTGAAATAAATTCTTAAAACTACTCTTGCTATTATTAATAAAATTGCTACGCTTAAAAGATAAACAAATGATTCACGCGGAACCAAATCAAGCAGCATTATTATTATTAAGGCAAACACAACTACTATCGAACCATAATTGAAAAAAGAATATAAATTGTTTTTCATCTTAACCTGTTTTAACATATTAAAATTAATCAGCCCGTGCGTTTTTATCAATCCAAAAAATTGTTTTCAGTAATGATTATGACTTATGGCATCACTTCCGTTTTTATCAATGATCGCTACAACAGCTACATAATCTCTCGAGTGGCTTATAGAGATCTTCAGGCTTTTATCGACCGATAAGAAATCTTTTAGTTTTCCACTTAATCTTACGATAGGCATTCCGTTTATCTCGTTAAGGATTTCAATATTCTGCCAGCTTAAACCTTCATCCCAGGCTGTTGATAGTGCCTTGTAAACGGCTTCTTTCGCAGCAAACCTTGCAGCAAGATGCTGATATTTGTTGCTTTTAGCTAAACAGTATTCAATTTCCCGGGGTGTAAAAATTTTTTTTAGGAAAGCATCACCAAATTCATCAACACTTTTCTTTACCCGGTCAATTTCAATTATGTCTATTCCAATTCCTATTACCATTTAATTATTCTTTTGTCTTAATAACCAGCTGCTCCTCCAAAACCTCTTGGATCTGTTGCACCATAAATCATTCCTTGTATGTTGTCTATAAGAATTCCTTCTACCCTTCCTAAAGTTTGCTCATTTCCTATTGCGTAGCCTTTTTCAATTAAATTGTTTTTTAAATCGTTCGATAATCCAAATTTTTCAAAAAATATTTCATCGGGAAAAAGCTGATGATGAATGCGGGGTTTATCAATAGCTTCCTGTATATCCATTCCAAAATCGATTACATTCATAATTACCTGCAAAACAACAGTAATAATTGTAGAACCGCCGGGGCTTCCTAAAATCAAAAAAGGCAAACTGTCTTTCAGTACAATTGTCGGAGTCATTGAACTAAGCATTCTTTTTTGCGGTTGAACCGAGTTAGCCTCATTTCCAAGAAGCCCAAACTGATTTGGGAAACCGGGCTTTATACTAAAATCATCCATTTCGTTATTTAATAAAAAGCCTGCACCTTCAACAACAATTTTAGAACCGTAAGCAGAATTTATCGTGGTTGTTGTACTAACTGCATTTCCGAGCGAATCATACACAGAGTAATGAGTTGTTTCACTGCCCTCAATAATTTCAAAAGGAGTCCCGGGAAGTATTTCAATTGACGGGATGGCATTATTTTTTATTTTCCGGAAAAGAGAATCAGCATAACTTTTAGAGAGAATCCATTGTTTAGGCACAGGATAAAAATCCTCATCACCGATATGAACTGATCTATCTGCAAATGCAAATTTCATTGCTGAAATTAATCTGTGAAGATATTCACTACTTCCCCAATCGTCTTTATTAAACTGGTAATTTTCAAGAATGTTAAGCATCTGAATGAGCATCAATCCACCGGCACTTGGAGGGCCCATTGAAATAACATCATAACCCCGATAACTTCCCATAACGGGTATTCTTTCAACAGGTTTATATATTTGTAGATCTTCGAGGCTCGTGTTACCACCCAAAGAATTGATTTGCTCGACAATTAAACCGGCAGTTTTACCTCTGTAAAAACCATCAAGTCCCTGATCACGAATTAATGTAAGTGTATTTGCTAAATCGCTCTGAACAAATAATTCGCCCTCATAGAATTCCTCTCCTGATTTTGTAAATATTTTTTTTGTTGATTCATATTTCGAAAAGTCAGAAAAATTTCTGTTAAATGATTCGGCGGTTCTAAAATCAAGAATGAATCCGTCAGAGGCTAACTCAATTGCCGGTTGCACCACCTCTGATAAAGGCATAGTTCCGTAATTCTCAAGAGCATAAATTAATCCTGCAACGCTTCCCGGTACGCCTACCGATAAAGCTCCCTCTTCGCTTAGTTTAGGAATAACATTTCCAAGAGAATCAAGGTACATTTGTTTAAAGGCACTGCCGGGTGCTTTTTCTCTGAAATCGATGGTTATATTTCTTCCATCCTGAAGATGAATTACCATAAATCCACCTCCGCCAAGATTTCCCGCTGAAGGATAGGTAACTGCAAGTGCAAATCCAACTGCTACTGCTGCATCAACGGCATTTCCGCCTTTCTTTAATATTTGGATACCGACTTCAGAAGCGATTTTACTAGCTGAAACAACCATCCCGTTTTTTGAGTGAACAGGATCAGGCGATTGCCCAAAAGAATTGTTTGCTAAGAAAAGCAGGAAAATAAGTAACCGGGAAACCTTAAAAAATGTGAGCATTTACTTCTATTCCTTTATCTTTTAACTGCTCTATTAAAAGCCTGGTTAGTTCATTAACCTGGTTTAATGATTGTTTGACATCATTCAAGAGATTAGGATCGTACAAAATTTTACCAATATTGTTTTGTTGACTTGTTGTCTCATTTGTTATCTTATTTAAGCTGACAAGCAGCGAATCAGTTTGAACTAAAACATTGTTAAGTTTTTCCAGTGATGATTCGATGTTACCAGAATTGTTTGAAATGAATGTTTTCGTTTCTTCTGCAAGTAAATTGGCATTCGAAATAAGAGATTTAAGTGCGGTTCTGTTTTCATCTACAAGAAGATTTATTTTTTGTGTTAATGTACTAAGATTTGAAAGAGAATTTTTCAGATCATTTTCAAGCTGGCGATCGGTCAAATAATTATTTAACGAACTGAGTGTAATCCGAAAGTCTTTTAGAGAAGATATCAGATCACCCTGTACACTTCCCAATACGGAAAGAACTCCGGGTATATCAGTTTCAAATTTGCCTTCATGAATTTTATTTAAATCAAGATTATTTTCTGAAGCACCGGGAGAGATTTCGACTTTTTTCCCGCCCATTAAATCAAGCATTGCAACATAAAACTGAGCATCCTCTTTCAATTTTATGTCATTATCAACTTTGAGCTTTACAATTACATGTTTCGACTGAATATTAAAATCTTCAACAAATCCTTTGCGAACTCCGTTAACACTTACATTATCTCCCACTTCAAGACCGGAGACATTAGGAAATTTGACCAGTACGGTGTTTTCTGTCTGAGTCAGGTTAAAATTTTTTGCCCAACCAAATATCCATAAAAACAAAATCGTACCTAAAACAGAAATGATTCCTACTTTAATTTCAGTTTTTCTTTGATCTTTCATGATTATTTCCAGTATTTAAAAGTGCTTGAATTTCAAATAACTCTTTCCGCTCAATAATACTATCCTCGAACGCCCGCTGTAATTTTGTGACAAGAGTGTCGATGTTTTCAGGAAGTGAATCCAGACTTTGAGATTTCTTAACATAGTCTTCCAGAAATATTTTTAAGCTGTCTTTTTCCGGTGAGGCTTTGATAGTATTAAACTCAGTTTCAAGATCATCAATAATATACTCACCGATAATCTGTTTACCTGTTTTTCCAAAATAATCGGATAATTTATACTTTATAAGATAAATTGCAACCGCAACTATAATCGTTAATACAATTACAGATTTGACGAAACATCCTGGTTTCATTTTAGAATTTTTTCCACTGTTACCTTTTTAATTCTTTTACGAATTATTTCAGATACTGTAAACTTATAACCATTTAATTCAAAAGCATAACCCAAATAAGGGACACTCCCAGCCTGGTTTAGTACTAATCCCCCAACCGTATCAAATTCATCCGAACTAAAGTCAGAGGAAGTCAGTTCATTTAATTGATCAATTGAAACTTTCCCTAAAAGCTGGAAAGCATTTTCACTAAGCTTAACCACAGGAATTTCCTCTTTATCAAATTCATCTCTTATTTCTCCAACAGCTTCTTCAATTATATCCTCTAAGCTTACGATGCCTGCTGTACCTCCATACTCATCAACTACAATTGCAATATGAAGTTTCTTTTCCTGAAACTCAACCAGGAGATCATTTACCATTTTAGAAGCTGGTACAAACATCGGTTCGCGAAGAATTTTAGTAAGATTAGTATGTTTCCTCAGCTTTTCATTCATCAGATAAGGAATAAGATCTTTTGCATAAAGAATCCCGGAGATCTGATCGAGGTCATTATTATGAACTGGAATTCTGCTGTGACCGGATTTTACAATAAATTCAAAGATTTCTTCAAAATGTGAATCAATGGAAATGGATTTTATATCAACACGAGGGGTCATTATTTCTCTGACGGTCAAAGTCCTGAAATCCATTATGCTTTCAATTATTTCCTTTTCTTCCGTATCAAGCCGCTGTATTTTCATACCCTCAGTAATACCTTTATCAGAATTTTCCGAATAATAATCAGAGGCAATGTTAATCTTTCTAAGAAAGGATTTTGTAATTTGAATCAACTCCTGAAACAATTCAACGACAGGATAAAAAAGAACATAAATCCAGTAAAGAGGCCCAACAGATATTCTTGCATATTTAATAGCGCTTTTTTCTGAAATCAATCTAGGAATTAATTCAGAGGAAATGAAAAAGATTACAGTTAAGAAAATAATAAAAGCAATTACAGTAAAAGCAGTATTTAAATTCAATAATGCAGCAATATTCATAGACAACACAGCTGATGTCACACCTGCTGCAGAATAAAGGATTATCCTGATAATTTGGAAAGTAAGCAAAAGCCTTCCGGAATTATCCAGAAGGCTTTGTAAGTATCTTAAAGTTATTGAGTTACTTTGAAAATTTTTTTTTAGTTTCTTCTTATCCAGTGAAAGAATTGTCAACTCGGAAGCACTGATAAAAGCCATCAATAATAAAGACAGAAAAAGAATAAATATTTCCGGATACCAATCAGTCTCCAAGCGGCAGATTATCCTAAAATTGTGTCACATCAAATTAGAATGGTAAATCTTCATTTTCCTCTGAGGAAACATCCGGCATAGCACCAGTTTCTTCAGGTCCTACAGTGGGTTCTTTGTCGCCAGCTTCGAGCGGAATTATTCTATCACTTCGGACTTCTGTAACATACCTTTTTATGCCGTCTTTATCAGTATAATCACGTTTGGTAAGTCTTCCTTCAACATAAACTTTCTTTCCCTTTTTCAAGGCTTCTTTCATAAAATCTGAGAGGTTGTAGGCAACCACATTATGCCAGGTAGTTTCTTCAACCCAATTACCATCTTTCCCTTTATAACTATTAGTTGTTGCAAGAGTAAAATTAGTTACGGAAAGATTATTTGTAGTGAATCTGTTTTCCGCATCACGGCCAAGATTTCCTATCAACATTATTTTGTTTAATGAAAATGCCATAATAACTCCTCCATTTATTTTAATTTAAGTTATGTTGATTACATTAAAATATAAATATTCTTTTAATGAAAATCTATCCTTGATATTTCATTATTCAAATCTGTCAATCAAGCTGTTATAATACGACTTAGCTCTTTCTGGGCAAAATTTACAAAAAATTGGTAATTATTACTTAATACCTTAAACAGTAAAATGAATTTCAACTGACTTTACTATTAACCCACAAAAATGACGCATTTTGATTCAAAATTTAATTATGAAACTCTCAAAAACTAAAATTTTGAAAATTCCGGGCAGAAATCTCTGCACAGTTTTTGATTTCAATCATTAACTATAATCACTCAACCAAGATAGAATGAACACAGGACAAATGCTTTTAGCATTGGGTGCGGTAATATTATTATCGATGCTCAGCTTGAGGATAAATAATACAACCATCTCAACACAGTCAACAATTGTTAATTCCAAAATGGGATTAATGGCTGTTTCAATTGCTCAATCCGTAATTGAGGAAGCTAATAATAAAGCATTCGATGAAGTATCAATTTCAGCTTTTGTAAGTGATTTGAATAAACTAACTCTACCAACTCAATTAAAAGCAGAGTCAGGTGAAAAATATCCTGATTTTGATGATTTCGATGATTATAACAATTTTAACAGAACTGACACAATTCCAACCGCAGATATCTTTAAGGTTAAATGTAAAGTTTATTATATAGATCCTTCTGCGCCAAATGTACCGGTAAGTACGCGTGGCTGGCATAAAAAAATTGATGTAAGCGTAATAAGTAAAACTATGAGAGATACAATAAAGATCAGTTCAGTATTTAGTTATTGGAAAGAATTGTAGGAAACCGCGATGGGATTCTCAACTATTCTTGACGTAATCGGCTCGACTTTTATCGGAGGTATTTTGCTTTTAACTCTTATGAGACTGCAAAGCAATGCTTCAGATAATCAGGTAACATTTGGGCACGATAAAACTATTCAATCTGATCTTGCATATGTAGCTGAAACTATTGAAAATGATTTCAGGAAAATGGGCTACTGTGCTGATCCTTATAAAATTACAGACACAACAAAACTTATTTATAAAGCCGAAATTAATGCAATAACATTCAGAGCAGACATTAACCAGGATAGTTCGCTTGATAAAATCGAATACTATATCGGATCAACATCTCAGATGAGCCATACGCCTAATCCCAATGACCGAATCCTGTATAAAAGAATTAATGGCGGATTGCCTCTAAAACTCAGTTATGGAATAACAAGTTTTAATCTGGAATACTTTGATGTTTTTCAGGATACGTTAAAACTTCCTATCACAGATACCAGAAAGATTGCACTGATTAAAGTATCATTCCAGATCGAGGATCCCGATGCATACAATAAAAAATACTCTAAGGCATCCTGGTCGCAGCTTAGATTAACAGGAAGAAATTTAAGAAAGAGGTAATGATTTATGAGCGGTAAAGCGATACTAATTTTAGTTGCAGCATTTAGTTTCCTATTTGTATTGCGTGGTAAGGAAATTCTGGACTTTTCTACATCAACTGTTGATAACTACATTTCATATTACTCAAAGACCAACTCCCATTCGATAGCTGTTTCAGGGGCTAATATGGCTGCAAGCCAGATATTCATAAATCGATCCTGGAAAGCTGGCTACAAAAATCTTGATTTCTCCTCGGGTAAACTTAACGTAACGGTTGATTCTTTCGGGTACGATAACAGAAGAATAACTTCAATCGGAACATATAATGGATATAAAGACACTGTAATTGCAATTCTTTCACCAAAGAACTTTGCACAGTATGGAAATTTTTATAATTCGAGTGCTGCCTGGTGGGCAACCGGTGATACTCTTTCAGGACCCTTTCATATCAACGATTATATTCAATGCTATGGAAATCCTGTTTTTCTTGGTTATGCAACTACAAAAAAAGGTGTCCAAAAATATAATGCACAAAGTAAACCTGAGTTTCTTGGTGGACTGGAAACCGGAGTTGAAATACCTCTTGAATTCGATACGTCTCAAATTCGTCTGGCAGCATACAATAATGGAAAGATATTTAGTGATACTACAAAAAAGAATAAAGTAACAGATGTTCAACTTGAATTTTTTTCTAATGGTAATGTTAAGTATCAGGTTAGAATAGATAATAAAGCCTGGACTTCACCAGTAACAAAACCATTGAGCACTTTAGCACCAAACGGAGTTATATTTATTGAAAGAGGCAATTTATTTATTAAAGGGAAACTAAACGGCCAGGCAACAATCGTTGCAAGCCGAAAAGGTTCAACAAAGGCAGGGATGATTCATATTGTAGATGATATTTCTTATAACAAGAATCCATTGACTGATCCTACATCGACTGATATGTTAGGATTGGTCGCTGAGAACTTCGTCCAGGTAGATTTCGATTCAAAACGTGGAGATATAGATATTCACGCCTCAATTTATTCGCAAAAGGATGGATTAGTAATTGAAAAATACGATCAGTATCCTGGTGCTTATAAAATGAACTTAGTTGGTGGAATCATAGGTGAAAAAGTAAGACCGACTGCAAAATACAAAGTTATCGGGGGTATACCCTACCCGACTAATGGTTACAGTTATGTCCATAAATTTGATACACGATTTTATAAATTCGTACCTCCCTATTTCCCCAAAACCAAATACTTCAGGGTTGTTGCCTGGTATGAATAAAAATTTATTTGCTGACCGTTAAAATCCAGGCGTCGCTGTAATCCGGTATCAACCTCAGCTGATCTCTGAGTTTTTCAGCTTCCATTTTATTTGTGTAAAAAGGCGACAACTGGACTACGTAAAGTTTAACCTGATCGCTGTAAACCACACTTACTTCATTACTAAGTTTCTTTTTAGCTTCTTCTCTGAATTTTTCTGCTCTCTCTTTAGTTGTAAAAGCACCAATCTGTACAACATAGTAGTTTACATCAAGCGTAGGATATTGAACATTCTCATCAGGTTTAATCAGGCTATCAGAAGGAACTTCATCAAATACATAAACCTCTTCCGATTTCTGTTCTTTCACGGTTTCGGAAGTTGGAGTGCATCCTTGAATAAGTAATAAAATAACTGAAAAGAAACTGATCAGAATATTTTTCATTGCTTTTTTCCTTATATAATTCAACTTGTCCAAAAATAGTTAATAGGTGGGATTAAAAGAAAGGGATGCCGAAGCATCCCGTTCTTAATTAGAAATACAGATTATTAAAGAGATCCGGTGGCAATACCGGATAACCCTGAGAACTAAAAGAAATCTTACCGGCAAAATTCAAGCTTCCGGGTATGGTTGATACATCGATCAATGGAATGCTTGCGCCAAACTTTGTGTTAATAACTTCAATGAATTTGTTAGCAACAATAGCGTGACCCTGATTGGTAGGATGAACACCATCTAAGCTAAACAATCCCCCGGTTACATATGTTGTTGAAAAGTTTATGCCGTTAATTACTGTGCCACCTGTAAAATCATTCGCTCTGATAGTATTAAAAAAGTCGAATATATTTACTAAACCAAATCCTTTGGCACTTGTAAGCGATTCAATAGTTGCATTATACTGGCTGGTTACATCTGCAGTAGTTTGAATTTCACTTTCGTCAAGCACAAGCGCATCAGGAAACGGATTCTGTGGATGAAAACCAAATGGCTTTGTTGTGTCAATACCTGCAGGTAAACCAGGATATTTATTATCACGGTAATACTTTCCGGTTGTTGTTCCAAGCAAAGGTGCATAAGCACCACCCGGCAAAGTTACCCGTATCTTTCCAGTTAATAAACCAACCGAGTCAATAAATGAAGCAGGATTAACAATCTCACCATGTTTTTGATAGAATAAACCTGGTGCACCTAAAGCCGCAATGCCTCTCCAGGGGATTGATTGAGACATCTGCGGCCCAACTGTATTAAAAAATGGTATTGCGGTTACGCTCGGGATATTAGCAACTACCACTTTTGTTCCAAGAGTAGCGATACTATCCATTAACTTTGAAAAAAGCACTGCGAAAACATTAGGATCTGTTGGCGAAGAAGGAGAAAATCCTCCGCTTGTTGCATATCCAAGTACGTCATTATTTCCAATCCATAATGTTAAAAATGTTGGCCTTTGAACTTTTGCCTGCGTGAACTGTGAACCTAAATTCAAAGCGCTATTCCTCAGAATAATATCAAAAAATGGATTGGGCTTGCCTGCTAACCCTGCCGCACAATTAGTTGAGTTAGTAGCGTTCAAAACGTCGTATAATAAAGCCCCCGGTATTCCAAGATTGTTATATGGAGCTGGATAATTCAAATTGATTGGAGAGCCTTGAGTTGGATTGTTTCGAGTAGTAAAAGGTGAAAGCGAAACAATTTCAATTCTTCCCAAAGAACCTGGATCACTAATTGCGGGAATTTCAAAACTTCCACCAACTTGTTTTGCTATCAAGTATGGGAACGAATACATTTGTCCACTCTGGTATAAGGAACCTGACTGATAACCGGCTGTGAGACTATTTCCAATCGACACATATCTTGCAAAGTCAACTGAACCAGTATTCACAACAGGTGCTTCAAGCTTGCTGAAATCCTCACAACCGAAGTAAGTAACAGCTAATGCTGAAATAATTGTTAGAAGTATTAGATATTTTTTCATTATCAAACCTCAGTTTTGATTACAAACTATATGTTAAGCTTAGTGAAAGAACATGAGCATAGGAGTTATATGTTCCATTAAAACCTGAACCACCCGGAGTATACGGCTCAACAGAATTAGTAACCGTTAATTCTTTTGCTCTGATGAATAAATATGAGCCGGTAATATTCAGGTTGTCTAGTATATCAGCACTGATTCCAAGGCTAAAACCTAATCTGTCTGAATCAGGAAGTGTTGGGCTTAATTTTTCCGGATCAACAGGCATTTTATCAAAATAAACTCCGCCAAGCAGAGAGAAATCGTCAAATTTATATTCTCCGCCTAATCTGATAATGTAAGAATCTTTGTAATCTCGGGGTGATTTTAGATCGGTGTAAGCAGCATCTTCGAAATCTACTGCTAAAGTATCGTAACTGGACCAAAAAATGCGTTGAAATTCTGCGCTAAGCTTTAACCTCGAGGTAAGGTCAATGGCAATTCCACCTGCAATGTACATAGGTGCTTCAAGCTTTGCTGTAGCTTTTCCGAGTGGTAGTTTCTTGGCATCCAGAAGTTGTTTTGCACCAGTTGTTACAACATCACCTTCAAATTCATATTTCAACTGACTGTGGAATGCAGCGCCAACGGATAATCCTTCAATTGGTTTGAAAAGCAATCCAAAATTGTAGCCGTATGCAAATTTATCGTCACCCTTCAATGTTACAAAAGCATCACCAGTAAAAGGTGCCTGAGAATTTTTTCGTGTTAATGTTACATCTGCAAAGCTATAAACAAAGGCTGCACTGATTGAAAGATTATCAATGATTTCATAAGCAACTACAGGAGAGATTGTGAAAGTACGAAGCTCAGTTTCAATTGCGAGGTATTTTCCTACCCATTCTTCTGGCCATTTAGTACCAAGTCCAAAAGGGGTAGTAAAGCCAAGCCCAATCGCCAAGTCATTAGAAAATGAATGAGAGGCAAAAAAATGAGTGGGGAAGAAAATTTGAGGCTCCATATAATACTTATCTACATTTGGGGATACTCCTCTAAACAGAGTTGATGGAGCTATCAAATGTGTCCCGAGCATAATGTGAGTACCTGTAAGCTGGGTTAATCCGGCTCCATTCCAATATATTGCTGAGGGATCATTGGCAACGGCTGTAAATGCTCCGCCCATTGCCTTGGCTTTTGCTCCATGTTCATTGAGCTGAAAACCTCCGGCAAAAACATTAGCCGTGAAAAAAGTCAGTAGTAGCGAAACAGTAATGAGATGTTTCAAATGACCTCCTTATGATGGTTATTTAGTTTAAGCATTTAAGAAGATAAGAATTAAAAGTATCTTAATCGTGTTTTACAATTGAAAATAGTGTTACTCCTTTTTCTACTGTAACCCCCTCATTGACAAAAATATCTTTTACAATACCATTTTCACCAGCTTTGAGATCGTTCTCCATTTTCATCGCTTCCAATATCAAAACCGATTCGCCTTTCTTAACTTTTTCGCCTTTACTTTTATTTACTTTTAATATCAGCCCTGGCATCGGAGCTTTAATTTCAATTTCATGTTTATACTCATCCGAATCCATTGAAATTTCTTTAGCCCGATACTCTAAATAAGTAGTTAATTCTGTATTAAACTTCAGCCCATTAACATCTATAAAATAATTATTTAAACCATTTCTTTGAACGAATACTTCAAAAATTTTATTATTAAGTTTTATCAGAAAAAAATCTTTATTCGCATCTAGTAGTTCAAAATAATATTTTTTTTCATCAATTTGAAAGGTTGAATCATCGTTAATCTGAACGAATTTACTTTCTTTACCACAAGAAAAGATAAGTTTACTCATATAATTGATTCGTCCAGTTATTGAAAGTATCTGAAACTTTCTCATTCATTTTTGAACTCTTGAAATTTCTATTCAAACTAGCAGCTAATGTGGCAGATGCTTTTAATTCATCTGATCTTTTATCCTGTTCGATTTTACCGGATAGTTCAGCTAATCTTTCTTCTAAAAAATTAATATGGAAATTCCCTTTTTCATAATCATAATGATTCATAATAGATTGCAGCAAAGGAATATTATGAATTACACCGGCAATTCTGTATTCGAATAAAGCACTTTTCATTTTATTTATAGCAGAAATTCTATCATCAGACCAAACGATAAGTTTTGAAATTAAGGGATCATAGTGAATTGAAATTTCTGAATTTTGTGTAAAACCGGAATCAACTCTAATACCATTTCCTGATGGTTCACGATAATGCAATATTATTCCGGTTGAAGGTAAAAAGTTTTCTCCCGGTTCTTCTGCATAAATTCTGCATTCAATAGCATGTCCATGAGATGAAATTTCTTTTTGTTTATATCTCAACTTATTACCACTGGCAATTAATATTTGTTCTTTAACTAAGTCAATACCAGTAATCCACTCAGTAACCGGATGTTCTACCTGTAATCGTGTATTCATCTCCAGAAAATAAAACTGTTTTTCTGAGTCCAATAAAAATTCAACTGTACCGGCATTGTAATAATTGCAAGCTTTAGCGGCATCTATTGCGGCAGAAGTAATTTGCTCCCGGATTTTTTCACTAATAACGGGCGAAGGGGATTCTTCGATGATTTTTTGATGTCTTCTTTGAATGGAGCATTCTCTTTCAAATAAATGCACATAATTGCCAAACTTATCTCCTAAAATCTGAACTTCAATGTGTCGTGGATTTACTAATAATTTTTCAATATAAATAGAATCGTCCACAAATGCTTTTGCTGCTTCACGGCTTGTACTTTCAAACGAGGACCGAAATTCCTCATCAGAAAATACTTTTCTCATTCCTTTTCCTCCCCCGCCGGCCGCTGCTTTTAATAAGACCGGATACCCTATTTCCCTTGCTGTTTTTATTCCATCTTCAAATGATTTTATCGGTTCAGTGGTTCCGGGAACAATGGGTACTTTACTTTTAAACATTAATTTTCGTGCTTCTGTTTTATTACCCATCAGTCTAACTGATTCAGAAGAAGGACCAATAAAAACAATTTTACTATCTTCAACAAGTTTAATGAAGTCCGGATTTTCGGAAAGGAAACCATAGCCCGGATGAATTGCATCCGCATTAATTTCTTTTGCAAGCTTAATGATTTTTTCTTTATTAAGGTAAGATTTAGAAGAAACAGACTCTCCTATGTAATAAGATTCGTCAGCCAATCTGGTATGAAGCGAAGCTTTGTCTGCCTCAGAATAAATTGCTGCAGATTTAATTCCTAATTCTCTGCAAGCTCTGATTACTCTTAAAGCAATTTCGCCGCGATTTGCTATTAATATTTTTTGAAACAATAATTAACCTTAGTTAAGCTCAATAATTGTAATACCCTCTCCTCCAATCTCAACAGGAGCATAATTAAATGCTTTAACTTTGTCATGTTTCTTTAAAATATCCCAGACCATTTTTTTCAATACGCCTGTTCCTTTACCATGAAGAATTTCAATGCGATCCAACCCTGAGGTATAAGCGTCATCAATAAATTTAATAACTTCAAATTCTGCTTCATCCGGTTTTTCGCCTCTAATATCCAAACGATATGAAGGGAGATTAACCTGGTACTCAATTCTGGAAGTTGTGTTTTCCCTTGCTTCTGTTTTCGATGCCGAAACTAAATTCTCAAGTTTAACAACCATTTTAATCGACCCAACTCTTAACCCCGCATTTCCTTTGTCGTAATCAATCTCAACAATTTCACCTAAAGTTTGAGTGTTCTTTAACCGTACAAAATTGCCGATTGTAAAATGTGTTTTTTCGGAGTCTAATTCAATATCCTGCGAAAAAAGATTTTTATTTTTCTCTTTTAGTTCCTTAACAATTTTTTGGGATTCTTTTATTACTTCCTTTTTTGCACCCGACTCCCGCAATTCTTTAATAATCTTTTCAATTTGTTTGTTAATGTCTTGAAGATAATTATCTGCCTCTTGTTTGGCTTTTTTTATAATTTCAGATTTTTCTTTTTCAAGCTTATCAATCTTGTTTTTATAAAGTTCGGTTAGCCCGGCAAGTCTGGTATTTTCAATTTCGATATTCTTTAATTTTTCAGCAACTATATTAGATTTTCTCTCAATGTCAGCTAAAAAATTTTCTAATTTATGCCTATCGGCATCAAGGTTTTGTTTTGCTGAGTTCAAAAATTTATCATTAAAACCAATTCTTTTTGCAACTTCAAATGCATAGCTTGAACCAGGAATTCCCTGTTTGAAAATATAATTCGGTGTCAGTTTATCGTGATCGAATTCCATCGCAGCATTTTCAATCCCTTCAGTCTGATCAGCAAATATTTTTAAGTTGCCGTGATGAGTTGATGCAAGAGTATAAGCTCCTTTTTCTTTTAGCTCAAGTAAAACAGCTGTGGCAATTGCAGATCCCTCAGAGGGATCAGTGCCAGTGCCTATTTCATCTAAAAGGACCAACGAATCATTATCTGCTGAAGAAAGAATATTTCGGATGTTTCCAAGATGAGAGCTGAAAGTGGATAGATTATCTTCGATAGATTGTTCGTCTCCAATATCCAGCAAAATGTTCTTGAAAACTTTAAAGTCTGAGTCAGGGCTAACCGGAATGTGAATACCAGCTTGTAAAAGTGCACATAAAAGTCCTGTAGTTTTTAACACAACAGTTTTTCCACCAGCATTAGGACCTGTTATAATAATTACTTTGTTCTCTTTTATTTCAAGATTAAGAGGGATAGTCTTATCCCGACCAAATTTTTTAAGAAGAATCGGGTGACGACCATTTTTGATAGAAAATATTTTTGATTTGTTTATCCCCGGAAATGAACCTATAATTTCAATTGAGTATCTGGCTCGTGCAAAAAGTGAATCTATATAAATTATCGTGTTAAACGAGTTTATTAAATCATCAGCATATTTGCCGATTAGCCGGGTTAATTCGCGGAGCAGCTTTTCAATTTCTCTTCTTTCAGCAAAAGAGAGAGAAACTATTTCGTTATTTAACTCGAGCGTTTCTTCAGGTTCAACATAAACTGTGTGACCGGTTGCGGATTCAGAATGAATAAATCCTCTTAAATGCCTCTTGTGTTCTGCCTTTACCGGGATAACCATTCTTCCATCTCTGAGTGTCAGGTAATCCTCACGAACAACATCCTTCTCTGAAAGTTTTTTGACAATGCGATTAATTGATTTAACTAATTCCTCTTTCTTATCAATCAATTCATTACGGATTTTTTTTAGTTCAGGACTTGCATTATCATTTATTTCACCGGTTTCTTTAATAACTTTTTTTATATGATGCTCAAATACTTTATCGACGAAAAGATTTTTTGATATTTCATATAATTTTTCAGCTGATGCTGAGTTAGCCTTTAAATACTGAATTATATTTCTCGATGTTTCTGCCAGTTTAAGGATTTCCAGAATTTTTTTTGAGTCTAATACTGAACCTTCAACTCTACTTTGATTAAGACTCTTTGAAAGATCCGGCAGGAAATCAATCGGAGGACTTTGAAGATTGATTAATATATTTTTTGCTTCCTGGACAAGCTCATTTTCCTTTATAACAGTATTAAGGTCGGATGAAGGCATTAAAGAAAGTATCTGCTCTTTTCCTTTTTCTGTTACTGCATAATTTGAAATGAAACCGAGAACTTTACCAAACTCTAATTTATCTAACGACTGAGATGAAATCATTTTATCGTGTCTTTTTCATTGATATAATTTCTGATAACTTCATCGGTTGGTGTGGTATAGTTTCCAAGATATTCTATTGCAAATGGTATAATTTTCATAGTGTCAGTGTAGAATAAAGAGTTCTCTGCTGATTTTTTACCGGGCACATTAAAAATATTTAGAATCAAAAAAACGGCACTCAGGAAAAAAAGCATTTGAATAGTCCCTGCAATACCCCCTAGAATTTGATTAAGCAAATTGTTAATGCGATCAAAAGGATGTACGATTCTTTTAATAACCGAAGCTATAAGTACAACAGCAGAAAAAATCAAAACGCCTGCAACAATTTCTGAAAGATAATATTCTATTCCTGTAACCGACTCTAAGAGTCTGCCAAGCCTTGATGAAAAACTAACTGCAAGAAAAACAGCAATTATCAAACCCGTTATGCCAATTAGCTTCCTTATGATTCCATCTTTGAAACCAAATATAAAGCCGATGCCAACAGCAAGAATTATTATTAGGTCTATAAGGCTCAATTCATTCCCAGAAATTTTTCGACTAATGATCTGACAGCTTTTCCATCAGCCTTCCCTTTAAGTGCTTTCATCGCTGCAGGCATTAGCTTAGGAAAATCTTCTTTTGATTTTGCATTCATTTCATTTGCAATTTTTTTAATCTCAGAATTGATTTCTTCTTCTGTCAATTGTTTAGGAAGATATTCAAGAATGATTTTCAATTCATTTTCCTCTGCTGCAGCAAGTTCCTCTCTGCCCCCAAGCCTGAATTGCTCGATGGATTCTTTTCTTTTCTTTGCAGCTGAATTTAATAACTGAATTTCATCTTCCGATGAAAGTTCTTTTGCAGCACCGCTTTTTTCAAATTCAAGAATCATAGCGCGAATAGAGCGAACGGTATTCAACCTTGCTTTATCGCCTGATTTCATGGCTGCTTTTAAATCTTCACTAATTTTTTCTTTTAACGTCATGAGAGTCTCACTTTGATTTTTTACTAACTCAATAAAAATTAATATTTCTGTGTTGATGAATAATTTATTCTAAGACAGTAAGCTTTTCTCAGCTCCTGCTGAATATCTGTAACCAGGCCCATATCTACATTCCGGTCAATTCTTAACGATACAATTATTCCCTGCATTGATTGGCGTTTTGAATACATTATATCTTTTAATTCATCAAGTTTAATTACACTGTCATTAACCTGAATGTTTTTTTCTTTTCCAACCCACAGGTAAGAAACTAATCTTTTATTCTCGATTTTTTCAAGTGATTCAGCTTCCGGTAATTTGTAATCAACGAGTACATTAACATCTCTTAAAGTTGTAGTAACCATGAAAAACAACAAAAGCATAAAAACAATGTCAGGCATCGATGCAGTTGGTATTTCAGGTTTTGTATTTCCTCTTCTTTTATCGAATTTCATATTTAGTTTGTTCCGGGTTCCGCAAGAGAAATTATTATAGGAATTTTTTCTTTTATAATTTTCTGAGTATCCGTATCGAGATCTTTATATTTTTGTCCATAATTCGCCAAAGAATATTCTTCCCTTACAATAAAATAAGCCTTCTTAACCTGGTCAAGTACGCTTATATATTTACTATAAACTGTTTTTCTGTCTGTTTTGATCGAAACTATTAATTTTTTATTTGAAGGAACATCAATTTTATCTGTAATAAGTGGTTTGAGATTATTACTGATCTCTCCAATTTCAATGTATCTGTCATTGAAAACAATATCACCTTTTTCATTGATATAAAGAGTAGCAATCCTGTCTTTTTGAACATCGATTTGAGGTATTTTTTCAGGAGGCAGGTACTCGGGAAGAGTTAATCCTATTCCTGTATCGATATCAAAAGTAGTAGCAACAAGAAAAAACAACAACAGGTTAAAAGCAATATCAGCCATTGAGGCCGTTGGAATTGATGCTTCTTTAATTTTTCTGCGTCGAATCATTTTATGAAATATCTTTAAACTTTTTTCTGTTTATTTTTCAATTCATATAGCGCATCAACCAATTCAATTGCTCCTTCTTCCATATCACCAACAATAAAATCAATTCTTGAAATAAAGTAATTGTAAAACAACTGCAGAAACATTGCTACAACAAGCCCGAATAAAGTTGTAAGCAAAGCGATTGCAATACCTTCTGCAACAATAGCCGGAGAGATCTGATTAGCTTCTTTAATTGCATCGAAAGCTTCAATCATTCCCTGAACGGTTCCAGTAAAACCCAGCATAGGTGAAAGCGTGATAAAAGTTGAAATCCAAATTAGTCCTCTTTCAAGAAACCCCATCTCAATGTTACCGTATGTTGTTATTGCTTTTTCAACTGATTCAAGACCTTCATCGGCACGAAGGAGACCTGCATAAAAAATAGAAGCAACCGGGCCCCTGGTATTTCGGCAAATTTCTTTTGCTTGTTCAACACCCTGTTCCTGAAGAGCAATCTTAACTTTTTTAACAAATTCTTTTATATCAATTCTTGCACGTGATAATGTCCAGGTTCTTTCTATAACAAAAGCGAGACCAAAAACAAGACAAGCAAGAATCGGATGCATAAAAATTCCTCCGGCTTCGTACTTTTCAGTTAACCAATTCAAAAGGCCGGTTTGATTTGTTGTCTGTGCAATAATTGAGTAAGTGTTTAACATGAACTCAGCAATATACATAATGATAAAGCTCCACAATATTTAAGAATAATCCACGATGATAATTAATATCAAATTTCGAAACGGTTTTTAAGGGTAATAACATTTCCTGAAACAAAGTTGTAGCATTCAAATAATTTATGAACAAGTTCTCCTATTTCATTCGGTTTCATCCAACGGGAAAAATCTGCATCAACCATCCAATCCCTGTTTGAAGGTGTATCAATTATAAACGGAGCGATTCCATTTACAGATAAATTTATTTTTTCACCCTCATGGGCAAGTGATTTTATGAGATGTACAAGCGCAGATTTTGAAGCACCGTAAGCAGCTTTACCGGTTTCATTCTGAAAAACTGAATAAGCGGCTGTAAAACAAGCTGCACCGGAATGCGATTTAATAATAAGCTTTGAAAAATGTTTTGCAATCAGAACGTTTGTCATCAGGTTTATATCAAACATTCTTTTCCACTCATCAAAATCTTTGTCCCAGATTTCAGATCCTCCTGCAAATCCTCCAATAGAACTAAAAAGAAAAAATTTTTTTGAACGATCAGGTTTTATCTCACTGAAAGCCTCAATAACATTTTGTTCAATGGAAAGATCTTTAATTGCAACTTTTTTAATTTTTTCAGTATTAGTCGGTTCGTGAAATTTAAAGTCGAAAAGAATTACAGAATCGTAATCCTTTTCAACCAAAGCGGAAGAGATTCCCTTTCCCAGTGCTCCTTCTGAACCGAATATGAGAAGTTCCTTTTTCATTTCTTGATTCCCTGAAGTAAAAATTTTGCTGTTACCGGAAAGTGATCACTGTATCCGCCAAGATACCTGCTTCCGCCGAAAGTCGGAAATGGGGTATCTTTAAACTTTCCTGAATGCGTAACAATGAATGAAGGATTGTAGATTTCAAATGAATCACATAAGTACTTCAAATCTTTTCCAAAAATGATTGAGCCGGAAGCAATGATTTGATCAATCATATTCCAGTCATCCTGATACTTTAAAGTTCCTTTTCCCTCTTTATAAAGCTTATAAGATAGGTTTAATAATCGCCCGCCATAATTCACTTTTGTAATTGCTGATGTTGAATCACAATAAAATTTTTCAGCTTTCAGAACCTCGCTAATAGACTCATCAACTGCTTCATCATTAAAATCACCAATAATCAGAATATTTGCTCCGCCATCAGATTTGAAAACTTTATCTATTCTCTCACGAAGAACTTTAGCAGCAATTTTTCTATTTCCTCGTGTTTCATTTTCTCCACCTCTTCTTGATGGCCAATGATTTACAAATACATTTAATGATTTTCCATTTTTCATTTTCAAGTCAACACCGAAAATCAATCTAGAGTACGAATTATCCGGCAGTTTAACAGTATCACCACTAACCTTAATTAGCTTAAATTTTTCAGGATTAAAAATCAAAGCATTGTCAATTCCACGGCCATCAGGTGATTCAAGATGCGCTATTTGGTATTTTTTGTCCTTAAGGAACTTTTCAAGAAGTGAATCAAGGACAAGTTTATTTTCAACTTCACAGAGACCAATAATATCCGGGCCTGAATTCTCATTCATCGACCTGATCACTCTTGAAATATTATAAAGCTTTTTTTCAAATCTTTCCCACGTCCACTCTTTAGAACCGTCAGGTAAAAATTCAGCATCATCCTTTTTCGGATCATCGAGCGGATCAAAAAGGTTTTCAACATTCCAGAATGCTACAAAAATTGTATCGCTTGAACCTTTAACAGAACACGCATTCAATGAGAATTGAAAAAAATAAAGAAAAATTAACAATATGTACTTCAAATTATCCTCAAAATTTCATTTTATTTTTTGAAGTAAATTTAATTAAGATTAGATTCGATTGCTAATTTGAAATTCGTCCCTTTGTTTTTTATTTCTTAAAAAAATTCTCATTGAAAGTAACTTTAAGTAGATGAAAGAAAAAACATTTGTAATCGTTGATGCAATGGCCATGGCTTATAAAGCTTATTTTGCATTCATTAACCGCCCGCTGAAAACTAAAAAAGGTGAACCGACTTCTGCTGTATATGGTTTTGTTAGTCAGATGTTAAAAGTACTGGAAGATCACAAACCGGATTACATTGCCGTTGCAACCGATTCAAAAGAAAAAACTTTTCGTCACGAGAAATATGAAGCATACAAAGCAACCCGCCTCGAAATGCCGGAGGATATGATTCCTCAAATAGGAAGAATAAAAGAAATAGTCGAGTTGATGAATATTCCTCTTTACATACTTCCCGGTTATGAAGCTGATGATATAATCGGAACTGCTGTAAGGCTTGCTGAAAAAAAAGGAATGATTTCTTATGCAATAACTCCCGACAAAGATTATATGCAGCTTGTTACTGAAAAAACTATCGTTGCAAAACCGGGCAGAAGTACAGATGAAGTAGTTTTCTTTGATGAGAAAAAAGTAAAAGAACATTATGGCTTTGAACCAAAATATATGATAGATTACCTCGCACTGGTTGGCGATAGTTCAGATAATATTCCAGGTGTTAAAGGTATTGGTGAGAAAACAGCTCTTCCATTGATTCAACAATTCGGAACGATTGAAAATATTTATAAGAATCTTGACAAAGTTGATAAGCCTCCGGTCAGGAAGAAGCTTGAAGAAAATAAAGAGAATGCTTTCCTTTCCAAGGAACTAGTTACTATTAACTGCAATGTTCCAATGAATTTAGATTTCGAAAAAGCGAAGTTTGAGAAACCCAGGTTTGATGAGCTGCGCGATTTGTTTATTGAACTTGAATTCAAAAATCTTTACACACGACTGCTGAAAGTTTATAATCACGATGAACAGCAGAAAGTCATTACAAATGAAGAACTATTCACAGCAAGTACCTTCAATAAATCCAAATCAAAATATGAACTAATCACAACTAAAAAAGAAGCAGAAAAACTTGCAGAACAATTGAATAAGGTTTCTTTATTTGTTTTCGATACGGAGACTGACTCTCTTAATCCATTTGAGTTGAATATTCTTGGTGCTTCATTTTCAACAAATGCTGGCGAAGGATATTTTGTAGCAATTGATCCCGGCAGTAAAATCTTCTCCGATGGAAAGAAGCGTTTACCGGTTGATGATTTCAAAAA
>JACAFB010000059.1 GCA_013388545.1 Ignavibacteriaceae bacterium
GTTTGAACTCTCTGTCAAAGCTTCTCCTGGTTGTTTTTTCTGACATGTTAGCTCCTATATTTATTATTATTCTAAATATAGTTGCTTTTCTTATTGTCTACTATATGGGGTACGGTTCATTACTACCAGATATTGCTGTATGGATAAATGAAGAGTTTAAAAAATTCACTTATGAAAATTATAATTTCTCAATCTCGGCCGGGATTTCACTGTTTGATGATAAATATCCTATTTATAAGGCTGCACTTGATGCTGGTGAATTGGAAAATAAAGCAAAGAAAAAGGAAAGAAAAAATCGTGATGGAGAAAAAAAGAAGAAGAATGGAATATGCTTTTTGGATGAAAATACACCCGTTAGTTGGGACGACTTTAAGCAAATATCTAATTATGTAAAAATGTTTTATGGCTGGTTAGAATATGGTGAAAAAAATAAAGATGGAGAAAAAAAGAAAATCAGTAAAGGATTGATTTCACGACTTTACAGTATTTATGAAGAATACAAAATGGGCAAATTTCAAAATTGGGCTAAGTGGCGTTGGCGTGCTTCATATTCGCTAACGAGATTAGCAAGACAATATCGTGACCCTTATGAAAAACAAATAAATGAATTTGCCGCTGAACTATTTACAAGCAACAAAACTGAACAAGAACTTATTCACTTACTTTTTATAATTGCAAATTGGACAGATTTACTAACAAGAAAAAAGGAGAATTAAAATGAATGATACCATCCCTAAAATAATTGCTAAGATTGAGAAGAAAGAAAATCTTATTAAGGTAATTAACAATGAAATAAAGGAATTAAAAAAGAACAAAGAAAATTCTTCTCACAAAGAAAAAGAAAAAAGAAAATTAGAAGATGATATACAAGTCTTATGGACTCAGATTCTAAATCGAATACCTTCTTTCATTAATGGAGAGAATCAAAAAGAAATGATTGAAAGCTGTCAAGAATTTGGTAGAAGATTTAGTGATAATGATCTATCAACATCCCAAATAAGAAATGTTTATGGTGAAGTTAAAAAGATTCAGATGAAAAACTCTATGTTAAAAGAGAATGAAAAAATGGAAATTATTCCTCTAAGGATGCTTTTACCAAAATTAGCTTATTCAGCAGCAAGAGCAAAAAAGAAAGGCACCGATGAACTTAAAGATGTATTATCAAAAGGAATTGAAACTGTTCTTGAAGATGAAAATAATTCAAAAGAAATAATTAAAAGATTTGAAATGTTCTCGAACTTTTTTGAAGCATTATTAGCTTACCATAAAGCAGAAGGAGGAAACTAAAATGAATAACGGACAACTTATTAAGAAAATTCTAATTCAAGGTACAATAACCGCAAAAACCGGTTTGCATATCGGTGGTAATAATGTGGGATTATCTATTGGTGGTGCGGATGCTACTGTTGTGAGAAATCCACTGACAAACGAACCATATATTCCAGGAAGCTCATTAAAAGGAAAGATGAGAAGTTTACTTGAAAAAGTGACGGGAAAGTTTGGGGCACCACAAGATAAAAACATAATAAATTCACCAAATGTAGTATTTGAAAAAATTGAAGATAATGATCCAGACGATGTAAAAAAGAAAAAATCAGAAATCAATAAAATCATTAAAGTATTTGGAACAATGCCTGAAAAAATTAAAGGAACAAATGAAGTCCCTTCAAGATTAATTGTCAGAGATTGTGAATTAGAAGGTATAATGGATAATGATAAATTAATTACCCGAGCTGAAGGAGGAGTAAAAAGACTTTTTGAATCCAAAGATACCGATATGCCATATACAGAAGTTAAAACTGAAGTTGTTATTGACAGAATCACTTCTGCTGCTACACCAAGACAACTTGAAAGAGTCCCAGCCGGTGCTGTGTTTAATATGCGTATGATATTAAATGTTTATGATGGTGATAATGAAAAAGAATTATTGGATAAAGTTTTTGAAGGCTTAGCATTAGTCCAAAACGATTATCTTGGCGGTAAAGGTACAAGAGGAAGTGGAGAAGTTGATATTAAAATAACCCAAGTTCAATTTAAGAAAAAAGAACAGTATGAAAGTGTATCAGATTGGCAGCCTTATCTAAAATATGAAGTGAAAGAAAATAATAACTATAAAGAAGATGGTAATTTAACCATTCCAGCCGAACTAAAATCAGAAGAACCAAAAAAACAAGCAAAATCAGAAGAAGAAAAGAAATGAAAGCATATAAATTAAAATTTCATTCATCGTTTCATTTGGATTCCGGAGATGCAGTTGATGGACCTTCTGAATTATTTTTAAGGTCAGATACTCTATTTAGTGCAATTTGCTCTGCTGCCAACAAATTTTATGGTAATTCAGTGGTTGAATCTTTTCTTCAACCAAATTCAATAAAAATCTCTTCCGCTTATCCATATTACAAAGACGAATTCTTTTTTCCCAAACCTTTGAATTTTTATCCAGATGAAATCGAAAAACTTGACAGTCTTAATTTGATTGAGAAATATGATCTTCTAAAAGAATTCAAAAAAGTAAAATTTATTTCTAAGGTTCTGCTTGAAATTCTTTTGCAAGGTAAAGAAAAACGACAATCAATTGATAAATCTTATTTTAGCCAAGATTTTATTCTTAATACTTGCTGGCGAACAATAAAAAATATAACCCCCGAGAATAAAAAAGAGGGCCAAGAAGAAGATAAGATATTTAAAGTTAATGAAATTCCTCACATTGTAATGGATAGAATCACCAATCAAACGCAAATATTTTATAAAACAGAAGTTTACTTCAATAAAAACGCTGGATTATTTTTCTTAGCTGAAATCAATAAGGATCTTCTTGCTAAGTTTGAAACCGTTTTAAGATTTCTTGGTGATGAAGGAATAGGTGCAGATCGCACAATAGGTAAAGGATTATTTGAAATTGAAGTAATTGATAACTTTTCGATTACCGCTGCCGAAAAATTTGATTCTTTCTATTCACTTTCATTGTATTCACCAATAGAAGAAGAATTTTATAAGATCGAATCGGAAAAATCATTCTATGAATTTGATGTAAGAAAAGGTTGGGTTTCAAATAATACACTAAGAAGAAAATCTTTGAGAATGTTTACAGAAGGTTCAATATTAAAATTTAAAGAAGAAATTGCACCTAATGGTGTAATTCATAAATTATTGGAGAAAGAAAAATATCCTAAAGATTTATCCAATGATATATTCAGAAGCGGCCAAGCATTATTCTTACCAATAGTTGGAGGTAGTAATGGCACAAATTGAAGAAGTAATTAAAAATTCTAAAAAAATAATTGGTGAAAAAATACCTTGCTCAATTGAAGTATTGACGCCAGTTCATATAGGAAGCGGTGTAAAGTTAGCTAAAGATATTGATTTTACTTACACAAATGATACAGTAACTATAGTTCCACAATCTGAACTGATGAATTACCTAGAGCAGAATCCAGATGAAATGCAAAAATTTATTGACGGCGGTTATAAACTTGATAAATTAACAATTGGTTCACTTGGTAAAAAATATCCAATAAATGGTGAAAGAATTTTTGATATCTCTGAGTTTGAAAGAAATGGCTTTGGTAGACCCTACATTCCCGGTTCGTCAATTAAAGGAGGAATAAGGACAATAATATTAAAATCAAAATTTGATTCATTAACGCAACATCAAAAAGACGAATTGCTGAAGAAAGTTACGCATACTAAAAAAGAAAGAGCTTCTGAAGAAGCTTTGAAAGAAATTTTCGGTGATGATTCAAACAATAATTTAATGAGAGCATTAGAAATATTCGATACTGAATTTGAAGATGTTGATTTGTTAAAAGTTTTGATACTTAGTTTAACTAATGATCAAGGAACTTCTTTTGGTTGGAAACAAATGAGTCGTCCACCTAAAAATGTTGATAATCCCAAGTATGCAACTTCCATTTTTGTCGAGGCTTTACCTATTGGTTCTAAGGGTTATAGCTCAATTTCATTAAGTAACTTTTTGTTTAATAATCCAACCGCTAAAAGGGAATTAAAATTCTCCGAAAATTCATTAAGCAACATTAATTCACTTATTTCAACGATAAATAATTATTCGATTGAAAAACTAAATTGTGAAAAGAAATTCTTTGAAAATCATAATTCTTCAAAAAAATTAAATGAATTAATCAAACATATTGAATTGCTTATTGCTGAACATAGTAAACTTAAAAACGATGAATTTATTATGCGTCTCTCTTGGGGTAGTGGCTGGAAAGGAATGACTGGTGATTTTATTAATGATTTAGATAAAGATGAAAAAACAAAATGGATTGAATTTTTTAGGAAAAAATATCAAATGGGTAAAAAAGATTTCCCAATTTTCCCAAAGACTAGAAGAATTATATTTGAAGATTACAAACCAAAATATTTAACCGGTTGGATAAAAGTAAAGTTAAATGAAACAATACCTATTGCAAAAATTAAATATGAAAAAACAACAGAAACTAAAGAAGTTGATAAGAATGATTGGGCTGCAATGCTTGGAGAAAAATTTAAAGTTAAGAATTCAAAAAAGAAATGATTGAATTACTTTGCCGTTCAATTCGGTATGCCATATTATTTAAATTTTAATTATCGTAGCACAGATTATTAATCTGTGCTACAAATAATTTTATGAGCAAGCATTTTCACAGGCGCAATTTACCACACTTATATTTTAGTGATGGAATTTATTTTTTAACATCGCGACTGAAAAATTCAATTCCAGCTGAGAAACTTGAGCAATTAAGAAATGAAACAAAAAATAATTCAGATCAAAAACAAAAACGATTGTTCAAAAAATACGATGCTTTAATGGATTCGGGTGAGTATGGTGAAAAATATCTTAAGATTAATGAGTGTGCTGAAATTGTTAAAACCACACTCCATTATACAGATGGAAAGGATTACAAACTAATTTGTTATTGTATAATGCCAAATCATTTTCATATGGTTTTTGAATTGTTACAAAATAATAAAGGCATTTCTAAAATAATGCAGTCAATAAAAAGAATATCAGCACGTGATTGTAATAAAATATTGAATCGTTCCGAAGCATTTTGGCAAGATGAGAGTTTTGATCGGTGGGTACGGGATGAAAAGGAATTATATTTTGTAATAAGATATGTTTTGTTAAATCCAGTCAATGCCGGTTTGGTTGATGATTGGAAGGATTGGAAATATTCATATTGACATCCTGATTATTTAATACTGTAGCACAGATTACTAATCTGTGCTACGAAATTTTAATTCTGGTGTAAATTTATAATGAGCAAATCTTTCATATCAATTCTTGGTACTAACGATTATTTAGAATGTCGTCACTCTTACAAAAATAAAATTAGTGACTCAATAGTGAAGTATGTACAGGAAGACCTGATAAAACTCTTCTGCCAGGATTTTACTGAGCAAGATGAGATTAGAATTTTTCTTACAGATTTAGCAAGAGCTAGAAATTGGGAGAATGACGGTTTTAGTAAATCAAATGAAGGTTTGAAAAGCAGATTATTTAATACGGGTTTAATATGTAAGATAAATAATTATTCAATCCCCGATGGAAACAATGAAAATGATATTTGGGAAATTTTTGAAATTATTCTAAATACTTTTCATCAGGATGAAATTGTAATTGTTGATATTACTCACTCCTTTAGATTTCTACCTATGCTCCTTACTACTTTATTAAATTATGCAAAGTATCAGAAGAATATAACAATAAAAGGTATTTATTATGCCGCTTTCGAAAGCTTAGGCACTATCAATGAAATCAAAGATATTCCTGCTGAAAACAGAATTACACCAATTTTTGATTTAACTTCTTTATCTTTATTACAAGACTGGACAGTTGCATCATTTGATTTTATTAATAATGCAAATGTTCAGAAGTTAAATCAGCTTGTAGGTGAGGAAAATAAGTTTATAAAATCTTTGTCCAATAATCAAAAATTTTTTCCCCAGAATGTTATCAAAAAGCTTGAAAAATTAATAAGCAACATTGTACTTTGTCGAGGAAAAGAATTGTTAGAATTTAATTATAACTACTTAAAAGAAAATATTAATAAACTTAAAAATTTACCAATCTTACCAAAACCTTTTTTCTTTTTAATTGATGAACTTTACAAAAAGGTACAAAATTTCAATAATAACTATAACGATTTAATTATTGTAATAGCTGATTGGTGTTTGGAACATAATTTTTATCAGCAGATGGTAACCTTATTGCAGGAATTTTCCATTACACTTATACTTGATGAATGCTTATTGGATAAGTTTAATGAACAATATAGAATTATAAACTCACAAGCCTTTAAAATTCTAGCACAGGGAATTTCTGAAGAACATTGGCAAAGCCCCGCAAAAGATTATAAAGAAATTACCAACCATATATTAAAATCAGTTAAATTGAAAAATTTAAAAGACTCTTTCCAGTCATTAACTGATTTAAGAAATGATATTAATCATGCTGGCTTTTTGCGAGATGCTAGAAATGTTGATAGCATTAAATCAAGATTAAAAAATATTTTAGATAATTATAAAAATCATTTAACTAATTAAAAGTCTACTTTTCTCAATATTATAATTACATTATGTTAATCAACTTCTCCAATCACCCGAAAAATAATTGGTCTCAAAAGCAGAGAAGTACCTTAAGAAAATTCTTCAGATTCTTAAAAATTCTCCTGATAAATACAATGCTGTTCACTTAATGGGAGAGTTTACTTTTGTTTTTCATTTGGCAATCATATTAAAAAAGAAAAAAATCCCTGTGATAGTTTCTACAACAAATCGTATTGTTGAAGAAAAAGATGGAAAGAAAATAGTTACTTTCGATTTTGTAAGATTCAGAGAATATTAAATGAGCACGATGTTCTGCCTCGTCTCCCATCAGGCGATGGCCAATGTTATTCCAGTTTTCATGTATAAACCACAATTTGTTGTACTGTTTGCAACTCCCGAAGAGAAGCACACCGCGGACAACCTAGAAAAATTATTTATTTCTAAAAAAATAGTTGTTAAACGCATTGATAACCTTGACGCTTATGATTATTTAAAGTTCAAAGATTGTATTCTCGATGAACTCACTAAAGCCACTAATGATGTATGGCTTAATGTAACAGGCGGCACTAAACTTATGGCTTTAGCTGCTTACGAAGCTTTTGCAGAAAAAGATAAAAAAATTATTTACTGCAATACCGATAGAAGTCAAATGATTCATCTTTTTCCAAAGCTTAGTCCAGAAAAACTCAATCTTAATATTTCTATCGATGACTATCTACAATCTTATGGATATAAGGTTGTGTCTTCACGAACTAACGAAGTAAAAAAAGAATATTTTGAACTTTTCGAACTGATTGAATCGAATAATCTTAGGCTGTCATTTACTAAATTTTTAGATGACTATCGAAGGCAGACCGGTTCAGAAAACCCATTAACAACATATTCAGACAAGAAGAATAAAATTTTTACGATTCAAAGAACGCCGACCTCAATTTTATTATTTGTGAATAATCGCAAATTTAAATTTAATGATGAAAATTTCTTAAAAGGTGATTGGCTGGAATATTTTATACTCTACTCGCTTGAAAAACAAAATATCAAGCCGGAAGTTGGCGTAAAAATTATCTCTGATTCAAATGTTGAAAATGAGATTGATATAATTTTCATTAAAGATTATCAGTTGTATCTGATTTCTTGTAAAAGTGGTAAGAATACTGATCCTAATAAAGATATTTACGAAATAGAGACTTTAAGAAACATCGCCGGAGGCACGTTTGGTAAGGCATATTTATTTACTGTCCAAGATTTAACGGAGAGAATGAAACAGCGTGCAAAAGATTTGAAAATTGAAACACTAACCTTTAAAAATATTACTCATAAAGAATTTACATTTAGACAATCCGCGAAAGGAAATTATGAAAACTAAAAGTATTTTAATATGCGTCTCCGGACTTACTCCGCAAATCGTTGCCGAAACCTTATTCTGTCTTGCTGTTAAACAAAAAACTCCTGTTGATGAAATCTATGTGCTTACTACAAAACGGGGCAGGGAAGTAATTCTTGGAAAAGATACACATCCGTCAACTCCTAAAACTTCACTCAGAACCGAAATGGAAAATCTTTGCAAAAAGTATAAAATTAAAAAACCAATATTTGAAGAAAATGATAAGCATATAATTGTAGCTAAAGAAGAATCAATAGAATTATCTGATATTCGTACTGACAAAGACAATATTTTATTCCCGAATAAAGTTTGTGAATTTATCAGAGAGAAATCCTCAGATCCTAATGCAACCTTATATTGCTCAATTACAGGCGGAAGAAAATCTATGAGCGTACATCTTGCAAATGCGCTCTCAATATTTGCACGCGAACAGGATAAACTCTTGCATGTTCTCACAAAGGAAGAACATGAGTTCAAAGGTTTTTATCCAATGAATAAAAAAGAAGCTGAAGATTTAGAACTCTCTGAAATACCTTTTGTGAAACTCAGATCGCTGCTGAATATTGAACTTAAAGATCATAAACTGCTAGATTTAAATTTTGATGAAATTGTAGCAGAAACACAAAAACTCCTTAAGCTTGTGACTGATAGAAACAAGCTAATACTCGATATTGAGAAACGTGAGCTGAAATACCTGACAGAAGCAATTCATTTTGAACCTCTTGAGTTCCTGTTTTATTATTTTTTTGTAGATAATAAAATGCGTGGCTGTGAAGATATCACTGTTCAACAATTCATTTCAGAAGAAATCAAAAACCAGTTTATCGAATACTTTGCTGAATACTATTCATTCAATTATATCAAGGAGAAGAAATGGTACAAAAAAGGTTTTTCGAAAGAAGATTTTAATCAAAAAAGATCTAAGATAAATAATAAGATCACCAAACTTGTCCGGGATTCTGAAATAGCTGATTTATTTCTGATCAATGTTAAAAAGAAATACGGTGAATCCAAGTATTATTTAAAGGCGGCAAAAGACAGATTCCTGATTAAATAAAATCATTAATTGTAGCCCCGGCTATCAGCTTTTATAATTTACCTTACAAATTCCTTCCTGGCACAGAATATTAGACTTAATTAGTCATTTTAACATTATTTACTGGCACAGACTATTAGTCTGTGCTACGGTTCGCAATGTTTTCGAAACGTTTGTTTCCTTCGTTCCACTACATTTACCGAATATTTTTGGATCAGAGATTTTAATTTTTTTAAAGGAGAAATAAAGTTATGCCACGATTTTTATCATTTCATAAAGAAGGCTGTTTGTCAGTACTTCAGTTCGTTTCAGATAAACCTGATTCTTTTGAATATATTTTCGGACCTGATGCTATTGCCCGGAACTTAATAGAGATTAGTGAAATTAATCAATCAGGAATTGTTAATAATATCTGTTATGTTAATCACTCCGAATATTTTATCTTTTTTACAGACGGGGATGTGATTATTGGTGCAAAACAGAATCGCGTATTTAATACTTCTGTATTGCTGGCGCCTAAGTCAAAAACAAATATACCTGTAAGCTGTGTTGAGCAGGGCAGATGGCATTATTCCGCCAGTAAATTCACTGCATCAGACTTTAGTATTCCCTCCGGAATGCGTGCTGAAAAAGTTAAAGATGTGTCTGATAACCTAAAGTCTTCTAAAAAATATTATGCTAACCAGGGAAAAGTCTGGTCTGAGGTTGCCAAATATTCGGAAAGGTTCAACGTTCATTCCAATACTTTTGACTACGGTGAAATTTTTAATCAGAGAAGATATGATCTTGATAAATTTCTTGCCGGATTTCAATGTTCTCGTGGCGCCAATGGAATGGCTGTTTTTATTAATAATAAATTTTTAAGCATTGATATTTTCAACCGGACTGACATTTTCGCAAAGTACTTTCCGAAACTATTAAAAGGTGTTGCATTGGATGCTTTTCATTTGCCCGAATCGAGATATCAATTTAGTCAGCAGACAGCAGAAGATGAAGTTCTATCCTTCTTCAGGAAATACAATGATCTCAAATTTGAGACTTTCCCTGGTGTTGGAGTAGGAGAAGAAAAAAGATTTGAAACCCCGGAATCAGTTGGGTCTGAATTAACTTACGATGGCAATATGATCCACTTATCAGCTTTGAATTCGCCGGATAAAAATAATTCTTCGGGGATTAATACAAGATTCAGAAGGTTCTAATTTTTAATAATTAGCTTTAATTGAATTATACTTTGTTGTTTATTATGATCCGATGAAATTTATTCCTAACCCCGATTGTCTTTATATTTTTTATAAATCAGGCATCGGGGTTAGGTTTATTTATAAAAGATCATTTTTATTAAAACACAAGGGGCAGGGGTATCAATTTATCAGATGCTTTATGTTATTATCATTTCTATTCAGAGATTACGTGAAGATTCTTTCCTTTCAGATTTATTAAGTGAACAATATTTCCGAAATGTTTCTTTTCTTTAATTGATCATTATTACTCATCAAATTTACAGCGTAAATAAATTGAGAGTAAAAATGAATACTGAAGTAATAAATTATATCGGCGGTGATGGAAGCAGTATCAGCAGTGCGGTTAAGATAGAAGGAGCTAACTCCTTTTCATCCGGCATTGAGGCTATGTTCGATTACATTTACTCTTTCTTCAATCCCAGGGATATAGAATTGTTTGAAGGCAGAGTAATTTTCTTTTCTGAGATTATTATTCACCATGTAAATGTAATAACTAAAAAAGGAGTAATTAAAAATTTTTATTTCGATACAACTTCTTTCCACGAAAATACTTCATTCGATGATTACTTAACTATGTTACCGCTCATGGGTAAACTGGTTTGTTGAGTTAATTTTATTAAAAGGGCTTATTTATGAAAAACAACATTTATATATTTTCTAACAGCATACTTAGTAAAAAGGATAATTCGCTTTCGCTTGAAACACTTCCCGATTCAGAATCTGTGAACGAAGCCGATATTTATGAAGATGAAAGTGAGGGAGTAATTCTGCCTGCTCAAAAAACCGACGGAAACGGAAACGTAAAACATATTCCTGCTGAATCCATAGAAGCAATTTATACATTTGGAGAAGTAAGGTTTAACACCCAGTTCTTTAAGTGTGTAAGTAATTATAAAATCCCTGTTAACATCTTTAATTACTATGGAAATTACGTAGGTAGTTTTATGCCTGCTGACAAACAAGGTTCGGGTAAGATTCAGATTCTTCAGTATGAAGCATATCTCAACTCTTATAAGCGGTTGACAATTGCACGCAGCATTATTGATGCTGCAATCAAAAATATTCTCGTTAATCTTAAATCTTACTTCTACTCCGGTGCTCAGCTTGAGGACTACATTAACAAAATATCAGCAATACTCGAACAGGTAAGATTTGTTGATTCGGTTGATGAACTTCTCGGGCATGAGGGAATGACAAGAAATATTTATTACGAGAGCTGGAACGCCATTCTTAAACAGGAAACAGATTTCTCAAAAAGAATAAAACAACCGCCAATCGGAATGATTAATTCATTAATCTCTTTTGGTAATTCTATGCTTTATGCAGTTTGTCTTACTGAAATATTCAGAACCCTGCTGAATCCTTTTATAGGTTTTATTCACGAAACCGGGGACAACAAGCATCCGCTTGTTTATGATATCTCTGAGATCTTTAAACCAGTAATTGTTGACAAAGTAATTTTCAGATGCATCAACCTTAACATTATTTCTGTCGATGATTTCGAAGTGACCTCAAAAGGATTTTACCTTAAAGAAAAACCCCGTAAAAAATTTGTGGAAGAATTTGAACAGCGCCTGAAAACTGTTATCCATCATAAAAGACTTAATCGCAGGATTTCATACAGGTCACTTATCCGAATGGAATGTTATAATCTTATTAACTATTTAAACGGTAAAATAAAATCTTATGAACCATTCAGAGCCGGTTAGCAAAGTGTTTTACATAGCTGTATATGATATTTGTCAGCCCAGACGGCTTGCAAAAGTCCTGAAAATTTTCAGGAAATTTATGAACTGGGTGCAGAACTCTGCCTTTGAAGGTGAGCTTACTGCTAAACAGTTTCAATTACTTAATAATGAACTCTCGAATATCATAAAAAAAGATAAAGACTCAGTGATTTTTTACCATGCCGAAGAACAAAAACATATTGGTAAAAAAATCCTTGGCGTAGAGAAAAACGAAATAACACAATTTTTTTAGCGGGGTATAAAATGATACTTATAATATCAACTTCCATGGATCCAATCGGACAAAATGGCAAATTCTACTGGGGTGAAAAATATATCCAAAAAATTATTCCCTTTCTTCCCCAAAATGTTGTTGACATAATAAGCATTCAATCAGCTGTACTTTACTTTAGCAAGGCAAATCAGAAAAATAATATGGCTGTAAAGTTGAATATTACCGAAAGCAGGATAACCAACAGTTACTTTAAACTACAGTACAACCTTTCAGAAGAACTAAGCTTTAAATCCTTCCAGGTAAAAGAAGCACTTAAAAAAATTTTTAATAAAAAAACCATTCTTGACCTTCCGTTTTGTTCTGCAGTTGATGAAAATATTTTTTATGATACGCTTGAAAACACCCGCATTCTGTCCGAGATTGAATGCCTTCAGGGAAAAAACAACTGGCAGGAAATTATCTCATTGTTCAATTCATTTAAACCAATTGAAAAAAATTCACTATGGAACGATTCAATAATTCTCAGCAAATTCTCATTTGCAGCCGCCAAACTTTCCGAATGCGGCGGTAACCTTAAAAAATTAATTCCTGACCAATCCAAAAGAGCAAAATATATCTCTGAAAAAAGAAAATACCGTGAGCTGGCAATTAAACTAAGAAACAGATGCATTCAACTCGACCCTGAAAATCCGGCATTTTACTCTAACCTTGCCTACACGTACTATCAGTCGGTGTCGGAATTAAAAACACCCGGCTGCCGTAAGGACGGTAAACTCATTGATGAAGCCAAAATGGCTCTGACCAACTTTGATAAAGCACTTGAACTTGATAACTCAAGAATAACTGACCACTATCGGAAAGGACTGCTTCAGACTGAAATACTTGCAGAAAATATATTTTTTGGTAAAACAGACTGTGAAAATAATTCAGAAAAATTCCAGGCAGGCATTGGCTACTTGTCTAATGGACTTATTTCCTTTCAAAATGCGGTAAACATTTACACAGCAAAATCAAATGACGAACAATTTTGCAGGAGATACAGAAAATATTATATAAAGTCACTTTACTACCTTGCTCAAACATATCTAAGGCTTGGCAAAGAAGTAATAAATTCTGATACGTTCACAACTTCAGCAAAACTAATATACATATCCGAAGCTGAAAAACGTGACAGTAAAATATCAAACCTGCAGCAGGCAGAATCAGCAATAAATAAATGCATTACCGAAGACTGCACAAAAGAAGGGCTAAGCTTTGAAGATGCTGCAGAGCAGAATAACTTTCAATGTGCGGTTTACAAATGTTATCTCAAAGCAGTAATTCATCTCTTTCTTTTTCATATGACATCTGACAATAAGCATTCGCAAATTGCAAAAGAATATTTCTATAAGGCACTTGAAATAAGCTTTCCGCCCGAACTTAAAAACCAGAGTAAACTTTTTGTGCTTGATAAAATTGCATTGCTCAATATTATTGAATCTAAATTCAGCTCTGCCATTAAATTGCTCGAACCTCATTACAAAAATGCCAGATACTTTCCTGATTTTGCTGCCTATACACTTGCGCTTGCATATCTGCTTAATGGACAGTCAGAACTTGCAAAACAAATAACCGAGGAATGCCTTAAAAACACCGGCAGTATACTTTATAAAAAATTCCTGAAAATGAGCCAAACCATTTCGCTTGGTGACCAGCAATGGGATAACTTAGATTTGATCTATATGCAGCCTGAAGAAACAGAATATCAAGAGCAGCAAAAAACCGCATGAGTAAAAAACGACTAAAATTAATCTTTTACAAAGCCTGAAAAATCAATAAATTCGAACAAGTTTTCCCGAACCCCTGTACAATGAAATATACGATTGAACCTGGAATGAGAAAAAAGCTTAAAAGCAAAAGAAAAACAAAACCTGAACCACCCGTACTTTTAAGCAGACAGCCGGTTCGAGAAAAAAAACTTACAAAAGATTGATAAAAAAATATAAAATGAATACTTTTAGGGGGGATATAATACTCTTTTAATCGAACCATAATGGAATTGAGACACCAGCAAATACTTACGTACTGCTGATTCGCTTGTTACTTTTAATCGAACCATAATGGAATTGAGACTTCCGGGTTATCGATGGTGCACGTGAAGTGCACCATACTTTTAATCGAACCATAATGGAATTGAGACCGCTCGTTACCGTTCTTAACAGATTTCAGTACGTAGCCTTTTAATCGAACCATAATGGAATTGAGACTAATTAAAGATTTACGGGCAGTGTCCGAGATGCTTGCTTTTAATCGAACCATAATGGAATTGAGACCCTGATACCTTTTTTGGCGGTATCAGGTCTTTTTTGATACTTTTAATCGAACCATAATGGAATTGAGACCCAGTTCCACCATTGAATATTTAATTTCTGTCATTTCTTTTAATCGAACCATAATGGAATTGAGACTGTCCCTCCGAAGAGCCTACTGTTATGAACCCCCCACTTTTAATCGAACCATAATGGAATTGAGACGATCATTCCTTTCACTTTTGTTTTATATCTGTAATCTTTTAATCGAACCATAATGGAATTGAGACTACTACCTCCGACGGCGGCACGATAGTGCCGCTCGCTTTTAATCGAACCATAATGGAATTGAGACGCGGTAGTACTCTAGGAACTGCTCCCGAGACATATCCTTTTAATCGAACCATAATGGAATTGAGACTAACTCTTTACGTTTTCCATATAACCTCCTGTCTGTCTTTTAATCGAACCATAATGGAATTGAGACACGAATCTTTTTAACTTGGTTTTCATTTTTGACTCCCTTTTAATCGAACCATAATGGAATTGAGACTCAATTTGAGGAAGCAAGTGTCGATCGAGTCGACTAACTTTTAATCGAAACATAATGGAATTGAGACTTCCTTTTGCAAAGAAAAGGATTTTGCTTTTATGGTTTCTTTTAATCGAACCATAATGGAATTGTCCCGATACGGCAGAAGCCTATCGGGATCTTCGCTTCGCTACGAAGGCAGTTTCGACGAAACGAAGTGAAGTCGTCCCGACTTGTCGGGATAA
>JACAFB010000054.1 GCA_013388545.1 Ignavibacteriaceae bacterium
GGGCTATCTTGTCCCTGCAATTTGTCAAAGAACTAATCACTCTAAGGATGCCGTTGAACGTAACATCCAGGACTTTGAAGCTGTTAGACTTCTTTCAAAAAAGATTGATGACTTAAATACTATTTCTCTAGTTACTAGTTTATCTAAATCTGTAGTCAGCCAGTATATTGACTTATTACCGGTTGACTTGTAACTTTGTTTTACCCTTCCTTGGGTATCATTTGATACTATTTCAATAATAACATCTTTTTCGTTTCTGCGTAACTACCAGCATTGAGCTGATAAAAATATACACCACCCGGTAAATCAACCGAATTGAATTCAATTTCATACTTGCCCGCAGGTTTTTCTTCATTAACGAGTGTTTTGATTTTGTTACCGAGCAAATCATAAACAATCAAAGATACAAAAGAAAAATCAGGCACCTGATAGCGGATTGTGGTTGATGGATTAAACGGATTTGGATAATTCTGATGTAATGAAAATTTATTCAATGAATTTATTTCCTCTTCAACGTCAGTTGTACCATAGTATCTTGCGATTCTGCCCAGGTCACCAGTTATCCATCCGGTTTGTGAATCGATAAAGAAAATGCTGAAGATTGCATTAGATCCATTTTGATCACCAAAGGGTGAAAGCTGAGTCTCCCATGTATTTCCGCCATCAGTTGTATGCTGCAGGTACGGCGTCTGCTGAATATCACTCATTTTTGAACAAATCCATCCTTCTAAAGGAGTTAAGAAGAAAACTGTTTTACAATCTTCTGCAGGATTAACACCGGCATTTGTAACATAAGTCCAGGTAGTGCCGCCATTAGTAGTCTTCAAAATTTTTCCATTCCGGCCAACCACCCAGCCATTATTAAGATCAGAAAAGAAAAAACAAGACAACTGCCCGGGTGTATTGTCAGTAAATTGTTCAGTCCAGTTATCACCGCCGTCGGATGTCTTTAAAATTTTAAAAGGCGGATCGCTTCCATTTTGCCCCGATCCATAAAATGACCATCCATTGTAGGGATCAGTAAAAAAGAAAATTCCGGTACCATTGAAAGGAGCCCAGGAGTTTCCACCATCTGTTGTTCGTAAGAAAGTGGCAACACCGGAACTAAAATTATAAATCAAAGCCCAGCCATTATTAACATTTACGAATTGAATTTCAATACCAGAATCATCCGGATTGGTTGAAATAACATTACGAAGCCAGTTGATGCCGCCATTTGTAGTTCGATAAACAACAACCCCCCCTGCCCATAAACTACCAAATGTTGCGATTTTCCAACCGTGTGACTGACCTATCCAACACGAGGAAAAAGATTGGTCAGAAAGGGCAAACACGGTGTCTTCGGGGAAAGGATTGATTAAAGTCCAGTTTAATCCACCATTAGTTGTATGCAAAAATCCGCTGCTTCCGCTGTGTGAAATCCAGCCTTCATTTTGACTTGAGAAATAAACCTTTCCGAGCATCGCAATTTCACCAAGACCGAGAGGATTAGTCTGAGAAACCCAGCCGGTTTGAGCAAATAATGAATTGCAGGGAAAGACCATAAGCAATATTACTAGTAAAATATTTTTCATTGTTAATTCTCCTTCGATTGATATTGATATAGGAAATGATAAGACTTGTGATTGACTGAAAGTGCGTTTGATGATTTTGTAAATGAAAGCAGATTCTTTCTGAAAAAAGAGGAACTAAGAATCATATTTTAAGATCTGTAATGTTTTTGCGCTTTTTTTATGAACTAAAAAATCAAGTATAATGCCACACACAAAACTACCTAATATGTAATAAACAATGAATTCTGATTCTATTCACGTAAATAATACAAGCTGACATTGTAATAAATATTTTTGCAATGTTGATTGTTGCAGAAAGGCAAATTATCGGCTCAAGCTTTTAGGACAGAGTTGAAAAATCGTTTGATGGTAAAGGTTAATGAAGAAGTAAAAGTGATTTATACTGTTTTAGAAAATACTGATTGAAAGGAAATTTAAAGCATCTGAGCCATACTGATGCCATAATGCCTGCCCGGATTGGTGATGATACAGACTGATTTATTATTTGGAGTTTTTTTCTAACAATTTGCCGGGAAGATTGCTCAACTACCCGATAATTTTTCTTTGCCTGATTATTCAAAGATTTAAATTCAAATTAATTTTTTCTTGACACTTTAAGTACAATAAATTAGTTTTAAGTAGTTCTTCGATATCAAAAGTTATCCCTGAAATTAAAAAATAATCGAAGAACTTTTCCCACTTTTATAAAGACGCTGCGTGTCCATACTCCCTGCGGATATGTGGCGTCTTTTTTTTGATTAATAGCTCGCTGAAGAAGGATTTGATTAAAAATTTTGTTTATTCACTTTGTGTTGACTTTAAGTATTTAATTTTAATTTGTTTCTCCTACCAATGGTGGATTCTTTGAGGATATTAAAACCCTTTCATTCTGTCAGTCCTATAATATGGCCTTATGTGTTTCAATCCACGCACGCACACGGCGTGCGACGCTCTATCCATTTTTCAGGATGAGTACATTTTTTGTTTCAATCCACGCACGCACATGGCGTGCGACTAAGTGGGCGAAAGAAACATATAATATTGACAGAGTTTCAATCCACGCACGCACATGGCGTGCGACTAAAAAGATAGACAACTTGATTTCAAGCGTTCATGTTTCAATCCACGCACGCACATGGCGTGCGACCAGCAAGATGCAATTAAGATAGTCAAGGATAATAATGTTTCAATCCACGCACGCACATGGCGTGCGACTCTATTATAGTTAACTTTTTATAATAAAATCTTTTAGAAAAATGTTTTTGCTAACAATAACCTTCTTATTAAACAAATCAGATAAAGAAACAAAAAACTACATAAATCATCAATTTTCATTTTGCTAATACCCCAATAAAATTATGTTTGCTTCAATTAGCGAAGTTATACATCTTTTCATATTATAAAAGGATCGTCTGCCTTTATATTTTTACTTACACCATAATTTTCTAATCTGTTTTTCCAGTTAGAGCCCAAATAATAAAACCTTAGATTATCTTCTTCCGGATTGTAAATTGAAAGTAATTCATTTTTTAATAATTCCCACTGACCGGGTTCAACTATACATTCAAAAACAGAATATTGTGCTCTTATTCCAAAATTCTGGCAGGCTTCTGCAACTTTTTTCAATCGCTTCTGTCCGCTTTTATTTTTTGTCGATACATCATAACCTACAACTACCATCATAAAAACCTCACTTCAAATAAAATGGAGGATAAATTTCTAAATCGCCACGGACATATCTTGCAAGCAGTTGTGCCTGGATATGCGGCAATAATCCGATTGTCATTTTCTCTCCTAAAAATGGATGAGTTATTTCTTCTTGTTTTCTTTTTTGGTAAGTAGTTAATATTTCTTTTCTTGCACTGTCGGAAATTCGAACTTCACCTGATTCTCTGAATTCAAAATCTTTTATCGTTACTTGCTTAAGGTTAATAAGATTTAACATAATTCTATCTCCAAGATACGCTCTGAATTCTTCCATCAAATCTAAAGCAAGACTTGGTCTGCCAGGTCTAATCTGATGTAAAAATCCAACCTGAGGATCTAACCCCACAGTTTCCAATGCTGAGCGAACATCGTTAGCAAGAATTGCGTAGAGAAAAGAAAGCAATGCATTTGCCGGATCTAACGGCGGACGTTTAGTTCTTTTAGTAAACTTGAAATCATCTTTTTGAGCTGTAATCAAATTTGAGAGCTCTCCGAAATATATTGTTGCGCATTCACCTTCGTAACCGTTTAATTCGTTTAATGTTTCAGCGTTTTGAATTTTTTGCAAGCGGCTGCCAAGCAGTTCTGAAGAGTGATAAACTGAATCGGGACAGATATCCGGATGATTTCTTTGGTGTCTTAATAAAAGGTTGCGGTAGTTCGCAACTTTAGCAGCAATAATTGGTTTAGCAATTTTAAGTGATTCAAACTCGTTATCTGAAATTGCATACTGAGCTTTTCGCAACAGCACATTTCCTTTTTGAGCGCCATAAACTCTTGCTAAAAATCTTCCGTATTCATCTAAATAACTTATACCAACATTCCTTTCAGCACAGAATGCCATTAACTGAGGTGTTAGCGGCTTGAATCCAAAGCAAACGATGTTCTCTATTGAATGAACCGGTGCCTGAAAAGCTTTTTTCCAATTTCCCTCATAGTCTTTTATTTCTACAACAAAAGTCTCGTGTTCTTTTCGAACATAAGCATCATCTGAAGTGATGTATAAAGTGTTAAGATGTTTTTTCATTTTAACTTTCCATAAAGATGACATCTTTTCGTAACTGAATAAGCATCCTGAAAGATGTCATCTTTTTTATGTTGTGGTTTTCACACCGAATACAACTCCTTAATGTAATTCTGCAATTTTCTTTTATTCATTGCTTTTGGCTGACAAACATTTATCAGTGAACAGTTCCTGCATTTTACTGAATACTCAATTATAGGGATTCCCTTTTCGGAAATTAATTTTCTAACATTATTTATTACTTCCTCGGTTTGAGTTCTAAGCTGCAAATCAATTTCAATAACATTTCTTCTTCTAATCTTTCCATAAAAGAAAGCGGCTTTACTAATTTGAGTATTCAGCATTTCCTCTAAGCAAAAAACCTGAGCACATAACTGAACTTTATCAGAAATATCTTCTTTTGGCTGCCCAGCCTTAAATTCTACCGGAAATATTTCTTTACCTTTTGATGTTTGTTTGAATTCTACCACATCGCATCTGCCGACAATTCCGTATTTGTAAGAATGAATTCTGAGTCCGCGCACTGTTTTCACATCGCCTCTTGTTTCATAAGAGTCTGTATCAACTTTCTCGTGAAGAATATCACCCCGTACAGTAAAAAGATTTTCCTGCCACACATCGTCAATATGAATGAGAGCACATTGACGGGGACAGAAAATGTAATGCTGCAAAGCACTAATCATAATGAAATCATCTTCGGTGTACATAAAGCTATTTCTTTCCTCCACGTTCAATCTTGCGATTCTGTCTTTCAGTTAAAGATTTATAGTTCTGATTTGTAACAACTTTTCTTCCTGATTTTTTCTCAAGATCTTTTCTTGCTCGTCCTGCAACGCTTCCGCCTTCTTTAGCAGCAGTTTTATTTTCAGGAAAACCCTGAGCATTTTTATTTCGCGCAATCTCAGTTGTCGCTGCTTCACCGAGCATTGTAAAAATAAGTTCAAGATCTGTCATATGATCACGAAGATTTTCCTGTGGTTTGGTCAAACCTTTATAAGATTTATATTCTGATGGTGTTAATCCAAAAGTTGCTTTACTTATCTCGGCAGTTAGAATAGCATATTCCTTTCCTTCTTTAACTCCGCGCATTTTCGATTCATTTGTTAGCTCATCTCTTACAGCAATTCCGCGAACTCTTTTTTCAATCCATTCATCAGAGTAACCCTTAGCTTTGTAAATCTCCCGCATTCGTTGTTGAGCAAGTTCGGGGTTTTCTATTTCTTCCAAACGTTCGTAACCTACTTTTGCTAACCAGCGCTTGAATGGTTCGGCTTTGGGAGAGGGGATTGATTGAATTATTCTTAGTAGTCCTTCAACATCTGAACATTCTGTATTATATTTTTTACCATCAGCGGACTCAACTTTCAGTTGTCGACAAAATGTCGACAACTCAATTCCGCTTCCTTCTTTTTCACGCCGTTTTAACCGGTACCAATAATCACGAGGTTTTTCACTGTCAGTTAACGCTTCTATCACATCAACAACGGAAAAATACCATTTCTTTTCTTCCTCGTTCCATACGGAACGAATTTTTTTGGTTTCAAAGAGTTTTATGTTTGGCATAATGATTCCTTAAAAATAATACACACACTTTGAACAGATTATTAATCTGTTCTACGATTTTTTATAACTCAACAACCTTAAATGTTTCCGGGAACGTATTTCCATCGAGATATATTTCATAATCTGAAAAATCTCTTGCAGGACCGTCTGATAATTTTTTATGTGTTACTCTTTCGAACAATTCGTGTGTATATGCATTACCTAAAGCGGTTTTGTGTTTGAATACAATCAGCTTTCTTGTATTCATTTCACCACGAGCGGCAGATCGGTCGTGCTCAAACATATTTTGCATTGCGTCCCAAAATAATTCCAAATCATCTTCACTAAAACCTGTTTGATTTGCAAGATGAGCTGAGACAAATCCGTGTGCACGGTATAATCCATAAGGTATTGTGTATTTGCGTCCCATTTCTGAGCCACCTGATTCAGACCTTTCTTCTGTTGTTTTAGCGACTCTTGTAATGCTGTGCTCAAGTGCAACAACTGGATCAACAGAGCGGGCAAAAGTTAATTGAATCGGACCGCGTACCTGTCCAGCATTTTTTCCTGTAGACATTACTGCGCCAAATGCTCTGATATCATAATAATTTTTGCACATCCATAATCGGGCTGCTTCGGTCTTATCGCCTTTTTCTTTTTCCTTTACTTCTTCGGCTTCGTGAGCTTTATCTATTAAAATGTTAAGCACAGCTTTTTCTTTAATAAAAATATCAAATGGTGGTTTCTCTTCCCTAGTCATCAGAACATAATTCCTCACTTTTCTTTTGATGCAAACATCCGTAACTAATCCGTTACCGGTTTCTGCATCAATACGAGGTAGGTTTCCTGCGTCGGGGTCTCCATTAGGGTTTCCGTCTTTTACATCAAAGTAAAAAACAAAGTCATAACGATTTTTGATTGGTTCCATTTTTATTCTCCTTTATTATTTAGTTGTTAATTAATTCTGTTTCTTCTTTGTTAGGTTTCTTTGTAAAGAAATCCTGTCTTTGGTGATAATAGCCAATTGCAAAATTTGCCTGTTCATTCAAAGATAGATTTGTTGGAAAAGATTTTACTTCACTCAGTATCTCTCCAATAAGTTTTTCGAAATAAATTTTTCTTCCCTCATTTAATTTTTTAAGATGTGAATTTTTTAAATTCAATAATCTTGGGAAAACAGTTATTGGAGAGCTTGAGGCAGCACCATAAAACCTATCTCTGATAGTTGCATTAATTCCCGGGTTGGCTTCTTCCTGGATTTTTTCGAGCACAGCGAAAAGCCTCCCTGTGCGGTAAGCTACATTTGTGTTGTTTGGATCGAGTGACATAGTAATCTCCTTTTCATTTGGTTTATGAATTTTATTAAATCTATTTAAATATGCTTTTAAAATTGCAGCACGAGTACGGTTTACATTTTGCTCTGCTCTAATTCTTCTTATACATTGTTGCAGTAAACTTGTTGGATAAGGTGTTCCATCAATTATGCTTTCGATAACAGCACCAGCGAGATTTGGTGGTACATTTTCCATTTTGCACTGTAAGGCAGTGGCAGAGAGTATCTGATAAAGAGATATGTACTTTGAGTCTTTCGGTCCGCGAATAATAGCAAAATCATCAAAATGTTTTTTGATGTTTAAACCAAAATCTTCAACTGAAGGAGCTTTCCAAAAACGAACAGATATTCTTGCAGCATTTGGAGAAAGACCAAGCACATAAAAGTGATTTGTTTTTGCTTGTGAATACTTCCCTGTAAAAATAGAGTCAAAAAGTTTTTCAATTTTTTCTACACCTCTATCTGGATTATCACCTTCGGCTTTTTGCATTGCGATAACCCACGGAAAAATTTCTTCGGGATCTATTCCTTCTGATTTTTTTTCAGACCAAAATACAATGGTTGAATCTGCTATTGTTATCTTATTTACGGAATCTTTTCCTAATAAAACATTTAGTGCGGTTGTGTAAGCGAATGCGGCTCTTTTCCCTATAGGTGCATTAAAATTCTGAGTTTTACCATAAGAGTTAAAAGCCGGAAGATTAAATGAAATTAGCACTCCGCCTTGTGTATTTCCGCCTCGCACTCCTTTAATCGCTGGATGCAGTCTTTCAACTTCTGTATCCATATCGCCTGTTATCAAACAAACACCCTTGCCTTTTTCAATAGATTTTTCTTTTGGGTTACCTCTTAGATCGTCGCATATACAATTATGTGTCTGTCCATCAATTCTGAAAACAATAAAAGGATTTTCCTCTAAAATTTGATTCCATAATTCAGAATAACCAGAGCTTTCAATTTGTTTAACAGGATTACTTTCAAGATATTTCAATAAGAAACTCACATTTGGAAATTCATCAATAACAATTTCTTCTTTTATTCTATTGATGAATAAATTGAATCTCTCTTCAACATCATCTCGATTTCTTGGATTTGCGCCTAATGCATACTCAATGTTATCCCAAAGTAAATTAGCTTTTTTACCCACAGTTCGTTTAACTGTTTGTGGAACTAAAAACTTCTTTGCTCTTTTCTTTTTACCTTCGCCTTAACGTGTATCTTCAATTGCTTCAAATTTACCTTCATTATTAATTACAATTACATAAGGAATTTCTTTCCACTCCCAACCTTCAGGTGCAATGTGACTTTTGGGATCAGAAGCTTTCCTTTCATAATAATCATACAATGCTTTCAGTATCATTTTCTTATCTCCTCGCTTGTTATGGGTGGAATGTTTACAACACCGTTTTCAATTTTAGCAGGGAAAAACATTGGTTTAGGATCATTTAAATCAGTAAAGTCCATATCATAAAGCATAAAACCAAGTTCACGGGTTTCATCAATTGTTTGCGCTGGATTGGTTTCAAAATCTTTTATCAATTTGAAGTCGCAGCTAAACTCACGAGTACCAAGATAAGGTCGGTTAAAACATTGTCCTTTTGATGCACGGCGTTCAAATATTGCAAGATATTTTCCTGGCGTCTCATCTTTACGATATAAATCTTTTTGTTCCTGCCAATACTTAAATTCTTCCAGAAAAAATTCTCTTTCTTCCGGATCCATTAAAAAATCGGGAATGGCTTTGTGATTATTGTTTTTTCTCTCTGAGATTGGAATGTATACAAGCACTGCATAAAAGCGATACTTAACATCGCGCAAAAAGTAGCCTGCTCGTTGCTGCCTATTATCTTCAATTATAATTCCATCAGATCTTTCAGAAGCAACGGCACCTACTTCATTTCTCCGGACACTAATCCATTTAATTGGATTAAGAATTTCAATTTTTGTTGGATGCCAGCGAATAGCAGGCTTCCAGAAGATCGCTTCAAAGACAGCACGCACTGCTGAGGGAGTTGGAACATCATAGCTTACTCGTTCGACTTTAATCTCCGGACGGGTAAAGCAAGCGTAAACTCCTTCAACCTCTAAGCAAAATGGTTTGTGGTTTAAATTGTTCATCTACCTTACTCCTTATATAAATTATGTTATTTAAAATTTCAAAAACGGTTAAAAAAAAGAATATCAATCAATAATATTTTTCTCAAACAACTCCATCTCCCATAATCCATTCATTTTCATTTGCTAATAATCCTATTCCGGGCTTATATAGAATATCATCAAATTGAACCCAATATCCATTTACATCTCCGATATAATTTGCTTCTCTTATTTTATTGAACAAATAGAATGGAACATTCACGATATATCGTTGCAATTTTCTGAGTAATTCTTTTGAAGCGCCAGTATGTCTTAGCTGATCAATTAAAATGTTGCTGTTTTTATATCTTACAATAATGCTCATCTGCTTTCTATTATCAATCATATTGAATTTTTCTGCATAAGTTCTGAATTTAAATTCAAAATCAGTTGCACTATTTACCAAACAACTCTCAAATTCTTCTTTACCGAAGGAGTTTAAATTTGAGTAAAGATATCTGAAATATTCTGAGTAAAGACTTGGTGTAAAATCAGCATTAGAGTAATTGCGTAGAATTGCTTTTCCTGCATCTTGAGATTTTCTTAAAAATCCTTGTGGTGAAAATTTGGGAGGGTGAACCGTACCCCATATAGTAGACAATAAGAAAAGCAACTATATTTAGAATAATAATAAATATAGGAGCTAACATGTCAGAAAAAACAACCAGGAGAAGCTTTGACAGAGAGTTCAAAC
>JACAFB010000064.1 GCA_013388545.1 Ignavibacteriaceae bacterium
AAAATGACTTTGAATCTTCCGAAATTTGAGATGTATGAAGAAGGCAGCCAAATCAGAAGGTCATCAAAATCAGTGAAGTCAACTATTGTAGAAGGATACGGAAGAAGAAATTACAAAAGCGATTATGAACAATACATAACAATATCTTTAGCATCGAATGATGAAACTATTGACCATCTGGAAAATCTTTTTGACACAGGATCGCTCACCGATGAAAAACTTTATAACCATTTACACTCTAAAATTGAAGCTTTAGGGAAAAAAATTAATCGTTTCCTGCAATCTGTTCAAAACGAACATCTCAGTGATAAGTAACAACTGCTGAGCTAAGAGTTTCTAGAATCCAGCATCCAGAGACCAGTATCCAACGCTCAGCGTCACGCAATCACGCGGTGCTTTCGTCCCACCTTTTCAAACGCACTTATGCACACATCTAAATCTTGTTGAGAGTGTGCTGCAGAAATCTGCACTCGAATTCTCGCCTGTCCTTTCGGGACGACCGGATACGAAAATCCAACAACATAAATTCCTTCATCGTAAAGTTCTTTTGAAATTTGCTGTGCAAGTTGAGCATCATTATCAAACTTTCTGAAGAGAACTGGAACTATCGGGTGAATACTTTCGATCAGATCAAAACCGAGTTCTTTCATCTTTTCACGGAAGTATTTTGTATTCTCTCTTAATTTTTCTCGCAGGTCATCTGATTTTTCAAGAAGATCAAATGCAGCGATAGATGCACCAACAATTGCAGGTGCAAGCGTGTTGGAAAAGAGATAAGGTCTCGATCTTTGTCTTAACATTTCAACAATTTCTTTTTTGGATGCTGTGAATCCACCTGAAGCACCACCCATGGCTTTTCCAAGAGTTGAAGTGATGATATCAACTTTGCCAAGCGCATTACAGTATTCGATTGAACCTCTTCCGGTTTTACCGAAGAATCCTGTTGCGTGCGAATCGTCCACCATCACGAGTGCATCGTACTTGTCGGCAAGTTGAATTATCTCGTCTATTTTTGCAATATCTCCATCCATAGAGAATACACCGTCAGTAGCGATGATGATATTTTTTGCAGGATGAGGTTCCTGTGCAAGTCCAGTATGTTCCCAGATATCCGCACCTTCACGTGACAGAACTAATTTCTGCTCAAGCGATTTCATATCCGAGTGTTCATAAATTAATCTTCTTGCTTTACACAATCGAATTCCATCAATAATGCTTGCGTGGTTTAACTGATCTGTAATTATAACATCATCCTGACCGAGAATGCTCTCAAACAATCCGCCATTCGCATCGAAACAGGAAGAATAAAGTATCGCATCATCCATCTGGTAAAAATCTGCAATCCGTTTCTCAAGCTCTTTATGAATGTCCTGCGTACCGCAAATAAATCTTACCGAAGATAAACCAAATCCGTGAGTGTCAAGAGTTTTTTGTGCAGCTTTAATTATATCAGGATGATTCGCCAGTCCGAGGTAATTATTTGAGCAGAAGTTGAGAACTTCTTTTGGTTTTGAGTCTGCAGGATAAGAAACTTTTATTTTGGCTTTCTGGTCTGAGAGAATGATTCGCTCATCCTTGTAAAGATTTGCTTCTTTGATGGAAGTTAATTCCTGCTTTAAATCGTATTTGGTTCTGCGGTACATAGCATCCCTTAATGTTTGTTAGTTAATTCAGCCCAAGGTCGTTAGACTCCGTTGAGTCAAACGGACTCTTCGAGCTGATGAGCCTCTGGCTCAAAAAATTTGCCACTCGTAAAATATTGAAATTCATCTTTATGTATCAATCAAGTATTATTCAAACAATTCCCAAAAACTTTCCATAATTCTCTGTAGAAATAATTTTTGATTCTTTAGTACTATAAGCTTTTAAATAGGTTAATGGGATTTTCTTTTTCTTATTTACATTCCAGGAGAACTCATAAGCAAATAAATTGTTGTCTTTTTCTTCAATGTAATCAATCTCTTGCTGCTGTGAAGTTCTCCAGAAAAATGTTTTAGCATCATTGTTTAAGTAAGAATTCATTTTAATTTTTTCGGATATCAAAAAATTATCCCATAAAGCACCCTTGTCATTTCTTGAAGCCAGAGCATTGAAATTTGATACTATTGCATTCCGAACTCCGGTATCATAAAAATAGACTTTCCGCATCTTTGTAATTTCAGTTCTGATATTCCCACTGAATGGATGAAGCCGGAAAATCACGAAGGCTTTTTCTAAAATATCGAGATATTTATTAATCGTATCTTTATCAATACCAACAGTTCCTGCAAGTTCATTGTATGAAACTTCGCTGCCAATTTGTGCAGCAAGAGCAAGTAAAAGTTTATCCAGTATCTCGGGTTTACGAATACCCTGATAACTTAAAACATCTTTAAACAGATAGCTCCGTGTAAGTTCCTTCAGTAGATTTTTCTTTTCGCTGGGATTGAGAACAACATCCGGATACATACCATATAATATTCGCTCCTCTAAAAGCCTATTCGTCTCCAACCATCCAAATTCATTACTCAGTTCTCTCATTGATAAAGGATAGAGTGTGTACTCAAATTTTCTTCCCGTCAATGGTTCATTGATTTCATTTGATAATTCAAATGCTGAAGAACCGGTTGCTATTACCTGAACATCCTTCAATTCATCCACAAATAGTTTTAACGTGATGCCAATATTTTTTACTCTTTGCGCTTCATCAATTAGAACTAACTTCTTCTTCCCAACAATATTTTTCAGCTTTGTTGAGGTTGTATCCTTTAGCAACTCCCTTATATCCGGCTCGTCGCAGTTGAGATAAATTTCCTGATCAGAAAAATTTTTCCCAATCTCTTTTATAAGAGTAGTTTTACCAACCTGCCTGGCTCCATAAATTACTATGAGTTTTCCTTTGAAAAGCCTGCTTTCAACAGAATTCTGTATTTCTCTTTTTATCATAAATCATTACCAAGTTTTGGCTCAAACATAAGATTCTTCGATTATAATCGCAAATTCTTATGATATTATTCGATTACGATCGCATATTGTTATGAATTTACTAAACTAGACTAATCAGTGGCAGGAGGAGAAATGATTTATAAACTAATAATATTTATCTGATATTTGGTATCCGGTAGCCAGTATAAAGTATCCAGCATCAAGCTTTCAGCAACCAGTATCAAGCATCCAGAAACCACTACCCAGAACATCCTATTTGGTTCTGCGGTACATAGTATCACTTATAAATTGTTACTAAAAATTATTGGCGGTTCAAAAATATTGAAAACGAATGTTAAGTGAAAAGGAAAAGGATGAAAAGAATGTAACAGCAATCACATTAAAGTAATAAAATTAATTAATCTGGGAACGGATTCTGATGTTTGACTTTGTAATTACAGAAAATGAATTCTGAATTTTACTGCCGTAATCTTTTACAAAGTTTAAGACTATCTCTGCTTTCTTTTCTGTGGGCATTCCATGCAGTCTTATTAGTATAACTCCGTTATGAATTAAACGCTGCCTGAATACTAATTCACCAAAATCTTTATCAGAGGTTATTAGAATTGAACTGCTTCTATTGGCATGCAAAATAATTTCTTTATCACCAACGCCCGGTGACATTTCCAAGACATAATCAACTTTATACCCATTGTTTCTTAACAGATCAACAAGTTCATCTTCAATATTTTCATCAGCTAAAAAATTCATTTGGAATCTGTGACAGGATATACAACGTCAGCTTTTAATGCTTTAGCTGCAAAATTCAATGCTGCCTGAATTCCCTGCTGGGTAAGATTTGGATGTGATTTAATTATTTGTTCAACTGATTCGCCGGCTGAAAGTTTCTCTAATATCAACTCAACGGTAATTCTGGTACCTGACACGACCGGTTTGCCCATCATAATATTCGGATCTGATATTATATGCTGTTCCATAATTAAAATTTCCTTAAAGATTTTATTTTAATATAACACAAATTAGCTGTAGAATAAAGATTACAAAGCTTATTAAGAAAAATAGGCATTAGTAAAAAATGTTGAAATTGGGGGAGATGTGAGGTTTGGTAGAATGGAGATTTCAGAAACCATTAGATTTTTCGATTATAATCGCAAATTCTTATGATATTTTTCGATTACGATCGCTTATTCTTATGAATTTACCAAACAAGACTACTCAAGGGCAGAAGGGGAAATGACTTATACTCTTTTAATATTTATCCGGTATCTGGCATCCGGAATCCGGTATCAAGCATTTTTTGTTCTGTGGTACATAGTATCACTTATAAATTGTTGTTAATTCAGCCAAAGGTCGTTAGACTCCGTAAAGTCCAACGGACTCTTCGAGCTGATGAGCCTCCGGCTCAAAAAATTATTGGCGGAATAAAAATATTGAAAATTGAAAGTAGAGTGAAATTGAATGCGAATTTCTTTATTTTAGCAACCGTTATGAAAACACTAACTATAAATCTACCGGATAAATTTGATCTGACTCCGAAGGAGACCGCTACTCTCCTTGCGGCAAAGCTATACGTAACAGGAAAGCTTTCTCTGGGGCAGGCAGCAGAGCTTGCCGGGTATTCAAAAAGAACATTTATGGAATTACTGGGCAACTATGGAGTTTCCGTATTTAATTCCCCACCAGAAGAACTGGATACTGACATAGCTAATGCAAAAAACTATTATAGCTGATTCAAGCTGTCTGATACTTCTTGATAAAATTGAAGAATTAGAACTTCTAAAGATGTTGTTTGCACTTCGATAATTGCCGAGGAATTTGGCACCCCTTTACCTGAATGGATTTTGATCAATAATGCGGAGAATAAAAATTACCAGAACATTCTGGAATTATCTGTTGACCGGGGGGAAGCGAGTGCAATCGCTTTGGCTGTAGAACAATCAGATTGCCTGCTCATTCTTGACGATCAAAAAGCACGGAGGTTAGCTGCTGAGTTAAATCTTAAATACACAGGCACAATTGCACTGCTGGTTGAGGCAAAATCAAAAGGTTATATAACTTCTGTACGTCCAATAATTGACAAAATAAGAAAAACAAATTTTCATTTGACTCCTGAACTGGAAAAGAGAATACTCCAAAGTGCAGGTGAATAATTTGTGACGGAAGAAATTGATGAGGATATAACAGTCCCCGGCATTGTTGCTGGTAATTTTGAACTATCAGTGAGTTAATATCCTTTCATTATTAATATTTATCCGGTATCTGGAATCAGGCATCCGGTATCAAACATCTTCATACACCTACTAGCAACCAGTATCAAGAATCCAGCAACCCCCAAAGGGTTAATCAGCATCCAGAACATCGTATTTTGTTCTGATGTAAAGTTGTAATTATCTATTTATTTGACGATTAAATTTTAAAATTCAAATTATATACGAATGATCCCAGCTACTAACTTATAATGCCAACCTTTGAATTCCAGGCCTAGTGAAATTGTAAGACAAATCGTTTGTATTCCTGCAGTGATTTCAGAACTATTCCCATACTCCTTCAAGAAACTGACATCAGTGACTGGTAAGTTGTAAATAAAATCTTTATAAGAAAATTCAATACGTAATTGGTTTTGAACATATTGATTACTAACTCTAATAAATCCAAAGTTTTCAGGTTTAATAAAAATCAATGAATTGTGGACTTCGGCGATGCTATCTTTATAAACTGCCTTTTCATTATTTATAAAAACAAATTCGAGCTGGTCATCAATAAGCTTGTCTAATTTTTTCTCATCTGGTACTACCGATTTAATAAATTTAAAGCTGTTTTCATTAATGAATACGTTTTCTGATTGAAAACCATATGGACAATCCTCAAGTATTTCGACTTCATAAATATCCAGTATTTTCATTTGATTTGTTGTATCCGAAGATATCTCACCATGTTCTCTCCTTGAGACCGGTCTTAACCATCTTACTTTACCATCGTATTTGCGAATTAAAAAAGTGTTTTTATCTTTCCTAACCAACTCAACTCCAGCAATACATCTTTCATTGTACTTATGAGAGTTAGCCAAGATTAAAATATGTTTCTTCATTATCAGACTATATGAATTATTTCAATTGAAGGAAAATGTATTTTTAAGTACTCCGCTAAAAGTCTTCGATGACATTTATCAGGCGTATCCTCACTACAAAGAAGACAGCAACCATCAATATCTTCGATTAAAAGATTATCGATAATTTTTCGATTTTTAATTAATGCCAGGTACTGATTGGTGTACTCTTCCCAATTTATTTCTTTTTTTCTATACTTTTCTAAGAGTTCCTTTGTAGGTGCATACATTACCTCATGGGAATACTCAATATTTCCAATTTGCTTCAGGAAATATTTCAGATCTTTATTCTTTGCAAACCCTGCTAACTGTGATTCATTATTTATTCTGGTATCAATAACTTTTCTAACTTTATGATCAATTAAAGTATTGAAAAATTTCTCTGCATTTTTCTTAGTAAATCCTATAGTATAGAGTTTCGGCATATCTGATTTTCAATCTGATATTTCTACGGGTTGGACTACATCGGTTTCAGCCGCTGTAAAAGCAATATCTCTGTTTCTTAAACGATAAGCTAATTCTAATCTTAGTTTATCAGTTACGTCACTAGTAAATAGATCATTTGTGGGAAGAATTTTCGAATACTTTTTTAACAATTCTTTTTCAAGCTCACTATTATCAACTATGCTACCATCCTTTAATATATGATTAACTATCACTCCTTCTTTTACGAAATAATAAGCAATCATTACAAACCTGTGACAATCAAACGGATTAGCTTCCGAACACATCAGAGCAATGTTGTATCCTTTTTCTAATCCTTCGAATACTCTTTTAGTGCCTTCTTTAAATTCTTTAGTTTCTCTTATCCTGCTGTAGTCAACTTTGTTTTCAAGATCAATCAGGGAGGCATCAGTTTGTCTTGCTCCAAATTCTTTTTCAAAATGAAGGTAAATAATGTTATTAACTTTTAAGGAATTCGCGAGGGATTCTTTATTGAATTGCGGGGCAATTCTGCTATATGGATGACTTCTTACATCAATCAGACAATTAATACTATGCTTCTTTAATAAATGTATAAAATGATCTATCTCGTGCCTTGAGTGACCAATGGTAAATAATTTTTTATTTGAATTGTTCATTACTGATTAAAACCTTAAGCGAAAATAGTAATTCTTTTGTATAATCTAAATGAAATAGAAAATAATTCTGTTTAGAAATAACATTTTTCTTCTAAAAGATATTAAATTATTTGGATAAGCGAAATATTTATTGAAAGTTAAGAATTAATAGCCCCCATCTTCAGCTGGGGGTAAAAAGAAAGATCAAAACATGAATGGGTTTTAACCCAAATTAATTTCACATTCCGTACTTATCAATAATCTCCTGCTTTGTCTTTCCGAGAATATCGTATTTCTTTCCAACTTTAATAAAAGCAGCAAGAGCTTTTTCCAGATGATGTCTTTCGTGTGCAGCAGATAACTGCGTTCTTATTCTCGCCTGTCCTTTCGGAACTACCGGGAAGAAGAATCCGACAGCATAAATTCCTTCAGCATAAAGATCCTTTGCGACATCCTGCGAAAGTTTCGCATTGAAAAGCATAACAGGAACTATTGCCGTTTCACCTTCTTTAATAATAAAACCGGCATCGGTTAAACCTTTTCTCCAGAATTTTGTGTTCTCTTCAAGCTTGTCTCGTCTTTCGGTTGATCTTGAAATTATATCTAAAACCCTCAATGCACCTTCAACAATTACCGGCGCCACAGTATTTGAGAAAAGATAAGGACGTGCTTTCTGTCTACACATTTCCACGATTTCTTTTCTTCCGGAAACACAACCGCCGCTTGCACCGCCGAGAGCTTTACCCAATGTTGTTGTGATGATATCAATCTTGCCAAGAACTCCAAAATGTTCGTGAGTTCCTCTTCCTGTTTTTCCGATGTATCCGGTTGCGTGGGAATCATCAACAAAAACCATTGCATTATATTTTTCTGCTAGCTCAACAATTTTATCCAGCTTAGCCAGGTCGCCATCCATAGAAAATGCACCGTCAGTAATAATCATCCTCAATCTTTTATTCTGATGAAGCTGAAGCTTTTCTTCAAGGTGAGCCATATCGGAATGTTTGAATGAATCGTTCTGCGCTTTGCACAAACGCATTCCGTCAATAATCGAAGCGTGAACAAGTCTGTCTGCAATCATTACATCCTGTTCAGTTAATATTGCTTCAAACACACCAGCGTTTGCATCCATACAGGAAGGAAAGAGAATTGTATCTTCTGTTCCGAGAAACTCGGTGAGTTTTCTTTCTAGCTCTTTGTGGATATCCTGCGTCCCGCAGATAAAACGGACGGAAGACATTCCGTATCCTCTTACATCGAGTCCCTCGTGTGCTGCTTTTACAACCTCAGGATGGGATGAAAGCCCGAGATAATTATTCGCACACATATTAATTACTTTTTTCTTCTCTGAGCCGATAGGAAATTCAACTTCAATCTCAGAATCCTGCGGGGCGCAAATTGCTCTTTCCTCTTTGAAGATGCCCTGAGATTTTAAATCTTCAAGCTGATCTGTATAGAGTTTTCTGACCTCTGTATTGTATGCCATCTCATTTACTCCTTAATATCGAATTCTTTAAGAAGATTAACAATGTTGTTTACACTGTCAAATGCTTCAGGAGAAGCTTTTGCATCCGGAATCTGTATGTTGTATTTGGTTTCGAGAAATACTTTTAACGAAACCATCGAGAAAGAATCAACTATTCCACCTGAGATCAGTGGTGTGTCATAAGTAATTTCCCTGTCGTCATCCGTATCCAGGTATTCATTCTTTACGTATTGAAGGATTGTGTCTTTGATTGAGGCCATTTTATCTCCGTAGTTTTAATTATTAATTATCTGCTTTTTCTCTTCTGCTTTATTATAAAATTGCTGCATTGCTAAATTGTTATATTGTTAAAACACATTCAACAATAAAGCAATAGAACAATTTAACAACTGAACTCACATATCATTCTCAAGTGTGGAAATATCTCCAATCTCTTCACCCCATTCTTTTGCACGAAGAACTCGACGCATAATTTTTCCGCTGCGTGTCTTCGGCAGTGAATCTACAAACTCAATTTCCTGAGGCATTGCAAGAGCGGAAAGTTTCTTTCTCACAAAATTCATTATATCCAGCTCAAGCATTTTTGTTTTTTCATTGCCGGGTTTAAGTGCAATGAAAGCTTTAACGACTTCCATATTCATTGGATCGGGTTTACCAACAACAGCAGATTCAGCAACTGCAGGATGTTCAAGCAATGCTGATTCAATTTCAAATGGACCGACGAGATGTCCCGCAGTGTTAATCACGTCATCATCTCTTCCAACAAACCAGAAATAACCTTCTTCGTCAATGCTTGCTCTGTCGCCGCAAAGATACCA
>JACAFB010000073.1 GCA_013388545.1 Ignavibacteriaceae bacterium
CTTAAATAATACCAAATTTCCTCTTAGGTTATTAAACATATTTAACTGTTTTAATTTCGTGCCCCGATTAACCTCGGGGCTTTTTATTTGCTAATTACAAACCGATTGTTTTTGACTTTGGTAAATAATTAATACAAATTTCATCAGGTAATTTTTCTCTACTCCGAGAGAGTAAGAATATTAATTGCTCACTAGATACACTTCTCTACTAACTGCGGACCTTCTCTCCCGAAGCAATTTCTTATGTTGAATATATTTTGTTCGTTACTCTCAACATTACAAAATGGTATAAACTTTAATTAATTAAAAATTATTCAAAAACCTATTGATAGAGAGGGTCAATCATGAATACAATAAAAATAATAATGTTTAGCTTTTTCATATTCATTAACCAAAATGTAGCTCAGGAAATCACGGCTACGCTTTCTGGACATGCTACTGATGATGGTTTCTCAGTAAAGGATGATTTAGGAAATACTCTTTTAAGAGTCAGAGGGGACGCTAATATAGGCATCGGGACTACATCACCAAATAATCCATTCCAGGTGAACAATGTGATAGTTGGTGGTTTTAGAGGAGAAGCGGGATCGGGATATGCTTATCAGGTTATTTCCGCAACTTATCATGCTGGATTAAATGACTATGGAGTCGGTTATGGCTTCGGTTACTTCACCGGTGATATGCCCAATGTTCAAACTTTGAATCAATTCGCTCAAATAATGGGTATTCCACAAACTGTGGGTACAGAAAATTATCGTGGACACCTTAGCTTTTGGACAAGAAATGCTTCCAGCCTGGCCGAACGAGTTCGAATAACTGAAGATGGAAATTTCGGCATTGGCACAACAACTCCTACTGCTAAACTCGATGTGAGTGGTTCAACCGGATACGATCAATTAAGAATTAGATCTTCATTTACACCAACCGGAACAAATGATGCAAGTGGAAATGTAGGTGATATTGCATGGGACGATAGTTACATCTATGTAAAAACAAACAATGGATGGAAAAGATCAGCCTTATCAACTTGGCCATAGGTGCGATGATGAAAAAAATAATTTATTGTATAATAGATATTATTATTTACACTTATTGCATATACTCACAATCAATTATAATTCCTGATGGATCTTCTATCTACGTTCCTGCAGGTGCTGATATCTGCGCAGGATCCTATGGAAACATAACAGGAAATATTTTCGGTGAAGGAACACAATGCAATCAATCACCTGTACCGGTTGAATTAAGTTTATTTACAGCCAAAGTGCAAGATGCAGAGGTTAGTCTTAACTGGCGAACCGAAACTGAAGTAGATAATTACGGTTTTGAGATTGAAAGAAGATGCCTACCCCAACCCCCTCCTAAGGAAAGGGCTTTTAAAACTCCACTTCCCTTAGGGAAGGGGCAGGGGGATGGGCTTTGGGAGAAAATTGGTTTTGTTGAAGGACACGGCAACAGCAACTCGCCAAAGAATTATTCATTCACAGACGAGAAACCGTTCGGCGGCAGCAAATTTCAATATCGATTAAAGCAAATTGACACTGATGGAGAGTTTGATTATTCAGATATAGTTGAAGTGGAAATCATCCCGGCTAAATTTGAGCTTTACCAGAATTATCCAAACCCGTTTAATCCTGTTACAACCATACGATATCAATTACCGGTTGTTAGTAAGGTGGTAATGAAGCTTTATGATATTCTTGGCTCTGAGGTGATGACAATACTTGATGAGAAGAAAGATCCGAGTATTTATGAAGTGATATTAAATGCCGGAGGTTTACCGAGCGGAACGTATATCTATAGAATAATCACCGACCAAAATATTGAAACAAAGAAAATATTAGTGCTGAAATAAAAATTAAAAGTAGGGATAAGTCGCGACTTGTCCCTACACATAAAATAATGTCAGAAAATAATTTTTTCGCGAGTCGTTAACTCGGTCGGAAAATAACAATAATTCATCCATAACTCGGAGGCTTTATGAGAGTTTTATTACAAACTTTGTTTATCTTTTTGCTGGTAACGCAAATATGTTTTGCACAGTGGGAGCCCGATGTGAGGCTTACAAATAATATTGCAGCGTTGGCAACCTGTTACAACAATGCTTGGAGTTTGGCATCAACTGGTGAAACGCTTCATGTAGTCTGGTATGACGAACGTGATGGTGGAGGTAATCAGGAGATTTACTACAAACGTTCGCTCAATAATGGCATTACTTGGGGAACAGATACCAGACTTACCTTTGATAATGCTTTATCATGTTTCCCTTCGATAGCCGTTTCCGATTCGTGTGTTTATGTGCTGTGGGTTGAACATCGCAACGGAAACATGGAGATTTACTACAAACGTTCTACTGATAGCGGAGATACATGGGAACCTGACACCCGACTCACCAATGATGCGTATAGTTCTTATAATCCATCGGTAGCAGTCTCAGGACCTCATGTTCACGTCGTCTGGATGGACAGCAGGGACGGCAATCATGAAGTCTACTACAAACACTCTTCAGATAAGGGTGATAATTGGGGGACGGATACCAGGCTGACATTCTTCACCGGCGATTCGTTTTCTCCCTCAGTAGCAGCTTCTGACTCAACTGTTCATATAGTCTGGGGAGATAACCGTTACTTGATTTCAGAGGTTTATTACAGGCAATCGCTGGATAATGGTACAACGTGGGAGCCCGAAATTAGACTCAGCGAGAACGATGGTTTTTCATCAGCTAATCCTACAGTAACTGATTCAGGCTTGAATGTTTATGTTGTTTGGGAAGATGTGCGCGACACTAATCCGGAAATCTATTATAAGCACTCCCCTGATAATGGTACATCCTGGGAAACAGATACCAGACTCACAAATCATAGTAGTAATAAGAACTCTCCTTCTGTGGCAGTTTCTGGAACAAACATTCATATTATATGGGCTGACTCTCGTGATGGAAATGCTGAGATTTATTACAAGTGTTCTGTAGATGGGGGTACATCCTGGCAATCTGATACAAGGCTGACCAACTTTGATGGTTCTTCACAATATCCTTCTATTGCTCTTTCCGGAACGGTTGTTCACATCGTATGGTATGATGATCGTGATGCGAACACTGAGATTTACTATAAACGCAACCCTACAGGTAATCCAACAGGAATAATAAATATTAATTCAGAAACACTTGCGGAATTTAAACTTTACCAAAACTATCCGAATCCTTTTAACCCAAGTACAAAAATCAGTTGGCAGGCACCGGTAGGCAGTCATCAAGTACTTAAAGTCTTTGATATTCTTGGCAACGAAGTTGCTACACTTGTTGATGAATACAAAGAAGCAGGGAATTATGAAGTTGATTTCAATGCCGCATCATTATCAAGCGGAGTTTATTTCTATCGGTTGAATACGGGAGATTATGTTAAAACCATGAAAATGGTGTTACTTAAATAATACCAAATTTC
>JACAFB010000055.1 GCA_013388545.1 Ignavibacteriaceae bacterium
CTTCAATACATTTTTTAATTGCCTGCGAACTCCGAACAGCTCCTGAAAACCCGCGCAGCTTGTGAAGACGCACATCGTATGGTTTCATATTTGCAAGAAGAGCTTCAAGTGACATTGCACAAGCAATCTCCGCTTGCTTTAACCAGCGATTGATATCGTACAGTTGAAGAGCTGAAATTGCAGTCATAAAATTTGAACCGTTGATTGTTGCAAGTCCGTCACGTGCCTGAAGTCCGGGTACTTTTATTCCGGCTTTTTCAAATGCCACTTTTCCGGGAAGTCTTTCTCCCTTGTAAAATGCTTCACCTTCTCCCATCATCAGCAAAGCAATTTGAGCCATCGGAGCTAAATCTCCGCAAGCACCAACAGAACCTTTTTCGCAGACAACCGGAATGCAGTCTTTGTTCAGCATTTCAACGAGTGTTAATGTTATTTCGGGTCTGCATCCGGAATTTCCGTGAGCGTGAACATTTATTCTTCCCGCCATTGCTCCGCGAACATGTTCAATCGGCATTGGATCGCCGATACCTGCTGCGTGATTGTAAATAAGATACCTTTGAAAATCTTTTACCTGCTCATCATTCAATACGACTTCAGAAAATTCTCCGATGCCAGTATTAACTCCGTACATTATTTCGTGAGCTTTAATTTTTTCTTCGAGCATTGCACGGCAGGTTTTTATTCTTTCGAGTGAGTCTTTGCTGAGTTCGACTTTTTCTTTGTTTCTTGCGATGCGGACTAATTTTTCAACAGTTAATCCTGATCCATTTAATGTAATAGCCATTCTTTCCTTCCAGCCTGCCTGTCTGATGTATCTTCCGCTAACCCTCGAGGTGAGCGAATCGAAAGAGCCTTGTAACCTCGAAGGTTTCAGGTAAGAGAATTACATCTCTGCTGCAGGCACTAAATAATTATGATGAATTGTTTTGGCAAAATTAACCAATTAAGGTGCCTCTCCCAACCCTCTCCCCAGGAGAGGGCTTAAAATTTAATTACAAATTGAAAAATAAAGGTTGGCTGATATTAAAGGATTAAGAATTTGAAATTAGTTTTTTTATCCTCTCAGAATTTTCTTTGTTCGCCCTAAACTTGAAAATGACTGTATCGTGATTTTATTTGACTGAAGTTACTTCTGCAAGATTGTGAATTTGTGATGCAAGTTTTGTCTGCTCAATTCCAAAATCATTTCGGTATCAAGGAAAACGCGGGCTGAATACTAAGCCACTGAGATTCCCGTTTTTTGAAGATAGGTTTTTACTTCTTTAAGAAATTTTTCTGCTTCTTCCAAGGCGGCTTTAGAAGTTTCTTCATCTATAAAAGAAAAAAGCTCGTAGTCCCCGCTTTCTCTATCATCCTTCAGGTTAGAAAGATATTTACCAAGCTCTTTGCTGAATTTTCCGGTTTTAACAAATAATAATCCGAATAATGTTACCACGCCTTTATGAGTTTCTGCTTTCTGACCTTCTGTTAAGAGCAATGCTTGTGAAGCATGAAAAACAGCGTAGTATGCACGCGAAACGGAGTCTTCATAGTCCTTTGAATTATAGAGTTTCTTAGCTACCGATAATTTATTATCAGCTTTATTGATGTAGCTTTTTATAAGCTTTTCAGTTGTTGGATCCAATGCTGATTCCCTCCTTAAGCACATTGCTTATAAATGGTGTTTGTATAGAGCGAAGACGATCATATTCTGCTTCAGAAAATATTTTTAATGATACCAGCTTGCCTGTCGAAATCAGGATATCAATTACGGCGTCGTAAAGAGAACTAATGACTGCACGATCCTTTTTCTCAAGCACAATTAATATATCATAATCTGAATCCGGCTTCCAATCATCTCTGGAGCGGGATCCGAATAAGTACATAACTTTGACTTCTTCTCTTACAGAGGATATACCATCTAAAAACTTATTAATTATCTCATCATGCATAATAAGCTAACTTCTTAATTAATCACTGCTCAAAAGTAAGAAGTTTATTTTAAGTGTTCAAATTGCCGGTTATCTAGTGATCACTGACAATTAACTTTTTAATCTTCTTAGAATTTTCCTTATTCGCTCTAAACTTAAATAAAACTGTATCGTGGTTGTACTTAACCGATATTACTTCTGCTAGATCATGAATTTGTGATGCAAGTTTTGTCTGCTCAATTCCAAGTGTAAGTTCTTCTTCTACAAATTCATCTTTTATTATTTTCTCAATCGCTTTAATTAGAGCAGAAATATTAATCCCCTTCTGCGCTGAAATAACAACACTGCCCGGAAATTTATTTCTTACATATTCAATTTTGCTTTTATCTTCAATAGCATCCACTTTATTGAATACTTTTATTTCCTTCTTATGCTCGCTACCGAATTCTTTCAAAGTTTCTTCCACGACTTTAAGATGATCTTCATAATATGGATGAGAAAGATCAATCATATGAAGAATGATATCTGAATCTCTTACTTCATTCAGTGTGCTTTTAAATGAAGCTACAAGATGCGCTGGAAGTTTTCTTATAAATCCAACTGTATCACTAATCAGAATTTTTTCTTTGTTGAAATTAATAGTTCGAGTAGTTGAATCGAGAGTTGCGAAAAGTTTATCCTCAGCAAAAACATCTGCCTTAGTGAGAAGGTTGAACAAAGTTGACTTGCCGGCATTCGTATAACCGGCAATCGAAATTCTCACAAAATCTTTTCTACCCTTGCTTTGAGTTTCTCTTTGAGACTCTATGTTTTTTAATTTTTCTTTCAGATGACTGATGCGTGTTCTGATCATTCTTCTGTCAGTTTCAATCTGTGTTTCGCCGGGACCTTTAGTTCCGATTCCACCATACTGTTTTGAAAGATGTGTCCACGCACGAGTTAGTCTTGGCAGCATATATTCAAGCTGTGCAAGTTCGACCTGCGTTTTTGCTTCCTTGGTTTTAGCACGGAGAGCAAAGATATCAAGAATCAATCCGCTTCTGTCAATTATCTTCCGGTTAAAAAGTCTCTCCAGATTCCTAACCTGAACCGGAGTCAGATCATCATCAGAAATAACCAGATCTATTTCATTCAATTCAACTAGCTGAGCCAATTCTTCTGCTTTTCCTTTGCCGATGTAAAACGCAGGATCGATACTGGCTTTTGATTGAATAATTTTAAATATCGCATCAGCTCCTGCGGTGTCAGCAAGTTCTTCCAACTCAGAAAGATGTTCCTCAACCAATTCACGATTTGCTTGGCGTGTCTGAAGTGCAATGAGCATTGCACGTTCTTTTATTTTTCTTGCTGTCTGTATCATAATTAAAAGTTATCCCTGCCGTTAAACCAGGTATATTATTTATGTCATCACCGGCAAAACTAAGTAAGTGAATGCAAATCAAAATATGAATTGCGTCGGTTATTCCTGACTCGTAATGACATTTCAACTCGTTAATCCATCAACCTCCTTTTTACTATTTCTTGCAATTAACATCTCTATTAAGGCGATTACAAGTGCTGTGAGAATAAAATATTTCCAGAGTTCAGAACCAAAACGAGCTTGCAGGACTTTTTGAACAGAATTTTCATCTGCATCTATCTTTACAAGTTTTCCTTTAAATTTTATTTCATCCAGATAATCTGAAAAAACTTTTTCATTAAGATAATCAGCGGATGATTCGAGCGGGTCCGGATTAACAGAAATTATTTCCATTAGTTTTTCATCTGAAACAACCCGATAATTGCCAGCCACGGATGTTTCGGCAGGCAGCAAAAGTTGTCTCGTGATTAAATCATTCCCTGAAATTGTAATTTCCTGATTATCAGGTCTTATAATTTTTACTTTAGCCAGAGTTTTTAATTCAGGACTCATCATAATTCCATCACCCGCAGTAAATACGCTGCTGGTGCGGTTCCGAACCGACAGATAATAAACAGATTTATATACCAATGGAACGAAGATGCTTTTTAGCGGAAAATTACTCCAGCTCAAATCCGGGGCAACTGAATAAAATAAGACTTTTCCCTGGCCTGATTTGAATTCGCTAAGAAATGAAGCACCACCAATTAAGCTGATTATGTTCGAACTGCCTGATGTAGGAAATAATTTAAAGTGAAAATAAATATCCGGAGATTCAATTTTATTCTTTTCTTTACTTGTAAATAAACCCGAGAATATCGGATGATTAAATTCCACTTTGTCGAAATTAATTCTTCTAAATGTTTCATTCATTTTACCCGCTGTACCTGATAAAGCGGGAAGCGATATGAACGGTAAAAAAGTATTGAACTCGGAAATTCCTGATCCGGCCGAAGGAAAGATAATGACCCCTTTTCCACTATTAAGGAATTCTTTAACTGCCTGAGTTGATGAAATTCCCTGCACACCGATAAGTATAATTACATCATAATCATTAAGATTAGTTGTAGAGATCTGGTTTAACTTTTTTTCTATTATTTTTATTTGTGAATTTTCATCTGCCGGGGTTAATGCAAGTCTGACAAATCTCGGATCAGAATCAGTCTGAGAAAGAAGCAGCAGATTAATCTTTTCAGGGATAAAAAAGTTATTAAAACGTCTATTATCGAAAAGAATTTCATCATCTTCAATTTCAATCATCGCGCTAATAAGACCCGTTTTTTTCAAAGCAGCTTCAAGTTCAAGAAGAGCGCTTCCTCCCGGTGAGAGACTCAAGCTCTTCTGACTGACCCTTTCGCCATCAATATAAAGCGACATGACTCTGTTGTCAATTTGCCTTGAGGAATAGTTCACAATTCGAGTCTCGAATATCACAGGTTTCCCGGGCTCAAAAATCCGGGTCTTTATTTCAAATGACTCTATTCCAAGATTAAATGATTCTCTGCCTTCATAATTAAAAACATATAAACGTATCTTATCATTTAATACCTGGCTTAAATCCGAGAGTGATTTTTTTTCAGCGAGTCTTCCTTTTTGAAAATCTGAAAACAGATAAATTTCTTTGTTAAAGTTCTGTGATGATTCCAAAATCTTTGCAGCTTTCACTATTGAATTGTGAAGATAGCCACTGGAGTAAGAAAGTTCTGTTGCTTCAAGTTGTTTTATGAATTCGCTGATAGATGAAAATGTTTGGGGAATTTCTCCGCTTCGGTTGGAGACAAGTAGCAGAGTTAAATCATCACCCTGCTGAAGCTGTGCTGCAAGTAATTTAATTGTCTGTTTGGCCTGATTGAAATAAGAACCCCGTTGATCGATCAAGGACATGCTGAAAGTATCGTCAAGAATAAATACCGCGCTTGTTTTAGCAGCAGAAGTTGATCCACCAATTGTGAGCCCTTCCAAAGTTGGACGGGCAAATCCTGTAACAAGCAACAAAATTATCAACACCCTTAGTGCAAGCAGTAACCATTGCTTCAGTTTAATTCTTCTGATCTTACTTTTTTGAAGTTCTTTTATAAATGCAAGAGTGCTGAACTCAATTCTTTTCAGTTTTTTCAAATTCAACAGGTGAATTAAAACCGGAATTGATGCGGCAATCAGTCCGAATAAGAAAGCCGGATTAAGAAAAACCATTAATTATTGCTCATATGTTAATTCAAATTATCTGCCTAAAAATAAAAATTACTTTGCGAGAAACCAGCCAAAGAATTTTTCCATCTTTTATTGATTAGCACCTGAAACTGGTTTTAGTTGAGAAAAGAATAATCTGCGAAAGATTTCATTTCCTAATCCATTGCCAAATCAGAATAAATCGTCTAATTTTGTCACAATTTTTCGGAGACATCATGAAATTACTGATTAAAATATTACTTCTTGTTCCGCTTTTATTTTTTGAAGTTTCAGCACAGCAGACTGTGATTTCCGGAGTTGTAATGAGCTTCGAAACCAAACCGCTGAAAAAAACCAACATCAGCCTTCTCGATTTCAGCAGTGAGAAACTTATTAAATCAGTTGAAGCGGATAAGAATGGGAATTATACAATTCAGTTTGATGAGAAAGGACTTTTTTATCTTCAGTTCAGTGGAGTTGATCACAACCCGCGCAAAGTTTTTCTCTATATTCTGCAGCCGGAGAACATTAAGCTTAATGTTCAGCTTGCCGGCTACAAATTTCCTGATACAATTAATACATCATTAATTATCGGAGACTTCAACAACTTTGATTTTGAAACTGCCGTCGAAATGAAAAAGGAGACTAACGGCACATTCACCTTTGAGACAATTACTGACAGTAAAACTTTTGCGTATGAAATCCTTGGGGTCGAAAAAAGCGGCAGAAGTATAAACGGAACGCAGTCTGATTATTTTGAGTATGATGGCGGCGGAGATTTCAAATCCATTATTAATGTTAAAAATAAAAAAGTAAAAATCATTTTTGATCCTGCAAAATTGAACCGTTCTGCTTCCTACTCAATAGTCTCATTTGACAGAGATAACATCTTTAATCAAAAAATGTTTCTTGCATTTGATGCAATGGAAACACGGGCAAAGCAGTACGAAAATTACATGGCAAGTGCATCTGTTACTCTCTATCCTGTTTTTGATTGGTCACAGCATGCAAGAATTTTAGAAAAACAAATAACCGAAGAACAATTTCCAGAAGTCAAAAAGCTTTTACTGCTCAGCTATCTTCAGCTTGCTGTTTTTGGTGTTAAGGAAATTCTGCCATCAACTGCACAGCTTGCATTTAAGGAAATTGAACCCTCATCAATTCTCTGGTCAATAAATCCAAGCTTTTTAAGCCTTGCTTACTCTCTCGGCTTTGTGACTGAAGAACAGAATTACCTCGATAGAGTTTTGACGGAGAACAAATCAGATGATGTAAAAGCATTTGTTCTTTACTTAAAATTCTCACAGCATTATTTTGGAAACGAGCTCGACAAAGCAAAATTAATTAAGGAAAAACTATTAGAGGAATATCCTGAATCAAAATGGACCGATATAGTGAAAAAGTCAAATCTATCGGCAAAGCTTGAAAAAGATTATATCCTGCCCGACTTCTCAGTAAAATCACTTATCGATACAAATCAGAGTTATTCAAATAAAACATTTGAAGGAAAATATTTACTGATAGATTTTTGGGCTTCGTGGTCTCAGGAATGTCGTGATGGAATGGAACTTCTTCATAAAGTTTATGAAAAGTATCATAAGAACGGTCTCGAGATATTAAGTATTTCGTTTGATCTGAAATCTGAAGACGTGGCTGTATTCCGGAATGGCCAATGGGCAATGCCATGGAATCACGCATTTGTTAAAGATGGACTGAACAGCGGGCTCGCAAAAACTTTTCAGGTCTCAGTTATTCCCTGGCTGATTCTTGTTGATCCAAACGGAAAAATTTTAGGGATAAGTCCCGAACTGTCAGGAGAGAATTTGCTGAGTACATTGGGAGAGGTTTTTCCAGAATAGATCACTTTAAAGTTTTCAGGATTATTTGATAGCTCATTCCAAGACTGAGAAATGATTTTTATATCAGAGTTGAAAAAAATCTATTTCTAATACTGCATTACAATCTCCGAGTCAGATTTTTTGAATTATTCTTGAAAAGACCATATTAAAAAAATATTAAAATGAATTAGATGTAAAGATTCATCTGGCATGAATCTTGTGAAGTTAAAATGTTCTCATTTAATAAAAACCGGGAAGAATTTGGAAAACTACAGATACATCTTAATATCTGCTGCACGAAATGAAGCTCAGTACATAGAAAAGACTATTAATTCTGTTATCAATCAAACTGTACTGCCTTTAAAGTGGCTTATTGTAAATGACGGTTCATCAGACGATACAGAAAAAATAGTAAATGAGTACTCATCAAAATATGATTTCATCGAGCTTGTTAATTGGCAGGGAAATCCCAACAGGAGTTTTGGCTCAAAAGCAAGGGCAATCAATTGGGGTTACAGTAAACTTAAACATCTCAATTTTGATTATGTGGGAATTCTTGATGCCGATGTGAGTTTTCAATATAATTATTATCAAAAAGTGCTCGATGAATTTAAAAGAACTCCCCAGCTGGGAATTGCAGGCGGGATTTTATTTGACAGGCACGATCATGGTTTTGTCCCCCAATACACACAGACAAACTGGAGTGTAAGCGGTCCAATCCAAATGTTCACACGAAAGTGTTTTGAAGATATTGAAGGATACTATCCTTTAAAGCACGGTGGTATTGACGCAGTGGCTGAAGTAATGGCAAGAATGAAGGGTTGGAAAGTTCAGGCTTTTGAGAATCTTCATGTTTTTCACCACAGACGCACCGGTGGTGTTTCGGGCAGCAAATTCAGAACAAGTTTTAAAAACGGATACAAGGAATATGCGTTCGGCACCCATCCTTTATTTCAGTTTGTTAAATGTATATACAGAATGAAAGAATCACCGCTTATAATCGGTGGTATTATAAGGATGGCTGGATTTTTCTGGGCCTTTATTAAAAGAGAACCTTACACTCTTCCCGAAGATGTTACAGAATATCTGAAGCACGAACAAGTTAAAAGACTAAAGAGAATCTTTTCTCAGAAGCAGGCTGCTTACAATAATATTTTCCTTTTAATAAAATAGCAGCGGAATTTTTATAACTAAAAAAGGGAATCCAACACGGATTCCCTTTTTTATATCTCCGGATTTTAATTTTAATTCTTATGCTTGCTGGCAATTAGATTTAAAGCACTTCCGGCTTTGAACCATTCAATTTGCACAGCGTTGAATGTGTGATTCAACAATATTTCTTCAGTACTGCCGTCGCTGTGCTTTAACTTCATCTTTACAGGTTTCTCCGGTGCAAGCGCGGAAACCAACAAATCAATTTTATCATCCTCTCTTATTTTATCATAATCTTTAGGATCCGAAAAAGTCAGGGGAAGCATACCTTGTTTCTTGAGATTGGTTTCGTGAATTCTTGCAAAACTTTTAACAATAATTGCTCTTCCGCCCAGGAATCTGGGTTCCATTGCTGCATGCTCGCGTGAAGAACCTTCACCATAGTTTTCATCACCAACAACCACCCAGTTTATGCCTTGGGCTTTATATTCCCGTGCAACTTCAGGAATTGATTTTGTTTCTCCTGTAAAAATGTTTTTTGTTTTACCGGCATCTTTACTGTATGCATTGATTGCACCTATAAACAAGTTGTTAGAAATATTATCAAGATGACCGCGGTATTTAAGCCACGGGCCTGCCATCGAAATATGATCGGTTGTGCACTTGCCAAATGCTTTTAACAGTACAGGCATGTCCAATAAATCTTTTCCATCCCAGGGTTTGAACGGTTCAAGTAATTGAAGCCGGTCGCTTTTCGGATCAACCATAACTTCAATTTTACTTCCATCTTCTGCAGGTGGAATATATCCGCTGCTGCCTTCATCAAATCCTCTGGGGGGTAATTCTTCACCGTCAGGAGGATCAAGCTTAATTTTCTCACCTTTGTTATTGACAAGCTCGTCTGTGAGTGGATTAAAAGACAACCTACCTGCAATTGCAAGTGCGGTTGTAATTTCGGGAGATGCAACAAAAGCCAGCGTTTCCGGATTTCCGTCATTTCTTTTTGCAAAATTTCTGTTAAATGAAGTAACAATTGTATTTCTCTCGCCGGTTTTAATATCCATTCTCTTCCACATTCCGATGCAGGGACCACAAGCATTTGCAAGTATCAATCCGCCAATGTCAGTAAGAGCTTTCAGTTGTCCATCCCGTTCAATTGTTGCGCGAACCTGTTCAGATCCCGGAGTTATTGTGAACTGGGCTTTCGCCGTCAGTCCTTTTTGCAATGCCTGCTTTGCGATGCTTGCAGAACGATCGATATCTTCATAGCTTGAATTAGTGCAGCTTCCAATCAATGCCACCGAAATATTGTCCGGATAATTTTCTTTTTTAACAGCTTCTTTCATTTGAGAGATGGGCCAGGCTTTATCGGGAGTAAAAGGTCCGTTCAAATGTGGTTCAAGTTGATCAAGATTGATTTCAAGAATCTGGTCAAAATATTTCTCGGGGTTTTGCAGCACTTCTTTATCGGCACATAATTCATCTGCTAATCCTTCAGCCAGCGCAGCAACATCTGCCCGCCTGGTAATTCTTAAATAAGAAGACATCCTTTCATCAAAAGGGAAAACCGAAGTAGTTGCTCCAATTTCTGCACCCATATTGCAAATTGTTCCTTTGCCCGTACAGGAAATCGAGTTTGTTCCCTCACCAAAATATTCTACTATTGCGCCTGTACCTCCCTTAACAGTAAGAATTCCTGCAAGCTTAAGAATCACATCTTTTGCAGAAGTCCAACCATTCATTTTACCAGTTAATTTAACGCCAATAAGTTTTGGCCATTTGAGCTCCCAGGGCATTCCTGCCATAACGTCAACTGCATCAGCACCGCCGACACCGATTGCAATCATACCAAGCCCGCCTGCATTTGGAGTGTGAGAGTCGGTCCCGATCAACATTCCGCCGGGAAATGCATAATTTTCAAGTACAACCTGATGAATAATTCCCGCTCCGGGCTTCCAGAAACCAATGCCATATTTTTTGGATATACTCTCAAGGAAGTCATATACTTCTCTGTTTTCTTCATTTGCACGGAGTAAATCATCTTTAGCTCCAACCTGAGCCTGAATCAGATGATCGCAATGAACAGTTGAGGGAACAGCTGTGGTTTTTCTTCCGGCAGACATAAACTGAAGAAGTGCCATTTGAGCAGTCGCATCCTGCATTGCTACTCTATCCGGGGCCAGTTCAACATAATCTTTCCCCCTTTTAAATTCCGAAACAGCTTTGTCAAACAGATGAGAGTATAAGATTTTTTCAGAATAAGTGAGCGGTCTGTTTACAATTTTTCTTGCTTCATCAAGCCTTTTCTTAAAGTTTGAATAAAATTTTCTTATCATATCAAAATTAGCTGTCATTTTACTTCCTCATTATTTTTTTTCTTGTAAATAAAGATAACCATTTGCTAATTATTTTCTTAAATCTCAATAAATACAAAACCGGTAAATTTTGACCAGCTCTATCTGGCATCATAGGAATTTTTTACAACGGTAGAAATAATTTCTGATAAATTGTAAAAAAGAAATTAATACAGCCTTTCCGGTTAATTAGTGTTTGAAAATTTCAAACCTGAAGTATTTATTCAGGAGAAAACCAGCAGCACAAAAATTGATAATTAATTGATACCCTGTGAATCAATTTAGGATGAAGACATTTAATGAATACCGGACAATCATTTCTTAGCATAGCAGCACTTTTATTACTTTCATTAACGGTCTTAAAGATGAACAATATCATTCTCGCAAACGATACGGTAATGCAGGATTCTAAACTGGGTTTACTTGCCGTTTCAATTGCTGCATCTACGATTGAGGATGCAAGTAAAAAAGCATTTGATGCAAATACCGCTGATAATGGAATCACCGATGTAAACTTGTTGACTCCACCCGGCAGTTTAGGACCCGGATGGTGGGAAAATCCAAAAACTTATAATGACTTTGATGATTATAACAATTACAAAACCAAAATCACCAATATGCCATCGGCTGAGTTTGATTTGGCCTGTGAGGTTTATTATGTCATTCCTTCAAACCCCAATAAAAAAGTAAACTACTGCACCTGGCATAAAAAGCTGAGTGTAACAGTAACCAGCAAATCAATGAAAGATACAATTCGAATGTCTACAATATACAGTTATTGGTATTTCAGGTAGGAGGAGTTATGGGAATCGCAACAATACTTGATATTCTCGCTTCTATTATAATCGGGGGAATTATGATGAATATAGTTTATAGAATGAGCGATACACTAACCGACAGAACTTATAATCATACCGGAGAATTAACTCTTCAGCAGAACCTTGCGACAGTGGCACAGATCATTGAGTATGACTTCCGGAAAATTGGTTATTGCAAAAACTGGAACTTAATGCCAGATCCAACAAAAGCTATCACTTTTGCTGACACATCATCGATCAGATTTTTGACAGACGTTGATGATGATGCTGACCTTGATTCTATCAGATACTATCTTGGTCCAACTTCAGAATTAAAGTCAACTCCCAATCCACGTGACCGCAAACTCTACAGGGTAGTTAACAATGAACTGCCCAAAAGCTCAAACCTGGGAGTTACACAGTTCAGACTTGTTTATTATGATGCTTTAGGCGATACCATTCCAACTCCAATCTCTGGAAAGACCGGAATATCAAGCATCGAAATAAATCTTACTGTTGAAAATGTTGCAGCTTATGACACAAATTATTCCACTGCGTTCTGGCGTCAAATCAGAATGGTAGCAAGAAATTTAAGAAACAGATAAGGAGAAATTATGGCCGGGAAAGCTTCATTTTTTCTGATTATTGGTTTAACAACTATTTTCCTTGTGGCAGTAAGGAATTTCGGAAGTATTTCGAATCGTGCTGTTGATAATATTGTTGGTTATTACAATGATATGATTGCTCATAACATTGCAGTAAGTGGTGCGAATATGGCTGCCAATCAGATTTTCTTTGACCCGACCTGGGACGAGGGCTATGACGACCTGAGTTTTGAGGGCGGTGAAATAAATGTTTCCGTTAATATTGTTGATGCTTATAAAAACATACGTGAAATAAAATCTGAGGGAGAATATAGAGGTACAACGAGTATTGTTAGTGTTATTTTATCACCAAGCAAGTTTTCCAAGTTTGCTTACTATTCGGTTAATGAAGGTGGAAGTATTTGGTGGACTAACAATGATACTGTTTGGGGACCGTTCCACACACAGGATTATTTAAGGGCTTCAAAACATCCTGTCTTTTTTGGTAAAGCAACCTGCAAGCGAAGTGTTGTTTATTATTCAAGCAAATCTAAAGATGCCCCGATCTTTAAAGCAGGTTTTCAACAGGGAGTTGATCTTCCTTTACCGATCGATGGTGTTGAAACACTAAAAACTTATTCTGATGATGATGGCTTAACTTTTACTGCAAAAGATACGGTTTATCTTTTGTTTGATGAAGACTCATTAAAATATAAATTTAATTATAGTTCAAGCTACACCGTAACTTATCTGCCCGATGCAGCTCCCAACGGAGTAATTTTTGCTGAGAATGCAGTTATAAGAATGAAAGGTGTTGTTAAAGGTCAATATACGATCGGATGCAGCACTTCAGGTTCTTCCGGTAAAGGGACAGTTTATCTTGATGATGATATTGTTTATAAACAAGATCCCAGACAATATCCCACTTCAAGTGATTTGCTTGGTATATGCGCTGAAAACAATGTTTATATCACAAATAATATTCCTAATAGAAGCAGCATAAATATTCATGCCTCAGTATATTGCGAAAAGGGTGGATTTGGTGCAGAGCAATATGATACCAGACCTGTTAGTGGAAGCATCAACCTGCTGGGAGGAATCATTCAAAACACGAGGAAAGCTGTTGGTACTTTTAGCGGTTCAACAATTACACACGGTTTTGCAAAAAAGTACAGGTACGACGACAGGTTAATGATCGCATCTCCTCCATTTTATCCGGGAACCGGTGGCTTCGAGATTGTTTCCTGGCTTGAGTGAAAGTGCTTCTCATTCTTTTAATTTACATCACTGAAATTACTCTATTCTGAAACGGATTTTTCAAATCTTATCTTAGCTTACTCTCGAATTTCACTTTTCATTTCAATATCTTTACCCGTGTTTAATTAAAAGAATTTTTATAATGCATCTTTTCAGAAAAATTCAAAGCAAGGTTGTTTTTCTTGTTTTAACGATTTCATTTTTATTTATTGTTTCGCTATTAATCTGGCGGAATTTTGAAATACAAAAAATCGAGGGTTATAAAGAAAAGTCGAAAAAAGAAATGTCCACTAAGCTTGATAAAGCAATTGAGCTTAATGATAAAGTTTGGGAAAACCTTGTGTCTGATTATTCGTATTGGAATGACATGGTAAGATTCACCAGAAACCCCGATCCTATTTGGGCAAAAGACAACATAGATTACATTCTTGAAAATTATGACTGCTATTCAGTTTGGGTAACAGATACAAGTTATTCCACCATTTATTCGGTAAATGTTAAAGCTGACACTTTGCTGAAAAATTTGCCGATTAGTAAAGAAAAACTCAGAGTGCTAAGTAAGAAAAAAATATTCAATAACTTCTTCCTGAATACCGAATCAGGCTTACTTGCAATCAAATCGGCACCAATACAGGATGAAAGCCAGGATCGCTATTCTACTCCTTATGGGTTTCTAATTATTGCAATTCTTTGGGATAAAAACTATTTAAATAAAGTTTCAGCAATTACCGGCAGTTATCTTGAGCTTTTACCTGCACAGGAAAAAAATTATTTGCTTTATCTGCCTGACCTGGAAGAAGATGACATTGTGATTGAAAAACCTCTGTTTGATTTAGACTCGACCAAAGTTATCACCCTGGTGTCATTCACAGAATCGCAAATATTAAGTAATCTTCGGCAAGTTTTTGAAAGGCAATTTTTTTACTCAATCATTTTCATTTCTGTAATAGTTTTGGGGCTGATTATTTTTGCCCTGATTTACATCAATAAACCTTTGGGTTACATAATAGATAGTCTTGAAAATGATTGCACAGCTCCAATTAAGAAATTATCAGGCAAAGAAAATGAATTTGGCAAAATTGCCCGGCTCATAGAAGCCTTTTTTGTTCAGAAGAAAGATCTGCTTAATGAAATAACCCAACGAACCATAACCGAAAAAGCGCTGAAGGAAAGTGAGGAATTATTCAAGTTAATATTTGAAACATCCGGAGACTCCTTTGTTGTGGTTGATGAAAAATTCACCACACTCATTTTTAACCAAAAATTTGCTGAAACTTTTTTAACAGACTCAGAAGTTGAAAACTTCACTAATTACTTTTCTAAATTCAATCATCAGGGTGAAGCACGAGATATTAAATTTATTCCGGAAGAGATCTTTTCAAAAAAAATGGGTCCCTTACCTCTTATCATCAATTCCCCAGGAGAAAAAACAATAAGGGCAATATTTGAAAGCAAACCTTTAATGCTAAAAGGGAAAATTTTTGTTCTGCTTCGATACACCGATATTTCCGAGTTTAGAAGACTTGAAACAGAAGCTCACAAATACAGACTTCAAATTCAAAGAGCCGATAAACTTGCGAATCTGGGTTTAATGGTTTCGGGAATTTCTCATGAAATTAACAACCCGAATTCTTTTATCTCGTTGAATATTCCATACATTCAAAAATATTTTGAAGAGATATTTCCCATTCTTGACAAAGTTTATGAGACCGACAATAATTTTAAGATTGCTAACATTCCATACAAGACTTTCAAAGATGACGTTCAATATTTATTATCGGATATGAAAGAAGGAACAGATAGAATAGCAAACATTATTAACGATGTAAAAGATTATGCAAAAGCTGACCTTGGATTTAAAGTTGAAGCTGTTTCTCTTCTTGAAGTTGTTGAAAGTTCAATCAGATTTCTCTCAAAACAAATAAAATTAAAAAATATAAATGTTACATTAAGCATCAATGAAAAATTTTCACTTCAAACTGATCGCCAAAAGCTAATGCAGGTTATCATCAATCTGATTGGAAATTCAATTGATGCAGTGGAGGAAGAAAAAGGCAAAATTGAAATAAGGCTTTTTAACAGAGAAGCTGATAAGCACATCTGTTCAATAATAGATAACGGATGCGGCATACTAACTGAAAACATAAATCAAGTCTTCGATCCCTTTTTCTCAACCAAAAGTAAAGAAAAGGGCACCGGGCTTGGCTTATTCGTTGCTAAAGGATTACTTGATAATCTGGGATATTCAATTTCAATTAACAGTAAAGTTAACTTTGGTACTGAAGTTCAGATTAAATTTTTTAAGGAATGAGACATGAATTATGCCGAAATACTCATTGTTGATGATGAAAGTTCTTTCCTCAGATCAATGCGCAGAATTCTCTGGCAGGAGGGGTATGCAAATGTAACTCTTGAGGAAAAGTCAGAAAATCTCATTCCGCTTCTACAAAAAAAAGAGTTCGACCTGATTCTGCTTGACGTTAACATGCCGGTAATTGATGGTATTACTCTGCTGGAAAAAATATCGCAGAACTTTCCCCTGATTCCTGTAATAATGATTTCAGCGAACAACTCCTATTCAATGGCATTTAATGCGATTCAACTGGGCGCTTATGATTTTATTACTAAACCACCGGAACCTGAACGGCTTTTTATTTCAATACGAAGAGCGCTTGAAAGCAAATTGAACCTGATTGAAAGAGAGTCGCTAAGAATTCAGAGTTATCACCAGGTTAAATCACGCAAATCATTCGAGGATATTATCAGCAAATCACCCAAAATGGAGAAAGTGTTTTCGCTGGTTGAAATTTTTGCCCCTACTAATGAAACCGTTCTGATCACGGGCGAAACCGGAACAGGAAAAGATTTAATTGCCAGGAAAATTCATGATCTTTCGCCAAGAAAAAACGAACCATTTGTTGTTGTAAATATTGTTTCAATCTCTGAGTCTCTGTTTGAATCCGAATTATTCGGGTATGAAAAAGGGGCTTTCACGGGTGCTGACAGAATAAAAACCGGTTATTTTGAAACTGCAGCCGGCGGAACAATTTTTCTCGATGAAATTGGAGACCTCTCAAATGAAATGCAGGCTAAGCTTCTTCGCACAATTCAGTATGGAGAGATTTACAGAATCGGAAATCCAAAGCCTATTAAATTAAATTCGAGGATCATTGCAGCTACTAATAAAAATTTACTTGCAGCGATTGAAAAGGGAACATTTAGAGCAGATTTATTTTATAGGTTGAACCGTGGTTATATTGAAATCCCTCCGCTTCGCGAACGAAAGGAAGATATTATTCCTTTAGCAAAAAAATTTCTGGAGGACGGAAACGAAACTTACAATCGGGCTATAAAAGGTTTCAGCAACGAAGTGCTTGAAAGACTAATTAATTATGATTATCCTGGAAATATCAGAGAGCTTGAAAATATAATTCTTAATGCAGTCGCTAAAAATAAAGATTCAGAATTGATCTCAGCGATAGATATAAAAACTAAACCCGGGGCAATTTCGGAAAGTAAAGTAACTCAGAAAAAAATATCGTCTTTGGAAGAAATGATTGATAGTTATATTCAGTTGGTACTGAATGAAATGGAAGGAAACACAACCAAAGCTTCTGCGGCACTTGGAATCAGCGAAAGAACCCTGCAAAGAAAACTCAAAAAAATCAGGGATCAGAATAAATAATCAATGATTGACGTCAATTTTGACGTCAGGATTGTCATTTAATTCAGCTCTAATTTCAAATCCCAGCAAAACATAAAATATTCACGCTTTTTCCTTCTCATTCGGGCAAAAATAGCGGCACTCAAATTGACTACTCCTGATAAAATTTTTTTATCACAAAATAAAAGAAAAAATGAGTATTCAAACTCTGCTATCAATGGGCGCTTTAATCATCCTATCACTTGCCTCCTTAAGATTCAACTCCGTATTTCTTGAAACCAGTACAACGGAGGTTGAAAATAAGGTCTATATGACTGCATTCTCATTAGCGGATGATCTGATTGAAGAAATAAAACAAAAAGCTTTTGATGCCAACACAATAAATTTCCCTACCAATAATCCTGCTGGGTTAACTCCTGCGGGTTCATTGGGCCCTGGTTGGTGGGAGATTTATCCGAATTATAATGATATCGACGACTACAATTATTTCAAAAAAACAGTGTCAGCACCACATGCTGAAAATTATACTGTTTACTCTCGTGTTTATTACGTAACAGCAACCAATCCAAATCAAATAAGCACTACACAAACATTTTATAAAAAAGTCGTCGTAACTGTTTCAAGCAAATACTTTCGAAAGCCAGTTAGTTTAAATTTCATTTTTACGTTGAAATAGTATGAATACAATAATCGATCTGCTCGGAGGAGCATTTATTGGTGGACTGGTAACTTTTATGATAATAAATCTTAATATGTTCTCCACCAGAACTCAGGTATCATCTGATTCAGAATTGCAGCTTCAGCAAAATTCAAAAACGCTTGCTGAAATTCTTGATCATGATCTCAGAAAAATCGGTTACAAAGTCTCCACAGGTAAAATTGTTACAGCCGATTCAAATAAGATAACCTTTAGAGGCGATATTGACCGCAATGGAAGTATTGATGTTGTTACTTACACCTCGAGCAATACTGAAGTTGCAAAAAGCACAAAAAATCCTAAGGACATAATTCTCTATAGAATTGTGAATGGCGATACTTCAAAGGGTCCTTCGCTTGGATTGACAAGACTTAAATTCACCTATTTAGACACAAACAATCAACCCACTACAACCATTAGCAATATAAAATACATTAAAGCTGAACTTTGGGTTGAATCAGCAGAGCCGATTGAAAACCCTGGAAAACCTGGTCAGAACAAATACTTATTTACTTACTGGGAAATGAAAATTAATCCGAGGAATTTATAATGGGAAAAGGCATTTTAATCACATCGCTGGGCGCTTCATTGCTCGTAACTTTTCTGGTCCTGAAGCTAAATGCTAATTCGAATCTGAATCTCCAGACAACTCTTGATAAGTACCTGAAAACTCAGGCAAGATTAATTGCTAACTCAGGAGTTGAGATTTACCTTGAACAACTGCGACGTAATAAATCTCTCACAGGCAATTTTAATGACAACCAACTTTTCGGAGGAGAATATGACATTAATATCTCAGGACCCGATTCAGCTCTTATAATAACTTCTGTTGCTGATTTCCAGGGAGTAAAACATACAACGATAGTAAATGCAAGAAGAGATATGCTTCCTTTTCCTTCTTTACCAGGAGCAATGTATGTTACTACTAATGCTATAACTTATGTAAAAATGAACGGGAATTTTTCTGTAAGTGGTTATGACCATGATATCAATGGTAACCTTGTTGCAGGAACTCCCTTACCCGGAATATCCGTCGATAATAAAGCTGACAGTTCTGCAATAAGAAACGTCTTAAAAGGTAGTGCTGATGTCGATGGAAAGGGCGGAAAACCAAGCATCTGGACGACTAACAACAATATTGACTGGGAAGCACTGGCTAATGAAGTAATTTATGGCTCTGATATAACAATTAACTCAAGCAATGATTTAAAAAACTATGCGAACCTCGGAACACTTTCGGTTCCCAAAGCAACGTTTATTAATGGAAACATCCAATTAAATTCAAACCTTTCCGGCGCTGGAATACTTGTTGTAAATGGCGACATACAGATAAATGGAAGCTTCTCTTACCTTGGAATTGTGATAGCGTATAAAGACACAAAAATTACAACCCAACTAAATGGAAACGGAAAAGTATATGGAGGAATGATTATCGCCGGTAGTGAGGCAAATCTTGAAATTTCAAATGGAAATTTTAAATGTTACTACAGCACTGAGGCACTTAATAATGCTAAGATGAATCTCAAATCATCAAGATTTAAAATTGTCCATTGGTGGGAATAAAAACAGATGTTCACTCTAATGAAAAAATACAGGGATTAGTTCTAATATTATAATTTGGTTGAAATCAGAATAACCTTTATTCGGTTTTAATCTGAAAACTCTACTTATAAAGAGGGGCAAAATCAGATTCCGAAATCTTCGTTTCGGATTAAAAGCAGCACAGCTGAATTAGGAACAATCAAAAATTTCTCTTTCTCAAACTCAATTTCAAATGCTTCTTTTCTCAGGAAGATAGCAATGTCGCCCTGTTTAGCCTGCAGAGGAATATATTTAACGTTCTCTTTTTTTTCTTTCCATGGTTCGTCATCCTCAATATTTGCAGCAGTAGGATAACCTGGACCCACTTTAATCACGTATCCGCTTTGAATTTTCTCTTTCTCGGAAATTCCCGGCGGAAGATAAAGCCCGCTTGCTGTTCTTAAATTCTCTTCAAGCGGTTTTATTAAAACTCTATCGCCAACAACTATAAACTTTTCAACGTTTACCATTTTATTATAAATTCATTTTTCACTTGTAAATATACCAAACAAAATTCTGAAATTACATCAGCTTCTGTTTCAATTAATTCTATCTGAATGAATGTAAAAAATTGTTTCGACACGATTTTATTATATTTGATAAGCTATTTAAAACATTGAAATTTTAAATAAACTATGAGCAACTTCTGGGACGAAAGATTTTCTTCTGACGAATATATTTACGGTAAAGAACCAAATCTTTTTTTCAAAGAGCAGATTGATAAATTAAAACCAGCAAAGATTTTATTAGCCGGCGAAGGAGAAGGTCGGAATGCTGTTTATGCCGCGGAAAAAGGCTGGGAAGCTTACTGCATTGATTCAAGCATAAAAGCAAAAGAAAAAGCTTTGGCACTTGCTGAAGAAAAAAAGGTTAAAATAAATTATGAAATCCATGATCTGATTGATTTTATTCCTCAAAAAAATTTTTATCAGGCAGCTGCAATAATATTCATTCATATGCCATCATCTGTCAGAAGTTTTTTTCACGAAAAAATAATCGAAAGTTTAACCCCGGGCGGCAAGATAATTCTGGAAGCTTTTGATAAAAGTCAGCTTGGCAATTCCTCGGGCGGGCCAAAAGAAATTGATTTACTTTATTCAACAGAAATTTTGGAGCAGGACTTTAAAGGATTGAAAATCGAGCTGCTCGAAAAGAAGAGATTAATGCTGGCAGAAGGTTCACATCATAAAGGTGAAGCGGTAACTGTGAGAATGGTTGCTGTAAAAACATAATGAGGAAAGTACTATTTATTACATATTTCTGGCCTCCTTCGGGAAAAGCATCACTTCACTGGCCATTAAAAATTATCAGGTATCTTCCTGATAATAACTGGAAACCATTAGTGCTTACAGTCGATGAAGAAACATTCACACAAAAAGATGAAAGCCTATTAAAAGAAATACCTCCAAAGCTGAAGATCTGCAAAGCAAAATCTTTTGAACCTTTCAACATTTACAGGAAACTAATTGGAAAACAGAGGGAAGAGCCGTTGGTTGCTTCCGAAACAATTTCACTTGAGAATAATAACGTTCTGCATAGAATTTCTATCTGGATAAGAATGAACCTTTTTATCCCGGATGCAAGAATTGGCTGGTATCCATCTGCTGTTAAAGAAGGAAGAAAAATAATCACTCATGATAAACCGGATGCAATAATTACAATCGGGCCGCCGCACAGCACTCACCTTGTCGGATTAAAGCTTTCCAAAGAATTTCAAATTGCACATATTCCTGTTCTTATCGATCCCTGGGTTGATATTATTTATTATAAAGATTTCAAACGCAATTATATCACCAGATCTATTGATAATTATCTCGAGAAGAGAGTTCTTGATAACTCCTTTAAAACAGTGTTTGTTACAAAAAGCACCCGTGAAGATTTCATCAAGAAGTACCCCTCTCTTAAAACCAAATCTGAAGTTTTGTACTGGGGCTATGATGAAGAAGCATTTAGTAATTTGAAATCTTATACAAATCCTGAATCTGAAGTAATTGTGCATGCCGGAAATATCTTTGATTATCAGAATCCCGAGCTGCTTTGGAAAAATATAAAAGCACTCATTTCCAAAGGAAGAAGGATTAAAATTAAATTTATCGGAACAGTCAGTCCTGGAGTAAAATCATCTATAAAGAATTACGGATTGGAACCATATACAGAATTTGCCGGATTTCTCTCCTACACAGAAATGATTGATGAATTATTAAAAGCTTCATACCTGCTGGTATGCGCAACAGAAAAAAGGCACGTGCCCGGAAAGCTATTCGAATACCTCAGGGCAGGAAAGCCAATCATAGCCTTTGGAGAGGAAAATGATGAAGTAAAAGAAATTCTCAGGCTGTCAAATGCCGGTATGATGTTTGGATACAGCCAGGACACCTCTGAATTCTGGGAATCATTGGATAGTTTCAAAACTAACTTTGAGTTTATTAAGAAATTTGACCGCCGCCGGATTACACACAAATTATCCTTAATACTCGACAGCATTCAAAGCCATTAACTCAATAAATCAATTGTAGAATAAATTCATTAAGATTATTTTTGTTCAACCAAAGAATCAGATTGATGAACAAAAATTTTAATGTCACTGCTCTTTTACCTATGAAAGGCCATTCGGAACGCATTCCGAATAAAAACTTAAAAATATTCGCCGGAAAGCCTTTATGCTTTCATATTCTCGAAGCACTTCAGAATTCGGCTTTAATTTCCTCTATCATAATAAATACCGACAGTAAAGAGATTGCCGGTGCTGTAGTTCCTTTTTTCAGTAAAGTAAAAATCCACGAGCGGCCTGCAGAAATTTGCGGTGACTTTGTACCGATGAATGATGTAATTGCTTTCGATCTTTCCAATAGCAGCAGTGATCTGTACATTCAAACGCACAGCACAAATCCACTGCTTAAACGTCAGACAATTGAAAAAGCCATCGAAGAATTTTTAACAAGCAATCATAAGTATGATTCGGCTTTTTCAGTTACAAGACTGCAAACCCGATTGTACTGGCAGGATGGGAAACCTGTTAATCATAATCCCGATGAACTCTTACGCACTCAGGATCTGCCTCCGGTCTTTGAAGAAAACTCAAACTTTTACATTTTCACAAAAGAGTCATTCGCAAATGCAGGAAACAGGAGAATCGGCGTAAATCCTTTGATGTATGAAATTCCCAAAACAGAATCTATAGATATCGACACACCCGAAGATTTTTTATTAGCTGAATTACTTTTCAAAAAAATGAATTGAAAAAATGGATTTAAAAACAAAAATCAGAAGCAACAAGCTTACAATTGGTTCATGGATAACCATTGGACATCATTCAATAGTTGAGATTTTATCAACCGCTGGTTTTGAATGGCTTGCAATCGATTTAGAGCATAGTTCAATTGATCTTGAAACAGCTCAGAACCTGATTGCACACATTAAGTCGAACAATATGGCGGCACTTGTCCGTGTTGGTAAAAATGAAGAAGTTATAATCAAGCGTGTGATGGATGCCGGGGCAGACGGAGTGATTGTTCCAATGATTAACAGCAAATCTGATGCTCTGCTTGCGGTTAATTACACAAAATATCCTCCTGAGGGGAAAAGAGGTGTTGGGCTTTCGCGCGCACAAAAATATGGAATTGGATTTAATGAATACAAAAAATGGCAGAAGGATAACTCAGTTGTCATTGCCCAGATTGAAAACATTGAAGCAGTAAAAAACATCCGGGAGATTTTATCAGTTAAAGAAATTGACGGAATAATAATCGGACCTTATGATTTATCTGCGTCAATGGGATTTGCAGGAAATTTTGAACGAAAAGAGTTTCTTGCTGCAGTAAAAAGCGTTGAGGCTGAATGTAAAAAAAGAAAAAAGGCGCTTGGTTTTCACGTCATACTTCCCTACTTCAATCATCTCGATAAAAAAATTAAATCCGGCTATTCACTACTCGCTTTCAGTATTGATTTTTACTTTCTGGGCGAGATGGCACGAAACGAAATGAACAAATTCAAAAAGAAATATGAAAACAAAAAGTAAAGTACTCGTTGCAGGCGGATCCGGTTTCCTCGGAAGTCATATTGCAGATGCATTAACTGAACGTGGTTACGAAGTTACTGTCTTCGATATAAAAAGTTCTCCTTACCTGAGGAAGAACCAGAAAATGGTTGTCGGTGATATTACAGATGAAAAGCTTGTAAATAAGATTGTAAAAGGAATGACTTACGTTTACAACGTTGCTGGAATTGCCGATATTGATGAATGCCACAACAGGCCAATTGAAACTGTTAAATTCAATATTCTCGGCAATGCATACATTCTTGATGCATGTGTTAAACATAAAGTAAAAAAATTTCTTTTTGCAAGCTCTGCATATGTTTACAGCGATTCGGGTTCATTTTATAAAATTAGCAAACAGGCATCAGAGCTGTTAATAGAAGGCTATTATGATCGTTTCGGCCTGAACTATGTAATACTTCGTTATGGTTCGCTTTACGGCGAAAGAGCTGATAACCGCAACAGCATTCACAGGATGATTGAAGAAGCCCTGACAAAACATGTTATTAATTACGGTGGTGAAGGGAATGAAAAAAGAGAATTTATTCACGTTCAGGATGCTGCAAAGCTGAGTGTTGATGTTCTTGATGATCAGTACAACAACCAGAATATAATTCTAACCGGCAACACAGCTATTGAATATTCCGACCTGTTAAATATGATAAAAGAGATGATGCACAATAAAATTAAAATCAATTACGGACCGAGAAAATCAGAAACGCATTACAAACTTTCGCCTTATTCATTCAATCCGCGGCTGGGAAGAAAACTAATAAATAATCCTCATATTGATCTCGGGCAGGGAATCCTGAACGTAATAAACGAAATACATCAAAAGCTTCATCCTGAATTGAAAGAAAAATTTGGTCTGCTAATTAAAGAAAAACAAAACAGATGAGATATAAAAACCTGATTTTTGATTTCGACGGTGTAATTGCAGACTCAGTGAATGTGAAGACTGAAGCATTCAGAAAAATGTATCTCCCCTTTGGAAATGAAATTGCCGGAAAAGTTGTTGAGCACCATCTTAACAACGGTGGAATGTCCCGCTTTAAAAAATTCAGGCTGTATCATAAAGAATTTCTGAACATTGATTTGAGCGACGAGGAAATAAAGAAATTATCCGATGAATTTTCATCAATTGTAATTCAATCAGTGATTGAAGCACCCTATGTAAAAAACGCTGATAAATTCCTTATACAGAATAAAGATAATTTCAGAATGTGGATTGTTTCAGGCACACCAACAGATGAAATTAGAATAATTGTTAGTGCAAAAAACATAGATTTGTTTTTCCAGGGAGTTTATGGCTCTCCTGAAACCAAAGATTACTGGACAAAAAAAATAATTGAAGATAACCGGCTGATAAACGATGAGACAATTTTTATCGGAGATGCTATTGCTGATTATGAAGCTGCAAAATTCTGCAATATTTCTTTTGCACTGAGAGAATCTTCAGATAACAAAAAACTTTTTGACGGAATTAACGGTATTTTTCGTTTTATTGACTTCGATGATTTGCAAAAATTTCTGGTTGATAAGCAATGAGAATACTTCTAACGTCAACATCATTTCAGGACACACCGGGTAAACACCAGGAACTATTATCAGGACTTAATTTCCAGGTGGATACTTTACGAGGTCCACTTAAAAAAGATTCTCTTCTACCTGTAATTCAAAATTATGATGCTATCATCTGCGGAGATGATGAGATTGATGAAGAAGTTTTAATTAAAGGGAAAAACGGAAAACTGAAAGCAATTTCCAAGTATGGAATTGGGATGGACAAAATTGATTTGAAAGCAGCCGCACAATTAGGAATAGCCGTTAAAAATTGTCCGGGGGTAAATCATATAACAGTTGCAGAACACTTTTTTGCACTTCTGCTTACATTTTATAAAAATGTTCACCTTGAATATAATATCACAAAACAAAATAAATGGAAAAGATTAATTGGTCACGAAATATTTGGTAAGAAACTGGGCATACTTGGTTTAGGAAGAATCGGGAAAGAAATTGCAATGCGCGCAAGCTGCTTCGGAATGAATTTGTCCGGATACGACAAACTCCCGGATCATGAATTCTGTTCAAAATATAAAATAGCCTTAAAGGACAGCATTGAAAGTTTAGTTAAAGACATTGATGTACTGAGCTTAAATTTAAATCTTGATAATTCAACAAAAGGAATTATAAACTATAATTTATTTTTAAAAATGAAAAAAGGTGTGGTTATTGTTAACACAGCACGAGGCGGACTTGTAGATTTAAATTCTTTAATACGAGGTATTGAAGATAAAATAATCGGCGGCTACCTTACAGACGTTCTTGAAGAAGAGCCAATGCCTGATAA
>JACAFB010000067.1 GCA_013388545.1 Ignavibacteriaceae bacterium
AAAATCATTTTCTTAGTTTGAATTATTCCTTGTCCTGAATTTATTTCAGGGCTTCGAATCCTTAATTGATAAAAGTATACACCACTCGAAAGGTTCTGACCTTCGTCAGAATGACCACTGAATTCTACCTCATAACTACCCGCAGGTTTGTATTCATCAACAAGAGTAGTGATTTCTCTTCCGAGAATGTCGTAAACTTTCAGAGTAACGAACATCGCCTCGTTCCTCCCATTTGACAAAGGGGAGGATAAAGAAGGGGTTGGAATTGTAAATTTTATTTTGGTTGTCGAATTAAATGGATTGGGATAGTTTTGTAAAAGAGTAAAATTTCCAGGTAAATCCATTTTTTCTTCTGTATGAACAAAGATGCTGTTATTATAAAAAAGAAAATTTCCTTTATTCTGATCCCAGTTAGTTATTCCTAAATCCAAATCCCGGGAAACTATAGCCTCGGCTAAAATTAAAGCACCCGAATCGGGTTGTGAAGCAAGGCTAATCCATCCGTTATCGAGATCAAAACAATATTCATTTAATAAAAGAGTATCAGAATTAACTATTACTCTTTGCAAAGATAGAAGTTGCTCGTGAGGCAAATAGAACAACTTTTTTGTTCCGTCACTTGTAAAAATTTGCCGGATATCACTTACAACATCTTTGTCAATATCGCCGGCAACAATAACCTCAACCACACTTGAACTTGTTGAAATGTATTCTGGATCAGGTGAAAAACTACCATCATTATTTAAATAAATTCTCATAGGATTCCACCAACCGCCGGTAATCAGGTCAGAATCAAAATCATTATCGATATCCGCTAATAGAATTCCAGAACCATAACCGGAAAAATTTGAAGTCCAGAATGGAGTTGGACTCATAACCCCATTGTTATTCAAATAAATTTTGAATCTTCCTGCTCCGCCAAGTTGATTGTTATCAGATATTGCCAGATCAAGAAATCCATCGTTATTAACATCTCCAACGTAAAGAGAATTTGCATATTTGCTTGCATCTGTTGACTGCCAAACGGGAGAAGTGCTTATGATTCCGTTTATGTTCTCAAAAATTTTATTTGGATTTCCTTCACCGTTAAATACCAGATCAAGGTCACCATCATTATCAAAATCTGCCCATTCAACATCATAGCTGTATTGAGGAGTGTTTCCTTTCCAGGAGGGGAGAGGCTCAAACATCCCGCCATTGTTATAATAAACTCTTGGCTGCTCGGCTGCAGAATAGTAGGATTCACCACCCGCAACAGCAAGATCCAAATCTCCATCATTATCAGCATCACCAAATGCACAACTAAAAGTATAAACCAGATCACCCGACACCCAGTCGGGAGTTGAAGATAAAGTTCCATTATTATTAAGATATAATTTTACTTTGCCAGGACTGTTGAATCCTGATTGGCCTATATAAACAGAAACTGCAACATCCGGATAGCCGTCTGAATTTACATCCCCAACATCAAGATGGCCGTGATAGTCAAAGTCAGCTGCCTGCCAATCGGGTGTAACAGGAAAAGCGCCATCGGTAGTGTTGTAATAAACCACAAGATTCTGAAGGCTGATATCATTTCCATTCGCGACTATAAAATCCAACCAGCCATCCTGGTTTATATCTGCAAAAGCTCCACCAGTTGACACATCATTAACACCTGTTGAAGTCCAGTTTGGATTCTGATCAAAGGGCACCTGTGAGTGAATATTAATAGTTAAAAAGAGTGCTGGAATTATTAAATAGTATTTTTTCATTATCGATACTTTAAATATTATTTAATTTTTTTAGAATCAAATTAACTATTTTTCATCTCAGACTAAGTAGAAATAAGAAGAAAGTTTTTTTTGCCTGGCATTTACATTATTGTAATTTAGTTTCAATCAAAAGTAACAGAGAATTCTGATGAAAAAGATTTTTTTTATTCTAATACTTGCTTTGCCATTAATCGTTTCTTGCAACGAAATTGAAGACTGTGTTTGCACGCAGGAGTTCAGAATGATTACAGTTGTTGTTATAGATGAATCAAATGAACCGGTAACAGAACTCAGTACAACGATAAAAGATGACTCCGGGAGAATTTATGATATACAAAGCGATCCGGGAATTTTTCCGGGTGTTTACACGGTAATGGATGATAGTTATGTTATGGAGCTAACAACCGAACCAAAGAGGTTTATTTTTACAGGTGTAAAAGAATCATTGTCGACTCAGGGAGAATTTTTTGTTGTTACCGATGAATGTAATTGTCACGTTGAAAAGTTTGCCGGGCCTGATACGCTTGTGCTGAGATAAAAAATCCCTCTCCATTTTCTCGTTGAATAATTAACTTAAAAATCTGAAGAGGGATGAAGTATGTAGTGGCTTTTTTCGGAAGATCAAATTTCAGAAAGTTTGATTACGAAAAATATTTTCTATACCAGTCCCTGGTCAATCATAGCATCGGCAACTTTCAGAAAACCTGCTATGTTTGCTCCGTTTACGTAATTACCCGGGGTTCCAAATCTTTCAGCAGTAGTAAGGCACGTATCGTGAATTCTTACCATAATTTCATGAAGCCGCCTGTCAACCTCTTCCTTAGACCAGGGTAATCGCATGCTGTTTTGCGACATTTCTAGTCCTGATGTTGCAACACCACCAGCATTTGAAGCTTTCCCCGGTGCAAAAAGAATCTTTGCATCTCTGAAAATATTGTATGCTTCAATAGTGGTTGGCATATTAGCCCCTTCACAAACACAAAAACATCCGTTCTTAAGAAGTTCTTTAGCGTCCTCTTCGTAAATTTCATTCTGGGTTGCACAAGGCAGCGCAACATCTACTTTAACTTCCCAGGGTTTTTTACCGGGGAAAAATTTTACTTTAAATTCTTTTGCATAATCTTCTACAGCATCCTTATTGCTAGAACGGAGCTTGAGCATATAGTCGACTTTTTCGCCTTTAACACCATCAGGGTCGTAAATATATCCATCGGGCCCCGAAAGAGTAACAACTTTTCCTCCGAGCTCATTAACTTTAATTACGGCACCCCAGGCAACATTTCCGAAACCTGAAACGGCAACAGTTTTACCTTCAAACGAAGTCTTTTTTGTTTTAAGCATTTCTTCGGCAAAATAAACGCAGCCAAATCCCGTAGCTTCAGGGCGAATCAGCGAACCGCCCCAGTTCAGGCCTTTTCCTGTTAGTACTCCTGTAAATTCATTTTTCAGTCTTTTATATTGGCCATAAAGAAAACCGATCTCTCTGGTGCCTACACCTATATCACCAGCCGGTACATCAGTGTTCGGCCCGATATGACGAAAGAGTTCTGTCATAAAACTCTGACAGAAGCGCATTATTTCGTTATCGCTTTTTCCTTTGGGATTAAAATCCGAACCACCCTTGCCTCCCCCCATCGGAAGAGTAGTTAATGAATTTTTAAAGACCTGTTCAAAAGCTAAAAATTTTAGTATACCAAGAGTAACCGATGGGTGAAAGCGAAGCCCGCCTTTGTAAGGACCAATTGCGCTGTTCATTTCAATTCTGTATCCGCGGTTAATTTGTATTTCGCCCTGATCATCCATCCATGGAACGCGAAACATAATTACTCGTTCGGGTTCAATCATTCTTTCAAGAATTTTCAGGGACTGATATTCGGGATGACGCTGCAGAACTAACTCGAGTGATTCTAAAATTTCCTGTACAGCCTGATGAAATTCGGGTTCATTGGGATTCTTTGCCTTAACATCTCTTAATATTTTTTCTGTGTATTCTGACATATAAACCTCATTTATTGAAAATTTTGTTTGATTGGTGCAGATATTTTTGTTTGATGAAAAATAGTGATTTGAATTTTTTCTGCTTCATAAAAAGAATTTTTTTTACATACGAAACTTACAAAATCGTTATCTCAAAAACCTGAAAAATGATTTTTTTTCTGGTATTTGTTGACGGGAATCACCGCTTTAGCGACTAATTTCGGCTCTGAAATGGAATCTTCTCATCCGATTTGATAAATTGCATCATGTGTTATTCCAAATTAAAAACAGGAGTTAAAAATGGATTTCGGCATTCACAGAGAAAAGATTAACCAGGCAGTTCAAATCCTTAATGAAAAAAATATTGATATGTGGCTTACTTTCGTTCGAGAGAGTTCGGTTATGACCGATCCGGCTATAGAAATGGTTGTCGGTACAAACTCAACCTGGCAGGCAGCGTTTTGTATTAATAAAGATGGCGATACAACAGCAATTATCGGATCTATGGAAGAAGGAAATTTCAAAAAAGCCGGGTTGTTTAATAATATTATTCCTTACCTGAAATCAATACGCGAACCATTCAGAGATTACATTTCAGGCAAAGATCCCCAAAAAATTGCAATAAACTTTTCCAAAACTTCTGTGCTTGGAGATGGACTAACATACGGAATGTACCAGATTCTGCTTGATCATCTTGAGGGAACCGAATATGTAAACCGATTGATTAGCTCCGAAGAAATTATTTCGGCTTTGAGAGGAAGAAAATCACCGGCTGAAATTGCTTTGATGAAAGAAGCAATAAATGAAACATTGAAGATATTCGATGCAGTTACAAATTATATGAAACCGGGAATGACTGAAATAGATGTTGCTAACTATGTCAGAAAGTTGCACACGGAAAGAGGATTTGAAGCTGCCTGGGAAGAAGATCATTGTCCTGCAGTGTTCGCCGGTCCAAATCCGAACGGTCCGCACGAAGGTCCGAGCGATAAAATAATTACCAAAGGGACTGTAGTGAATATGGATTTCGGAATAAAGTATAAAGGTTATTGTTCCGATTTGCAGAGAACCTGGTACATATTGAATGATGGAGAAACAAAAGCTCCTGAGCCAGTTCAAAAAGGATTTAATGTTATCCGCGATTCAATACAAAAAGTTGCTGATGCACTTAAACCTGGTGTAAAAGGTGTTGATATGGATACGATAGCGCGATCATATATTGTACAAAACGGTTATCCGGAATATCCTCACGGTCTTGGTCATCAGGTTGGTAAAACAGTGCACGATGGAGTTGCAGGAATGTTTCCCGCATGGGAAAGATACGGCAATGCGCCATTCATCCCGTTAGAGGAAGGACAGATTTTCACGATCGAGCCGAGATTGCCAATTGAAGGTTTTGGCGTTGCAACAATAGAAGAAGAAGTAATTATCACAAAGAATGGCTGTGAGTTTATTTCTCCTCCGCAAAAAGAATTGATCTTAGTAAAAGGGTAAAGTAAATCCAATCGACTTTCTCGAAATTCAATTTATTCAGCAGGTTCTGATTTCAGAAGGGAACAAAATTTTATTCGCCTTTTGGATATTTAATACTGATTTCGTTCCGAGGGATTGGTAATTATAAGCTGCTTTAAATTTCTTACTTAATAAGAAGCAGCTTTTTGGTAATACTTTTTTCTGATGAGTGCAGAGTGAAAAAGTAAACGCCGCTTCCGAGAAGTTCGTTGTCGAAAGAAAGAATTATCTGATACTCTCCCTTTTCTTTAAATCCATAATCAAGAATACCTATTAATTCGCCAACCGTTGAGTAAAGCGCAAGCGTAATAAAATCTTTTTCCGGGAGGCTGTATTTAATTGTTGTTACAGGGTTAAAAGGATTAGGGTAATTTTGATAGAGCACAATGTTCCCGGGAATCAAATTATTATTAAGAGTATCGTAATCAATTTCTTTAATATAATCTTTAAATAGCTCAACAATTTCAGGTGAACTGTTTTCATTAAATCCATAGCCGTCATTGTTTATAACATCAGGATGCAGATATTGCCAAACAACAGCCGATTTGAAGGATGATCTTTTTATTAATTCAAGCCATTCTTTGTAAACATGTAGTTTATTTTCTTTTATTCCGAACTCTCCAAGCAGGCAAGGCTTATTAAATTCTTCAGCCAGTTGATAGTGATCTTGTATCCATGTATTTCCGGCCTTTGACGTAAGTCCCCAGCCATCGGGATAACAGTGAAATGAAACGTAGTCTATGCTTTTTGTAAAAGAATTTTGGTAGAAACTTGTTCCTTTATACCCATTGAAAAGGAAATAAGAACTATTGTACATCAGGTCAGCATCAGAGTATAAATTTAGGAAGGAATCATACCCGGTTTCACCGGTTGTTATCAAATGATTCGGGTCAATAGTTTTTATGAAGGAAGATATTTCTTTATACCAGTTTTTGATTAAAATAAAATCTTCGAAAGGATTTTCGGCTTCATTCATTATTTCCCACGCAAAAATTGTAGGATCGTCTTTATATTTAATCCCGGTCAATGTATTAGTGCGGTGCAATAAAATGCTGATATAATATTTGAACCACCATTTAATTGAATCCTTCTCAAAGAAGTCTTTGTGAGTGTATTTGTCACTTCCATTGAGTTTCCGATCATTTGCCCACTCTATATATTGTGATACACCTCCTAATCCAGGGAAGTTATTTGAAAGAGTAAATATCAGATAGATGCGGTGCTCTCTTGCTTTTTGAAGAACATAATCCAGAGCGATTAAACCAGATTCCTGAAATTCATACGGGCTTTTTCTTATTACGGAAGGGTTGGAAAAAGCCTTGTCTTCGTTGAAAGCCCAGGTTCTTATTACCTTTGAACCTATTCTTTCGGCAGCCTGCATTACTTCATCAACTATATATTTTCGGTTATCTAAGCCCGCCTCACTTTGAAGATAATAAGCATTAAAACCAAGAAACCTGAATTCCTTTTTATTAAGTATAAATTTATTTCCATATGCTTTAATAAAATTTTCCTGTGCAATTGTACTTGATATCAAAACAGATACAAATACGATAAAGATAATTTTATTTAACTGCATAAAGGGACTTTAATTTCACGATTTCGACATTTGTTCAGCAAAAGCGGAAAATTATTTACAAACTTAGCAGCAAATTAATGTAAAATGACGGATCCTCTGCAGACCTCGTTTAACCAATTTACCTGATATTTATAAATTCTTAAGTCTTAATTCTCGGTCAAAATTACACTTGTAAATCAATAAAAAATAAAGCTTTAATATAAAAATCGAAATAATTTTAGATTTCCCTTGTCTGATAGCTGGAACAAAAATTGTTTGGTCTGAAGAGACTTAAAATTACAGTAAGTTAATTCGATACTTAAGAACGGCAAATTAATGAAACACAATGGAATTGATCCCGGCGATTCCCGGAGTTCGCAGGCAATGCAATCATCCACAGAACTAAACGATGCGGAATCCCAATTTTTTGTTTGCCGCTTCCACGCAAATGGAAAAATAACTTATTCAAATAAATCATTCAGCGATTTTTTAGGTAAACCGGAATCGTTGATCTTAGGAAAAAATTTTCAGAGCTATATCTCTTCAAATGAGCAATTATCTGCAGACTCATTCATCAAAAAGATATCCTCCGGTTCAAAACAAAACATCTTCCGCTTTTATATGAAGTCGGGAGATGGAAATAATAAATGGTCGGAATGGAAGTTCGATTTAATTCCTTCCAAGAATGGTAAATCAGCCGAGTATCTTGCAATAGGTAAAGACATTACCGATTACAAAATACTTGAGGGAGAGCTGGAGAAAATCCTTTTAGCAGTTCAACAGAGCAAATCAGTGGTTGTGATTACGGATATAAACGGCAACATAGAATATGTAAATCCACAATTCACTGAATTGACAGGTTATACGTTTGAAGAAGTTAAAGGTAAATCTCCAGGCATATTAAAATCAGGGAAAACAAGTAAGGAAGAATATCAGGTGCTTTGGGAAACTATTTTAATGGGGAAAGAATGGAAAGGAGAATTTTGTAACCGGAAAAAAGACGGAACTCTGTTTTGGGAAAGCGCTTCAATTTCGCCCGTGAAAGACGAGTTGGGAAAAATAACAAACTTCATTGCAGTAAAAGAAGACATAACTGAAAAAAAAGACAATCAGAAACTTCAGGAAGCAATTTATAATATTTCAAAAGTCGTTATCAGTAATCCTGCAATAAGTCTGCTGTACAGGGAAATTCATAAAATACTTGCCGAAGTTCTTCCGGTAGAAAACTTTTATATTGCTCTCTATGATGAAAAGACCAACCTTGTAAGCTTCCCATATTTCGTTGATGAATTTGATGAGCCGTCACCTCCCCAGCCTCCGGGAAAAGGACTAACGGAATATGTACTTAAAACCGGAGAACCTCTTCTTGCCACAAGCGAAGTATTCAGCAGGCTTGTTGAGCTTGGTGAAGTAGATCTTGTCGGAACTGATTCTCTTGACTGGATTGGTGTTCCGCTGAAAATACATAACAAGACAATTGGTGTAATAGTTATTCAATCCTACTCTGAAAAAATAAAACTTACAAAGAGAGAGCTTGATATACTTAAATATGTTTCAGATCAGATTGCCCTTGCAATTGAAAGAGCCTCAAATCATGAAGCATTAATAGATAGTGAAGAAAAATATCGCGGTTTATTTGATCAGGCTGCTGACTTAATAGCTCTGATTGATGTTAAGGGCAACCTGCTTGATGTAAACCAGAGGTTTAGTGATATAAGCGGCTGGCCAAAAAAAGAAATCCTGGGAAAGAACATTTTCGCTTGTGGAATAATCACACAGGCCTCTTCTGTTCGAACTGCATTCTATTTTTCAAGGCTTTTATTAAATAAAGAAATTCCCCTGTTTGAAATTGAAGGTATCACCAGGGAAAAAAAGATTATTCCTTACGAACTAAAAGCAGTACCTGTTTACAAAGATGGAAAAATAAATGTCATCCAGGTAATATTCAGAGATCTTTCTGAAAGAAAGAGGACAGAAGAGAAACTTAAATTCAGCGAGCAACGGCTTTCAAATCTAATGTCAAATCTTCCCGGAATGGCTTACAGGTGTGCATTCGATAGAGATTGGACTATGGAGTTTCTCAGCCAGGGCTGCTTTGACCTGACAGGTTACACACAGGAAGAGCTTATCAGAAACAACAAATTAAGTTTTAATGATATAATTCTGCCCGATGACAGAGAAACAGTCTGGAATGATGTCTCTGAAGCTATAAGTAAAAACAAATCTTACAAGATGATTTACCGGATCCAGACCAAGAGCGGAAAACAAAAGTGGGTTTGGGAAAAAGGCAATGCGATTTTTTCTGAAGATGGAAATGTTGAAGCGCTTGAAGGTTTTATCTCAGACATAACCGATCGGATTGAAGTCGAAGAAGCTTTGAAGGAAAATGAAGAGTTGTACAGAAAATTGATTGCAACCCTTCCTGATATGATTTTTATAACAGATCTTAATTGTAATATACTTTTTGTTAATGAAATTGGAATAAAATTATGCGGCTACGAGAGGTTTGATCAGTTAAAAAGGACAAATATCCTCTCACTCATTTCAGAAAGTGATAAGCATAAAGCTTCAGAATATTTTTCATCATTTGCTGAAATAAACCCTGGGGCAAAAGAATTTCAGATCCAGAGCAAATCAGGTGAAATTATTTTTGTGGAAGTACAGGGCGAAGTATTAAAAAATCATGAGCAAATTTCTTATGGTTTTATATTTTCCTGTAAAAATATAACCCAAAGAATGCTTGCCGAAAATGCTCTTGCACAGTCTGAAAAACAATACCGTACACTTGTAGACAGCATTCAGGACGGGGTATTTCTTATACAAAAAGGCAAAATAAATTTTGTCAATAAGGCGTTTGCCGATATGATTGGATACGAAGTGGATGAAATTATCGGCACAGATTTTACCGTGTTCGTTGCGCCGGAAGATCTTGAAATGGTAAAATCAAATTATTATAAAAGGCTCAATGGTGAAAATCCGCCGGCTTCGTATGAGTGGAGAATGCTTCATAAAAATGGAAGCCGGGTTATTGTAAATATGAGTGTAAGAATAATCGGTTATCAGGGTGGGCTGGCTTCAATTGGAACTATAAAAGATGTTACCCGCTTAAAAAAAGATGAAGAAATTTTAAGAAAACAGAATGAACTTTTCAAAGGTATTGTTGCAGCTTCAAAGTCACTGTTGTCTGAAAATGATTTTAATTCTTCAATTGATAAAACCCTGCAATCACTTGGTGAATTCAGCAAAGTTGACAGGGTTTATATTTTTAAGAATAATTATACAAATACCTCCAGTCTGCCAACAATGAGCCAAACTAATGAGTGGACCAGCGGTTTGGTTAGTAAAGAAATAAATAATCCGCTTCTTCAGAATCTTCCCTATGAAAAAAATTATTTAAGATGGTATGAACTGCTCGTGGCGGGTAACATAGTCTCCGGCCTGGTTAAAGATTTCTCTTACAATGAAAAAGAGCTGCTTGAGCAGGAGGGAATTCTGTCAATCATTATTGTTCCGATAAAAGCAAAAAACCAGTTTTGGGGATTTATTGGTTTTGATGACTGCCATACTGAAAGGATCTGGAGTGAAAATGAAATTGCAATGATTCAGGCAGCGGCGTCAAATATCGGAACTGTGATTGAGAGAGAAATGGCAAGGCAGGAATTAATAAAAGCTAAAGAAGTTGCTGAGGAAATGAATCGCCTTAAGTCAACATTTCTTGCAAATATGAGCCACGAATTAAGAACACCTTTGATAGGAATTTTAGGATATACTGAAATACTGCTGAATGAAATTTCAGATCCTGAATACAATTCAATGCTTGATACCGTGATGCAAAGCGGGAAACGCCTGCTTGAAACTCTTAACCTTATTCTTGATTTATCAAAAATAGAATCTGATAACTTCAAAATAGAATATGAAAAGCTTGACCTTAGAAAAGAACTTCAGGAAGTAGTCAGTCTTTTAAGTCCAATGGCAAAAAAGAAAAATCTTTATCTGCAAGAAAAAATCAAAAAGCGTAATCTTTATGTTAGAATGGATAAGCGAATGCTTCATTCTATATTAAAAAACGTTATCAGCAATGGAATTAAATACACAAATGATGGCGGGGTAACTGTTGAACTTGATACCTTTTTGAAGGACAATATGCTTTATGCCAGAATAGATGTTATTGATACCGGAATTGGAATATCCCGGGAAGGTCTCGAAGTTATTTTCGATGAGTTTCGTCAGGTAAGTGAAGGATATAACAGGCAATTTGAAGGAGCAGGTCTTGGCTTAACCATTGCAAAAAGATTTTTGGATAAGGTTGGAGGCAGCATATCGGTTCAAAGTCAGGTAAATAAAGGATCTGTGTTTGAGATCTTAATTCCGCTAACCGACACAGGCTTGATACTTGATCAGAATGACGAAGAAGATATTAGTAAATCTACAGATAGTATCAGAGTACTTGCAATTGACGATGACAGATCATCAAGAAATATTATTACAATGTTTCTCAGGCATATAAATGTCGATACAGCTGCTACGGCCGAAGAAGCATTTAATAAAATTAATGAATCAACTTACTCGCTGATTCTTATGGATATTAGTCTGGGAAAAGGATTAAGCGGAATAGACATGCTCAGGCAGATAAGACAAATTGCAGGCGCAAAGCAAATACCGGCAATTGCCGTTACTGCCCATGCAATGGTGGGTGACCGCGAAAGATTCCTGGCAGAAGGTTTCAACGACTATCTTTCAAAACCATTTTCAAAAAAGGCTTTGGTTGAGAAAGTTGATTTCTGGCTCGGGAAAAAACAAGCAGACCAGAATTGATCAGAATTCACAAACCCGCAGAAAAGATTTATTCAGCAATTGTGTATACTCTTCAAAACTGATTTCAACAGCCCCAAACATTTTTAAATGCTCGGTCATATACTGTACATCAAGAAGAACGAAACCCCGTTCAATCAATCTTTGAATCAATCTGATCAAAGCGGCTTTTGATGCCTGTGAAACTTTTGAAAACATTGATTCGCCCCAGAAAGCCCCCCGGAATGTTACTCCATATAAACCACCTACAAGTTTGCCATCCAGATAGGTTTCAACAGTGTGAATATTGCCTCGCTTATGAAGTTTCAGATAAGCATTAATCAATTCTTTTGAAATCCATGTGGATTCGCGATCGGCACAACCTTCAACAACTGCTTTAAAGTTTGTGTCAAATCTTATTTCGAAACCGGATTTCTCAATTATTTTTTTTGCAGAACGGGGTATATTATAATTTTCAAGCGGAATTATTGTTCTAACCTCGGGAAGGTACCAATTAATTACTCCGGTTTCGCTGTCTGCCATCGGGAAAGCACCGCTTGCATAAAGCCTGAGCATATAATCGGGCTTAAGGAATTCCTTGGTGTCTATTTTTCTGTTTTCAGCCATATGTTTATCCGAATAACATTAAAATAAAAATATTTTGTTCTTAACTCAATTGAGGGTTTTATATCAGGTTTATGATTCTTAATTTTCGATAGTATTTACAGTGGTTCTTGTATATCGGTATCAAAGTGAATTTGTTTTGTGTCGGTGATAGTTGAATTTAATCCTATCTCACGGCCGCGTTAATTTCCATCTGAAGATTTTTTTATGAAACTTACATCAGCAGAAAAACATTTTAATAAATCAGTCTATACCCAATTTCAAGAAAAAAAACGCCGATGAAGAAGCTTGCAGTAGTAGCCTTTGGCGGCAATGCCCTTTTAAGAGGGAATGAAATCGGAACAATTCAACAGCAGGAAAACAATACTTACAATACTTGTATTAACCTTATTCCCCTTATTAAAAACGGATATGAACTTGTAATAACCCATGGCAATGGACCGCAGGTGGGAAATATTATGCTCAGAAACGAAGCGGGTTACAAAGAATATAAAATTCCTAAAATGCCGCTTGACATCTGTGTGGCAGATTCGCAGGGTGGTATTGGTTATATGATTGAACAACAGTTAAGAAATATCCTGAGAGAAAATAAGATCAGGAAAAATGTTATAACAGTAGTAACCCAGGTTTTGGTTGACAAAAATGATGCTGCATTCAGTAATCCGACTAAACCGGTTGGTGCATTTTACTTAAAAGAGGAAGCCGAGCTTCTTTCTAAAAGTAATCCTGAATTAATTTTTAAGGAAGATCCCCGGAAAAGGGGTTGGCGCAGAGTTGTTCCTTCTCCGATACCTCAGGATGTTATTAACAAAAAGGCAATCAGAAATCTTGTGAGTAAGGGGAATATAGTTATTGCGGCTGGTGGTGGTGGAGTTCCGGTTTATCTCGATGAGAAAAAAAATCTGACTGGCGTTGAAGCTGTAATTGATAAAGATCTCGCTTCGGCTTTGCTTGCAACTGAAATTGGAGCCGATGAGTTTTACATCTTAACTGATGTGAACAAAGTGTATATTAATTTCAATAAACCCGATCAAAAAGCACTTGATAAAATAACCGTTGACGAAGCAATAGATTATTATAACAAAGGTGAGTTCGCAGCAGGCAGCATGGGGCCCAAGATTCTTGCTGCGATAAACTTTGTAAAAGGCGGGGGAAAAGAAACTGTAATAACCGAAGCAACTCAGCTTGGTGGAGAAAATTGCGGTACCAGAATTGTGAACAAGGATTAACGTCATTTTTAGAAAATCAACTTAAATTTGAAAATATCATTTGAAAAAAATAAATATCAGGAGTTATAATGGCAGTTAATATGAAAGGCAAAGATCTGATTTCAATTGCTGATCTGAGTATTGAAGAGATCTATGAAATATTTGATGTTTCCAAATCGCTTAAACAAAAACTATACACCAACGAACCTCATCGATTGCTTGAAGGAAAAACTCTGGGAATGATTTTTACAAAAAGATCAACAAGAACCAGGGTTTCATTTGAAACGGGAATTTATCAGCTCGGCGGAATCGGAATGTATTTCGGGCCAAATGATTTGCAGCTTGGTAAAAGCGAGAGTATCTCTGATACTGCGAAGGTGCTCGAAAGATACTTGAATGGTATCATGATCAGAACATTTGATCACAACGACGTGGTTGAGCTTGCAAAATATGCCGATATCCCTGTAATTAACGGCTTGACAGATCTGCTTCATCCTTGCCAGGTTTTAACAGACCTTTTCACAATTCTTGAGAAGAAGCAGTGCTTAAAAGGCTTAAAGCTTGCTTATCTGGGAGATGGAAATAATATGGCTCACAGCTTGCTGAACGGATGCTCAAAAGTAGGAATGAATATTGCAATTGCTTCTCCATCCGGTTATAAACCCAAAAAGGAAATTGTTGATCGGGCTAAAAGCTTTGCAAAATACATGGGGTCGAAGATTGAAATACTTGACAACCCTGTTGATGCAGTTAAAAACGCCGATGTTGTTTATACAGATGTTTGGGCAAGCATGGGGCAGGAAGAAGAAGCAGAGGAAAGGAAGAAAAAGTTTGCTCGTTATCAGGTTAATCCTAAGCTTGTAAAACACGCAAAATCCGATTACTTATTCATGCATTGTTTGCCTGCACACCGTGGTGAGGAAGTTGTTAATGAAGTTGCTGATTCTCCAAACTCAGTGATTTTTGATGAAGCTGAAAACAGGCTGCACGTTCAAAAGGCAATTATGGCATTGGTCATGTAATTGAAAGGTGTTTGTTGGCGTCCTTGATTTACAATATGTATTCGGGGACGCAATTTTATTCATCAATTGTAACTTCGAATTTTACAATTTCATATCCCTTCCACGTTTCGTACGCTGCAAAAATAACCCCCGTAAGCACCGAGATCATTCCAAGAAGGAATAATAATGTAATTATTGAAGACACTTTTGAAAGATCAAACAAATATTTTATCCCGATAAACAAGGAAGTCAGGACAAAAAGAGCAACCGCCGATGTGTAAGAAAGAACAGCATTCCTTACCAGCTTAACCCTGAATACAAGCTTTTCAAGTTGCTTTGAAATACTTTCCAGCCGGAGGTTTTGGTGATAATTGAATTCTTCGTCGTGCATTTTGCTTAGCACGCGTCTTCGCTCTTCATTTAATAAACGGATACGGTTTACTATAAGCGAGTACTTGTTGTTCATTCCTAATAAAAGAAGCCCGCAAGCAGAGATCATTATTCCGGGAGCGAGCATTAACTGTATGATTTGTACAATTGAAGTTATATCTGGCATTTTTATTTGGGAAGTCTTTATTTTTTTCCTGAGTAAATTTATTAAAAATAACCGGCATAAAAGGCGCGTTGTTATAATAAATATTTACTCTGATTTTAATTCTATTTCGAATAAATATAATTGTTCAAAACTTCGATTGTTGTTTTACACTCACTGAGATCAATTTCAAGCAAATCCCTGACAGATAAAACTCCCTTGAGCCGGTCTTCATCAATTATTAATATATGCCTGGTTTGTGCATCCTTCATTTTGGCCATAGCGGATTCAGTTGATTCATCAATCTTTGCTATAACAAGATTTTTCGACATAACATCATCTACTAATGTGGTTTTGTGATCCAGCCCCGGTGCGATAACTCTTTTTACTAAATCTCTTTCTGAAAAAACGCCAATCAGTTTGCCTTCAGATAAAACCGGTAAAAGACCAACACCTTTTTGAGCCATATACTTAACGGCATTATCAACTGTTGTTCCTGAATTGATGGTGAATAATTCCCTGTTGCCGAGTATTTCTTGTATGCTTTTCATTTTGACTCCAGTTTTTAAGTTGAATATAGCAATAAGCAAAGTTTGAAGTCAAAAGAAAAATTCAGAAGCTTATAAAAATCAGATTTCAGTTCGTTTTATGAAATCAACAATAACCTGGTCTTTTGAATTTATAAGTTCGGCAGGGCTTCCCTGGAAATAAATTTTCCCGTCGTGCATCATTGCAACCCGGTCGCCAACATTTTTAACGCTGTACATATCGTGATTTACAACAATGGAAGTTACTGATAACTTGTTTGCAAGGTCTTTGATGAGGTTGTCTATTGAATCTGACATTATAGGATCAAGCCCTGTTGTTGGTTCATCGTAAAGAATATATTTAGGGTTTGTAATCAGTGCGCGGGCTAATCCTACTCTTTTTTTCATTCCTCCTGAAAGCTCGGATGGTTTTAGATTATGGATGCCTGATAATCCGACGAGCTCAAGCTTTTCATCAACTTTCTTTCTTATTTCGGATTTAGGAAATCCATTTCTTGATTCTACAAGCGGGAGAGAAATGTTTTCTTCAACAGTCATCGAATCGAAAAGTGCAGAGCCTTGAAATAAAAAACCAAATTTTTTCCTAAGCTCGTAAAGTTCTCTGCTGTTCAAATCACTTACAACTTTGCCTTCAACCATCACAAATCCGCTGTCAGGATAAAGGAGCCCAACAATATGTTTTATAAGAACACTTTTTCCGCAGCCGCTTCTGCCGATGATTACAATTGTTTCACCCGTGTCGATGTTTAGCACAACATCGCTCAAAACCTGTTTTGAACCAAAGCTTTTATAAAGATTTCTTATTTCTATCATTGCTTGTCTTAAAACTTAAAGCAAAAATAAAAAAAAATAAGAGTATATGATGTGACAAAAATGCTGATGCTTTAAAAATAAAAAACCGGATCTTTTACTCAAGATCCGGTTATCTTTCTCATCTTATAGCTGTTACTTATTCACAATGATTTCTGCACCTAAAGCTTGTGTCCCTGTTCCGGTTGGGAAACCTTTTGCAAACACTGTGTAGATTTTACCAGATTGTAATGTTATGTTCGGTAATTCAAGAATAACGGTACCATTTGTAGCCGCATCTCTGACTTGTAAATTGTAAGTACCACCATTCAACGGAGAGAAACCGGTATTCTCTTTAAATTCAACGTCTTCAAAAACTTTTGTTCCATCGGTTAAGGTAATGTTCACGTTTGGAGCACCCGGTGAAAGGTGAATAAATCTCACGTGAGCTTTTCCAGAAGCAGGAGCTGTTAAATCATCCTCGAATACGATTGGAGTAAGCTTTGATACTGAATCAGTAGCAAATACAGAATAATTTTTGTTAGCAACCAGCGGTAAATCAGCTTCAATAACAGTTGTAGTTGTATTTTCAACATTAACTTTAACATTGGTAATTTTTGCATCAAGAGCGACGTAACCAGTATTATTTGGGAAAGCTAATCCTGATACTTTCTTAACGTTATCAATAAGAATATCAACCTTTGGGGCATCAGGTGAAGCGTGAATTACGATAACGTTAGCTTTCGGAGTAGCTGGCGTATTAGCTGGATTATCTTCTTCATCACAGCCAATGAAAGTTGTGAAAGAGATAACCGGAAGAACGAGTACTAGAAGCAATTTTCTAAATGACATTTTATGTTTCCTTGTTTAATTGAATTATTAGATTAAATTTTTAGTGTCTGATCAATTCAACAAGATGGGTTACTCAATAGTTCCCGCTCTGAAAATATTTTTAGGGCACTTTAAAAGTGTTAATTTTCATAGTAAAAAAAACCCGGAGTCGGAAATGAAAACTGTTAGAGTACTCGTTTTATTTTTTTTGATCTTTTCTATTGAGATAGTCCCTCAGAATTTTTTCCCATCGTATTTTATCCAGAATGATCTTGCTTTTTCTTCTCCCGGTTCATTCAGATATGGATTAAACGGCTACGAAAACCCCGCAACATTAGCACTGCTTGATCAACCGGATTTAATTTTTTCGTGGAATGACGCTGATGGCTCTTTCCTTCAGATGAATCATTGGGGATTGTTTGCAAGTGTTCCGGGGTTTGGTTTCGGAATGGTTAAAACCAAAGCAGGCGGTCTTTCAGTTACGGATTACAAACTCTCTGCCGGAGCAGGAAATAAAAAATTTAATTTCGGAATTGGTTATGGCTGGTCGACAGGCAGCAAAGATTTTTTTCTCAGGAAAGATTTTATTGCTCTCGGCACCTTACTTAGATTAAACAGTTATATCTCGCTTGGACTTTCAGGAAATCTTCCATTCAATTCCAAGGGAGAAGGGGCAGTTGATCTTGGTCTTCGGCCATTCGGCAACGAAAAAATTACTCTCTTCGGAGATTACGTTTTCAAGAACCAGAGATTTCCTTCTGATGTTCGCTGGAGTGCAGGTGCAGTTGTAGAACCTGTTGATGGCATAAGGATTTTTGGCCGATATTTCGATACCAAAGTATTTTCGGCAGGATTGCAACTGAGTTTTGGAAATATTTCTCTCTTTTCACAAAGCAGCTTTAACGATAAGAGTGAATACAAGTTCAATACTTATGGAATCAGGATCGGCGGTTACGACAGAAATATAGCAGATTTTCTTTCATCTCATAATGAATATCTTGAGCTAAATCTGAGGGGCGGAATTAAATATCAGAAAAATAAATTATTCGACAATTCTAATTCATTGCACTCACTGCTTCAATCAATAGATGCAGCGGCAAATGATAAATCGGTTTCAGGAATAGTTATGAATCTTTCGGGGATATCAATTAATCGCGAAATGCTGTGGGAGCTCAGGGAAAAATTCAGAGAATTTAAAGACCACGGTAAAAAAATTGTTATTTACATTGACCGCGTTTCAATTGATGATTATCATCTTGCATCTGTTGCAGATAAAATTGTAATTGATCCCCTCGGATCAATTCAGCTTCCCGGATTTATAAGGGGAAAAGGTTACTACAAAAATTTGTTAGAACTTGCCGGAATAGGATTCAGAGAATTACGTTACTTTAAGTACAAATCTGCTTCCGAAACATTTGCTAATGATAAAATGAGTGATGCAGACAGAGAACAGCTTCAGCTTATCGTGGATAATTATTACGAAACTGCAAAAAAAGAAATTTGCTTAAGCCGCAATCTTACATATGAAAAATTTGATGAGCTTGTAAATGATATATCGATGTTTAATCCCGAAGATGCAATTAAATATGGTCTTGCCGATACTATTGCAAGATTTGATGCTTTGAATGAAGTAATAAAAAATCTTGAAGGCAGAGATTATAAAAGAATCTCAGCCGGCTCACTTGAAAAACTTAAATTGCCGGGTGATAACTTTTGGGGCAGGAAAAAAGAAATTGCATTAATTTATGCGATTGGTTCCTGTGCTATGGATGAGGGAATAAATGCACGTTCGCTGGTGAATTATATTCAGGCGGCAGTTGAGAATGAAAACATTAAAGCAATAATATTACGTGTTGATTCTCCCGGAGGCGATGCGCTTGCTTCAGATCTTATTGCTGAGGCCTTACGAAAAGCTAAAGGAAAAAAGCAGGTGATTATTTCACAAGGTTATGTTGCTGGTTCGGGCGGATACTGGCTTTCAATGTACGGAGATACAATTGTTAGTGCTCCAACAACAATTACAGGATCAATCGGAGTAATTGGCGGTTATTATTTCAATAAGTCCTTAAAAGAAAAAATTGGATTGACTACCGACTTTGTGAAAAGAGGTGAGCACGCAGATTATGGATTTGGCTTTACTTTCCCGCTGATAAATATGGTATTGCCCGACAGAGATATGAATGATTTCGAATTGATGAGAGCAGAAAACATAATTAAATCTATGTATAAAGATTTTGTAACTAAAGTTGCTTTGGGGCGAAATAAAACTTTCGATGAGATTGAAAAGATTGCGCAGGGAAGAGTTTGGTCGGGAATTAATGCTAAAGAGCTCGGGCTTGTAGATGTTCTTGGAGGGTTGGACATTGCAATAAAAATTGCCCTCGAAAAAACCGGGTTAAAAGAAAACGAATATGAAATAGTTGAATATCCGGATGCTCCATGGATTGATTTAAGTATGTTTATTCCTAAAATTGTAGGTGTTGAAACCATCCGGAATATTGAACAAGACCCATTCATCAATGAATTAAGATTCAGGTTACAGAATAACGGAACACCAATGCCCATACTCCCGTTGGAACAAATGGAAATGATTTATCCACAGGAATAATTTTGCATTATGTTTGTTCTTTTTAGAATTTAAATTTGCTTGAGAAGTCACCTGGTGGTTAGCAGGTACGCAAATTTGTCGTACCTGCTTTAAATAATTATTCTTACTCCCTCAAAAATTTTCCTTTATCTGAATTAAGTATTATAACTTTCTTGCAACAACCACTACTGTTTTTAAAGTTTCAATCACACCCGAACTCTGATTCAACGCTTCAAGAAAGACGATGTAAATACCAATTCGTAATGCTTGTCCATCATCACCAAGTCCATCAAAGATAACAGAGCCATTAGACCCGCTCGCTTGATTATTTGCCAGTGTTCTTACAAGCCTTCCTGTGCTGTCGAAAATTTTTATTCTTACTTGCGCAACGGTTTGAGTAAGACTATAATTAATTATTGTGAAATCCTCAAAGCCGTCGTTATCGGGTGAAAATGGATTAGGGGATACAGAAATATTTGTACTGGTATTCAAATTGACCGTATAAATGCTGTTCTCAGCTGCAGGAGTTGCGCCAATCGGCTCAACAGAGGTGCTCCAGTTTTTCATATCGTTTGATGAGAGCAGGGGATTTATCCTTTCAAGAGATTTATTCCTGGTAACAGAAATATTTTTGTTGTTCCATGAATCGGAATAAAAAACCGAGTCAATTACATTTCCTCTGACATCTTTTAACAGTATCATTTCTCCGCTGTTTGTAAGTCCGAGGCTTGATTGATCAATATCTTTAACGTATGGATAATTGTTAAGGGAATATTTTAATCTGACTAATGAATCTGCTGCAAGGACAAAATAGTTGTCTGGCGGAAGGTTTAGGGTTGTTTCAGAAAGTTTAAAGAAGTTTCCCTTTTCATCTTCAATTCTCCATCCGCCCAGGTTTACTGAGTCATTACTGGTATTAAGGAATTCTACAAATTCCGAGTTATCGATATCAGGATCATACATTATTTCATTTATGACAATCTGATTCCTTTCGTAGTCGGGAATATTCAGCAATGAATTAGGAGCTCCCGGAGTGCTTTTGTTTTGATTGAGGGAGGTTGTCCAATTCAAACTGTCATTTGATGATTTCTCAAAAGAGAACCTTTCAAGAGAATAACCATTTAGCCCGCCCCAGGATGATCTGTAAAACAGGCTGTCAACAATACCATTCCTGAAGTCATATAGAATTATTCCGTCAGCTGAATTTCCGAGAGTGCCAAAATTCACAATAAAAACTTTAGAGATAACTTCGGGGTAGAATCTAAAGAAAGATGTGTCTTTTGAAATAATAAAATATTCTCCGGGTTCAATATTCGTTTCAGTATTTGAAATAAAACTTTTTGTCGGGGTAGTAAGAATATCGCTCACAGCCCAATCTTTAATATTCACTGTATAATTAGAAATATTTACTAGTTCAAACCACTCGGGTTTACCGGAATCGGGATCGTACATTACTTCATTTACTTTTACAATGTTCTGTGGAAATCCCGGCTCAATAGATTTTTCGAGATAATTATTTAGCGTGTCTTCGTCGCTGTCGTACAATATTTTAATAGCCGTAAATATTTTCTTTTGAAGATTATTTATTGTATTTGCCGAGGAAATAAAAACTGAATCACCGGGCAAAAGATTCTGATACGACTGAGTGCTTAGAAGCTGATCGGGAATATTGTTTGAATCAGAATCGAAAAAGAATTGAACCTGAAAGTTTCCGGCAGAAGAACTTCCGTTATTTTTAACTTTGGCAATTATTCTGATATTGTCTCCGCTTACCGGAAATCTTGGATCAAATGACATCGAAGATGCAGACAGATCGAATTGTTTTGGTGTCAGACTATTTGTTCTGCCAGGTGTGCTTTGTTCATTATCTTCGGATGAACCCCAGTTTGCAGGCAAATTTGAAGAAGCGTTAAGAGATTTGCGTTCAAGCGATAAGCCGTTTGTTCCACCCCAGTCCGAATTATAATATACCGAATCTACTGTTGAGCCAAATAGATCTTTTAAAACCACACCATCAGCATCGTTATTAAGTGTGGGTAAATTCAGCTTAATAATTTTTGAAGGAATTAACCTGTGATAATTTTTTATTGTTGTATCACGCGAGACTACAAAATAACTTTTAGCATCGACAAAAATTTCCTCCTTTATTGAAGCCGTTACGGGAGTAGTAATTATATCTGTTATTGACCAGTCCTTAAGATTTATGGAGTCATCAGTATTATTATAAAATTCGATCCACTCGGGCTCGCCGCCGGTTGGTGTAAAAAGTATTTCATTAATAGTTATTGAAAGCGGCTGATAACCAGGGGCAGTGGTTTTGTAAAAATAGTTATTAGTTGTGTCCTGATCCTGATTAAAAATTGCTCTTGCAAAAAATCCCCGTTTATTTTGAAGATTCTCGATAAGATAATTTATTGAATAAATTGCCGAGTCATTTGCTGCAAGGTTAAGTGAACCTAGCGAAGTTAAAAGTAAATCGGGAATTGAATCGAGGTTTGTATCTTCATAGAACTGAATTTCAAAGTTGGCGGAATTCTTTCCGATATTTTTCACTTTAACTGATGGGTTGACATTACTTCCTTTAAGCGGAAAGGGCGGATCGAAAATAATAGTACTTAACTCAACGTCAAAGTCCTTTACAGTTATTGAGTTTATTGAGCCGGGCGTCCCGCCGAGTCTGTTTCTTGTTGTTCCCCAATTTAAAGAATCAGTTGAAGGAAATTCGGTATTTAATCTTTCCAGTGAAAATCCATCCTCACCACCCCAATCAGGAAAATAAAAAAGTGAATCAATTACCCGGCTAAGCGAATCGATTAAAATTAGTTTATCGCCGGAGTTATTAAGCGAAGGGAAGTTATTCACAACAAGCTTTGAGGGAATATTAAAGTAGCTCAGAATTGAACTATCTGATGCAAAAACCAGGTATTCTCCCGGATTTAATAATATCGATTCATCAACAACTTTTAGCGAATCATTGTTGTCTGCAAGCTGGTAATTCTTCAGGTTGATCACTTTACTGCTTCGGTTAAATATTTCAATCCATTCAGGCTGTGCAGATTTTGGTGCATACATTATTTCATTAATTACCAGGTCATTTCTTGCTTCGTTAATTGTTACGCCTGCTACTTCAGTTATCAATGAATTATTAGTAGTGTCATCATCAGGAACAACAACCACTTTAGCAATAAAACTGTTTTGCCCGGTTAAATAATCATTAGTCGATATTGAAGAACTGATGCTGTCATTAGGTAAAAGCGGATTTGCATTGAATGAACCAATGAATTCTGATGTCTGTGCAATTGAATCGAGATTTGCATCCCTGAAAAAGCTGATGTTAAAAGCAGAAGAAACATTCAATCCGATATTTTTCACAGTGAAATTAAATGAAATTGGTTCACCAGTGATTACAAAAGGTTTTTCGCTCTCAAAAGCTGAAAGCTTTAAATCATTTGCTTTTGGAGTTAATGAATTTATAATTCCGGGGGTCCCTTTGAATATACTCACTGAGGTTCCCCAATTGGTTTCGAGAGTTGAAGAAAAATCAGGAGAAATTCTTTCCAGAGATTTTCCTCCAGTATTTCCACCCCAGCCCGGAAGATAGAATAAGCTGTCTATCAAAACGCCAAGCGAATCCTTTATTACTACTGCATCTCCGGTGTTATTAAGTGCAGGAAGATTCAGCTCCACAATTGCAACAGGGATGTTGTAAAAATTCAAAATCGAAGAATCTTTTGTTAAAATTAAAAATGAACCGGACGGGATACTTAAGTCTTGATTTGTAATTGTCACTGTTGATGAATTATCGCTGAATTTCCATTTCTTCAGGTTAATGGATGATGATGTCCGGTTAAAGATCTCTAACCATTCAGGTTCACCGCTTGATGGCGCATACATGATTTCATTTATAACAATATCATTATAATTCTGAGCAGGAGGATAAACAGAAAATGATTTAATTTTCTGATTATTTAATGAATTTTCATCCAGGCTAAAAATAACCCTTGAAATTATCTGATAATTACCTGCCGCAGCATTAGTAATTGAAACAACCGCATCAATTGAGTCATTGGGTGTAAGGTTAAGATATGATTGTGTGAAAATAATCTCACCTGTTTCGGGTATTGAATTAAAGTTTGCGTCGTTAAAAATTTCTATAGAATAATCCGGTGCTGTCATTATCCCGATATTTTTGACCGTCGCAGTTATTTCTAAATTATCTCCCTGAAAGGGAACCTCAGGAAAAATCCTGATGCTATTGAGTGAGAGATCGTAATTTGAAGGAGTTACCGAATTTTTTGAGCCGGGACTTCCATTTGTTGTAAGCCCATTGGCCCAGTTAGAATCTGAACTGTCTTTGTTCATCAGAATTTTTTCATCGGAAAAAGTCTGGCTATTATTTGCTGAATAGAATCGGAAATCAAGTGTATCGTTGATCGAGTTGATCAGCCATATAGGTCTGCTGGTTGTGTTTGCCATTCCGGATGACCCGAAAGAATTATCCGAAATTTTTAGTTTTAAAGCATTAGGAGGAATCAAGTTGTTATAAATACCGCTTGCAAAATCATAATCGCCTTCAAGAATTACAGCAAATGATTTCGGTTGAAGCACAGTCCCGAAGCCGGCATCGGTTATTACATCAGCATTCGAAGTATAGTATTTTATTTTATAGCCGGAGAGATCTATGCTCTGGGTTTCACTTAAATTATAAATTTCTATAAACTCATTATTTCCTGACTGCGGGTAAAACATCACTTCGCTGAAAGTTAGTAATGTATCAGTTTGCCCGAATAAAAATCCCGATATAAAAATCAGGAGCAATAAAAGTTTTTTCATTATAAATCCTCTTAAAGTTTCTATTGTCTTTTCTTTAATTGAACTGAAGAAAGCCGGTCATAAATAAAAATAGGAAGATGTCTGGTTAACCTTGTCAGTAGTGACATCACTGCAGGAAACCGGATTTCTTTTTTCTCTTTTTTAATTCCCGAGAGAATAATCTGAGCAGCTTTTGCCGGCTGCATCAGGAAGGGCATATAAAATTCATTTTTGTCGGTCATCGGCGTTTTAACAAAGCCGGGTTTTACTGTAATAACTTTCACATTATAATGCTGAAGTTCAACACGGAGGCTTTCAAGCAATGTTGTTAATGCAGATTTGCTTGCACAGTAAAATCCGCTTTTAGCAAAGCCCCTTGAATCTGCCATGCTCGAAACACCAACAATAACTCCGGATTTTCGTCTCATAAATACCGGAAGAATTTCCTCGATAAAATATACTACGCCAAGCACATTTGTTTTAAGGATTTCCTCGGCTTTGGCAGAATTAAACTCAGCTACCGAAGACCTCGTGCTGACTGCTGAATTTAGAATAGCTATATCTAACTCTCCTAAATCCTTTCGAACTTCCTCAACAGCTTCTGCAACTTCATCCTTTTTAGTTACATCGCATTTGTAAGTTTTTATTATACTTCCGGAATCTTTGAGAATATCGGCAAGCTTATTTATTGCTTCTAAGTTTCTTGAAAGAATTGCAAGCCGGCACTTTTCATAAGCTAATGCAACCGCCAATTCATATCCGATTCCGCTCGATGCACCGGTTAAAAGAATGGTTTTATTCTGTAAATCCACAAAGCACCTTTCAGAAAATCAAGTAATTAATTTGATGTCAATATGCAAACTAAAAATTCAATTTTAAATATGTGAATTATAAAGAAGTAATTAAGATTTAATAGCTGCTATTGATTCAGATCCAATATTTATAGTCAGACCAGCATTTTAAGTGTTGGTTACTATGTGAAAATCTTTTTATCATAAATTTTAACTTGATTTTTTATTCTGTTAAAGCTAGACGTATTCCGTTACGGTAATAATTATTTGTCATTAAAAGAGGTAATCTCATACAAACATTAAAGTAGTTATTAGTATTTTTTACAAATCTTCAGAAGAGAATTTTTAATAAATTCTTAAAAGACTTTTTTGGTTATGTTTGAATATTCAAATTTGAAATGCTTTATTTTTTAGCAAAGGCTATTTAATTTGGAAGGGGAAAAAATACCGGATTCCCCGCATAGCAGGTGAATTTTTTTCTTTTCACAATAATTAGTAATTTTTATCAAAAATTATTCCAATGTTTTCAAAATATTTAATATCTGTCCAGGAAGTTTTAGTTCGCAGGGAAATAGTCGATACTCCTTTTGCTTGTAACCTTGATAAATGTAAAGGAGCCTGTTGCACTTTAGAGAGCGAATTCGGGGCACCATTATTGCATGATGAAATAGACATTCTTAATGAGGCATTGGAAGTAATAAGAGATTATCTGCCGGAGAATCATAAAAAAGTAATAGAAGAACAGGGCTTTTCCTGCGAAAAGAAGGGAGAGTTGATGACGCTAAGCGTCGATAACAAAGCCTGTGTATTCGTTGTTTTTGAAAATGGAATAGCAAAATGTGCAATTGAAAAAGCTTTTCTTGATGGTAAAATTGATTTCAGGAAACCAATTTCCTGTCATCTTTTCCCAATCAGGATATCAAACTTAGGAGGAGATGTTCTCAGGTACGAAAAATTCAGTGAGTGTGAACCCGCTCTTGAAAATGGGAAAACAGAAAACTTAACTATTGCCGAGTTCTGTGAGGGGTCATTAACCCGGCTCTACGGTAAACAATGGTACGTTAAATTCATGAAAACTATTGGTAAATAATTATGCTAACATTAAATCAAAGACTTGCTCAGCAGCAAAAATTATCACCTCAGCAAATTCAATATCAAAAGCTCCTTCAGCTTAATACTCTTGCCCTTGAGCAAAGAATTAAAACTGAACTTGAATTAAATCCTGTACTTGAAGAGGAGATTGATTTATCACTGGACCAGGATGATAAGAATAAAGATAGCGAACAGGAGCTCGATACCGAAGAATCATCTGAAATTGAAAACAAAGAGGAGTTTGATATTGAAGATTTCATGAACGACGATGACTGGGATCATGAAAGGATAAACAGAAATTCGGAAGAAGACACTTATCAGCCGCTGGCGCCGGCACGGGAAAGCCTGAGCGAACATCTCTATAAGCAGGTCAGGATGCTTCAATTAAGTGAAGAAGAACAGCTTCTGGGTGAGGAAATAATCGGGAACCTTGATGCTGATGGCTATCTGAAACGTGAGCTTACAGAAATTGTAGATGAACTGAGAATGTTTGAGCACCTCGAAATTTCGGATGAGGCAGCACAAAAAGTTTTACATATGATACAGAAGCTTGATCCGGTTGGGATTGCATGCAGAAATTTACAGGAATGTTTGCTCGTGCAGCTTCGTCATAACAAATTTGATCCTTATTATAAATATCTGGCCGAACAGCTTCTTGAAAATTATTTTGATGATTTTGCAAAAAAAAGGTTTGAGGCGATAAAACAGAAGATGGAACTTTCAGATGAAACTCTGAAAGCAACAATAGATTTAATTCAATCGCTCAATCCTAAACCAGGAGAAGGAAATCTTGATTCGGTTGAAATGAATCAAATATCGCCGGATTTTATTATAGAAAAAGTTGACGATAATTATATTATTTCTCTTAACGATAAAAGCATGCCTTCGGTTACTATAAGCAAAACTTATCTCGATATGTTCGATTCAAACAAAAGGAAAAAGAAATCAGCACGCGAAAAAGAGGCATACAAATTTTTACGTGAAAAGTTTGAATCGGCCAAATGGTTTATAGCGTGCATTCAGCAAAGACGCGAAACACTGATAAAAATTATGAGGGCAATTTTTGAAAGGCAGTACGAATTTTTCGAAAAGGGACCAAAGCTTCTCAAGCCAATGATTTATAAGGATATCGCTGATGAAATAAACATGGATATATCAACCATAAGCAGAGTGGTGAATGGTAAATATGTTCAAAGCCCTATGGGTATTCATGAACTCAAATATTTCTTCAGCGAAGGACTTTCGACGGATTCTGGCGAAGAAGTCTCAAATAAACATATTAAGGAGCGTTTAAAGGAAATAATTGACAGCGAAGATAAAAACTCTCCTCATAGTGATGATAAATTGGCCGAAATACTCAACCAGGAAGGAATACATATAGCCCGCAGAACAGTAGCAAAATACAGGGAACAGTTAAAGCTTCCTGTCGCCCGGCTGCGCAAGCAATTATGACCGCTTATTTTCTTGATGTTCTGACAATAATTTTTTTGTTCTTTCTCTATGGCTTCATTCACTCGCTGTTAGCCTCGAATAAAGTTAAGATATTTATTGTAAAATCAGTCGGAGAGCTTATTGCTTTCTACAGACTAGCTTATAATATTTTATCAATTCTTCTTTTGTATTTATTATATGATATTTCACCCAAACCAAATCTGGTTGTTTATGAACTGAAATCTTCACTTGATTTGATTATACTCATCCCGCAGTTCCTAAGTTTGGTTGGCATTTTATGGATGTTAAAATATATCGATCTCAAAGAATTTCTCGGAGTAAACCAGATATTCCGGTTTTTGAATAAGGAATATGAAACAAATGAGCTTGATGAAAAACTTACATTAAGAATTAAAGGCCCTTACAGGATAAGCAGGCATCCGGTTTATTTATTTTCAATTCTGTTTTTATTGTTCAGACCAACGATGGACCTGTTTTATGTCACAATGTTTTTGTGTGTAATTGCATATTTTTATATCGGTTCTTTTTATGAAGAAAAAAAACTGGTAGCAAAATTTGGCCGGATATATCTTGATTATCAAAAAGCTGTTCCCAGAATTTTGCCTCTGAAAATATTTAAACCATATACGGTCTTTAATAACCTGCAGGATAAATGAGGTTAAGAACTGACTTTAAAAGGAAGAAGTAAATGGAATCAAAAATAAAAGCCACTACAATTGTTGGAATAGTACATCAGGGAATTGCGGCAATTGGCGGTGATGGACAGGTTTCGCTTGGTAATACAGTGATGAAGCACAATGCTTTGAAGATAAGAAAAATTGCAGACGGGAAAGCACTTTGCGGTTTTGCCGGCGCCTCCGCAGATGCTTTCACTTTGATGGAGAGATTTGAAGATAAGCTTGAGCAGTATCGTGGAAATGTAAGTCGTGCAGCAGTTGAACTGGCAAAAGACTGGCGAACCGATAAATTTCTTCGCAGGCTTGAAGCCATGCTTGCAGTGATAACAAAGGAAACTGCACTGGTAATTTCGGGCAACGGTGATGTAATTGAACCCGACGACAAAATTATTGCCATCGGATCAGGCGGAATGTATGCTTTGGCTGCAGCAAAAATGCTTAAAAAGCACAGCTCTCTTTCTGCTAAAGAAATTGTAATTGAGTCTTTGAAAACCGCCTCCGAAATCTGTATTTATACAAATGACAAAATAAACGTTGAAGTTATTGAATAACATTTAACAGAAATGAACCATAGTACGATGAAAGAACTCACACCAACTCAAATTGTTGAAGAACTAAATAAGTATATAATAGGACAGAATGAAGCTAAACGCGCAGTTGCGATAGCGTTAAGAAACCGTTGGCGTCGTCAGCAGGTAACAGGTGTTTTACGCGAAGAAATAATGCCTAATAATATTATCCTGATTGGTCCGACCGGAGTGGGAAAAACTGAAATTGCCCGAAGACTTGCAAAACTTGCTCAGGCTCCTTTCGTTAAAGTTGAAGCTTCAAAGTTTACCGAGGTTGGTTATGTGGGCAGAGATGTTGAATCCATGGTTAGAGATCTGACTGATTATGCAGTAAATATGGTTAAGTCTGAAAAGACAGAAGAAGTTCACTCAAAGGCCATGGAAATGGCTGATGAAAGAATTCTTGATATCCTTATTCCTCCTGTTCGCAAAGCGCAGCCGGTAAGCGAGAACACTGAGACAGAGGAAGTGAACGAAGCATTTCAAAATGAAAAGACCCGTGATTGGATGAGAGCAAAACTTAAAGCCGGTGAGCTGAATGATCGGATGATTGAGTTTGATGCTTCAACCCAGCCAACTGTTGGAATGCAGGTTCTTGGTCCCTTCGGAATGGATGATATGGGGATCAACATTCAGGAAATAATGGGCAGCATAATGCCGAAGAAGAAGAAAAAAAGAAAAACTGCTATTGCTGAAGCAAGAGTTATTATGGCTCAGGAAGAAGCACAAAAATTAATTGATATGGATTCGGTGCAAAGGGAAGCTATAGAACGCGTTCAAAATTCAGGGATAATTTTTATTGATGAGATTGATAAAGTTGCCGGAGGAGGAAAAGCTCAGGGTCCTGATGTTTCCCGTGAAGGTGTGCAGCGGGATTTGCTTCCAATTGTTGAAGGTTCAAATGTAAATACCAAATATGGTGTTGTAAGAACAGATCACATTCTATTTATTGCATCGGGAGCTTTTCACGTTTCCAAACCCTCGGACTTAATACCCGAACTTCAGGGAAGATTTCCAATTAGAGTTGAACTAAACAGCCTTTCTGAGGATGACTTTGTCAAGATATTGACTATGCCTGAAAACGCTTTACTTAAGCAGTATAGTGCCTTGCTGGAAACTGAAGGTGTTAAACTCGACTTTAAGGAAAGTGCTATACGGGAAATTGCCCGGATAGCAACCGAAGTAAATGAACAGGTTGAAAATATTGGTGCAAGAAGACTACATACAATTCTTACGACCTTACTTGATGAAATATTATTCGACGTCCCGGATAAAATTCCTTCTGAAGTTGTAAAGATTGATGCTCCATTTGTTAAAAAGAAGCTTGATAAAATTGTTAAGAACCGTGACTTGAGTAAGTTTATTTTATAAACATCGGTCGCTTATCTTTTTTGTAAAATATATTTCACGGTTATTCACTTGCAAGTATTATAGAGCTCAGGTTGTTTAATTTAACTGAGCAAACATTATTTTATCTCTCCTTGAAACAAAGGTTTAATACTCAAGCTCATATCTTAGTAAGACTAATTGGTTATCAAGCAATTATAACTTTTTACTTATTTTTTTAGGTTTCCACTGACTTTTAAGGAGGGTTCTTATAATTTAGTCAGTAAATATTATACTGGTTTTGCTGGTTATAATCTTCAATTATTCTTTTGCTCAGAACATTTCTCTGCCCATCACCGGAATAAAGGGAGTTGAAGATAATTACGGAAATACTCATCTTTCTATTAAATCAACGTATCGATAGACCTCCTTATTTCTCTTTCACCGATAATTCTGTTTATCACTTCGATTTCAACTCTCAGACCGACAGCTTGTTTATTAAAGCAAAAGGGGGAGACCTTTCGGCTAATATTTGGATTGATGATTATAAAATTATTTTGCAAAATCCATTACATTATTTAAATGCAGCGACAGTTTGTGGTATCGAATGTTCACCTATGGCTTTTAATTCTCTTTAAGGAAATATTTTTTTAATCTGTATCTTCAAAGGGGCAGTGGCGGCAAAGGTTTCCACAGCAAAAACCGCGGTTGTATAAATACTCTGCAGTAAAAACTTTAAATCCGGTTCTCGGATCAATATAACTTTCTAAATTATTCTTTATCGAAAATCTGTGTCTTTTCATTATTTCAGTGTAAAAAGGCGATGGATAATCCAGCCGGGATATTGCCGATAATTCTTCTTTATTTTTAATATTTTTCAGCATTGGTTAATTTCAATCTAAGAAAAAATGGTTAGTATCATCATATATTATTTTTTTAGAAAATAAATTGTTAAAATTTAACAAAATATTGCTGCAAATAGTTCTTATAATTATTTCTTCTTCAATTCTGTTTTTCTCTGAAAATGCGACTTCATTTATTAACAACTCATTTTCAAATGGATTCAAATTAGCTGTTGGGGAAATAAATCCTGATTCCAATATTGTAATCATTCACATCGATCAGGCTGACCTGGAAAAAATCGGCCCTTGGCCTGTGAAAAGAAGTTACTATGCTCTGCTGATTAATAGCTTGACGAAAATGAAAGCTAAAGTAATCGGGCTGGAAGTGTTTTTAAGCTCGAGACTTGTGACGCAAACTGTTTACGACAGGCTGCTTACGAACGAAATCGAAAAATCAGGGAAAGTCATTCTTGGCTCTGTAGCTGGCAAGATATCTGTTAAAGATGATATTTATTATTCTGACTCACTCAGTCTGCCAAGTCCTAAACTTTTGAGTGAAAGCATTCAAACCGGGCATCTTAGTTTGTTAAACACTGAATTACCGGTTATACCTCTAGATGTTGTTGCATTTAGTAATAAAGAATCAGCTTTTGCATTAAAGCTTTCCGGAATTAAAAATCCGGACAGAAAAGCAATTGAAGTTAATTTCATTTCACCGTGGAAGAGTTTCAGGAATCTGAATTTGCTTAAGTACTTTGAACTTGTTCAATCTAACATTGGCGAGCTGAGATTTTTAGAAGGGAAAGTGGTTTTAATTGGTGTAAGTGACCCTTCGATAGCAAAAATGACAAGCTCTGCTTTCGGGGATAAAATTCCCGGAGTGGCTCTTCACGCATTTGCAGTTGATAACCTGATAAATGAAAGATATTTCAAAAGAGATTTGTTCAATGCATCAGTAATAATGTTTGTAATCATTTCACTGGCGCTGCCTTTTATTTTACCCGGAAGAACAAAAAGACGAATTCTCTGGATGGGAGGATTATTTGTTTTGCTGCTGCTAGTCGCGTTTGTTCTTCAAACATTGTTTTATCAAAAAGTAAACCTCGCATTTTTCGTTTTGCCGCTTTTGTTTTTATTTGCTTCTGAATCTGTTTATAGTCTGTTGAAGAACAAAATATTGCTAAAAGGAGCAATTGACGAGAGGGAGCTCCTGAAATCAATGCTTAATACAAAAGAAATTGAGTTGAAAAGACTTCAGGAAGAGTTGAATAAAAACATTTATGCGGTACCAAAAGAAATCAGCGACAAAATAAAAATTTTGGAAGAAGATATAGCAAGAATCAAACAAAAGGAAGAGGACGAATCTGCAGCCGAAATAAAAATAACAGGCAAAAACTTCGAAGGAATAATTTATAAATCCAAATTAATGTCCGATGTGGTTGACCTGATTGAAAGAGTAGCTCCTGAAAACGCTACTGTTCTTGTTTTGGGAGACAGCGGTACAGGTAAAGAACTCGTTGCCCGTGCATTACACAATCTGAGCACAAGAAAATCACATCCATTTATTGCTGTTAACTGTGGAGCGCTTTCTGATACTCTTTTAGAGAGTGAGCTTTTCGGACACGTTAAGGGCGCTTTCACCGGAGCTGTTAATGATAAAATCGGGAGGTTTGAAGCTGCAAACAACGGAACGATATTTCTTGATGAAATTTCTGAAACATCAGAAAATTTTCAGGTAAAGCTATTAAGAATAATCCAATCTGGCGAGTTCGAAAAAGTCGGTTCATCAAAAACCTTAAGAGCAGATGTCAGAATTATTGCGGCTTCCAACAGAAATATTGAGCAGCTTGTCCGTGATAAAAAATTCAGAGAAGACTTGTATTACAGGCTGAATGTTATAAGAATTGAACTTCCAAAACTGAAAGATAGAAAAGAAGATATTCCGGTTATTGCAGATCATTTTCTCAAGCGGGAAAGGGGAAGTATCAGTTTTTCTCAGGCTGTTATCGAAGCTCTTCAAAATTATGAATGGAAAGGAAATGTTCGCGAGCTTGAAGGAACAATTAAAAGAGCTGTAATCTTTGCCAGGTCCTCGGGGAGAGAAATAATTCAACTTTCAGATCTGCCTAAGGAAGTTGTAAAAACTAGTACTTACAGCTTTGAGGATATGGTTCTCGAATCACTGAGAAAAAAAGGGTTTTCTCATTCATCGATTTCTGAAACCGCCAAAGAACTTGGAAATGTAAACCGGACACTGATTTCGGAAAACTTGCGAGGACTGATCTTCAAGAGTCTTTTTGAAAATAATTTTAATCTTGAAGCCGCTGTTGAAGAAATTGCATTTTCCGAGGACAAAGAAACAATTGATAAAGTTCGCTCAAAAGCCGAAACTTTTTTAAATAACATTAAGAATGACCTTCTTAAAACTGGTGAAAAGGACTTTAATGCGGCAAAGAAAGAACTTTCCTCAAAATATAAAAACCTGCCTCAAAAGTTTCATATCTATCTTGATGAGACTATAAAATATCTGCTTTCTGGCAAATAATTTCTTTTCACACTTATTCCGCTGAAATAGTTCATCAGCCGTTAATCAAAAAATATATTAACGTCAGGCCTGGATATATGAATTTTCTTATGCAGATATTTTAAGTATTAAAAAAATATTTTACTGATAAAGAATTCAACTCCATTAATAATAAATTGAAACAAATGGAAAAACTAAGATGGAATATGTGTTGTTCAACATTTCTTATCTAAAAGATTTAAAACCTGGAGGAAAAATGATCAAACTACTTACAACCAGCTTGCTTGCTTTAATGCTTCTCTTTCCGCAGCTTTCTTTTGCTCAGGAAGAGAAAGACAGTTCAAAATCAAAAGACGAATGGGAATGGGATTGGGATGAATGGGATGAGTTTGAACTCAAGATGGACCAATTCGACTTTAATCTTAAAGGTTCGCCAACAATCGGAGTTAATTATGGTATTTCCAAGATCACACTCGACAATCTAAACTCGTCCTTAACGAAGCCCGGTTTACTAGAACTAAAACTTGGCTACACAACAGAAAGAATGTACCGCAATTCCGAAAACCTGATCAAGTATAAATTTCAATATTTGTATCTGAGCAACTTTTCAGTAAAACTTCGTAAAGATCCCGGAAAAGTGTGTTCAATTGAATCTGATTTGTGGAGATTTGGATTCGGACGTTCAAGCGGATATGGTTATGACGCAGGTATTTTTTCAATAATTCCGTATTACAATTATTCATTCGGATGGTCGAGAGCAAATATTAAAGAAACTCCTCCAGATTCGATGGATCAATTACGCCTGGCAAGATTTGATGAATCTTTCCGGTTCGGCACTGGCAGTGAAGGCGGATTGATAATCAGATTGAAACCGGCTGTTGCAATTGAAGCATCATACGAAAGGGCAGTTGTATTCGAAAGACATCTTTTCTGGAAATGGGCCGGAAGCGCTATTCTTGAGGCAATCGGTCAGTGGGCACTTAATGAATTTATTGATGAAATAGCTTCATCATCACCCGCTGTAACTCCTGTAATAAATTTCCTGCTAAAGAATGCCTTATCATATGGTGTATATGAATTAAGAAAAGAAAAGATGAATTGGCCGTTCAGCAGTGCTGCGCCTCTCGCTTATGATCAATATAAATTTGGAGTAACCTTTACCTTCTGATATAGATATTTTAAGATTGCCAGAGAAAAGTAATATCACGATTCTCTGGCAGTCTAATTTTTCTAATCAATAAACTTAAGTCTGATATTAACAATTTCGGAGCTGCTTGCTGTTCTTACCGGGGGTCCCCATGTTCCGGCCCCGCTTGAAACATAGTAATGAGTGTTTCCCTTTTTTAAATACCCCCAGCTGACTTCATAAATTAAATTTGTAATCAAATTAGCCGGAAACATCTGTCCGTGGTGTGTATGTCCCGATAACTGAAGATTAATTTTGTTTTCTGCTGCTTCCATCAAATTCACCGGAGTGTGATCAAGAAGTATCCGGGGATGGTTTGTACTAATTGATTCAACTATTGAAACAAGAGATTTTCTTTCTTTACCTGTAAACTGCGGCATTGCCCGATCTTCTCTGCCGACAAGATAAAAACTGCTGTCAACAAGAATGTAAGCGTCTCTTATAACTTCCATTCCAAATTTTTTCATATAGGCTACTGTTGATTCAACTTCGTTTATGAATTCGTGATTTCCCGTAATTGAATAAACGCCGTACTTCGCTCTAAGTTTATTAAATGATTCACCAATTCCCCTTTGATTCAAGACTTCAGCTTTATCATCAACTATATCTCCGGCAAAAAGAATAATGTCGGGGTTCAACGAGTTTATCTTGTTTACTATTCTGCTTAAAAGCCTTTCTCCATCAATAGGTGAAAGATGAATATCCGAAGCCATTACAACATTAAGTTCGCTTAGTTTTGAATCGCCCCTGGGTAGTGATAATTCAAGAGTCTTAATTTTAATATCGCGTTTATTCAGGTTGCCAAGAAATACAATCAGGCTGACCAGAGCAATTACTAATATGGCAAGCACTTTTTTTGAAAGCTCATAATTCTTTGAAATGAATAATGGAAGAAATTGAAACCACGAGTCAAAAAGTCTTATAATATCTATAAGAAGAATAGCAAGAATGAAATAAACCAGGTAAGCAAACCAGATTGCACCGGCACCAAGCCAGATGTCATAAAGTATTGGGTGGAGATATTTATATAAAACCTTTGAAAACACGTATCCATATGAAACCAGTATAAAAATTATTAAATAAAATGGTTTGGCGGCGGGAATAGTTGCCAGTGCCTGCCATCCTCTAATAAATACGTAATAGTTTAGCGCTGTATAGGCGATGAAAAAAGTTGTGAAAAATAAAACCATAGTATATCCGTAATTAACACTATCATAAACTGATTTCCTGCCGGAATCGTTCCGTAAAGATTTTTATTTAGAATCTAAAGAAAGAAACATTGTTAGATAGGGCGAAGCCATTGCAGTTACCGGTAAATTGAAAGACTGTAGCTTAATTTGATGTGGGCATAAATAATTCTTTCAATTCACCCCAACACCGAGTTCTGCAATGGCTTGGGGGAAAATTATCTTTTATATGAATGTAAAACCTTCATATAGTTTGCTCTTTCAAACTGTGATGGATTCGCAACATTCATATAACTCATGCTTCCTTTCATCTGCTCAACAGAGTGGTATTCGTTTTCTTCCATCCATGTTTTCATTTTGGTAATAACATCAGCAATGTGACCAATTCCAAATTTTAGAAGCGAAGAAAGCATTTGAGTGACAGAAGCTCCGGCCATTATCATTTTAATAACATCTCGTTCAGTATAAACACCGCTTGTGGCAGCAAGATCAGCGTTAACACGATTGTAAAGAACTGCAATCCAGCGCAGCGGAAGTCTCATTGCCATCGGCGTACTTAACAAAACGTTAGGAACAATTTCAAGATTATCAAGATCGATATCAGGCTGATAAAAACGATTGAACATAACAAGCCCTTTTGCACCTGCCTTATCCAGTTCATAAGCCATATTTGAAACTGAAGTAAAGAATGGATGCATTTTGACAGCAACCGGAATTTTAATATTTGATGTGACTGACTTTACAATATCGAGATAATTTTTTTCGATCTCGGCGGGGGTCTTATTCAGTTCAGTTGCAAGAAGATAAATATTCAGCTCTAATCCATCAGCTCCCGCCTGCTCAATTTTTTTAGCATAATCAATCCAGCCTCCGAGAGATTTGCCGTTTAAGCTTGCTATTACTGGTATCTCGACTGACTTTTTGATTTTCCTGATATGTTCAAGATACTCCTCGGGTCCGAGCTTGAATTCGAAAGGTTCAGGGAAGTATGAGGTGGCTTCAGCATAGCTTTCAGCGTGGTATGAGGTATGAAAATTCAATTCCAATGCCTCATGTTCAATTTGCTCTTCAAAAATTGAATATAGAACAACTGCACCCGCACCGGCATCTTCCATCTCTTTAATGTTTCCGATATCCTGTGAAAGAGGTCCGGCTGAGGGAACAATCGGGCTTTTCAATTTGAAACCGAGATATTTTGTGGTTAAATCCATTTTATTTCCTTTTAAAAATTATTATTAACAATTTCAGTTATACCTTATCAGGAATTATTTAATCTTTTCCTTCCTCCTGAGGATTATATGATGCCATCCTTTCGTAATCTTTCCATCTTTCAATCACATCATTCTGAGCTTCCTTTATTAAGACTTCAGCAGCCTGTGGATGGGATTTAGTAAGCATCTTATATCTGGTTTCCAAATAAGCATAATCTTTCAAAGGTATTTTCAATCCTTTTGAGTCAAGAGTGAATGGATTTTTTCCCTGCTCTTTCAATTCAGGATTATACCTGTATAATGGCCAGTACCCGGAATCAACAGCGGCTTTTTGATTACGCATTCCCGTTGCCATATTGATGCCGTGAGCTATGCAATGGCTGTATGCAATTATTAACGATGGACCATCGTATGCTTCAGCCTCAAGAATAGCTCTTAAGGTATGCTGATCATTTGCCCCCATTGCAATTTTTGCCACATATACATTACCATAGCTCATTGCCATAAGTCCGAGATCTTTTTTGGCTGCAGGTTTTCCGGCGGCTGCAAATTTTGCTACCGCAGCACGAGGAGTTGCTTTAGAACACTGCCCGCCAGTATTGGAATATACTTCGGTATCAAGGACAAGGACATTAACATTTTGACCTGATGCAAGCACATGATCAAGCCCGCCATAACCTATATCATAAGCCCAGCCATCGCCTCCCATAATCCAGACTGATTTTTTCACGAGGTAATCTGCAAGACTTAAAAGATGTTTTGCATCAGTTGTTTTTCCGTTTGAACCGGAATTAATCATTTTTTCAAGTTTAGATTTGAGACTTTCTACTCGCTGCCTTTGTTCATAAATACCTGCTTCATCTTTTTGGTCTGCAGAGATTAATCCTTCAACAAGTTCTTCGCCAAGATCAGATTGAAGTTTCTTCAACAGCTCTTTTGCCTGATGGTTGTGCTTGTTGATTGCAAGTCTGAATCCATAACCAAACTCGGCATTATCTTCAAACAACGAATTTGACCATGCAGGTCCTCTACCGTTTTCATCCACACACCAGGGCGTTGTAGGAAGATTTCCTCCATAAATTGAAGAGCATCCGGTTGCATTGGCAATAATTGTCCTGTCACCAAAGAGCTGGCTGACCAGTTTTACATACGGAGTTTCACCGCAACCTGAGCAAGCTCCCGAGAATTCAAACAATGGTCTGAGAAATTGTGAGTCTTTTACTTTTGTAACATTAACCTTTGTTCTGTCAAGGTCAGGAATTTTAATAAAGAAATCCCAATTTGCTCTTTCAGATTCTCTGATAGGAATCTGTTCAGCCATATTTATTGCTTTAAGTCTCGTTTCAACTTTATTCTTTGCCGGACAAACGTCAACGCAAAGTGCACAGCCGGTACAATCTTCCACCGCAACCTGAAGGCTGTAAAGCATTCCTTCACCATAATCTTTTGATTTGAACTTTGTAGACTTAAATGTTGAAGGGGCATTAGCAAGATATTTTTCTTCGAAAACTTTTGCACGAATAGTTGCATGCGGACAAACCATTACGCACTTATTACACTGTATGCATACTTCGGGATCCCATACAGGCACTTCAAGGGCTATGTTTCTTTTTTCCCATTGAGAAGTCGCAGTAGGATATGTGCCATCAACAGGCATTTTACTTACAGGAAGCAGGTCGCCTTCACCGCCAATTATCTTTGCTGTTACTTCTTTTACAAATCCGGTTGCTTCTCCTGAAACGGCCGGCTGAAGCTGCAACTTACTGGTTACTTTATCAGGAACTTCAACTTCAAAAAGGTTTGCAAGAGTTTTATCAACAGCGTCAAAATTCATCTGAACAATCTTATCGCCTTTTGCACCGTAAGTTTTTTTGATTGAATCTTTAATCAATCCAATTGCTTTTTCTTTCGGGAATATGTTTGAGATTGCAAAAAAGCAGGTCTGCATGATTGTATTTATTCTCACGCCCATCCCGGTTTCGTTTGCAACTTTATAAGCGTCAATAATGTAGAATTTCATTTTCTTTTTGATAAGGTCACTCTGAACTTTTTCTGGCAGTGAATCCCAAACCTGATCTTTAGGAACGACTGTGTTTAACAGGAATGTAGCACCTTCAACTGCTTCTTTGAGCATATCCATCTTTTCAAGAAATACCTGCTGATGACAGGCAATAAAATTTGCTCTGTTGATCAGATAAGTTGATTTGATTTCGTGGGGTCCGAATCTCAGATGTGAAATTGTTGTTGAGCCGGATTTTTTTGAATCATAGACAAAGTAACCCTGTGCAAAATAATCAGTTCCTTCGCCAATAATTTTTATTGAATTTTTATTTGCACCAACAGTTCCGTCAGCCCCAAGGCCATAAAACTTTCCTTTGAAAGTATCCTGGGATTCAACTGTAAATTCAGGATCGAAATCAAGGCTGCTATTGGTTACATCTTCAATAATACCAACCGTGAAATGATTTTTCGGTTTATCAAGTTTCAGATTGTCGAATACAGCTTTAATCATCGCCGGTGTAAATTCCTTCGAAGATAAACCGTATCTTCCTCCAACAATTTTAGGATAATTGAAACCAAGCTCGCCCAGGATATATTTTTCTGAAATAGCATTTACTACGTCAAGATAAAGCGGTTCGCCGGGTGACCCGGGTTCTTTTGTTCTGTCTAACACTGAAATTGCTTTTGTAGTTTTAGGGAGAACCTTTACAAAGTGTTCAATAGAAAATGGTCGGTATAATCTGACGATTACTACTCCAACTTTCTCGCCTTTTCTGGTCAGATATTCAACAGTTTCTTCTGCGGTCTTTATTCCTGATCCCATCAAGATTATTACTCTTTCAGCATCTGGAGCGCCGACATAATCAAACAAGCGATATTGTCTTCCGGTGAGTTTGGCAAATCTGTCCATTTGTTCCTGAACAATGTTCGGGCAGGCATTATAGAACGGATTAACTGTCTCTCTTCCCTGGAAATAAACATCAGGATTTTGTGCAGTTCCGCGAAGAACGGGGGTTTCAGGATTTAGCGCTCTTTTTCGGTGGGCAATTACCAAATCGTTATCGATCATTGCCAGCATATCTTCCCTGGTCAATTGTTCAATTTTCATAACTTCGTGTGAAGTTCTGAAGCCATCAAAGAAATGTATGAACGGAACTCTGGCTTTTAGCGTAGCAGCCTGTGAAATCAAAGCCATATCCATTACTTCCTGAACTGAACCGGAAGCAATTAATGCAAATCCTGTTGATCTTGTTGCCATTACATCGCTGTGATCACCAAAAATTGAAAGTGCCTGTGCAGCTATTGATCTTGCAGAAACATGAAAAACCGTTGATGTCAATTCGCCTGCTATTTTGAACATATTTGGAATCATTAAAAGCAGACCCTGTGAAGCAGTGAATGTTGTTGTAAGTGCACCGGTTTGAAGTGCTCCGTGCACACTGCCCGAGGCTCCGCCTTCACTCTGAAGCTCTGTAACCGAAGGAGTTATATCCCAAATGTTTTTTTCGTTTACTGCAGCCCAGGCATCACACCATTCGCCCATATTTGACGAAGGGGTTATAGGGTATATTGCTATGACTTCATTTGTGTTATAAGCTACATACGCTGCAGCTTCATTTCCGTCAATTGTGACTTTTTTTCTTTCCATCTTTTTTCCGTTTTTTAAATAAAAAATGCCCACTTGATAAGTGCCTCTTTTTAGCCAAAAACTATACCAAGAGAATCCTCTGCATTCTTGATTTTTTGGCAATTGTAATTATCATTTTTGGAAAATTGCTTTGCCTGTTTTATTTCTTTTCTTAACAATGAGAATATGTTAATTCAAATAAAAATATTGTGATGCGTTTATTGTTGTTGAATGATTCGTATTTTTAGGCTGTATTTCAAAATCATTATTGCAGCTATCACTTTAAAGTGATTTTAATTCATTTACTCTTACAATTCCGGGAGCGTTAAATGGATCAACTAAACCTTTCTTCTCAAAGTAATCTTTCCAAACCCGTCACAGTTGGCGAGTGGGTAATTACGTTTATCATCTGCGCTATTCCAATTGTCGGATTTATTATGTTGTTTGTTTGGGCATTTGGCAGTGATCAAAATCCAAGCAAAAAATCCTGGGCTCAGGCTTCGCTGATTATGTTTGTGATTGGAATAATTCTGGCGATTCTTCTTATTACTCTTATCGGTGTTTCGTTTATGTCGATGTTTAATAGATAAGACTTTTTATAAAACTAAAACTTTAAAACTATGTTCAGAAAGATTTTAGTTTTAATGTTTTCTTTTTCAATATTTCTCTACTCACAGGAAGAAGGCAGGGATTCTATTTCATTAGATGTTGATTTAGAATCCAGCCTTAATTTTTCGGTTACCAGCGGAGATTGGACAATTACCTGGAACGACTCTTCTGCTGTAGCTGTTGATAACCTCAATGGGAATAAGATAATAATTTTTACTGACCGGATAATTATAAACGAAACAATACTGCCCGACAGCACTTATCAGTTTACTTTTCAGAGCGATGATTTTTCTATGCTTTCAATTGTGGGGCCTGTAGTCTCATACTCATTCGACTGGCATTATGATTTTGGGTATAGTGTAAACTACGGAACTTTTTATGAGTCGATCAATCTTGAATCTCCGGAAGACTTTAAACCTCTGACTTTTTTCTTTGATGAAAAAGAAGTTTTCAGTGAAGTAACAAAAACAAAACTGATTTCCGAAAGGATTAAAGGAAAATCGGCTCCGGCTGACCTGAAACAGTTAATTGAGCTGCTAAGCCAGGATTGCGATATTAATTTTTCCGAACTATTAAAGACTTTTGCCTTTAAAGAAATTTCCCACGATACAGTAACTGTTCAGTTCGGGCTGCCGCATGGTTGTGATGCCGAAATGGGCAAATTCACTATGCTTGATGTTAAATTTAAAGTAACTCCTTCAAAGCTTAAGTTCTTCAATGAAGCTGAGCAAAATGAAACACTGATGAAAAATATCGGGGGATTGTTTTACTAAGCAGCACTTATTGCTTCTGATTTTTAGCTAAACCCGGAGACTGATTTTTAAACCTGCCGCTGATCACAATTTATTAATTTCTGTAAAAAATAATTGTAAAATTTGTGTATCAGTTAAAAAAAATAATTAATCATCAGATCAACAGGAGATTCAAATGAAAAGAAGCTCAATATTTTTTGTGTTATTGATTTTACTGATTTCTTTTGTCCAGATTTTTCCTCAGACAGTGAGAAAAGAAGTTGGAAACCTCGTAATGGAAAACATTCCTGAAATTCCTCAGCAACTGAAAGATAAAATTTTTCAGTATCAGAATACCCGCTCCGCTGCATTCCAGGATTGGCTGCACAACGATGAGGGGATATTAATCGCTACACGTTTTGGAGAAACATCACAGATTCACAGAGTAAAAATGCCCGGCGGTTATCGCGAACAAATAACATTTTTCACTGAGCCGGTTGGCGGCGCAACATTATGTCCGGATAAAAATAAAAACATCTTCCTTTACACAAAAGATGTTGGCGGCGGTGAGTTTTACCAGATTTTTTCTTTCGATCTGAACACAGGAAATTTCAAAATGCTCACCGACGGTAAATCCAGCAATGGCGGCATCAATTGGAACAATAAGGGAGATAAGTTTGCGTTTTTCAGTACTAAGCGAAACGGAAAAGATTGGGATATTTATATCGCAGATATTAATAATCCCGAAAATGCCGAAATGGTTTTAAGTGAAGGCGGTTCTTGGGGTGCCGGTGATTGGGCTCCGGATGATAATTCTTTAATTGTTGGCAAATATGTTTCTGCAAACGAAAGTTATTTCTACACTCTTGATCTCGCATCAAAAAAACTTGAGCAGATAAATCCTTCATCTGAAAAAATTGCTTACGGCGGAGCAGTTTTTTCAAAAGATGGAAAAGGAATTTTTATTACCTCGGATGAAAACAGTGAGTTTCAAAGACTTCGCTATTATGATCTTCAATCAAAAAAGTTTACTGTGCTGACTTCAGACATTAATTGGGATGTTGAATCATTTACATTATCTGAAGACGGGGACAAACTTGCATTTACAGTTAATGAAGATGGAATGGCAAAACTTTATATGCTTGATACAAAAACGATGAAGTATAATGCTGTTCCAAATATTCCTATTGGGCAGGTTTATGAATTAGAATTTCATCCCAGCGGGAAAAAGCTTGCAATGGTTTTAAACACTCCGCAATCTTCCGGTGATGTTTATGTTATGGATCTTTCCGACAATTCTCTTGAGCGTTGGACTTACAGTGAGGTTGGCGGATTGAACACATCGAAATTTGTTGTCCCGGAATTAATTCACTTTCCAACATTTGATGAAGTTGATGGTAAGCCAAGGATGATTCCGGCTTTTATTTACAAACCTAAAACGAAAGGACCTCATCCGGTTGTGATTGATATTCATGGCGGACCTGAAGGACAGGCACAGCCTTACTTCAATCCGATTGTGCAATATTATGTAAATGAAATGGGCATAGCTGTTATTGAACCAAACGTGCGTGGTTCAAGTGGATATGGAAAATCTTATTTGCAATTAGATAACGGATTTAAACGTGAAGAATCCGTACAGGATATTGGTAAACTTTTAGATTGGATTGCAGCACAGCCAGATCTTGATGCAAAACGTGTTGCTGTTACCGGCGGATCTTACGGCGGTTATATGGTGCTTGCATCTATGACACACTTTAACGATAGATTAAAATGTGCAGTTGATATTGTCGGAATAAGCAACTTTGTAACTTTCTTAACTAACACACAGGATTACAGAAGGGATTTGAGAAGAGTTGAGTACGGTGATGAACGCGATCTAAAGATGAACGAATTTTTGCAAAAGATTTCTCCCACTACAAATGCTCATAAAATTACAAAGCCATTATTTGTTGTGCAGGGATTAAACGATCCTCGTGTCCCTTACACAGAAGCAGAACAAATTGTAGATATTGTTAGAAAGAACGGCGGAGAAGTCTGGTACCTGCTTGCAAAGGACGAAGGTCACGGCTTCCGAAAGAAAACTAATCGTGATTTTTACATTTGGGCTGAAGTTTTATTTTTAGAAAAGTATTTGGTTAATTAAATACATTTAAGCTGTCACGGTTCGACCGTGACAGCTGAATCTTAAAATATTCTAATCAGTGATCTAACTATGCCTTACAGAAATTATATCTCCGTCTTTAACAATATATTCTTTTCCTTCAAGACGCCATTTGCCAACTTCTTTAGCTTTTGCAAATGAACCTGTTTCAATAAAATCATCGTAATGCACAACTTCAGCACGGATAAACTTTTTGAAAAAATCAGTGTGTATTTCTCCCGCAGCTTCCTGCGCCGTCATTCCTTTTTTAATTGTCCACGCACGGCATTCATCTTCGCCAACAGTGAAGAAAGATTGCACACCTAGCAGATCATATGATTCTCTGACAAGTTTGTCAAGAGCAGACTCGGTTATCCCATAATCCTGCATGAAAATTCTTGAATCATCATCCGGAAGGTCAGCCATCTCAAGCTCAATCTTACCAAAGAATGAAAGCGCTTTTGTGTTATGGCCAAGTTTATGTTTAACCAATTCATCGAGATACTTTTCGGTGTTGTTTATTTGTGTCTCATCAAAGTTAAGAGCTATAAGCATTGGTTTAATAGAGAGCATTTGATAAGGTTTAAGCATCTGCATTTCTTCTTTACCAAAATGATGATCGCGCAGGGGTTTTTCTTCCTGTAAAATTGCGAAGCAATGTTCAAGAACAGGAAGCTCCCTTTTTAGTTTCTCGTCCTGAGTTTTTAAGATTTGCTTTTTAATATTATCTATTCGCTTCTCAACCAAAGCAAGGTCCGAAAGGATGAATTCAGTTTCAAAAGCATTTATGTCCCGCATTAAATCTATTGATCCATCGGGATGAGGAACTGCTTCATTTGAAAATAACCTGACTACCTGAACAAGAGCATCATTGGTTTTTACTTTACTCAAAAAATTTGAAGTGAACTGGGTGGAACCAGAATCTCCTTTTTGTAAGCCAACAACATCGACAACTTCAATTGTGGCATTAACTTTTTTTCGCGGATTAAAAATTTCAGTCAGCTTGTCTAATCTTGAATCGGGAACTTTAATAACTGCCTGATGAGTCTCTGCTTTCAACAGTTCATTCGGATCGATTAAAGTTTTAGTAATGGTTTGAAACAAAGTCGACTTGCCTGAAAAAGGCAATCCAACAATTCCTATTTGCATTTGCTCCTCAAATTCGTTAATTACTTTTACAAATATAAGTAGGCTAAAAATAATACTGATTTTCATCACTTGATTTTTATATATTTTAACTATTAACAATTATTATTTGGACCAGAATCATGAAAACACTTAAATACTTTCTTCTGCTGCTTTTTATGGGATTGTTTTTTTATCACTGCAGTACGGTTCCAATAACCGGCAGATCTCAGCTAAATTTAATCCCGGATTCAGAAATTAATGCTATGAGCTTTCAGCAGTACGACGAGTTCATAAAGCAAAATAAATTAAGCGGTAATAAGAACGACCTTGAAATGGTAAAAAGGGTTGGAAAAAATATTCAGACTGCGGTTGAAACTTATTTTGCTCAGAACAATTTATCAAAAGAGCTTGAAGGTTATCAATGGGAATTTAATGTAGTTGAAAGTGATGAAGTAAATGCCTGGTGTATGCCCGGCGGTAAAGTTGTGGTTTATACCGGAATTCTTCCGCTCACAAAAGATGAAACCGGGCTTGCAGTTGTAATGGGTCATGAAATTGCGCATGCGATTGCCCAGCATGGAAATGAAAGAATGAGCCAGGGTTTGCTTCAGCAGTTAGGCGGTGTTGCATTGTCGGTTGCTTTACAGAATGAACCACAGCAAACACAGGAATTATTTTTAACTGCCTATGGAATCGGAACAACTCTTGGCGTTATTCTTCCTTACAGCAGGACTCACGAAAGCGAAGCTGACAGGTTGGGATTAATTTTTATGGCAATGGCTGGTTATGATCCTAATGTTGCTGTTGAATTCTGGCAGAGAATGGCTGCACAAGGCGGGGCGAAGCCTCCGGAATTTTTAAGCACGCATCCATCGGATGAAACAAGAATAGCAGATATTAAAAATGAGCTTCCTGAAGCTTTGAAATATTATAAAAAGTAAAAATATTTTTTCGGGGTTTCTCAACTGGTAATTGAGAAACCCCGGAAAATTTAATTCATATTCCAAATCCCGATGCTACTTCAACAATAGCATTTTTCTTTGCTGAAATTCAGAAGCTGTCCTGAGTGTAAAGATGTAAACTCCGCTTGAAAGCGCAGTTGCTTTAAAATCTACCTCATACACCCCCGCAGGCTTGTATTCATTCACGAGGGTTGCAATTTCATTACCCAGGAGATCATAAACTTTAAGTGTAACAAACTCTGAATTTTGAATTGAATACTTAATTTTAGTTGATGGATTAAAAGGATTGGGGTAATTGGGATAAAGAATAAAATCCTTAGGAATTGATTCGTGATTTTCAACCGAAGTGAGTCCGCTTCCATACTCATAAACCCGGTAACCCCAGGCAGGCAAGGTTAATGATGTGTTCTCTGTGAAAAGCACCGAGTCATTTGTGAAAACATTTCTATAGTTTCCGGGATAAGCAGTTCCGTTCAGCGTGAAAGATTTCTCCTGATTAGTAAGATTAAATATTCCAAAGATCCTGCAATCATCTTTCTCTCTGATAAAAGCAAAAATTGCCGGATTATTTGTAGTAGTTATTCTCTGAAGCTGACCACCATCATTGCCATTCCATAAAGCTTTATTGAATTTTTTAAGATTGAACAATTTTGTGTAAAGATCAGCAAAGTAATGATACTGCCAGTTAATTTGATCTTTATCAAAAAATAGCAGGCGGCGATTCAGTCCGGCTTCTTCACCACTATAAATTAACGGCATACTCCTGAATGTTGAAGTGAGAACCAGAAAAGTTTCTGCAGCATTACCGAATTGTTCAAACACTGTTCCATGCCAGGAGTTATCATCATGGTTAGAGGTGAAGTACATTCTGTAATGGGATGACTGGAAATTATTATTCTCCATTGCAACATAATTGCTCAGGGTATTAGCGTTGTTTGTCCCGGCTGCAATGTTATTAAGTATTCCCTGTCCAAAGCCATGATAACCCCAGCCGTATGTCATATCAAATCCGGCAGATTGATATTCAGGAGCGTCATCTTCAGCGAGCATTAAGATTCCGGGTTTAAGATTCTTTAATTCGGATATTGCTTCCGCCCAGAAATCGAGGGGCATAAAGCTCACAGCATCACACCGGAAACCGTCGATTCCTGTTTCGTTTATCCAATATTTCATTACATCAATCATGTAGTCTCTCAATCCCTGCTTTGTGTAATCCAGTTGAATTACATCGCTCCAGTTAGTTCCGGCGGGAGGCACAAAATTTCCGTTCCCGTCCTTCACATACCATTCAGGATGTGAAATAGTCAGATCATTATCCCACGAAGTATGATTTGCGACCCAATCCATCAACACAAACATTCCCTTTGCGTGAATGGTATCAACAAGCGATTTGAAATCATTTAAGTTTCCGAATTCGGGATTAACTCCATAATAATCTTTTACTGAATAGTAGCTTCCGAGAGAACCAATCCTGTTTACAACTCCAATTGGATGAATAGGCATAAACCAGATAATGCCAACACCAAGACTCTTAAGCCGCCCGAGATGTGTGCTGAATTCGGCAAACGTCCCTGAGCTTGTATATTGCCGTACATTAACTTCATAGATGCAGCGGTTATAGCTCCATTCGTTATGATCCTGAGCTCCCAAATAAACAGGGATTAAAATAATTATTAGTATGAGCTTGAGTGTTTTCATAAATAAATTATTTGATAATAAAATAAAGTTATAATGTAAATAAATTTTTGCTGTTATGAATTTGTTTTACGATGATAAAATTGATGAACTAAATATAATGAAAAACAGGAATGATAATTATTTAATTAGTTCGCGGCTTTTTTGAAAGGATTAACGGGACAAAGCATACCTTGCCCCATTTTTTGAAAGACCTTATTTAGTTAATAACATTTTCTTAGTTTCAACCAGACTACCTGCCTGCAGTTTGTAGAAATAAACTCCGCTGGATAATCCCGCTGCATCAAAATCAACTTGATAACTGCCTGCTGTTTTGTATTCATTAACAAGGGTAGCGACTTCATTTCCTAAAACATCGTAAACTTTTAAAATTACATTTGACGTTTGACTTTTGACATTTGACGGAATGCTATAGCGAATCTTGGTAGTTGGATTAAAAGGATTAGGATAATTCTGTTGAAGAATAAAATCCATTTCAGGGTTTTCATCATCAACTGCAGTGTTTGACATGTCTATAGAGTCCTTTTCGCTTTTAGCCAGCAAGTACAAGGCATTATCCCCGGTATTAGATGTTTTATTAAACTCAAATAATCTGAAATAATATTTTTTATCAGGTGATAAACCGGAAATAGTAACATTATTGCTATTCCCGGAGTAAACAACATAGTTTTCGTCACCAAGATTATCTCCCAAACCAAATGTACTGTTACCGATATAGCTTATTCCGTCAAGTGGAAATTTGCTAACAGGGTTGCCTTGACGAACTAATAATAATCTGCCGGTTCCGTCACCGTTATCCCAGCCAGCGGATACTGAATTATTTGACACAAAATTAATATTAAGATTAGTGCAATTGTTTTTCGGAGAATCGAAGAGATCAAATGCCGGGAATTCCGAAGTGCTTGCAATACAATTCCAAATAAGATTATCAAAGTCTGTCCAGAAATTTCCGCCGCCGCCTTCATTAAGCAATACAACCCAGGCATAGCCTCCTGATGAGCGAACTAATATTGATCGTGTGCCATCAAGACTTCCAGTATGCCACCAGTTATTGTATTGATTTACCTGCCATCCTTTTGCATAGTTAATATTTCTTATAGAAGGTGCAGTCATCGTATCAATTGAAGAGGGATTTAATATATCAGGGCGAGTATTGAAACGATCAACAGCAAGAACAAATTTTAAAAGATCTCTGGCAGATGCAACCCAGCCGCCATGAGCATCCATTGCTTCAAGATTCCAACCACCATATTGCCATGGGACCAGTTGTCCTGTTCCATAACAAGATATGACAGTAAAGTTGCTTATATATTCACCCTCCCGCTCCATTTTGTTTTCCAGTAAGTTTCTGCCAAGATGCATATCAAATGCGGTAACTGGATTTAGAATCTCAGTCTTTACATACTCTTCGTAGCTCATACCAGTTAAATGTTCTATAATGGCTCCCAAAATTAAATATCCAACATTCGAATAATGGTACTCTGTACCTGGGTCAACATCCAATCCTTTTTCCAGTAGAAACTTAATCAATGCTTTTTCAGAAACCGGATTACTCTCTCCCAACACATATGTCACATGCAGGGGAAAAGATATCGGATCGCTTGTTGAAAAATTAAAATTATATGGCGGTGGTGGATTGGGCACTATGGGTATATTACGATCCCAGCCAGCAGTATGCTCAAGTAAATTCCTTACTGTGATATTATAAATTCTGTTGTCAGTTATATTAGCAGTATTCAGATAAGTATCCGAGCTTAATAAGCCACCTGTTCCAAAAACTTTGTCATCAAGTCCAAGTAATCCATTCTCCCATAATTTAATGATAGCTGTTGCCGTAACTGGTTTCGAAAGGCTGGCGATTCTAAATAAGCTAAAAGGTTGAGTTGCCTCAAGCCCATTGATATCGGATTTGCCGAAGCCACGTAAATAAACCAGTTTTCCATTCTTTGAAATTGCTACAGTTGCGCCTTGAATACCATAGTTATTCAAAAAATTTGTAATCAGGTTATCACTGCTTTGCATTGAAGGAACATATATTCCTGTTTGAGCAACGACAGTGTTTGAATTATAAAAAAAGATAATGAATAGAAAAATTTTTGTTACAGCTAATACATATGTATTTATTTTCATTTTTATCATCTCTTGCATTATAACTCCTTTGTTAATTTACTATTTAAGATAAATCATTTTTTTAGATTCAACAAAAGAACCTGATTGTAACTTGTAGAAATAAACTCCGCTGGATAATCCTGCTGCATCAAAATCAACTTCATAACTGCCTGCTGTTTTGTATTCATCAACAAGGGTAGCGACTTCATTTCCTAAAACATCGTAAACTTTAAGCGTTACAAACTCTGATGTTGGAATAAAATACTTGATCGTCGTTCTTGGATTGAATGGGTTCGGGTAGTTTTGAAAGAGTGTAAAATCTTTTGGTTGTAATTCATTATCCAAACTAACATCTGTTGTCCCCGTAAATGTTTCAACGATCGATATATCATCCAGCCAAACCGTTGCAAGCTGAACACTTCCTAATACAAAGTTTAATCTAACATTGTCATTCTGGTCTATCAAAATCGAGTCTATAATTGTTTGAACATTATTATTAAGATTAATTGAGCCGGACTTTAATATCTGAAAAGGACTGTGAGATTGTTGAATCCAATACTGAATGTTTTTGTAGGTAGATGATTTCGCTGAGAATTCAATTTTATATTTTCTCTGTGCAAATACTTTAAAGGGCTGAGCGAATTGAATATGCCAATTTGTTCCGGAAGACTGATTAACATTTATCTTTGCAGAATATTTCCCATCAATCATATAAGTTGAATCAATCTGAAAATCGGCAATTGCATTAGCATCATAGCTATAAAGTTTCCAAAAGTTTTTTCCCTCATCAAAATTTCTATTCAATGCTTTTTCGACTGTTGAAGGCACTTGCACACTTTGATTTGCCGTTTGTCCACTCTCATTTCCGGCTCTATCCATAACTGACATTTTATATTGAATCAATTGGCCTGCAGCAACATTAAAATCTTCATATGGAGTAGTGAGAGTATAATCATAAAATTGATCATCTTTAAATATTTTGTAGTGTGAAAGTCCGGAAGGATCTGAGACAATATCCCAGGTTAATTCTACTGGAAAATTTGATGCTGTAAGATTGAAGTTTTGTGGGATTGATGGCGCTGTGTTGTCAGGTATCCCATAAGTTTCTCTAAAATTACTTTCGCTTGTTGAGTGAAGATACTGGGATGAGTCCATTTCAGATGTAAAATGCCCGGCAACTATAGAATTAGCTTCAAGCCTTGCATCTCCCCAGGTATTCCATTGAGGATACTGCGACCAATCCCAATTAATATAACAAAATGCTTTAACCATAGGTTTAGTGTGGATGAAATTAAAAAATGGAACAAACCAATTATTCCAGCTCGTTTGTCCTTGAAGTACTCCCACAAATCTTGGAGTTGTTTCACCAATCATTACCGGTTTTTGATGTAAGTAAGCACTATCCAGAAATTTATCAGCGTTAATGTTATTAAAATGTTCAGCAGAAAAAATATCTATTGCCCACCAGTCAACATACTCGTTGCCGGGATAGAAGTCCATATAATTCATAACACCATCCATTGCAAAACACCAAACTGTTGCAACTTCTAAACCACTTGCTCTTATCATATTTGTAATTCTGGTAAATGCCGATTTATAAGAATCAGCTTCGTAGCCGTTCCATGAAGTTCCGTTAAATTCGTAACCGATTCTAACGTAAGCTGGCAGAGCGAGGGTTCTTAATCCTGTAATGAAATTCTGTATCTCTTCATCGTACAATCCCGCCGCAACATCATCTTCGTAATGAGCAGAAGGATTTCCATCCTCAGTCATCGATAAACCAATTTGAGGAATTATAAAATTATCTCCATAGCTGAGCAATTCAGCTTTTAAGTCTGATGACCAATCACTTTCAACATCTTTAAGTTTAACATACGTCATAAATAGTGCTGGCTTCTCGTTTTCATTCATAACATTCCAATAATTATTAAAAGCATCAGGACTTTGGCCAGCGCCATTTATTATCCTATTCTGTGCCTCCAGTAAAGCTCCAAAGTTATATCTGGGATTAATTTGCTGTGCTACTGTAATTGATATAAAAGATAAAAAAACATAAATAAATAATAATTTCATTTTTCCCTCACAAATTATTTTATCAAAATCATTTTTCTGGATTCAACAAAAGAACCTGATTGTAACCTGTAGAAATAAACGCCGCTGGATAATCCTGCTGCATCAAAATCAACTTCATAACTGCCAGCTGTTTTGTATTCATCAACGAGGGTAGCAACTTCATTTCCAAGGACATCATAAACTTTTAATGTTTGATGACTGCCGACTGGCGACTGCCAACTGATTTTTGTGCTTGGGTTGAATGGATTGGGATAGTTTTGAATGAGTGCAAAATCTTTTGGTTGTAATTCTTTTTCTGAAATAATGTCTGTAGTATTTTGTTGATACTTTATTGTGATGAAGTTATGATAATTATTTGTACCAACAGAATAACCCGTTACATATACACCACCTGAATTATCAACAGCAATTCCAGTTGCATAATCGTTTTTGCTTCCTTGTCCGTTATATCTTTGTATCCATTGCTCAAATCCATCAGAATTATATTTTATAGTAGCAAAATCAAACGCAAATGTTGGAGAAGAGCCTTCGCTGTATCCAGTTACATAAACATTTCCTAAAGTATCAACTGCAAGTGCAGAAGAATAATCAACAGAATCCTTTGGTCCATTGTATCTCGCAGACCATAATTGATCACCTAAGCTACTATATTTGATTGTTGCATAATCAAAAGCGTTTTTGCTTCCAGTACTTCCGCCACTAATATAAATCTGACCATAATTATCAACATACAGCGCTGTTAAAAATTCATTACCGTTTTGAGTACCATTATACCTTGAAACCCATTGCTCTTGACCTGCAGAATTATATTTAATTAATACATAATCAAATCCACTTCCTATTCCCACACTTTCACCCGCAACATAAACATTACCTTGTAAATCGATTGCTATTGAGCGACCATAGTCAGCATCATTCCCGGGTCCATTGTATTTTCGTACCCACTGTTCAGCTCCGGTAGAATCATATTTAATTGTAATTATATCTGGACCAGAACTGGTTTCTCTAACATATCCGGTAACATAAGCATTCCCGGAATTATCTATGCAAACTTTAACCGCTTCATCGTTGCCGTTTGCAGAGCCATTATATGTATGAGACCATAAGAGTGTGCCGAATGAATTGTGTTTTAATAAAATGAAATCCTGCAGGGTTCCTGTATTGCTGCTTTCGCCCGCAACGTAAACATTGCCAGCCTGATCAACAGCAATGGAGTTACTATATTCATTTCCATTGATACTGCTATTAAATCTTCGTGTCCAAATAGTATCTCCATTGGGATTATACTTAACAATTGCAATATCATTTAGTGAGGAACCTCCCCAACTTTCACCTGTAACATAAACATTGTTGTTTGCATCTATTGCAATTGCTCTTGAGTGGTCATAGTTGCTTCCTGTTCCATTATATCGCCTTGCTGGCCAAAGCTGTGTGCCTTCTGAGCTGTACTTAATAGTACCAAAGTCTTCGTAGTTAGTAAAGTTAGTCCAAACAGAACCGGTAACTAATACATTCCCAGAGTTATCAAGCTTAATTGCATAAGAATAATTATTACCCGAGCCTGATCCATAATAAGGATTAAGCCATTGTTGGGAAACCTGAGCAATCAGAGCCGAATGAAAAACAAAATAAATACTAAGTTGGGCTAATATTTTTATCATTTTGTAGATCCTTTATTTTAATAAAATCATTTTACTAGATTCAACAAAAGAACCTGATTGTAACCTGTAGAAATAAACGCCGCTCGTTAATCCAGCAGCATCAAAATCAACTTCATAACTGCCAGCTGTTTTGTATTCATCAACGAGGGTAGCAACTTCATTTCCTAGGACATCATAAACTTTTAATGTTTGATGACTGCCGATTGGCGACTGCCAACTGATTTTTGTGCTTGGGTTGAATGGGTTGGGATAGTTTTGCCCGAGTTTGATGTTTTTGGGTATCAAAGAAACTGTCTCTTTCGTTGATGTTATATCAGAAGTGGGGCGAATCCAAATTTCATTTTTAACAAAGTTGTAATCAAATAAACCAATAATTATATAATTATCGTTAACATCTATTCTTACTACACCAGCAGGACTCGGCAAATTACCCGAAATGTTTATTGCTTCATTAGCTTCACCTTGAAGCGTGTAAACGCCAGACAAGGTTGAAATAAATAGAAAATCACCAAATGATTTCATATCCGGAATTGGATAACCAACCGGAATTCCAGATATAGCATTTACCCAGTTTATTCCGGCATCAGTGCTTTGATATACTATTCCGTAAAATGAGGCAAATAATCTTGAATTAAGTTTTTCGATTGCAGTTACATTATCAATTAATCCATTATCCGAAGGTATCCAGGTTAAACCGAAATCCCCGGATTTATAAACATGCTTGCTTGAGTCGGATAATCCGGCAAAGATCAGATTATTATACCTAATAAAACTATTCACTTTCTGGTTATTAGTTCCGATAGAAATTTCCTCCCAGGTTAAACCTGAATTTGTCGAACGATATTCTTTTGAGTAAACAGTACTCAAGAAAATATAGTTTTCAGTCTTATAAACTGTTAGTAAATTCTTATCTGAAATATTATTATTTAAAGATTTCCATTCATCACCATAGTTATTTGAGCGAAAAAGCCCACTATCAGTTGCGGTATAAATAAAAGTAGTATCGTTTACAGTTTCATAAAAAAAACGATTAACATTTGAAGATGGTAATCCAGTATTAACGGCTTCCCAGATATTTCCCCCATCAGATGAACGGTAAACACTTCCCTCGCTTGAGCCAACAAATAAGTAGTCATCAATTGCTGCCACTTCAGATGGAAAATAGATTGTATTAAAACTCAGGCTGGTTTTTGTCCATTGGGAAAACAGATTTATTGGATTAATAATTATTATTATTAAAATTGAAAACAGGGCTCTCATCTTTGCCTCAATTAATGAAAATATTTTTAAACAATTTGCACTTACATGCGGGAAAGCCGGGCGAATTGGCTCATTAAAAAGGCGGATAGGAATTATTTTTGAGTCTGATCTAAAAGTGCTTGATAAATAGCGAGTTTTTGCGAGTTGTTTGTTTTTTGATACAATTTTAGAAGATATTTAAGTAATCTCACTGTATTGTAGTTATTCGCCCCTTTAAGCTTTTTCACTTTTTCGTAGCCGGGTATTAAATATTTTTCAGCATCTGCAAATTTATTTTGATGAAAATAAATAACACCCAGCTCTGATAAGCTGGCAATTAAATTTGGATGATCTTCAGGGTAATTATCCTCCTGGATATTTAACGCTTTATTAATATAATTGAATGCATTATTGTATTTTGAGCGGGCAACTAAAACTTTTGTGTATCTGAAATACGCTAATCCAAGCCAAATATGATTTTGGTTAACAGACTTTTCAAGATTCTTTATTGATAGAATGGAAGTTTTTTCTGCGTCATCAATTTTACCAATTCTTTCCTGTATTGCAGAAAGATTTGAATAAGCCAATCCAACCATCGAGTGATCATTTCCATAATATTTTATTTTCAGTTCAAGAGATTTTTTGAAATATTCTTCAGCTTTATCAAACTGATTTTTATCTACAAAAAGGTATGCAAGATTATTGTAATTGATTGAAACTTCAGGCCTGCTTTCACCTAACAGTTCAATATTTATCTTAAGAGCTTTATTAAAGTACTCTTCAGCTTTATCAAAATCTTTTTGTTCCTGGAATATTATCGCAAGGTTATTATACACAGATGAGACCTCTTTATTTTTTTTACCAACGTACTTTAAATACAGATCAAGGGACTCTTCATGTAATTTTCTAGCCTCGTTGAATTCAGCAAAATCGTATTTTAAGGTTGCATAATCATTTAAAGCTCCTGCTAAAACTCTTTTAGGTGTTTTCGTGTCTGATCTGAAAATTCGAAGTCCTTTTTTATATAAAGAATCTGCAAACTTAAGATTGCCTATCCAATGATAATACAAAGCTAAAGCATGATAACTTTCCGCGGTATGAAAATCATTCAAACCATAAACTTTCTCATTAAGCTTAACTGATCTTTCAAGGTGTGGCTTTGCCTCATCATACTCACCAAGATTAGTGAATGTTACTCCTATGGTTTTTTGAATTGCGGCTTCGATTTCAGGCTGCTCTGAAAAACTTTTTTCAAGATTCAAAGCAGATTGATGTAAAACATCATAAACTTTTACATCTCTTCCAATTTCTGTTGGATCAACGGATGACAACATATCCTGTAAAAACTTATTTACTGTTTCAACCTTTTGTGCTTCAAGCTTTGCATTATCGCGCTCTTCGGCTGCTACGTTTGCTTGCCATAATATTGCTATCAAACTAACAACTACAAAGCAGGAAAAAACAACAGAAGAAGTAAATCCAACTTTATGTCTTTGGATAAATTTGTTTAATCTGTAACCCGCAGTGTCTTTTTGCGCAATTACAGGTAAACCTATAAGATGTCGTCGAATATCCTCAGAAAATTGTTCAACCGAGACATATCTTCTCAAAGGATCTTTGCTCATCGCTTTCAATACTATGTTATCAAGATCCCCTCTAATTCGGGAAAACGATTTGCTATGCGCCAGGAGATTTGATTCTTTATCAGATTGTTCTTTTAATTTTTCGCTGGGTTTAATAATCTTTTCTTCAGTAATAATTTTGCTAATTGCAGTAGGTGAGTTGTTTGTAATTTTATATGGCTGAAATCCTGTCATTATCTGGTAAAGTAAAACACCGAGTGAATAAACATCACTTGCTGTTGTAATCTTCTCGCCTTTAATCTGTTCGGGACTTGCATATTCCGGAGTTAAATGCCAAACCCCGGTTTTTGTTAATCCGTCAGCAAAATCTACAAGATCTTCATCGATAAGTTTTGCGATTCCAAAATCTAAAAGTTTAACGTTTCCATTTTTTGTAATAAGAATATTCCCGGGTTTTAGATCGCGGTGTATTACTAAATTTTGATGAGCATATTGAACAGCATTACAAACTTCGATGAAAAGATTTAATGTTTGTTCTATAGATAGTTTGTTTTCGAGACAATATTGTGTTATTGGAATGCCATCAATAAATTCCATTATAAGATATGGTAACCCGTCAACTGTTCTGCCTCCATCCAGCAGTCTTGCAATGTTAGGATGCTGAAGATATGCAAGTGTTTGTCGTTCAATCTGAAATCGTTTTAACAAATACTCCGAACTAATTCCGTGCTTTAAAATTTTTATTGCAACCTTTTGTTCAAATTCTTTATCATTTCTTTTCCCTGAATAAACGATTCCCATTCCGCCAACACCGGCTTCACCATCGATAACATAATTACCGATTTGTTTCCCAATGTATGGATCGGCAAAATTAATTTTAGCCTGTTCAGATACTGCGAGCGGTTCTTCTAAAAAATCCTTAGTTACTTCAAAAGAGGTTATCAGAGAAATTACTTCGTTCTTCAGCTCAACATCATTGCAACATTCGTTATCAAGATATGATTCACGTTCTTTTTGATTAAATATAATTGCTTTATCAAAAAGTTCTTTAACTCTATTTAATCTGTCTTTATTCAAATTATTTGTTTTTAATTAGTTGTTGGCAATTTCTCGATAGAGCCAGGCTTTAGCAAAATTCCAATCTCGTTTTGCAGTTGCAGGGGAAATGTTTAATACTTCAGCAGTTTCTTCAATTGTTAAACCCGAAAAATATCTAAGCTCAACTATTTTACTTGACCTTTCTTCAATTGATTCCAGTTTTTTTAATGCTTCATCCAGAGCAAGAATCTGATCATCAGCTTTTTCTGATACTTCAAAAACCTCTTCAAGCGAAATATTAGATTTTCCTTCACCACGTTTTAATGATTTTCGTTTCCTTGCATGATCAACGAGAATCTGCCGCATTGATTGAGCTGCAATACCAAAAAAATGTGCACGGCTTTGCCAATTTATATTTTGATTACCGACTAACTTAAGATAAGCTTCGTGCACGAGCTCAGTTGTTTGCAGAGTATGATTTCTGAATTCATCACGCAGGTATTTTGAAGAAATTCTTCTCAACTCATTGTAAACATGAGGTAAAAGTTGATCTACAGCGCCCTTGTTTCCATTAACGCATTCTTCGAGCAGTAATGTAATACTTTGCTGAGTTAAGCCGCTCATAATTTAGTTGGATAGTTTATTGAAAGTGAAATTTATGTGACAAAATATAGCATTAAACCAGCCGAATCAAGTGGAAATGTTTTTCAGCAGTACTGCATTAATTCAGTAAAGAAGGAAACTCTATTAAGATTCCGTTATTTGAGGTTATGGATCATCAGACTATCTCATTAGAACCATTTTCTTCGTCAAAGAATATGAGCCTGATGTAAATTTATAGAAATAAACTCCGCTGGATAATCCTGCTGCATCAAAATCAACTTCATAACTGCCTGCTGTTTTGTATTCATCAACAAGGGTAGCGACTTTATTTCCTAAAACATCGTAAACTTTTAAAATTACATTTGACGTTTTACCTTTAACGTTTGACGGAATGCTATAGCGAATCTTGGTAGACGGGTTAAAAGGATTTGGATAATTCTGTGTTAATTCATATTCAATTTTCTGATTTAATTCTCCCACAATCGAGGTAACAACCGGATTAACACTTTTATACAATCCATTATAATCCAATCCTGCAAACAAATAACCTGAAGAGTTTGTCAGTAAAGAAAGAACATACTTATCCTCGCCCATTCCGGAATTAATTAATTGCCAGCTCTCTCCATTATCAGTCGAGCGATAAACCCAGTAACCTCTTGTGCCGGCATACATCCAGCCATCTGAATTGATTATTAAACAACTGTAATCCGGGCCGGCGCCTGTTTTATTCTGCCACGTAATTCCGTTGTCGGTTGATTTATAAATGCCGTAACCCAAAGTAGCCAGGAAAACTTCATTCTGGCTGTTGATTATAAAATTGCTTGGTGTAAATGAAACCAATCCGCTTGTGGTGACATTCCAGTTTGCACCGTTATCATCCGAATAAAATACCTTACCATATCCTGCTGCTAAAAGTCTTCCTGTATTTAATTTTATTATTGAATAAACATTTTCAGTAAGATTAAAGATTTGAGACCAATCACTGCCGCTGTTTGAGGAATAGTAAATTCCTCCTTGCTGCGAAATATAATTTAAACAAACGTAAACGTTGTTATTTTTATCAACATAGCAATAATTCATCCCTGTTAACGCATCCCAAACCTTATTCCAGGTACCTCCCTGATCTATGGATTTGTAGACACCGCTTCCAAACTGCGATCCTATTGATGCACAAAATATATTACCGGAATTATCCTTAGCAAATGATACTATCCAATGACTTGATAATCCTGATTCGCTCCAGGTTATTCCGTCATCAGTAGATTTTAAGACTCCTTTTGTAAATGTTCCTGCCAGCAAATGATTTGATGAATTAGTTGTCATAGAATAAACGCTGTATGCCGAGGAGCCATCTGTAGGAAAGTTTGTTTTCTGCCAGAAATTTTGTGAAAAACAATATGAGTGAATAATTATTATGAAAGTAAGGATAAGACTTTTCATTTTAATACCTGAAAAAATACAATTGAGGAATTTTTATTTAGCAAAAAATATTTAATTATCATAAAAAATGCTTGTAGCATGAAGAAAAAAGCTGATATTTTTTACAGAGAAAATTCTTTTAAGAAAAAATGTAATGCGGGTACTATTCATATTCATCCCAGCTCTTTACAGGAAGAGTTGAAGGTGAATAATTCTTTAAAGCTTTAACAAACCTCTTGGCAATCTGAATATTTGTAAGTAAAGCAATGTTTAAATCAACAGCTTTTCGTCTGATGATATAATCGCTGTCAAGTTCTACTTTCTCAGCCGTTTTGGGAATGTTAATTACAAGATCGATTTTCCCTTCGCTCATATATGTAAGGATTGAGGGCTCTTTGTTGTCAAAAGGACGATATAAAACTTCTACATCAATTGAACCGTTTTCTTTATAAAAATCTGCTGTGCCTTTTGTGCCGTAGAATTTTAATCCCGTTTTTTGCAGGATTTTTAATTCATCAATAAGCTCTGCTTTATTCTTCGGTGTTCCGGTTGACAGCATAACTCCTTTTTGAGGAATTTTAAAACCGGTTGCTAAAACTGATTTTAAGAATGCTTCGTTAAAATCATCGCCCAGACAGGCAACTTCTCCCGTTGATGACATTTCAACACCGGTAACAGGGTCGCTTCCTTTTAATCGCGTGAATGAAAACTGTGATGCCTTAACTCCAACATAATCAAGATCAAAAGATGATTTGTCAATCCTCGGAACTTTTTCTCCAAGCATTAGCCGGGTTGCAATTTCTATAAAATTTATCTTAAGAGTTTTTGATACAAACGGGAAGCTTCTTGATGCGCGAAGATTACATTCAATAACTTTTACTTCGTTATCTTTAGCAATGAATTGAATGTTGAATGGCCCTGTTATCTGCAAAGCTTCAGCTGTTTTGCGTGTGATTAACTTAACTCTTCTCATAGTTTCGAGGTAAGTTCTTTGAGGCGGAAGTACAATTGTAGCATCACCTGAATGTACTCCTGCATTTTCAACATGCTCGGCTATTGCATAACAGAACAATTCTCCCTGATTAGCAACAGCATCCACTTCAATTTCTCTGGCCTCTGTAATAAATTTGCTGATGACAACAGGATGTTCTGTGTTCAGGTCCGTTGCCTTTTTAAGGTACAGCTCAAGTTCATCTTCAGTGAGAACAATGCTCATTGCTGCGCCGCTAAGAACATAACTTGGTCTGATTAATACAGGATAACCAACCTGCTCTGCAAACAATCTTGCATCATTTAATGAAGTAACTTCCTTCCATTCCGGCTGATCTACTCCTGCCGAATCGAGTATTTGTGAAAATTTATGTCTGCTTTCTGCATTATCAATTTGTTCCGGCGAGGTCCCGATAATTTTGATCCCTGCTTTATGAAGTTTCATTGCAAGGTTATTGGGTATTTGTCCTCCCATTGAAACAATTACACCGGCAGGATTTTCTTTATCACAAATGTCAAGAACACGCTCGAGTGTTATTTGTTCAAAGTAAAGTTTATCGCAGATATCGTAATCAGTACTTACCGTTTCAGGATTACAATTAATCATAATTGATTTGTAACCGCTTTTGTTTACCTGGTTAACAGCGTTAACACAACACCAGTCAAATTCAACAGATGAGCCGATACGATAGGGGCCGCTGCCTAAAACAATGATCTGATCTTCATTTCCCCGCTGAATATCATCTTCGCTCCCGTGATAAGTCAGATATAAATAATTAGTTTGAGCCGGAAATTCTGCTGCAAGGGTGTCGATCTGTTTTACCACCGGAATGACATTAAATGACTTGCGATAATTTCTAACGGAGATTTCATCGCTGTTTACTAATTGAGCAATCTGATAATCGGAAAATCCGTTTTGTTTTGCTTCTCTCATTATCTCTTCGGTCAGGCAATCTTCGAGGTTTTTAGAACCTCGAAGGTTTCTTAATTTTTGTTCAGTCTCAACAATATTCTTCATCTTATACAAAAACCATTTTGTAATCTTAGTTAGCTGATGAATTTTATCAACGGTATATCCTTGTTGAAGAGCCGCAGCAATAGCAAAAATTCTTTTATCTGTTGGCTGGGATAGTTCATTATCAAGGTTTTCAAATTTTATTTCGTTGCAGACAAAACCTTTCAAACCAACATCAAGCATTCTGATTGCCTTTTGAAGAACTTCTTCAAAGCTTCTTCCAAGAGACATAACCTCGCCAACTGATTTCATTTCGGAACCGAGTTGTGTGCTTACTTGCTGAAACTTTTGTAAATCCCAGCGCGGAAATTTTAATGCAACATAATCAAGAGCAGGTTCAAAGTTGGCAGAAGTTTCTCTTGTGATTTCATTTACAATTTCATTTAATGCATAACCAAGGGCAAGTTTTGTGGCTATAAATGCCAGTGGATAACCAGTTGCTTTGGATGCCAGAGCAGAACTTCGGCTTAGCCTGGCATTCACTTCAATTATTCTGTAATCTTCAGAGTTGGGGTCAAGTGCATACTGGATATTACATTCACCAATAATTCCAAGATGGCGTATCAGTCTTATTCCGATTGATCGTAGTTTGAAATTTTCTTTTGCAGATAATGTTTGAACGGGAGCGATTACAACGCTGTCTCCGGTATGAATTCCCATGGGATCAACATTTTCCATCGAACAGACAGTAATACAATTGTTGAACCTGTCTCTTACTATTTCATATTCGACTTCTTTCCATCCGTACAAAGATTCTTCAATGAGAATCTGATTTGTAAAAGAGAATGCCCGCTTTGCTTTTTCAATCAGCTCAGCCTTGCTGTTAACAATTCCGGAGCCAAGACCACCAAGTGCATATGCAATCCGGACCATCAAAGGATAACCAATTTGTTTTCCAGCTTCAATCGCTTCATCAAGGTTTGTTGCTGTTTTACTGCGGGCAACCTTAAGTCCAATTTCTTCAACTCTTTTGGCAAACAGCAATCTATCTTCGGTATCTTTAATTGTTTCTACCGGAGTGCCAAGAACTTTAACATTATGCTTTGCAAGAATTCCCTTATCATAAAGATCAACACCAACGTTTAAAGCAGTTTGTCCGCCAAATTGAAGCAGTATTGAATCGGGCTGTTCTTTAATAATTATCTTTTCTACAAACTCAGTTTTGATTGGAACAAAATATACTTTATCCGCAAAATTTTCTGATGTTTGTATTGTTGCTATGTTGGGATTAACAAGTACTGTTTCAATTCCATCTTCTTTAAGTGCTTTGATAGCCTGCGAACCGGAGTAATCAAACTCGCCAGCCTGGCCGATTTGCAAAGCACCACTTCCAAGAATTAAGACTTTTTTTGGTTTACCTTTTTTTATCATACTTTTTTTTCTTAGCGGCTTTGCGTCTTTGCGAGAAACAAAAATCAGCTTCACGCAGAGACGCTAAGACGCAGAGGGTTTATTTTAATGCCCGAACGAACATATCGAAAATGAATTCACAATCATCCGGACCGGGTGATGCCTCCGGGTGAAATTGTGATGCAAAAAATGGTTTTGATATATGAATTATTCCTTCATTTGTTCCGTCGTTATCATTTACGAACCATTCACGCCAGTCTTCCGGTAAAGTTGATGAATCAACTGCAAAACCATGATTCTGTGATGTAATGTAACAACGCTTTGTCCCAAGCTCATTGCAAGGTTGATTATGGCCGCGATGACCATATTTTAATTTATAGGTATCAGCTCCGGCTGCAAGAGCAAGTATTTGAGATCCAAGACAAATGCCCAGAATAGGTTTGCCAAGTTCCATTGCTTTTTTTGCGTTAGATATTGTTGAAGTATTAAGCTTTGGATCGCCGGGACCGTTTGAGATTACTATTCCATTTGCTTTGATTGCTGTAAAATCATAATCATATGGAACACGAATAACTGTAATGTCTCTGCCGAGAAAAGCACGAATGATATTGTTTTTGGTTCCACAATCAACAAGAACAATTTTCTGTTTGCCTGCTTTATATTCAATAACTTCTTTAACACTTACTTCGCCGACAAGATTTGTTTTATTTGGATCCTGAAATTCAATATCGTTTTTTTCATCCACAATAATTTTGCCAAGCATTGTTCCTTTATCACGAAGCTTTCTCGTTAACATTCGGGTATCAATTCCAAAAATCCCCGGTATTTTTTCTTCATTCATCCAATCAGATAGAGAACGCTCGGCACTCCAATGAGAATATTCATAGGAATAATCAGAAACAATTAATGCACGGCAATGAATTTTTTCCGATTCAAAATTTTTAAGTAATCCATTTTCAGTTTCTTGAGAAGGAACGCCGTAGTTTCCGATAAGTGGAAAAGTGCAAACTAAAATTTGTCCCCTGTACGAGGGATCGGTTAAAGTTTCGGGGTAACCAACCATCCCGGTGTTAAATACAACTTCACCGTAAGTGGCTTTAGGGAAGCCAAAAGTTTTACCGGTATACTCAGTGCCGTCTTCAAGAATCAGTTTGGCTTGTAAGTGATGTTTTTCCATATTTCAATAAAAATTGCCGGATAAAAGAATAGCCACATATTTTGTGGCTGGCGGGGATCAAATGATTTAGCGTTTATAAATTCAATTTATCAGATAATCATTTGACTTTTCAATATCGCCGTGTAAATATAAATTTAATATAAAATAGTTACAATTTATCTTTATTTTTACAACTGTATATTATTTAGTTATACTATTTGGAAATCAATTATAAACTTCTTGAGAGTATTTCATCATCAGTATCTTAAACCTATCAGGAATATTCAGCAATTTAAAGTCTATCGGTTTTCATTAAATAAATCCTTTTTATTATTCCAATGAGAAAAAAAAGAAAATCCAAAAAATTACCCAAAATTTTCATACTTGATACAAATGTTATTTTGCATGATGCAACATCGTTAACACAATTTCAGGAAAATGATGTTGTGATTCCATTAACCGTTATTGAAGAGCTGGATCATTTTAAGCGCGGGAGCCAGGTTATAAATTTGAATGCGAGGGAGTTTTCCCGTAATATCGATTCGATTACCGGAACAGCATTGTTCAACGGTGGAGTACCAATAGGAAAAGGAAAAGGTAAATTACGAATTGCAATTTCCCGGGGATTGAGTAATGAGATTAGAGAAATTTTCAGAGAAGACAGTCCGGATAATAGAATTCTAAGCGTCGCTTTAGAATGGAATCAGAAATATCAGGGAAAACGTTCGGTGGTTCTTGTGTCTAAAGACGTTAATCTTAGGCTTAAAGCAAAAGCGCTTGGAATTAAGTCTGAAGATTATACAACAGATCGTGTTGCCAGCCTTGAAGAACTTTACAGCGGTAAAGAAGTTATTGATTTTATTGACGACAATCTGATAATGAATATTTTTCAGCCGCCTTATGAAGTCAATGCCAAACCTATAATAAATCTTCTTGAAGGCGACCAGCTGCCTAACAAATATTTCATTCTTCGAAATTCGAACAGATCTGTTTTGGCTAATCTTGATGCCGAGAAAAGATTTTTCAGGAAAATTGATAAAAGCATTGTTTACGGAATTAAGCCAAGAAACGCGGAACAGACTTTCGCTGTGGATGCATTAACCAACCCGGATATAAGACTTGTTACTCTAACAGGAAAAGCAGGAACGGGAAAAACTTTACTTGCTTTAGCCAGTGCTCTTCATGTCAGGAAAAATTATCGTCAGATTTTTATTGCAAGGCCTGTTGTCCCTCTTTCAAATAAAGATATTGGATTCTTACCGGGTGATGTTGAAAGTAAGCTTGAACCCTATATGCAGCCGCTGTGGGATAATCTGAAAGTCATTCAGGACCAATTTCCTGAAACTGACAAACAGCATCAGCTTATAGATCAGCTTATTAAAGAAGAGAAAATTGTGATTGAAGCATTAAGCTATATCAGGGGCAGAAGCCTGCAAAGAATATTTTTTATTGTTGATGAAGCACAAAACCTCACTCCGCACGAAGTAAAAACAATTATTACAAGAGTTGGCGAAGGATCAAAAATTGTACTTACTGGAGATATTTACCAGATAGATCATCCTTATCTCGACAGTCAATCAAACGGGCTTTCATATTTGATTGATCACTTCAAAGGTCAAAAGCTTTATGCGCATGTAAATCTTGAAAAGGGTGAACGATCTGAATTGGCTGAGCTGGCGAGTAATTTATTATAATCTGGAGAGTTTAAATGTTTAACAGGTTTTATTGGTTATTATTTTTAGTGCTGCCGGTTTTCTTTACCGGATGTTTACAAACAGAAACAGCATTGAGGATAAATCCGGATGGGTCGGGGCAGATTGAAGAAGTGTTTGTTATTGAAAATGATGTTATTGAGATTTTCAGACAATTTGCTTCTTCGGTTGATTCAGTTCAGGGTGAAGAGTTTGAGTTATTTAAAGATGATGATTTGAGAATAAAAGCAGAGAGTTTCGGAGAGGGAGTAAAATTTGAAAGAAGCGAAAAAATTAATACCGATAATTACCAGGGATACAAAGCAATTTATTCTTTCAAGGATATAAACAAAATCCGGATAAATCCCAATCCGGATGAAAATTTACCGATGGGTGAAGTGGAAAATTTTTCAGAGCGTAAAGACTTGTTTGCCTTTAAATTTAAGCAAGGCAATCCATCAGTTCTTAAAATATTTTTTCCGAAGGAACAGGTTCGGGAACAAAATGAAAACCGCGAGGTTGAAATACCGGATTCTTCAATGGGTCTGGTAATGGATGAATTAAGCGAATTTTTCCAGGGAATAAAAATTAGATTGACTTTGGAAGTGAATGGAGAAATAGAAGAAACCGATGCTGCTTACATTAATGATAATATTTTAACTCTTATCGATATTGATTTTACGGAAATACTTAAAAACCGTGATGTGCTTGAAAAACTTGCCCGCAATAAATTGATGAGTATGAAAAACTTCAAAGAAATGACTGAAAATATTCCCGGAATTAAGTTTGAATATAAAGATGAATTGACTGTTAAGTTTCATTAATAAAAAATTATAAAACAAATAAGGAGACCTCATGAAGAAATTAATTATCTCTTTTATTCTGTTACTTTCAGTTACAGTTTTTGCTCAAACTGAAAAATTTGGCAAGGAGCTGACACTGGCTGATAAAACAAATATATCGGATATACTATTAAATCCATCGGAGTTTGAGGGCAAAACTGTCTTAGTTGAAGGGGAAATACTTGATGTATGCCCGATGGCAGGCTGCTGGATGGAATTAAAGGGCGATGCCGGAAATCAGAAAATAAAAGTTAAAGTAAAAGATGGCGAAATAGTTTTTCCGGTTGAAGCCAAAGGTAAAACAGCATTAGTTGAAGGTACAGTTTATAAAATTGAACTAACACAGGAAGAAGCAGTTGAATATTATCAGCATCAGGCAGAAGAAAAAGGAGTTGAATTTGATCCTTCCACAGTAACGGGTCCGGTTACAATTTATCAGATAAAAGGATTGGGTGCTGAAATTAAGTAAAGAGAAAATCATTTCAATTTTGTAAGCCGTTCAACAAAATGAACGGCTTTTGTTTTTCCCACTCTGGAAAGTTGAAATTATTGAATGGTATTGTTATCAAATTCGAATTATGTTTTTTATGATTAATTTATATCATTAAATCAGGAAAAGGTTGTGCGTACTTTTACTTATTCTTTTTTTTCAAGATTGATTCTGAAATTCGGAAATATTCCGGTTACAATTCTTCTGTCTCTTTACCTCGGGTATTTTGTTGTTAAGCTGGATAAAAATCTTCTTTTCCTGCTACCGATTGTAATCACGCTTTTGCTGATTTACTTTCTGAATAAGCATTATCTGATTTTATTTCAGAATCTTCCTTACCGTATACAAGCCGATGACGATAAAATGATTTGCGATAAGTTTATGTTTTCAAAAAAAGTTCACACGGTATTTTTTAATGATATTGAATCATTGACAGGAGGTATTTTTTCAGGAAGAACATATGGCCTGATGAAAGTTTTTGATAAACGAAATAACATAACCATTGCGTTCTATCATAGAATCTCAAATGCAAAACTCCTGGAAACACTTATCCTCAGCAGAATCAGCAAAGAGCTTTATGATTCTGTGCTCAAACAAATGCAAGCAAATAAATAGGTCATTTGTCATGAAGATTGCTGTGTTACTTTCAGGCGGCGTTGATAGTTCAGTTGCACTTCGTTTACTTAAAGATGAAGGACACGATGTGACTGCATTTTATCTTAAGATTTGGCTTCAGGATGAATTTTCTTTTCTTGGCGATTGTCCCTGGGAAGAAGATTTGGAATTTGCCCGTGCAGTTTGTAAACAGGCAAATGTTCCTCTTGAAGTTTTACCTTTGCAGACAGAGTATTGGGATAATGTAGTAAGTTATACAATTGCAGAAATTAAAGAAGGCAGAACTCCCAATCCCGATATGTTCTGTAACCGCCTTATAAAGTTTGGAGAGTTTTATAAAAAGATTGACAGTTCGTTTGAGAAAGTTGCAAGCGGACATTATGCAAGAGTTGAAAAATTAAATGACAAATACTTGCTGAAAACATCTCCTGATCCTGTTAAAGACCAAACATATTTTCTTGCTTATATTACGCAGGAACAACTTTCACGGGCTTTATTTCCGATAGGAAAATTTACAAAGAAGAAAATCAGAGAACTTGCAAAAAATTATCAGCTTCCGAATATGGCAAGAAAAGATAGCCAGGGAATTTGCTTTCTTGGAAGAATAAGTTTTAATCAATTCATCAAACATCATCTTGGAGAATTGCCGGGCGATATTGTTGAACTTGAAACAGGACAAGTTAAAGGAAAACATAAAGGATATTATTTTTATACAATTGGTCAGCGTTCGGGATTGGGGCTTGGCGGAGGACCGTGGTATGTAGTAAAAAAAGATATTAAGAATAATATTATCTACATATCAAGACAGGATTATAGCAACCGGGCAAGAAAAGAATTTAAAGTAACAAAGTTCAACTGGATTGCTGATAAACCGGAAAGCGGAGAAAAGTTAAAAGTAAAAATCAGACACGGTGCAAAATCTTATAATTGCTTTTTAGAAATTGATAACGAAACAGGAACTGTTTCGCTTGATCAGGAAGATCAGGGAATTGCACCAGGTCAGTTTGCAGTTTTTTACAGAGCAGATGAATGTTTGGGTGGTGCAGTTATTTTATGAAATTAAATTTTAACAACAGGTAATCTCATTAAAATTCGTTCAGAATATATCCCTCAGATCTTAGAACCTCCTGGTTTGCCTTAAAAAAATCACGGATAGTTTCTACAGAAATAACTTTAACTATTCCGTAAGCAATTTCTGACTGCCGCTTAACAAAAATATCTCCCTCATAAGGGTTAACATAACTATACTTAGCCTCATTCGGGTTTTTTCGCGGGACGAGTATATCCTGGTATTCTTCCGGGACCCATTGAACCAAACCTACAAGCTCGAAATTCGGAATACCGTCTCTTATTGCAAGCACAATTCCTCCGCTCATTCCCCGGTTGATTACAGCATCAAGTAGAAATGAATTGCTTTTGTCCCGGTTCGGACTGCTGACTATTGCATTTGTAACCATCTTATTATTAAGTGGAAATCCGAAAATGTAAACGAATGTTCCCCATTCAAGTTCTTTCGAGCTTCCAACAGGGTAATTGAATGAGGGAATCCTGTTGGTTAGCTGTGTGGTAAATCTTTTACCCAAGAATGCCAGGTCAGAGCTTTTATCAATGGCAATAAGATCTAGTTCGCTTCCTTCCGGAAATCCTGCGGCATAAATCATTTGCCTGGTTTTGATAGAAACCGATTCTATGAAGGGTGATTGGGTTCCGTCTTCTTTAGAATAATAAGAGATAATTGTATCAGCGAAATCGACGATGTGTGCACAGGTTAATAACCCAATCAAACCATTGCTGGAGATAAGCACAGTTGCACTTCCTGCTTTTGATTGATCTGAAGGGACTTTTTTAGTTGACCTGGTGGCTAAAACATCTTCACTAATTTCTGTTTTGATAAGCCGCAGGTTTTCTTCGAACAGATATGTATCGTAAAAAGCAAGAGAATTAATTCTTTGAATTGTATTAGAAATATTTTCAATCTCCTGCGAAGCATTTTTAAATGGGAAGGCGCTGTCATATTTACCATCGTTAAGAGTCGGGTAAATGGTTTCAATTGACTGTGTTGAACATCCCGAGAACACCTCAATCAACAATAGCAGAAAAAATATAAAGGCGGTATTTGGATTATTTATCATATAACCAGTTAAAATCTAATCTTTTCTCAAAGTTCAATCAAATTATTTCTGATTGCATATTGTGTCAACTCGACATTTGATTTCAACCTGAGCTTTTCAAAAATTCTGTTTCTGTAAGTATATACTGTGTTGATGCTGATTGAAAGCTCGACAGCAATTTTCTCTGCAGATTTACCCGAGGCAATCATACACATTATCTGATATTCCCTGTCGCTTAGCAATTCATGAGGAAGATGCTTCTGCTTTTCACCGAATTCGTCTGCCAGCTTTGCAGCCAGAGAATCATTAATAAATTTGCCGCCGTTAACAATTTTCCTGATTGCCAAAACTAATTCAGTAGGAGCGCTCGCTTTTTTGAGGTATCCGGAAGCGCCTGCTTTTATTGCTCTTAATCCGTATTGGTCTTCACTAAACATACTTAAGATAAGAACAGGAATTTCCGGATATTCGTTCTTTAAGTCTTTCAGGATTTCTAATCCGCTTTTGCCCGGCATATTAATATCAAGAACTATTATGCTCCATTTTTCCTTTGGCAGAAGATCAAGCAATTCATATGCATTGGATGCTTCACCAAGAACCGTCATGTCGCTTTCTTCAGCAACAATCTGTTTTAGCCCTTCTCTTACAATTGAATGATCGTCTGCTATTAATATTTTTATCATTGTATTTTCAAATAATTTTAATTCTTTTTCAGCGGCATTTCAAGACTGACAAGTGTACCGGATTCATACCTTCGTTCAATGGTTACATTTCCCCCAATAAGCAGAGCACGTTCTTTCATTCCAAGTATACCGAGAGATTTTGCATCATTTACCTGCTGATCGGTTATTCCTTTGCCATCGTCGATGATAGTAATGGATAAAACATCCGGCAGCTTTCTTACATTTATTGAAACGCTTGTAGCTTCAGCGTGCCTGGCAACGTTTGTCAACGCTTCCTGCAAAATTCTGAATACTGCTGTTGAAGATTCTTTCTCAAGCGGAATGTCATCAGTGTTAGAGTTAAATTCACATTTAATGCCGGTTGATTTTTCAAAATCCTGAGCCTGCCAATCTATGGCAGAAATTAGTCCTAGCTCGTCCAGTATCACAGGTCTTAGTTTCGAAGCAATTCGCTGAACCGATTCAATTGTAGAATCAATAACAGCTGTTACTTCTTTTACTTTATCTTTGAGCGGCTGCTGATCTTCCCTGAGTTTTTTTTCAAGCAGAAGAATCTGAATTTTCAATGCAGTTAAAACCTGCCCAAGTTCGTCGTGAATTTCACGGGCAATAATTGTGCGCTCTTCCTCACGTATTGATTGCAGGTGCGAAGCAAGGTTTCTGAGCCTGCGGCTGGTTTTTTTTAATTTATCCTCTGATATTTTTCTTTCAGTAATATCTCTTGCGATAGAAAGTATGGTTGGTTTTTCATTGAATTCAAACAGATGCGAGCTGATCTCCACATTAATTAGTCTTCTGTCTTTAGCAAGATGTACCATCTCATAAATAACATGCTTTACTTCAGGAAGTTTTTCCATTATGTGATTATATCGCTCGATATGTTTTGGGGGAATTAAGGCTGAAGGACTTAATTTCAGGAATTCTTCTTTTGAATAACCTAATCTTTTGCAAGCCACGTCATTTACTTCGATAAAATCGCCATATGATTTGCCTTCTGAAAGTTGAAAAACGAATATTGCATCATGGGCATTGTTGAAGAGCATTCTGTATTTTTCTTCACTTTTTAGTAAATCAACTTCAGCCTGTTTTCTTTTTGTTATTTCTTTAATGATACTTAGGGTAAGTTTTCCAGATTCCGGAAGCACAATAAATGAATTTGAAAATTCAAACCAGGCTTTTATACCATTCCATAAAGTACGTTCGCATTCAAAATGTGTTTTTGTTCTGTTCAGCCCGATATCCTGTTTATAAGTATTCAGAACTTCTTCTCGACAGGAAGGATGATAAACATTTTGAAAAGGTTTTTGAAGAAGTTCTTCATAGCTTTTATTTACCATCTTACAATAGGCAGGATTAACCATCACAATCAGGCCATCTTCGTTTGTCAGCCTCATTCCATCTACAGATAGATCCCAGATTTGCTGAAGCAGCAGCTCAGAATCTGAAAATTTATTTTGATGGAAAATTTTATCAAACATAATTACTTTTCTTCGTGTTTAACTTTGAATCCTTTCATCATCCAGCCGCGTGCAAGCAGAAGACCAAGGGGACTAATTATGGCAATTAAACCGTAAATTAACCACATCATCTGCGTATTCATTTCTGATGGCGGAGTATCGGCAGGGCAGTATTGAATTAAAAACCAGCCAGAGTATAAACTTGTAATCACTTTTGTTAGAAACCATGGAAATTGTCCGATACCCATATAAATTCCTGTCATATTCTTCGGTGCAATTTCTGCAACCCACTGCAAAAATCTTGGCTGCCACATAGCCTCTCCTATCGTCATTATTATCAGGTAAGCCATAAGATTTGTGAAGGTTGGGCCTAATGCCAATATAAAAGTTGGTGAAGCCATAACGGCTGTTCCGATTATCATCATCGTATAGGTATTCTTTTTAGATGTAAGCGCTGTAACCATTGGGGTCAGAATAAAAATAAGTATCGGATTCAGATTAACGAAGAACTCAAAATTTTCGCTTACAAATCCTTCAAATGCTCTGCTGGTATATAATGGAAGAGTAAGCCAGTTGTGCGCAAACAGTGTCTGAACGAATATTAGAATAAATATGAAATAGAGAAACCTGAAATCTTTTAGCGGAAAATTCTTCAGGTAGAATCTGACTTTTTCTTTAAGTGTCATATCAGACATTTCGTCTTTTTCATTGGCAATTTTTTCTTTTGTCTCCTGGCTGCATTCTTCTATAGCTTTCTCAACAGCTTTCCGGGACAAAATAAAATATACAACAAGAATTCCGGCAACTGTTAAAGCCACATAAACCCAAAATACTCCGGTGATTCCATAGGCTTTTCTCACCGGAGGAGAAATTAATCCCGGAAGAAATCCACCCAAATTCATAATGGCATAGAGCATAGCATAACCCATCGCAGAAGTATTCGGAGTTGTGAATTTTTTAACTGCGGCATACGCTGCCGGCTGGTAAACGCCGTAACCAATAATAATTCCTAAAATACCGAGCATAGCAAAAACATGTGCGCTTCCCCATAAACCGGGAGTCCCTAAATCAGGCGAAAGAGTCAGCAGCACTCTGCCGATAAGCATAGCTGAAAGCGATATTAAAAATGCTTTTCGTACACCTACCCAGTCTACTGTTGCCCCGAGGATAAGCATTGCAAGAGTTATTCCTGCAGTTTGAATTCCGACCATTCTGCCCGCGTCAATATCATCAAGATTAATGAAGTTGTTGAAGAAAATTGCCAGAAGTCCAACCACTCCGAAATAAGTGATTCCTTCAAGCAGATATGAAAGATTTACACCCCATAAAGCCCGCGATGATTTGAATAAATCTATAAATGGTTGAGTTAATTCTTTGATAATGTTCTGAAAGGTATTTGTTGAATTTGAATTTTCAGTCATTGATTTACCTTTTTCTGGTTGTTTGATATTTTGGTAATGTGATTGTAAAGCTTGAGCCCTTTCCAAATTTGCTTATTACAGAAATGGTTCCGTTGTTTTTTTCAAGAAATTCTTTGCAAAGAATTAATCCCAGTCCTGTTCCTTTTTCGCCGTCTGTTCCTGCCGTTACAAGCAGTTCATCAATTTTAAATAGCTTCTGCAGATTATCTTCGCTTATCCCAATTCCGTTGTCTTTAATTGTTAACGAAGTATGGTTCTGGTCCTCAGAGGATAAGACGGATATGTAATCATCCTGCTTTGAAAATTTTATAGCATTTGAAATTAAATTCCGGATAACTGTTTCAATCATGTTAGGATCGGCATACACTTTTAACTCTTTGGGAACAAGATTGGTAACAGTAATATTTTTAATTTTCAATATGTCGAAATAAAGCTGGATTGTGTTATCAATAATTTCGCTGATGTTGAACTCAGTTGGTTTTAAAACTAATCTCCCGGTTTGAAGGCGAGACCACTCGAGCAGGTTGGTTAACAAACTGTACAGATTTTTTGCTGAACGGTTAATATTCTTAACAGATTCCCTCAATTCGTTTTCAGAAAGTTCCTCATAATTGTTAGCGATAAAATCTGTTAACCCAAGCAATGTATTAAATGGATTGCGCAAATCATGAGAAATTATTGAAAAGAATTTATCTTTTGCCGAGTTCAACATTTTTAATTCATCAGCATATCGGGCAAGTTTTTCTTCGGCCAGCTTTCGTTCGGTAATGTCTGTGCAGCTTCCAATTATTTTAACCGGCTGATTGCGGTCGGGTAAAATTAACTCACCGCCGAAGACAAACCACTTAACAGATTTGTCTTTGTGAATCATTCTGAATTCATTTTGTGTCGGTGTTCCGGATGTAAGCTTGCTCAATCCTTCAACAATCACTCTGTCATCGGGATGAAAAATACTCAGCCAGTTTTCAACTGAATCAATAATTTCCTCGCTTTCATAGCCGAGAAGAGCTTTCATGTTATTATCAGTAAATATTTTCTTTTCTGAAGGAAGATATTCCCAGATTCCTGTTTTACCTGCCTTACCTGCAATTGAGTAACGGGTTTGACTTTCACGCAGTTTGCGATCAATTTCGTGTTTGTACAAAGCCATATCAATAGTTCGTTGAAGCTCTTTTGTTTCGAAGGGCTTAAGTAAATACCCAAATGGTTTTGCTGCCTTCGCTCTCTGAAAAGTAATTTCATCTGCAAATGAAGTAAGAAAAACTACCGGGATATCTAGTTCTTCATTTATTCTTTCAGCAGCTCCAACTCCGTCCATCTCCCCTTGAAGCTTAATATCCATTACAATTACATCGGGGGAGGTTTCAATTGCAAGCTTAATGGCTTCAATTCCTCCTGATGCAACTCCACAGACACTATAGCCGCTGTTAACTAACCTCTTTTCTATGTTTTTAGCTACAATTATTTCATCTTCAACTACGAGAACTTTGGTCTTATTCATCTTTTTTGTGCAATTGATTCATTGAAATTAATGATAAACTTTGTTCCTTCACCCCGCTCGATAATCATTTTTGCTTTCAGGTTTTCCGTTAGCATGTTTACAAGCTGAAGGCCGAGAGTTGTTGCGTTATTTATATCAAAGCTTTCATTTAAACCTTTTCCGTTATCTTCTACAACCAAAGAATATGTTCCTTTCGAAACCCGGTTAAATTTTACTTTTAACTTATGTGTTCTTCCGGGGTTGTAAGGTAATGGAAATGCATGTTTGAAAGCATTTGACACAAGTTCGCCAACAATCATACCGCAGGGAATAGCTTTATCAATGCTGAGCGATGTATTATCTGATTCTACAGTTGTTTCAACAAAAATATTCTGACCTGCGTGTAATTCCTCAAGATAATCAACAAGAATTTTCAGATAATCTCCCATATCAATAACACTCAGGTTCTGTGACTGATAAAGCTTTTCGTGTATCAAAGCAATTGTATGAACCCGTTTCTGAATATTTTGAAATACGGGCAGAATGGAAGTGTCTTTTATTGATTCCGACTGCAAATCAATTATGCTTGATATGATCTGAAGATTATTCTTTACCCGATGATGAATTTCCCTCAGAAGAATTTCTTTTTCATAAAGAGATGACTGTAATTCGGCTTCTGCTTTCTTCCTTTCAGTAATATCGTTTGAAACTGCCAATATTCCTTTACGGTTTTCGCTTAATGGAATAAGTATTTCTCTTAGTTCAATTATTCTTTGTTGGCCCTCTTTGGTTATGTTTTCAATTTCGTGTTCAAGCTGCTTATGGGAAATGATCTGTGAAATATGATTATCAACCAGGTGCTTTAGTTCATCGCTAACGAAAATTTTTACACTCTTTCCAATCAGTTCATCACGTGAGTAATTATATCGTTTGCAGATTGATTCGTTAACTTCAAGAATCATTCCCTTATCGTCTTCAAGTACAATTCCGCTTGGAGAAAAGTTAAACAAAGTCCTGTATAAAGTTTCTTTTTCCTGAAGTGTGCGTTCAGCTTTCTTCCTTTGAGTTATATCATGTATTACAGCTATGCGATAAGCGACGTTGGCAACAAGCAGATTCGAAAGAGCAATTTCAACGGGAAACTCCTCACCGTTCTGCTTAACTCCTGTAAATTCTGTAAAAGACCCGGAATAACTTTTGTTGTTAAGTTTAGTCTTTATCATATCCAGTTTCTGAAAATCAGTATTGATAATTAAATCTGATAATGGCTTGCCAATAAGTTCGCCGGTTGTTTCGTAACCGAATGTTCTGACTACCGCTTCATTCAGGTAAATTATTTTTTCGTTATGTTCAACAACAATGGAGTCCTGAGTTGCTTTCAAAATAGCTCTGAACCATTCTTTGCTCTGCCAGATTTCTTCTTCGGCTAATTTTAAGCCTGTGATGTCATTTACAGTAACAAGCACCGAAGAAATTATTTTATTCGCAGATAATTCGGGGGTAAAAATAATCGAGTAGTATTTTTGTTTATTGCCTTCAAAAATTTCAAATTCAGTTTCCAGGCTTTGTTTTTCGGAGAATGTTTTTTTTAATGATTCTAAAAATTTTTTTGCGTTTCCATCCTTTGGCTGCTTATTAAACATAGAGGTTTCAATAAAAACACGATTTGCATAAAGAATTTCTCCTTCTTCGGTGAACCTTGCAATACCAATTGGTATATTGTCAAGGAATGACTTATAGTGATTTTTCCCATTTCGGATTTTGCCTCCACCGGCGTCTTCTTTTCCTGATCTAATAAGATTCATCAGATTTTTTTTTGCAAAACCGGGTGCTAAAAATTTAACATACTTCTCATCTGAAAGCGACTTGATTTTTTTATCTGAAATAATAAGAAATTGACTGTCATATTTTTTGTGAATTTTCTTTATTTCAGACGAAGAAATATTTTTTTTCGAAGTCCTGTCCAGAATTACAATTCCGGGTTTTAATAGTTTACATTCTCTGGCAAGCTTGTTTTTACTATCGGAAGGAGAAACCATTCTCACTTTTGCTGATCTGAGGACTTTTACAATCTTATCTGCTAAAGATGTGTCATTTATCCATATTAAAAGCTCTTTCTTATTCATCACTTAACTTTTACCGAAAAGAAAATTGCGAACTGCATTCCATTTCATTAGAATGAGAGAATCGAATCTTTGGTTTTGAAAAATGTATTTCATTGAAGTTTAGCTTCAATTATAGGATGATAGATTCGTTACTAAATTATGACTAATTATTCTTAAAGTGAATAAGGCTCAGGAAAAATATTTCTGAAAATCCCGGGAAAGCGTTCGATCAAACCATTAATTCCCTGCAATCCTCCGGTATGAACAGCAAGTATTGAAGTCCCGGGTCTGAAAAAATTTTTTTTTGCCAGATCAAAAATACCGAAAAACATTTTGCCCGTGTAAATTGGTTCAACCGGAATTCTGTGCTGATCAATAAACCGGCTGGTAAAATCAATTAATTCTGAATTGAACTTTGCATAACCACCGAAATGGTAATCGGTATTTATAGCCCATTTTTTCTGATTTATGCCTTCATCATCCTTCAATAAAGTTTTCACATTATCTTTGAGGAATTCTCCTCCTTTCAAAACAGAAAATCCAAGTACGTTTTGGTGCACGCAAGAACCTTTAATCAAACCGGCAATTGTTCCACCTGTACCGCAAGGAGAGCAAATGTAATCATATTGCGATGTTTGTTCACTGAGTATTTCCATAGACCCCAAAACTGCCAGTGAGTTTGTTCCTCCTTCGGGCACAAGATAAAATTTCCCGAATTTTTCTTTTAATTTAAAAATAAATTCATTTGAATTTCGGTTGCGGTAATCTTTCCGGGAGACGTATTGGATGTTCATTCCATTACCGGCGGCAAATTTCAGAGTTGGATTTAATGGAAAGTGTTCTTCGCCTCTTATGATTCCGATTGTGTTAATCCTGAATATGCTTCCGGCGGCAGCAGTTGAATAGATATGATTTGAGTAAGCTCCACCAAATGTTAATATAGTATTGAAGCCGGAAGATTTTGCCTGTTGAATATTATACTTCAGCTTATGCCATTTATTACCTGAAATTAAAGGATGAATCAGGTCTTCTCTTTTTACTGAAAGAGAAATTCCCTTTTTGTTCAGCAGCGGTGAGTTAACCTCCAATATTGGTGCGGCAGAAAGTGCAAAACCCGATACTAAGTTTTCAAAAACTCCATCAGTAACTTTAAAGCTATTCAATTCATTCGCAGAATAATGGTTTCATCTTCGGGCTGCAACGCGCGGAAGAGCACGGCTGTTTTGATTTCTTACTCTTGATAGATCACGGTCAAATCTTGTCCCACCTGTGCTTACCGGCGAAAGTTCTTTTGTGTTTGAATTAACATTTCTTATTTCCCTTTTTTTCAACTGGTCTTCATTCATCATTATGTTTTGCTGGTTAGTTAATTCATCGTTAATTACGTTATCGCTTTTGTTGAAGAACAAAAAATACGCACCAACAAATAATCCGATAATTATGACTGCTGCTGCTCCTAAAATTAAAACTGGCGACTTCTTTTTAGTTGCAGGTGCAGTGAACACAGGTTCTTTTTGAAATGTTTCGACCTTTGGTGTCTGCAATGAAACGTCCAGTAAAGTTTTTTCTTCGGGAACATTTGTAGTGGATGCAGAAAGCTTAACTTCCCGGGTTGTTGGGATTTCTTCGCCGGCTCCGTTTTTAGTTAAAAGCTTCTTTAAAAATTCATCAGTTGTTTGAATTCTTTTTTCTTTATCTTTTTCGACACTTGCAAAAAGTAACTTTACTACCCACTCTGAAATGTGCGGATAAAATTCACGAGGATCTTTTATTTCACCGCTTACAATTTCCTGCATAATTTCAAAATCACTTTTAGTTTCCGCATTGAATGGAATTTTTCCGGAAAGCATTTCATAAAATGTAACCCCGAGACTGTAAACATCCGTTCTTTGATCGATATCTTTCTCGGCACGGATTTGTTCAGGCGACATATAGTAAATTGTTCCCATCTTGGTGCCGGTCTTCGTCATTCCTTTGTCTTCCATAATCTTTGCAATACCAAAATCCATAATCTTAACAGAGTCATTTACCTGAAGAATAATATTACTTGGTTTGATATCCCTGTGAATTATTCCTTTGTTGTTAGCAAAAGCAACGCCTTCCAAAACCTGCGAGAAAATCCAAATGGCTCTTTGCTCGGGTATCGGCCCGGTTTGAGCAATAACTTCTTTAAGAGTTCTTCCCTCAACATACTCCATAACCATAACGTAATACTCTTCTTCACGAAAGTAGTTGTAAAGGGAAACAATATTTGGATGAATAAGGCTCGCCTGAACTTTTGCTTCCTGCCTGAATCTCTCAGTGAACTGGGGATCTTTTGTAAGCAGAGGGTTTAATACTTTCAGAGCAACTTTTCTTTCAAGCATTTTATCCTCAGCAAGGTAAACTGTTCCCATTCCACCTTCACCGAGTTTTGAGATTACCTGGTAGTCTCTGATCTTTTCCAGCATATAGAACTCCTGTTTACTTTATTAAATATCTTTTCTTTTCAGAACTAATGCAGTTAATAAAAAGAATAAAACCGAATATCCGAGTATTACTAAAATATCAATGGCTAAATTATCAGGGCTGAAACCTATGGTTTGAATCATAATTTCTTCTTCGCCGCCAAACTCTCCTATCATTGCTGCTTCGAATGACCATCGGCTTGTCATTAATCCCGCAAGCAATTTAACAAAAGTACTCATATTTAAAAACTTGCTTATAAGACCTCCAAGAATTACCTGGGGAATTAATACAAGCGGAATAAGTCCCATTGCTGCTTCGGAACTGCTTACAAGAGAAGAAACCAGTAAGCCGGTAAGCAAAGCAGGAACTGAGGTGATCAATAATAAGATAAACAATGAAAATGCATTTGAGTTGAGTTCGATTAATGGTACGGAAACAAAAGCAAGAATTGCACATTGAATTATACAAAGCAGCAAAAGAACGCAAACTTTAGAAAACAAATAAGACGGAATTTTAAGATTAACCATTCTCTCCCGCTTGTAGATTGATTGTTCTGCAACAATTTCGCGGGCAGCGTTCGAGCATCCCAGCCAGATTGATGCAATGACAAGAACAAACAGCGCCTGTGTTTTTTCCTCGGGTTTATTAAAGACCATAGCTATCAGGGCAGCAATTATCGGAGCTTGCAGCAGTAAAATTAAAGTACTTAATTTATCCCTGAGTTTAATTTTGAAATATCTTTTTGTAAGCGTTAAAAACTGAGAAAAGTTCGCTTTCCTCTCTAATGTTTTTTCCTGCTTAACATCCTGTACAGACACACGGAGGTTTTCTCTTTGCCTGATAAACTGATGACAGAGCGGGGAGTTAAGATATTTTTCTTTCCAGTAATCTGCCTCTTTCTTTTCGAGTGCGCTGAATATTTCAAACGGCTTTTCAACTTCAAAATATTTACTTGCCTGATCAGCTTTGCCGAAATAGGCAAGCTTTCCGCCTTTGGTAAGTACAATCAGATGTGTGAGAATATTAAAATTGTCAGCGGTAATATTATGAGTAGTGAGAATAACTATCTTTCCCTTTTCGGAAATTTTTTTTAGCAGCATCATAACATCCAGATCGGTTTTGGGATCAAGCCCGCTGGTGGGTTCATCAAGAAAAAGTATTGATGGTTCAGTTAAAAGCTCCTGGCCAAGATTAACTCGTTTTCTTTGCCCGCCGCTGATACCTTTCTTTAACGCTGAGCCGATCAATGTGTTTCGTGTTTCTTCCAGACCTAAAGTTGTCATAACATTGTCAACCTGAGTGCCCAGCTCGGAGTCAGAATAATTTTCGAGTCTTAACTTTGCAGTAAAGTTCAAAGACTCGGCAACTTTTAATTCCGGGTGAATAATATCATCCTGGGGAACGTAACCAATTTGTCCTTTAAATTGATTAAAGTTTTGAAATAAAGATTGTGAATTGATGTAAACATCACCCGCCGAGGGTTTGACAACTCCGTTCAGCATCATCATAAAACTGGTTTTCCCGGCACCGGAAGGACCAATCAGGCCAACAAATTCGCCGGGCAAAATTGTTAAACTAATATCATCAACAATTAATTTATTTCCAGCTCTGAATGATAAATTCTTCGATGATAAAGAAATGTCACCTTTAATTTCAAATTTTGCATCAAATAGATTCTGAAGATTTAAGGGAATGCCTCCAATTGTAATTACATCAGCGGCGGTTACTTTTTCTCTTTTTATTCTTTTACCGTTTAAGTAAGTCCCGTTCGAGCTTTCAAGGTCTTCAATAAACCATTCATTACCTGCCTTTTCAAGCCGGGCATGCTTTCTTGAAACTTTTATGTTTTCAATAACGATATCATTATCCTTTGCCCTTCCGATTCGGATTGAACTTTTATTTTTCAGATCAGTTTGAAAACTCTTATTATTCTCTTGGAGCGGGATGTTATCATTTGCCGAAGGAAATTTGGTACTTATTGTATTCCAATCAAAAGAGTAACTCTGGCTGAATTTTATTTTATCGTCTTTGCTGACTTTAGCTTTCGTAATTTTAACATTATTTACAAAAGTGCCGTTTGATGAATTCAAATCCTCCAGATAAATATCCTCGCCTTTGAAAATAAATCTTGCATGATTTGACGATACATTCTGATTTGCAATTACGATGTCATTAGTTTCTGATCGGCCGACTGTAATTATTTTATCTTTTATTTCCGAAGAAGCAATCAGAACCGCTCCGCAATTTGAACAGAATGCTGAATCTTTATCGTTATTAGTGCTGCAGTTTTTACAAATCATATTTTTAATAATACTCCTTTAAAAGAATATGGAAACTCAATATCAAGGTCGAATATATTTATGTGCAGGTTGCCTTTTGTTTCGTATTCAAGCTTACCGGTGAACAGAGAGCCGAAAAGTGAAGAAATGGATTTAAAGTTATCAAGTTTAAAGAGAACTTGTCCCGGTGATTCAGAGCCCGCTTCTTTTACAAAGATGTCTTTATCCAGATTTCCTTTCCCGGCATATTTACCATTGATAAAAATCTCTGATGGATAATCTGTTAGTTTGAACTCAATTCCATACGGATTGTTTAGTTCAAAATTAATTTTGACAGTCGTTTCCGATAATCCCAGCCCGGTTACTAAGGCATTCAAAGGAGTTATGATTTTTTTATTCTTTACTTTTTCTTCAATTGTATTTATGAAGTGATCCCGGAATGCAAAAGAAAACGGGATTTCAAAATCTATTGGCAGTTGAACTAATTTAAGGTCGGCTGTAATTTTTCCTTTTAATATGAGCCGTAAAGTGTCTTCTTGCAGGCTAAGATGCTTTGCAGTAATTGGAGTGGAAAGAGAAGCATCAAAGTTTATTGCTGCCAATTTCTTTTTTGGCAGGACAAGATTATCGTTACAGCGTGCATTTCCTAAAGTATCTGTTCCCTTTAAGATCTTAACTCTAATATCTTTAATATCGAGGTCAAAGTCGTTTTTGTTTTCAGCAGTTATTTTGATGTTCAGAGAGATTGAGTCCTTATTTATATCATTTATTGAAATTGATTCAACCTTTTTTATCGAAGGGGCAAATTCAGTTCGATTGCAGTAGAATTTAATAATAAATATACCAAGCAGGATAAAAAGTATTACAGGCAGCGATATTTTAAGAAGCAGCTTCATTATTGAATGTGTCGGATATTTAGTAATTGTAAGTATCCCGATTTGAACCTACAATAACTGCCAATACAATTATCATTAATGCAAAAATTATACTTGCGAAAAAAATAACAGCTCCCCAGATTCCCCACAATTTTTGAACGTGTTTGAAATGATCAACGCTGTCCCATCTTTTATTCTGCCAGGCCCACTCATTTCCTTTTGCGCCTAAGATAAATATCATAACAATATTCACTAAAGGAATTAGGGATAAAAGCGCAATCCACGTATTATTTCCTATTCCCCAAATCCAGGTAAGAAAGAACGCACCCCAATTCCAGCCAGATAATTCCGGAGGCAATAAAGCCATTGAGCCCTGCCCGGAATTATTAATAAATTTTGGAAGTCCCTGGGATAATGGTCGATTTAAATTAGAAGAGGAAGTAATTGTTTCATCTTTATCTAATAATGCACCACAGGCAGCACAGTAAACAGCTTTGTCAAGATTTAATTTTCCACATTGAGTGCAATACATTATTTAACTCCTGTCAATAATTATTTAATTCTTTCTTTTCTTTCTTCCGCGGTTGGGTGAGATGAGATAAAATCATTTACTTCATCACGCTTATCAATACCATATTCTTTTTCAAGTTTAGCAAGTTTTGTGAAGAATGACACGGCACCCTTTTTATTAAAGCCTGCTTTTTTCATAAGCTTAACGCCGTTATCGTCGGCTTCATATTCATCATATTTGCTGTAAGGCATTGAATATAAATTGTAAGCAAGCTGAACAATTTCACCGAGATTGGGATCGAGAGAAGAGGCAAGTGCCGAATACTGAATTCTTTTTATACAGTGTTTAAGTTCATTATGTGAAATTTCGTGAGCAATTACAAATGCAAGCTCGTCTTCAGTTTCAAGAAAGTCGAGAATGCCGGTATTTATATACATTTTCCCACCTGCGATGGCGTAGGCATTTACTTCGTCGGTGTCAACTATTTTATAACTGTAGTTAATTTTTTTTCTTTCAACGTGCTTAACAAGCTTGTTGAAAATACTGCGTACATTAAATTTTCTTTCCTTTGTAAGTCTCAGTTCGCCAGTAATTTTTTTATCGAGCTGTTCGCCAATCTGGTTTTCATCCTCATCACTTAATGCGGTAAGCTCAAGCAAGGTTTGGTTGAGGATATCGGCAGTTTTCAGCAGTTCATTTATAGGATCATCCTGTGCCTTCAAATTAATTGAAGTGACGAGGAATATTGCTATTAAATACTTCACTATATTTTTAGCAGGTTGAAAAGACCAAGTACGTTTAGTGAGTTGTAAGTGCATTCCCATTCTTTCTCCTTTTTTTCAAATTTTAATTCAGCTTCAATGTTTTTTCCCTGGTAGATAAGATAGGGTTTGTTCAAATCAAATTTGAATTTCACCAAATACTCTTTCTTCTCTTCACTGGTGAATCCCTCCTCGGTTACCCTGAAATTAACTGCCTCGTAATCTTCACCGAGCAATTTTTTAACATTATCCTGCACCAGGTTATATTGTTCGTCAATCTGATCAGACGATGGTGAATCAGAACACCCAATAAATAATAATGCGGAGAACCACACAATAATGATAAATAATAATGCTTTCATTCATTCCTCTTTATAAGTTAATAAATAAAACGAAGGGATATATAATTATTAGGTACTAAATTATAATTATTGCGTTTAGAAGCCTAAAACTTTTACCACCTGTACAGTGATGTTGTCTTTACCGCCTCTCTCATTACAGAGTTCAACCATTTTGATACAAGCTTCCTGAGGGCTGAATAATTCTACAGTGTTTAATATTTCGTTATCTTCAACGTGAGTATTTAAACCGTCAGAGCAAATAACATAGATATCGTTCACTTGAGAAGGAAAGGGATCTTCAATGTCCGGTTCTGAAAATCCAAACGCTCCGAGTGATCTGGTAATAACATTTCTTTGCGGATGATTTTTTGCTGCTTCCGATGAAATCATATTTGCATCGAGCATCTGCTGAACCAGGGAATGGTCTTTTGTAAGCTGGCAAATCTGATTATTTCTGATAAGGTAGATTCTGCTATCACCAATGTTTGCAGTGTAAACCATTCCGTCTTTCAGAAGCAGTACAGCAGCTGTCGATCCCATTTCGATTAGTTCAGGTTCTTCTTTTGCTTTCTTAAGAATTGCCTGGTCAGCTTTAGTTAAAGCAGAAATTAGTTCGCGTTGCGGTACAAAGTCCGGTCCTAAAAATTCGAAGTGTGATTTAATTGCTTCAACTGAAATTCTGGAGGCAAGCTCACCACCCTTGTGGCCACCCATTCCATCACAAACAACAATTATGTTTCCAAAATCTCCGCTGAAAACACCGAAATAATCTTCGTTTACTTCTCTTGATTTCCCCACGTGAGAGAAATTCCCAATTTCAAGATTGAAGTTCATTCAATTCACCCTAAATTAATTTTAATAAGAAATTGATATTCCCGATTTTTATTTTGTCATTATCTTTCAACGTTACTCTTTGTTCAACAGGAACGTCATTTAAAAAAGTGCCGGCCGAACTTAAAAGATCCTGCATAACCAAGGTATTATCTTTGTAAACGATAATTGCATGCTCATCTGAAATTGAATTATCGTTAATTACAACATCATTTGTACTGCTTTTACCGATTTTTAACCTTGTATCTGTTATTCTGAAATCAACACCATCGGGATGCAGATCAAAACTAACAAGCCAGCCAACCAATTTTCCCTTAATTTCCGGTAATGTTTTGATATGTTGTACTTTATCTTTATCACCAACCATTAATTCTGAAGCCTGTTCGACTTTATCTTCAGCCGAAACAGAGGAAATTTCAGCAAATTTATTTGAAGCCCCAGTCGCTTTGTCCAGAACTGTTTTTGCACTGGAAAGGGATAGATCTTCTTTTAGCTGCGGTTGGTTTTGAGGACAATAAGGACACCTATCTAGCGTTGATTCAAAGTTATGCCCATTTTCACAAGTTTTAAATTGAATAACAATCGGGCTTCCGCAATATTTACAGAACCTTGAACCCGGTTTATTTTCTTTTTTACAAGAAGGACAAATCATAAACTTTATTGACAAATACTTAGTTTTTGTATATCAAGTTATAAATTATGATTGTTAGTACAAAGCAGGAATGATTTACTTTTGTGTGCCCATTTCATTACCCGTTTCCGGTTATTTTCCCTCAATTCTAAATCTTATCCTAAGAATATTATCTTCAAATGAAGTTGATATAATTTTGAAATCACTTACTTCAGAAGTATTTATTACGTGATTTCCACTGCAGGGACAGGCATCGTAATCGCCAATTCTGATTATTCTTATTCTGTCACCGGATTCATCGGGAAGTCTTCCGAGATCGAATAAATTTTCTGCTATGTTACGATCAATAAATTCCTCTCTGACTTCTAATCCTGAAGAGAGCACAGAGTTTACGTTCTGTTCAATTGCCAGGATCTCTTCGGCAGTCAGATTTCTGCTGAAGCGATAATCACATTTTGATTTTTTCTTTTCTATATGGTTACTGAATGACCTTCCGCAGTTGAACATTCTAACCATTGTTTGATTAAGAACGTGTTCGGCAGTATGCATTGGAGCGTAGTACTCTTTACTCATATTTGTTTTTCCTGAATGCGTATTCAGCTGCAAATTTAATCAAGTCAGGCAGTGATTTCAATTTCAATTTTTTCATTATTGATGTTTTGAGATCGTTAAGTTCTTCCGGTTTAATTTCAAGAATTTTAGCAGCCTCATCACTTGTGATTCCTTTACCGGTTAACTGAATAAATCGTTCCTCGTCCACATTAAGATTTAATTCTTCAAGTCCGATTGTAGTAATATCTTCCTTAAAATCAGGATCGTGTTTTTTAATTGCTTCCACGTTCTCAGGCAGCTTAAAGTAAGTCTTCCCTGAATTTATTTCTTCAATGGCTTTTATCAGTTCTTCTGTTCCGGCAAGTTTGCTAATAATACCTTTGCCTCCTGCTGTTTGACAATAATTTATGTATTCTTCAACCTCGTGAACAGACAAAAAAAGCACTTTTGCTGAGTTATCTTTCTTCAAAATTTCTTTTAATGCATCAAGCCCGCTGATAACAGGCATAGAGATATCTGTAACAACAATATCGGGTTTGTGGATGAAATATTTTCTGATCATTTCGCTGCCGTCTGCTGCTGTATCTATAACGGAAAAATTTTCTGCTGAATCCAGCAGCGATTTAATTGATTGTCTCATTGCCTCATGGTCATCGGCAAGAAGTATTTTAATTATTTTATTATTCTTCATTTGTTTGAGTTGTTGGGATTTCAATCATAATTACAGTTCCGTTTCCGGGTGAAGAATCCACTTTAAAAGTGCCCTTAAAGTTTTCAACCCTTTCTTTCATATTGATAAGGCCAAATGAACGTTTGGCACTGATGCCTTCAATTTTTTCTTTGAAATTGAATCCGGTTCCATTATCTGCAATCATCAAATGAATTTTATCGTTAACACTGAATAGTTGGATACTAAAACAGTCAGCAAATGAATGTTTAACAATGTTGCTTAATGACTCTTGAGCAATCCTGTAAAGATAAAGTTCAAGCTTGCCGTCCAGTCTTTTATCCATTCCCCTGATAATAATATCACCCCTGATATTGGTCTCAGAAGTAATTTTATTACAAAGCTGTTTTAATGCCGGTCCCAACCCCATCTCTTCGAGTATTTTCGGCTTCAAATCATAGATTACATTCCGCAAGTCCTTAATCGTAGAGTCGACTGAAGATAAAAGAAAGGTATAATCATCGTTAGCAGATAAAAGACTAGTAATTTCCTTCGATTGCTGAAGTCTTATTTTAAACAGGGAAAGCGACTGTCCGACTCCGTCGTGCAATTCTCTTGCAATTCTTTGCCGTTCTTCTTCAATTTTATCCTGCAGGTATTTTGAAAAATCCTTCAATTGTTTCTGTGATCTTTCAAGCTCCTCTTCATAAAGCTTTCGGGCAGTAAGATCATTAAAGTAAAGCTGCGCAATATTAAGAAGAGGTATTCCTTTAAAAAGAATTGAATAATATTTCCCGTCAAGGTTATGAAATAACCGGATAGTTTTTTCCTGAGTGATAACTGAAGAGATGTCGAAATCAATCTGTGGCAGAATCTCTTTTATATTTTTCCCTTCTTTAACAACGTTTTCGCCAAGTTGATTTACAGCATCATTGAATTTTACGACAATTCCCTCAGCGTTAATTCTGATAACGGGGTCCGGATCTAATTCCGCAAAAAGTGCAACCAGCCGGGCATTCTTCAGTTCGATTTCTGTCTTTTCAAGATAATGTTTCTTCTGAAGCGGCACTACAATGTATTTTGTGAACAGGTAAAGAAAAGCAGATAGGATCGCTGCGAAAAAGATCGTAAGGAAAACAGGATTTTTGAAGGTAAAAAATAACCTGAGATATTCTTTGATTTCATCTTGCATAAGTAAAAGTGCGGCCGGGTTTTTTCAAATGAATAATCTTCAGAAGAAAAGTAGTATAAATAAAGTTTATTTTCAAAATTTGTGGAGATGAACAATAAAAAAACTCATCCCCCTGGCTTCACCAGCAATCCGCTCCCGGTTGCTCCAGATGTTTTTGATGAAACTTTAAGGGATGAGCTTTACAGCTGACCCACCTATGAAACCTGAATATTTTTCGGAGGATTGTGAACAATCTTTCTGATTGTATCGAATTGAAGATATGGATATTCAGATCTGAGCATATCAATCGCATCACCGGTACGTACTTTACTTTCTCTCAGCCGCTTGAATTTTTTCCTGATTTGGTAATCGCGTACTGAACGTTCGTTGATAAGCCCTTTGCTTAACAGCAATTCATAAATATCATCGCTGATAAGTTCCGCCAAAGGATTGTCTATTTTTTTTACTTCTTCTTTTTCCATAAGTACCTCCGGATTTTAAGTGTTTTTGTTGTAACTATTCCGCTTTAGCATCCTTACTCATATCTCAATGAATAAATAGCAGAAAAAAGTTTTTTATTCAACTGCACATTTGTGTAATAATTTCAATAATTGAAGAAAATAAGAATTCAGGCCCGCATATTTATGCGGGTTGAAAGCAGGATTGGGTCAGATAATGTTTTTTCTTATTGCTTTTGCGACAGCTTCTGACTGAGAGTGAACATGAAGCTTTTTATAAATATTTCTGATATGATGTCTTACGGTATCAACGCTTATAATTAGTATTTCGGCAATTTCATTATAGTTGTTACCTTCAGCTAACAGGTTGAGCACATTCTTCTCGCGTTCCGAAAGTTCGTAGTCTGGTTGTGAACCCCGGGCGAGCTTGCTTTTTCTGAATGTTTCAATAACCTGCCGGGCAATATGGGAGCTCATCGGTGAGCCGCCTTCATATGCATCTTTGATCGCTTCAAGTAATTTTGAGGGAGGAGTTTTTTTAATCAGATAACCGCTTGCGCCGGCACATAATGCTTCAAATACAACTTCGTTTTCCTGGTAAATTGTCAACATCAGGAAATTAGCCTCGGGTTTAATTTTCTTTGCTTTTTTTAATCCTTCAATTCCGTTGATACCCGGTAAGCCAATGTCCATCAAAACAACGTCAGCTTTCAGTGAGCTTAATTCTTCGAGGAATTTTTCGCAGCTTGAATAAGCGCCGGTGCATTCATAGCCTTCGGTGCCGTTAATCAATGCTGAAAGTCCTTCACGGATTGTCTTGTTGTCTTCAACTATTGCAACATATATCATTGATTTTTTATTTGTTTTTAATTAAAAAATTTATTTTGCTCATTCTTCCGATCCTTCCGATAAAACGAATAGTGGTTCCTTCACCCTGCGATGATTTAATTTTTAATTTTCCGCCGATGAGATTTGCACGGTTTTCCATATTTCGGATTCCATTTCCATATTCAAGATTTTCAATATTCATTCCTATGCCATCATCTTTCAAAGTAAACTCAATAACGTCTCCTCTTAAACTTACATCAAGATAGATATGTTTACAGTTGCTGTGTTTAACAGCATTATTTATTCCTTCTTTCAGAATTAAAAACAGGTTTTGCTTAAAATCGATAGGGAGTTTTATGCCAGAAAGTTTTTCAATATTGCTTGTTTTAAATGAAATACCTATAGATAAAAGGAAATCGTTGTATGAATCCTTCAATCTCACTATCAGGTCATGAAGCGAATCGCGTTTCGGATTTACTACCCAAACAATATCGCTCATATTATCAACAAGTCTTCTGGCAAGATTGCTTATGTTTCTTAGTTCTTTGGATGATTCTTCAACCGGTTTAGAAGCTGCAAGTTCACTAAGGATTGCTATTTCTGTTAATCCGGAACCAATATTATCGTGAAGGTCTGCAGAGAGTTTTGTTTTTAATTTTTCAATTGCGAGCTGATTTTTAAATCTTAATGTGCTCAGGTAATAAATTAAAGCAAGCGCTATAAAAGAAATGATCATAATGAACCACCATGTAGTCCAGAAAGGAGGAGTTATAATTATTGTTACAAAGGCGCCTTCTTCATTCCATTTTCCATCATTATTCGTTCCTTTAACTTTGAAGATATATGTCCCCGGCGAAAGATTGGTATAGTTTGCAGTCCGGTTATTAGCGTCAGTGTATTTCCATTCATCTTCAAGTCCCTCAAGCTTGTAAGCATATTTGTTATCAACTGAGTTTGTATAATCAAGACTGGCAAATTCAAAAGACAGGAAATTTTTGTCATACGGCATTTTAATTTCATTTAGCTCGCCTTTTATTTGCTGGTTTGAAACAAATATTGAAGTAATCACAATAGGCGGAATGAAGGGATTGTTTCTTATACTGTCGGGGTAGAAGTGGTTTATGCCGTTAATACCTCCGAAAAATATTTCTCCGTTTTTTGTTTTTAGGTAAGCTCCGCCGCTGAATTCAAGGCTTTGAATTCCATCCTGAAGATCGTATTGATCAAATTTTTTAGTCTGAATATCGTATCTGAAAATTCCGAGGTCTGTGCTCATCCATAAATTGCCTTTATTGTCCTCTAAAATACCATAGATGACATCACTGCTCAAACCGTTTTTAGCTGTATACCTGAAAAATTTCCCTGATTTCCTGTCAAACCGGTTTAATCCTCCGCCATAAGTTCCAATCCATAAATCGCCATTACGGCTTTCAAATATGGTCAGGATTCTGTTGCTGCTTAGGCTGAATGAATCTCCGGGAATATTTTTATATGATTTGAATCTGGAAGAGGTTTTATCAAAAAAATTTAGTCCACCGCCAAAGGTACCAATCCAGAGCCCGCCCTCCCTGGTTTTATAGATTTTATACACTCTGTTATCACTAAGAGAGTTTGAGTTCTCCGGATTGTTTATAAATTTTTTGAATTCAATTTTTGATCCTTCTTTATAAGAATTTAGATCGAAATAGTTTAATCCTCCGCCAAAAGTTGCAAGATAAACCATTCCATCATCGTCGATAAAAATATCCTGAATCTGGTTTGAGCCAATTGTTTTTTTATCTTTTTCATTGTGCAGATATCGGTAAAACTTTTTAGTAGTGGGATTAAATAAATTCAATCCTTTGCTGTAAGTTCCAATCCATAGCCGCCCTTCTTTATCACCTTTTATTGAGCGTAAATGGTTATCGGAAATTGAGTTAGAATTAATTTTAGAATTTTTATAGAAAGTGAATGATTTATTTTTTCTGTCGTAAGCATTTAGTCCACCCCTGTAAGTGCCAATCCAGATCAGCCCGGAATTATCTTCATAAAAACACCAGATAACGTTGTCATTCAATCCTTTGCCTCCCATAAGGTCTTTCTTTAGATGATTGAATTTCAAAGTTTTTCTTGAAACTATGCTGATACCTTTGCCAAGATGTGACCCCACCCAAAGCAAGCCTGATTTGTCAACTGTAAGTGATAATACATCATTATCTCCCAAAGAATTTTCAGAAAGTGGATCATTATAAAAATGAGTGAAGGAATTATTCTCTTCTGAAAAAAGGTTGAGTCCTCCTCCAAATGTTCCAATCCACAAATTTCTGAAAGTGTCTTCCTGAATTGTCATTACGCAGTTGTTCGAAAGAGAATTTTTCGATGAGGATTTCAGAAACTTTTTGAAAACAGTTTTGTCGGCGGACTTATTAAGCTCGTCGGTTGTAAGAAGATTTAGTCCGCCATAAAAGGTGCCAATCCAGATGTTTTTTTTGCTGTCTATGAAAACGGAAATTACTTTGTTGTCACTGAGCGGGCTGCTGCTTTCTTCATTTGCAGAATATCTGATGAAGTTATTCTCAATAGAAGCTATGTCTCCGGTAAAATCTGATCGAAGTCTGTTCAAACCACCACCGAACGTGCCTATCCATATATCGTCTTTGCCGTCAATAACGACTGAAGTTATCCTGTTATAACTCAAACCGTTTTGTAAATCCTTACGGTAATACAAATGCTTTATTAGTTCCCCGTTTTTTTTGATAATATAAATTCCATTTCCCCAAGTTCCGATCCACATTCTTTCTTTTGAATCTTCTGCGATTGCAGTGATGGTTTCATTATTATTTCTTGAAAATACGATAGGGTACTCATAATACTCGGCTGGATTCTCCGGTTTGACAAAATTTGAACTTTTTAATTTAATTCTTATGAACGAATCATTGCGGCGATTATAAAGATTAAGCCCGCCGAGAATGGTTCCAATCCAGAGACTACCTTTTTTATCCTTATACAGTGAAGAGATCCCGTTATCTGAAATAGAAGTTAAGTCAAAGATGTCGTTTGTAAACACTTTAAATTTGTATCCATCATATTTATTTAATCCCTGGGCTGTTCCAAACCATAAGTATCCTTTTTCATCCTGAATGATAGAGGTGACGGTGCTTTGTGATAAACCATCCTCGACAGTTATCTGTTTGAAAATATATTCTTCCGACTGCGAAAAAGTTGAAGATAAGCTAACAAAAAAGAGTATTATCAGTTGTGGCAATTTCATATAATTAAAAACACTTTTGATATGTGTCTCAATAATACTAAATATAGTAAATTGAATCGTCATTTTAATTATTATTAAATTTTCCTCGAGATGAAAAATAATTGAATGCTTAACATTTAACGCATAATGAAAAAGAATTTATCATTAGATACAATAAAGCGGATTTACTCACTGAAATCGAACAGGATTTATTCACTTCCAATTTTGATATTGATGCCTCACAGCAGATGTAACTGCCGCTGTGTGATGTGTGATATCTGGAAAGGTAATAATAACATTAAGCAATTAGAGGAAAATGATGTTGTAAATATGCTGGAATCGATGCGAAGATTAAATACAAAACTTGTTGTGATGTCCGGCGGTGAAGCATTGATGCATCCAAACTTTTTCAGGCTTTGCGAAATAATTAAATCCCTTAAAATCAGCATTACACTCTTATCTACCGGTTTACTTTTGAAGAAATATGCTTCCGAGATTATAGCAAAGACGGATGAAGTGATCGTTTCATTGGACGGTTCAAAAGAAATCCACGATAGAATCAGAAACATTCCCAACGCATTTGATAAATTGAAAGAAGGAGTTCGGGAGTTAAAACGATTAAATCCGAAGTTCAGAGTTACTGCGCGCTGTGTTATTCAGAAAGAAAATTTTTATGATATGCCAAATATAGTAGACGCAGCTCAGGATATTGGACTAAATCAGATCAGTTTTCTAACTGCTGATATTTCAAGTGATGCTTTCAACAGACCGGGATTATGGGATGAAGATAAAATTGATGAAATAAAATTATCATTAGAAGAATTGGAAAGATTTAAACAGGTTATAGAAGATTTAATTAATACCCGTGTAAAAGAATTTAAGAGCAGATTTATTGCTGAATCTCCGGATAAGATAAGAAAGTTTTATTATTACTACGCTGCGTTTCAGAACCTGTGCGAGTTTCCCGAAGTGCAATGTAATGCACCATGGATATCGGCTGTTGTTGAAGCAGACGGCAGTGTTCGGCCTTGTTTTTTTCATAAAGTGATTGGTGCAATAAGACAAAAAGATCTGGCAGGAATAGTTAATTCTGAAGAATCTGTTTCGTTCAGACAAGATTTAGATGTAAAAACGAATGAGATATGCAGGAGATGTGTATGTTCTTTAAATCTATCCCCGTTTACAAAGTTGTAATAGCATCCCCATAAACCCGATTTGCTCATGCTCTGAATCACATTGCTTTAGTGCTTTCTATTTTATAGATGAAATGATTTTCTCCCAAAATATTTTTATGGAACAACTGCTTCATTAAAAATTTATATTCAGCAGAAATTGATTTGATCATTTCCAGATCAGCTTCATCCGAAAGAACCATTATCACATTTGTGTTTTCGAAAATATTTTTACCAAGCTGGTTAAACAACTTTCTGAAATACTGAAAATCGTCACCAGCAAACCAGGCAAATTCTTTTTCGCTAACAGGTGTTTTCCGGTAATAGGGGGGATTTATAATTATATAATCATATCTTCTGAGAGGAATATCATCAAAAAGATCGGAATGAACAACTTCAACAATAGCGTTGTTGATTTTTATGTTTTTCTCAACGTTGTGAACCGCTGTAAGGCTTATATCTGATGCAGTAATGAAACCTCCTTTTTTTGCCGCAAATATGGAGATCAGGCCTGTACCGGCGCCGAGTTCCAAAACATATTTGTCGTGTAAATCAACATTCTCAAAATATTTTAATAAAAGTTTCGTACTAAAAAAAAGTCCGGGATGAAATACACCAGGAGAAACAACAATCGAAATCCCTTTATACTTGTATTTTCTTTCTTTAGATAAATATTTTTCTGATGCAGGATAGAGTATTTTGAAAGCAATACTTTTAATAATGCTTTTCATTTTTTGAATGTTCATTCAGTGTAAAATCCTTCCACTTCAGGTCTTCGGTATCTAAGCCAGAATTTTTGGAGTGCTTTAATTTCATAAGGGAAATTGTAAAAGCCGGTTTTATATCTTAAAGAGGATATAATTCGCATTGTTCTTTTTTGAAATTCGGTTAATTTGAAATCTGAAATGGTTGGGTATTGAGCATTGATTACAGTTTCAAAGTTCAGAATTTTATTTACCATTTCCGGTTTCAACCAGGGAGTTAACGGATTTTTCCGCAAATCAAAATTTACCCACTGCGGATTGAGCCAATCTTCAAGCTTTTCAGGAAAACAAAATCCTGAATCTGTAACCTGTTTATAAAGCTCCGAACCCTCTGTTGGAACAGGACTGTAAACATAAATTATAATCTCTGTGTCCGGATTAATTTCCTTAATCTTTTTTATGAATTGAATATCCTCATCAATTTGAGCCATAACCTTTTCAGGAGTTTCTGCCGGAAGACCAAGAACAAAAGAGTATTCAGGAATAATATCAAACTTTTTCATTCTGGCTGCGAACTTTTTTATTTGTTCACCCGATTGAGTTCCTCCTTTGTCCATTTGCTTAAGAATTGAATCATTTCCCGTTTCAGCGCCGAAAAAAATCATTCTGCATCCGGATTCTCTCATCTTAGCAAGCGATTCATCTTTGTACTTATTAATAGTATCTATTCTTCCTTCACCCCACCAGTTAATATTTTCTTTCATTATCAGTTCAGAAAATTCAACTGTTCTCTTCTCAGACACAAAAAAATTGTTATCGTGGAATTCAACAGCGTTTGCTCCAAATTTTTCTTTGAGATATTTGATGTCTTTATAAATAAGCGGAGCGGATTTCCCTTTCCATTTTGCTTCGTATATTGGAACAACCGCACAAAAAGAACACTTGAAAGGACAACCCACGCTGGAATGATATGCGGCAGTTTTCGTTCCAAGAAAAGTCTTGCCAAGGTAGTTTTTAATTGGATAAAAGCTGTTTAACTTTTCATAGGGCAGCGCTGGTAGCGTATCCTGTTCAATTAAATCTGCTTTAGGAGTAATTATGAATTTACCGTTTTGTTTAAAGATAATGTTTTTTATAGATGATTGATCGGTATTATTAAGTATTGAATTAATCAGTTGAGGAAAAGCTTCATCGCCCGGACCATTGATAACAAAATCAACAAAACCCGAATTAAGTACACTTCTATATTGATTGGCAGGGAAGTAACCACCCCAGATATTAATTATATCAGGAAATTCTTCTCTGATCCTCTTTGTAAACGGGATAGCCTGCGTTGGCTGCATTCCGGGCATAACTGTACATCCGAAGAATTTATACTCACCGGAGGAAAGGTAATTTCTAATTTTTTCCCAGGGATCAGATTCCATATTACCATCAACAAACACGTAGTCATACTTTCCTTCAATAGACGCTCCCACCTGCAGAATCGAATTTGGGATGCGGTGTTTTGAGTTTGCGCTACGGGGATTAAACAGAATTATATTGTTCATTTAATGTTCGCTAACTTTTCCCGTAATTTAATATGATTTTTTTACTTTTAGGTTAAATTTTCTTTAGCTTTATTTTGCTCAGGTAATATTATTACAGATGAAAGTTACATTCGTAAATTATTATTATGACAGAGATGTTCCAACTAGTGAATATTTCAACAAATATCCTGTTATTCATGGCTGGAGTAAAGCTTTAAGTGATTTGGGTGTTCGGGTTGATGTTTACCAGCGCTTCAGAAATGATGATTCCTTTACAAAAGACGGTGTGAATTATTTTTTGGTAAGAGACAGTAAAAGAGCTGAATTAAAATGGAATCAGAATCCGGCTTTGTTTCATGAAAAAATCTGCCAAGGGGATCATAATATTATTCATATTAATAGCTTTTCATACTCTTATCAGTCTTATATTTTGAAAAGGCTGGTACCCTCAGCAAAAATTGTAATTCAGCATCACGCAGAAAAACCCGGAAACAAAATAAAACATATCTTACTTAAATATTTTTCATCATCATCAGATGGATTTATTTTTTCTTCAAAGGAGATTTATAAAGAATGGGTAAAAGTCGGGGCCATTTTACCTGATAAAAAGTTTGCTGAAATAATGGAAGGCTCATCTGATTTTTCATTTCAGGACAGAAGTGATATGAGGAAAAAAACAAATTTGACTGGCAATCCGGTTTTTTTGTGGGTGGGTAGATTAAATGAAAATAAAGATCCTTTAACTGTCTTATCAGGCTTTTCAAAACTTTTAAATGAATATCCTAATGCAAAACTCTACTTGATATTTTCAGAGAGTGAACTGGAACATAAAATACATTTATTTATTGAACAGAATTCGGTGCTTAAGAATAATGTAAAATTGCTCGGATTTATTGAGCACAGGGATATCTGCGTTTATTACAATTCTGCTGATTACTTTGTTCTTGGGAGCCATTATGAAGGTTCTGGTTTTAGTCTTGTTGAAGCAATGTCTTGTGGAGTTATACCACTTGTTACGGATATTCCATCATTTAGAATGATGACTGACAACGGAAATATCGGAGCTTTATGGAAATGCGGAGACCCCGATTCATTCTATGAAAAAGCAAAAGTGCTGTTAAAAAAATCAATCGCTGTCGAAATGAAAAAAACACTTTCTTATTTTACCGGTAATTTAAGCTATACTGCAATTGGTGTAAAAGCCAGGCAGTTTTATGAAAGTCTGATTGGTGATTAGTTTAATTAATGCCGTAGAGATTAGCGTAACGATTTATTGTTTCCTGCAGCGGGAAAAGATTAATTGCCTCGAAGTTTAATTCTGCTGAAAGTATTTTTTCTATAATGCTGATAAATTCCTCATTGTTTTTTGCAATGAACCATTTCGGATGAGCCTGAGCATAACCAACATTGAAAGAGACGATATTCATTCCATTTACAAGCGCTTCTGCAAAGACAAAACCAGAGCCTTCAAACCTGGAAGGATGAACTAATATTTTGCTTCTTTGCATCAGCTTGAATATTTCCTGACGACTCAACAATCCGGTAAACTCTATATTGTTCGATAATCCTTTTTCTTCAGTAATTTGTTTAAGTCGTGAAAGTTCCGGACCGATACCTGCAATTTTGCATTTAATTGTCGGTTTAATCCTCAAAGCATGTTTTACTGCTTCAATCAGGAGAGAATAATTTTTTAATGGTATAAGTGATCCTACCCCAAGCAGATCTATATCTCTTTGGTTATTATAGAAATTCTGATCATCAATTCCCCAATGAATTATTTCATCAACTTTTCTTTCAGTTATTTTGTAAAATTTATTCGCCTGATTAAGTGATAATGCAATGAAAATTATTTTACGCTTCTTTAATAATTTCAAATACCAATTTGATGCTTTAACATCCTGTCCCATTAGCGTACAGAAATGTTCACAATTAAATTTTTTGGATAAAAAATTTCCCAGCATCGCACATTCTCCAACCCATAGAGAGTGAATTGCCGTAACCGGAGAGTCATTATGGATTTTTGAAGCTTCTACAATACAGTTCAGCCAAACCCGTAATTTTTTAATTTTACTGTTCATTCCTCCCAGAGGAATTATATTTAATTCATTCCAGTAATAAGCTTTTTCCTGATAGGGATACTGAAAAGTAATAACAGAAATTCTGACAGATGGATAAGTCTGATGAAACTTTATTAAAAATTCCTGCAGCGGGGGAATGCAGTAAAAATCATTTTCATCCTTTGGAAAACCGGGAGTCAGAAATAAAATATGTTTACTGAAGTCTGGCATTTCTAATTAGTTACCCTTATCCAGGGAAAGGATGAATCTTTTCTGAAAATTCTTTTTAACCTGTTAGCCGGCAAAAGGGGATTATATAAAACCTTGCTGTTGAAACCCCGGAAATTATTCCAGGTATGGTGAAAATATTTTTCTTTCATTTCAGGGAAACCCAGTGATGAGTAATAATTCTGTGTCCTTTGCTTTGCTTTAATTGCTTCGGCTTCAGAATAAACAGGTGAATCCATTACATGAATTTCTCCATCATTAGCCAGTAAAATTAAAAGCCTGTTAAGTAATTTTTTCAGATCAGGAAAGTATTGGATTGCTGCATTTATAGTTATCAAATCAAATGCTTCCAAAGTAAAGTTTACAGTAAAAATATCAGCGTAAATGAATTTAATTTGTTCCTGGTTAAAAACTCTTATGCCCTGTATCATTTCAGTCAGGTTTACATCCAAACAATAAAAATTATGTTTGAATGATTTTGAGAGCCGTCCGCAAAACCACCCGTTACCACAGCCAATATCCAAAATGTTTAGCGTGTCTTTTTTAAGCTTTAAGTAGTTTGCAAATCTTAGATAAGACTTAGCTCTTAATTTCCATTCTTCTTTGTGTGGATTTTGTGCAGAAGCGAAAGGCAGGTTAGCTAATTCATCATCTGTGTAAATTCTATTTTCTTTTTCTCTTACTTTAAGGTAAACTGATTCGAAATTGTCTTTCGGTTGGGAAAGAAAATAAATGCCGTTTTGAAGGTTAGCTGAATTTAATTTGAACTCATTCATTTGAATTTTCTGATCCACCACATTCCTGCTTTTGCAGCAAGGGATTTTGTTTTAAGTCTTATTACTTCTGAGCCAGCTGCACGATTATTTTTCTTCTGATGATATCTGACTTCATTTACCACACGGCGCACGGCAAACTCATAATATTTACGCGGATAAGTTCTTATAAAATCTCTTTCACGGTCTGTGTTCTTTGCCCAATCGAATGACCCGAGCTGGTTAGTTTCAATTTCTTCAAAAAATTCTGTTCCCTTTATCGGGTAAGCTAAAGTAATGGTGAAGTGATCAGGATTTGATATTTTAAGATGGGTTATTGTTTCTTCAATATCTTCTTCAGTTTCTCCGGGATACCCAAGCATAATAAAAGTTCCTGCTTCGATTTCATGGTTCCTTGAAAGTTTTATCATCTCACGGACCTGTTCAACTTTAACTCTTCTATCCATTGCATCAATTATTCTCTGTGAACCGCTTTCTGCACCAATCCAAACCCTGAAGCAGCCAGATTCTTTCATCATTTTGATTACTTCTTCGTTCATCCTGTCAGCTCGGCTGATGCACTCGTATTTTATTTTGAGGTTATTCCTCTTAAGTTCTTCATTAAATTCTGATAACCATTTATGGCTGATTGTAAAAACATCATCTACAAACCATATTGTTTCAGGATTATATTCAGCTTTAATCTTTTGAAGTTCTTCAACAACTTTTTCTGGTGACCTTCTCCGATAAGTAAGTCCATATACTGCACGGCTGCACCATCGGCAAGTATAAGGGCAGCCCCTCATGGTGCTGACGGAAACTGAACTGTGACCATGATGCTTTTTCCATGCATCAAGATACTTTTCCATTTCGATTTCTCTTCTGTTTGGGAGGGGCAAAGTATCAATATCCGATATTAATTTTCTTTCTTCGTTGAAAATGATCTTGCCGTTGTTATCCTTAAAACCTATACCTTTGATTGATTTAAGGTCATTTTCGTTCTTCAAATCAAGTTTTGTGATTAGCTCTAGTGTTGTTTCTTCTCCTTCGCCAATTACTACAAAGTCTGAACCGTGTTCGAGTAAATCGGTTGCATTATATCTTACTTCGGGTCCCCCTAAAATTATTTTTGAATTCTTAATCGACTCTGTTGATCTTATAAATTTAATTAATTCAAGAACGTTCAGCTTGGTCATCAGGTTTATATAAAAAGCTGTTACATCAGGCTTTTCATCAATCAGATATTTTTTTAATTCCTCTTTTGAAGAAAAAGTTGTATCAAATATTTTATTATCAATTCCATGATGACTTAAAAAAGCAGATATATAAAGGATTCCAAGAGGAGCATAGGGTTTCATTATTCTCTGCTCGGCAGCATCTTCATTCAGGAAATATCCATGAGTAAGCAGCACTTTCATTATTTCACCTGAAGATTAATCAGAAAATGATCTGAAAAGCCGGCAAGAAAATCAAACTTGCTAATACTGTGTTCTAATTTTTTTAATATGTTGAAAAATTTCGGCTTAGAATGAAAAAATTTTTCCATATACGATGGAGGTATGAAGAAGCCAATTGGTTTAACAGCCACAAGATTAAAATTTTGCCCGAAGCTTTTTTTAATTCTTGCTACGGAGTAATAGTATGTTATCAGATTCTCACCATTGAATTTCACTACCTCACCCTTGGCAGATAATCTTCTGAAAGCTTTTTTGAAGTTAAATTTTAGTATAAAATAAAGAGTCTCCCATGCACAAAACTCCGGCATAATTACCATAACTAATTGGCCGGCTGCTTTAAGGAGGTTTTTAATATCAGATGATAGTTTAATCAGTTCATCTGATGAAATACAATTTATGCCTCCGAAATTTGAAAAGATTAAATCAAATTTTTCATTTATCCCGGCAGTTTCGATTTCACTTATGTCTGCCTGAATAATTTTAACGTTATTAATTAAACCAGCATTTGATATTTTTTCTTTGGTTATCTGCAGCATATTATTAGAAATATCTGTGGCCAGAATTTTATGTCCCTTCCGGGCAAACCATAGGGCATCTTCACCGGTTCCGCAATTTAATTCAAGAATATTTAATTCATTTCTGTGTGCTAATAATTTTTCGAGGTAACCCCAAACAAGATTCCTTTGTGCAATACCAATAGCACTGTAAGTAAATAATTCATCGTACTGATTAGCAATTATATCAAAAGCCTGATGCATCAGCTGTTTTTTTCTAACCTTTTAAGTTGAATTGCATCGAGCAGAGACATTGGTGAATAGTAAAACAGGGAAACAGCAGACCGAAGGTTTTTTCTATTAAGCTTAAAGGGATTTAATATTATGTTTTTAAAATTAATAAGACTTTGTTTACGTCTGTAAACTTTGTGTACATATCTGTGAAGCTTCTTATAATACGGAGGCGAAAAAGTGCCTTTGTACATAAGTGCAAGCTCGTCGGAGTCAGTCCAGTTTGTTTTATTTTTCAATTGTGTTTTTACAGTATCATAGAATTTTGTACCGGGCAGAGGATAGGAAACAGAGATTCCTATTTCTTCGGGCATTAAATCGAGCACCATTTTAATAGTTTTCTCGATATCCTTCTTTTCTTCACCGAGATAGCCAAACTGCAAAAAGAAAGCCGGGCGTATTTTATTTTTCTTTAGCAGCCTGGTCGCTTTATAGATTTGTTCCACAGTTGTTCCTTTATCCATAGCATCCAGAATTTTCTGTGAACCGGATTCTGCCCCGAGCCATACAGTTTCTGCGCCTGATTCTGCAAGAGCTGTTATTGTATCTTCCTGCAGAAGCAAATCAACTCTTGATTGAATTTTGTATCTGAATTTTAATTCTTTTGATTTAACTATATCTCTGAATTCCTGAACCCATCCGGGTTTCAGGCCAAAAATATCGTCGCACATCCAGAAGTGTTTCACATCAAATTCCTGCATCAGGAATTCTATTTCATTTACAACATTTTTTGGTGAGCGTGAATTGTATCTGTTGCCGTAAATCGGTTTTGCGCACCAGTTGCATTTGAATGGGCAACCTCTTGTTGTAGCAATATTCAGTGAAAAGTATCCGTGGTTTTCTATCCAGATTTTTTTGTAAGAAGAAATGTCAATCAAATCCCAGGCTGGGAATGGAAATGAATCGAGATCTCGTGCAATTTGTCTGGCTGATGTGCGCCTGATTTCATCATTCTCTTTAAAGGCCAGCCCATCGACGTAATTGAAATTATTTTTACCAATGTTGATGTTTCCGATTAATTCCTTTAGTGTATTTTCACCTTCTCCGATGATTACAAAATCAACTCCATGTGAAAGATATTTTTCGTAGTGATCCGCGGCATCTGAACTTGAAGCTATAACCGTAATACCTTTTTTCTTTGCAATGCCTGCCATTTTAAAAGCAGCTTCACGCATATTTGTTAGACACATTTTAGTCAGGTAATTAAAACCATCATCATAAATGACGAGGAAATCCGGGCGTTCTTTATTGATTACCGATTCTATTTTTTCTGGTGATTCAATTAACGCGGTGTCAAACAAGGAAACATTATAACCAGCTTCGCGCATAACGGCTGCGGCATAGATGGTCCCCAGCGGCGGATAAGGCTGTCTGGTGTCCCATTGTTTAGGATCGTACTTATAAAAATAAGAATGAGTAAAAAGAATATTCTTCATGCTATTGTCAGAGAAATTTTAAATTTGTTTTCAAATTCCTCTACCTTTTTATTCATAGCTTCAAGTACTCTTCTTTGAAAAAAGTTCGGATGATGTTTTGAGACGTTTTTTCTGCTTTTAAATGCTATTTCAAAATCCTGGTCCTGATAGCCTTTAAATTTCTTCTGGTCATATCTGCGGAAAAGCGAAAGGAAGAAGTCATCAAGCTCATCACCAATTCGATTGTTCAAAACAAACTCAAATATTTTTTTAAGGAAGTGGTTTGAATTATTTTTTTGTAAATGTGCCAATTGAATGTTTGGTAAAAAAGAATAAACCCAGTTATTTGAATCATTGAATTTCTGGTAAAGGTTAATGTCATAAACAGGTATTAAAGTAGCAAGCTCTGTGGCAGTATAAATATTTTTTTCTTCTATCTCCAGACTTTTACTGTCGATAAAATAGTTTATACAAAAATTCTTATGTGAATTGAAAAGAAAAACTCTTCTGAAAAAAACAAGAAGGAATCTGGCAACCCATAGCCGGTTTGGCTCAGTAATTACAAAATAGTCAATATCGGATTTTTCTTCCATAAAACCTTTTGAAATTGAACCTGAAAGATATACCGCCCTGATAAAAGGGAAATACCCTATGAAGTTCGAAACACGGATCGCTGTTTTTAATTTTTCCCTGGCAAGCTGATTGCCTTTTTTTCTGCGTGCAATCAAATCAGGGTTTTTTTCAATCTGGTAAAAGGGGTCATTGAAATGCACCAGTCCGTTCTCATTCAGGAAATCAATCTGTTTGTAGAATTCTTCGCGCGATAATGTATTAACACATGAATTATAAAATATCTCTTCCTTAGTTAAAGGATAGTTAAATATATCATAATATAACAGTGCTTTAATAATACTTTTATGAACAGCACTCAGTTGTATTTTTTTCTCTTCTTTCAACCGGATAAAATAATTTGGGGAAATGATTTGATCTTTTTTAATCTTAAATAATAATAAAAATAATTCTGTTAAAACAAAAGGAAATCCCCTGCCCAATTAACAAACCGCAAATAGGCGGTAGTTAATTTCTGTTGTATGATTACCATCTGTTAAATCTGATTCTTTCAGGATTAAAACGATTTTCAACCGGCAGTTCTTCGGCAGGGTAACCAATTGAAATCAGGGAAACAGGAATAATATTGTCAGGCAGTCTGAGGTAGTTTCTTACATTTTCCATAATATCTTTGATGGGATAAACCGCTATCCAGCATGCACCCAATCCCAAAGAATGAGCAGCGAGCAGCATATTCTGAATTGCAGCTGAACAGTCCTGAACAATATACTCGATTGTTGAATCAAGCTTTGTATCTCCGCAAATCAAAATTGCAAGCGGTGCAGATTTCACCATTTCAGCATGAGGAATTGTCGCCGCAATTTCATTCAGACTTTTATCTTCATTGAAAACAATAAAATGCCACGGCTGATAATTCATTGCTGAAGGTGCGCTCATTGCTGCGTTGATGAGCATTTCAACCTGCTCTGCACTCACTTTTTTTTCTGTGTACTTCCTTATGCTTCTTCTTGAATGAATTGCTGCAATAACTTCCATAAGAGTTCTTCTTTTTTGTTTTAAAGATAATCTGCAAATGGATTTTTATCAATTATTGTTTTAAACCATTCCGGGTTCAGTGAAATTGGTTTTTATTAAAAATATTTTCCTTGTTGTAAGCGTCGGTAACTTTAATTAACTTTATTCAGATTTTATGAAGAAGGAAAAACAAAAAATACCTTTATACTTTATCCTGATTTCGGGATTAATTTTCCTTACCCCGGTTGCTTATTCTTTATCTCTTCTTGAAATGGATAATATTCAAAAATTGCTTTTTTTCATCTTTGCATTTTTGATTCTGGCATCATCTTACTTTTTAAAGATTGAGAAGAATAATTTAATCGTAGAACGGCTGACATTAGTTCTGATGATGATTTATCCGTTAACTTTCTTCACCTCTTTCTTTAACGAATCATCAGGAAGTCTGCTATTGTCTCTGAGCAATCTCTTGCCACAGATTTCCTTAGTATTATTGACAATTTTTGTTTACTCGCTGATTGAGGAAAATGATTTTTTCAGAATGGCAGCTTTTTTTTCTGTTATTATTGCTACGGCTTTCAGCTTAATCGGACTTCTGCAGATTTTTGATATTCAAATTGTTCCGCTTCCGGCGATTATTTTACCCGGGTCAACTTTAGGTCACCGGGGTTTTGCTGCAGAATATCTTTTGCCTGTGCTTCCTTATTTTATTATTGCAAAAAACCTTGTCGACAAGAAATATCATCCTTTGTTATTTTTAGCAGCGATAATCAATATTTCATTTTTGCTTTTTACCCGAAGCAGAGCGGCGTTTATTTTTTTGTTTGTTGGTTTAATTATTTATGCTGTATTCGTTTTCTCCCGAAAGAAATTAAAAAATAAATTTCAGAAAGTCTCTGCAATAGTTTTAATAATTCTGATCAGCTTTTTTATTTCACTGATTCCGTCTCAGATAATAGAGCGCAAAGATTTCCAAACAACCGCCGCTACTCTGACCGATACCGAATTTAGAAGTAATAAACTCAGATTAACTTTCTGGAATGCTTCCATCAAAATGATTCTTGAAAAACCAATTACAGGATTTGGAACACAAAGATGGAGCGGAACTTATGGAAAGTACTTTGGCAGTGAATTTAACGATCAGACAATAAACAGGATACATCATATTCATGCTCATAATGACTTTCTTGAGATATTTTCTGAAAATGGAATTGCATCAGCGGTGGTTTTTGCACTTATAATTTTTTTTGTATTGCGGAATCTCTTCCTTTTAAAAAATGGTAATGAAAACTACTTTTATATTTTTCTATCGGCTCTGATAGTTATTTTGTTTTCTCTCATCTCCTTCCCTGCAAGCAAATATTCATCATATTTCTATCTTGCCTTTGCGGCGGGTATTTCCATTATCAGAAAATCTGAAACCAATAAAAACACCGTAAAATTATCACTGCCGATTTTAAGGTTGATTCTTTTATTCTTTATCGCCGGAGGGGCTGTTTTATCGTGGATTAAAATTAGTTCTGAGTTAAATTATGTTGATGCAATGATTGCAGAATCCCGAAAAGACTTTAAAGCGATGAAGTCTTCTCTTGAAAAGGTTAACAGAACTCTCTACCAGCTTGATGCCACTAAACAACCTGTTGACTATTACCGGGGAATTGCTAATTACTCTTTAAACAATTTTGATGAAGCACTTCAAAATAACCTGGATGCACTTTTATTATCTCCTTACAATCCATTGGCAATGCATAACTCAGCTTCGCTTTTTCAGTTTACCGGCAAAAAGTGGCAATCAATAGAAGCATTTGAAAACCTTAAAAGATTTTTCCCTGATTATATTGATCCGCAAATAAACCTTCTGATGCTTTACACCGAAACCCGGCAGGTTGACAAAGCTAAAAGACTTTTTCAGGAGTTAAGCGAAAAAGATCCTGAAAATACCCGGCTTAAAGATTTCATTCGTAAGCTTCAGAATAATTCCCCTTAAAATTACCTTTTGGTTCTTTATTAACTTTCAAAATTTTTTTGCAGGAGATATAGCTTTAAATAGCAATTGTAAATAATTCTATCATCCCGGGGAGAGGAGTTTTATTTGGTGTCCAACAAAATGATTGCTTAATTTTGTTGTGAGAATTTTTAATCATTTGGAGAACTTATGGAAAAGCTGCTTCTCCTTGGTGCCGAAGCTATTGCTCAGGGAGCTATTGATGGGGGGATGTCTGGTATTTATGCATACCCCGGAACACCTTCCACTGAAATAACTGAATACGTTCAGAATAATAAAACAGCTATTGAAAGAAATATTCACAGGCAGTGGTCAGCTAATGAAAAGACGGCAATGGAAGCAGCTCTTGGAATGAGCTATGCCGGTAAACGTGCCATGGTATGTATGAAACATGTTGGATTAAATGTCGCTGCTGATGCATTTATAAATTCTGCTATAACTGGTGTTAACGGCGGGTTGATTGTTACGGTTGCTGACGATCCCTCGATGCATTCATCGCAGAATGAACAGGACTCACGTTTCTTTGGAAAGTTTGCTATGATTCCAATACTTGAACCTTCCAATCAGCAGGAAGCTTATGATTTAGCTTATGAAGGTTTTGATTTATCCGAAAAATATAAAGTCCCTGTTCTTCTTAGAATCACAACCCGTCTTTCCCATTCACGCGCAGGAATTGAAAGGCAACCGCTTAAAAGTGAAAATAAAATTTCTTATCCCGAAGATCCTATCCAGTTTGTTTTGCTGCCTTCCAATGCAAGAAAGCGATATAAGGGACTGCTTGCTATTCAATCTTTACTAGAACAGGCATCTGAAAATTCAGATTACAACACTTACTATCCGGGAAGAGATAAATCACTCGGGATAATTGCCTGTGGTATTGCACATAATTATTTGCTCGAAAATTTTCCCGGGAGAAATTGTCCTCATCCCGTTTTACAAATTGCCCAATATCCGATTCCATATTCCAAGATTGAAAAAATAGTTAATGAGTGCGAAAGAATTCTTGTTCTGGAAGACGGCTATCCTTTCGTTGAAGAGCAGTTAAGAGGTTTTCTTGAAATAAATTCGAAAATTATTGGAAGATTAAATGGAATAATTCCCCGCGACGGTGAATTGAATCCTGATATTGTTGCCAGAGCACTTGGCAAAGAAGTAAAAATATATCATTCAGTACCTGAGATTGTAAAAAACCGGCCTCCCGAACTTTGTTCAGGATGCAGCCACAGAGATATTTATAATGCACTTAATGAAACGATGTTAGAATTCGGGAAGCAAAAAGTTTTTTCGGATATTGGCTGCTACACTTTGGGAGCTCTTCCACCCTGGAATGCAATCAACTCCTGTGTTGATATGGGTGCTTCGATCACAATGGCAAAAGGTGCCGCAGATGCTGGTATTCGTCCTTCTGTGGCAGTTATTGGAGACTCAACATTTACGCATAGTGGAATGACGGCTTTGCTTGACTGCGTTTATGAAAACACTCCGGTTACAGTTATCATTTCAGACAATTCCACTACAGCTATGACTGGCGGACAAGCATCTCATGCAACCGGAAGATTAGAGGAAATATGTATTGGTCTCGGTGTTAAACCTGAACATGTTAGGGTATTAACCCCGCTTCCTAAATATCACGATGAAATGGTAAAAGTTTTACGGGAAGAACTAAATTATGAAGGCGTTTCGGTAATTATACCAAGAAGAGAATGCATTCAAACTGCAACTAAGACAAAAAAAGAGATCAAGGTAAAAAATGTTGAGGTTCAGTCGTGAAATCAGATATAATCTTATCAGGTGTTGGAGGACAGGGAATAGTTTCAATTGCTGCAACCATTTCAATGGCTGCACTTGAAAATAATTTATTTATAAAACAATCAGAAGTTCACGGAATGAGTCAGCGCGGCGGTGCTGTTCAGTCACACTTGAGAATTTCGCAAGAAGAAATTTCAAGCGATCTTATTCCTCTAGGGAAAGCTGATTTAATTATCTCAGTCGAGCCTATGGAATCATTAAGATATTTACCCTGGCTTTCTGAAAATGGTTGGCTGGTTACAAACACAACTCCGTTTATTAATATCCCTGATTATCCGGATTTGAAAGAGATTTTAGGTGAAATTGAAAAACTGCCGCATCACATTGCTATAAATGCAGACGAAATTGCACGACAAGTGAAGTCGCCGAGATCATCAAATATGGTGATGCTTGGTGCCGCTTCCCCTTTTCTGGATCTTCCCTATGGATTTCTTGAATCAGGCATTAAAAAAATATTCGGGAAAAAAGGCGAAAAAGTTGTTCAATTAAATATTGATGCTCTTAAGGCGGGAAGAGAATTTGCTATCGAACATAAAAAATCATAGACGGATATTCGGTTTTCATCTACTTTAGGTTATTGAAAGTTTTACTTGAATGAAGATGTAATTTTATCAAATAGTTCACAGGAGGAGAAGTTATGGCCGGTTCAATTATTACCAAAGAGCAAGCCGATGAATTATTCGGCGAGGTTCTTAGCTCAAAATCATTCACTCTTGAAGAGCTCAGAGAATTATTAAGCAAATGTGAAAAGTTTTTTATGATTGGCTTTTACAACGACAGTCCTGTTATTGCAGCCGAAGGAAGAAAATTCATTTACCCGGAAAGCTTTGAACTTGAACAGAATGAAGTATTAACTGTTTACTCACTCGAAGTTATCAATGAACTTATCTCAAAGAGTAACGAATCGTCAATTTACATCGAGAGAAGAGAAAGTCATTTAACAATAACTAAAGGAGGCTTTACGCTTCAATTCGGGCATTTTTGTCCACCGGATTGTTTATAGTCTATGGAGCTTGCAAATTTTCTCGGTGATCTTTCCACTATTATATGGTTTCTGCCAATATTCAGACAATATGGCGGTAATTATTTCAAATTCTTTCTTGTACTTGCATTAACAGATCCTTTATCGGTACTTTTATTCCACCTTAAAGTAAACTGGCATATAAGCTACGGTTTATTTTCAATCATTTTATACTTCTCTCTTTTCAGTATTTCTGACTTAAGAAAAAACTGGATTGTAAATACTATACTTGTAATTATTTTCTCTGCATTATTATTCTTTTCGCAGAATATTGGTTCTCTTGCGTTGATTCATTTCCTTATTTTACTTGTAATTGTTAGAAGGATTGCTGAAACATTCAGCAGTGAAGGAGTTATTAAAGTATATTTGTTAGTGCTTGCCTCTTATGAGTTCAGTCTACTGATCAGATTTATTATTTTGATTACAGCGACAACTGAAAACGTGATTTATTCATTTATCTTGCTGGCGTTTCAGCTAATAATTGCTTTGTTTTTTACGTTTGTAAATGAAAACAAACCCCTTCTTGCCATAAGGCTGCCATTTTTAGAAAAATCCGGAATGTAAAAGGCTGTAAACCAAATTACTGAGGAATGTAAGATTTGTTCACGTCGCCGCTGGTTAATGCTTCAACATTAAGATTAATATTGGAACTGCTAACTATTATCTGAGAATTGTTTAATGAAAATATCCAGTCTGGTCCGGCGAATGAATTTATTAAACGGGAAAATCTTTTCATAACCATTTCTGCATCTGAAAAAGTTAAGAATCCGTCGTTGTTTACATCCGCAGCTGCAGTTTGCAGTGAATCGAGTGTTAACTGGCTTGAATATCCTTTCATAATGAAAAGGGCATCAGTCGAATTTACTCCGCCCCAATTCTCGTTTTTTGATATTGAAAGGTTATAAGTCCCTGATAGAATTGAAGGGAAAGTGAAAGAACCATTTTCATCGGATTCTGCAAAGAACTGCACTCCGTCTTGGCGGCTTAAAACCAAAAGAACATTTTCAACCGGCGTATTTTGTGAATTATGATAAAGAACATTTCCTGTAACAGCAAACGAATTGGCTGTTGTTTTCTTTAAAAGTGTAACTTCTCCGCCATCCGGAATTATGTTAATTCTTGCGAAGGTATTCTGACCAATTGTTAATGTATTTAATGTTTGTAGTACTGATCCTTGCTGAAAAATCACTTCTTCCCAATCTGATGGAACAAGAACATCTACAGTTAATGAAAGATTGTAGATAAGATTATCAAGTGTATCAGCCGGAATAAATTTAATTGTGCTGTCATTTTGAGCAATCAACTGATATAGGAAACTTTCACGCTGCCTGATATACTTTGTTACATTTGCAGTGGTCTCAACCCAAATTTCATTCGCAGAAGATTTAGAGTAAAGCCATTGGCAAAGAGCAGTTAACCATTCATTTGACATTGGATACCAGGTGCTGTTAATTATTCCTCCAATTTCAGAAAAAGGAACCACCTCGTGAGCTAAAAGCATTGCCCATTTACCCTGATCAATTGCAGATTGAGTATAAGCTATAAAGTCGTTCAATTCATCAAGATCATCTTCGGGGGAATTACGGGGAAGGTTAAAATAATTTTCCTTGCATTTCAGTTTGAAGTAATCTAATCCAGTCAATGAAGAGTTGTTGAAGTTATTTCCACCGCCCCTTCCAGAAAGATAAAACTTTGCACTTAACGAATCGACAAGCTGATTATGAGCAGTAAAAGGGTATGCGATAGAAAATGCTTTTTCGAATGGAATTTTTTCCTGAATTTTCTTTGCAGACCGGTAAAGTTCGTATAAAATTGTTCCTTCTGTAAGTGTATCGCCGGCAGGAATATTAGTCAGATTTAAATGTGTAACTGTATGTGAACCAACCTCGTGACCATTAGCTGCCATTTGAGTAAATTCATTCCACGATCCATATCGCCACACTCCGGGAAGCTGCTCGGTGAGAGTGCTTGTAACAAAATAAAATGAACCTCTGAATCCAAATTGTTCCAGAATCTGTTTTGCATTAGTTGATTGAGATAAAAGTCCATCATCAAATGTAAATGAGAAAGCGGCTTTGCGGTCGTCGGGCCAGGTTTTAACTGTAATTTCACCAAAGTTTTGCGGATAGACAGTTAATGCCAGAAATGCTGCCATTAACAAAGAATAAATTCCGGAGTTTAATATGTATTTCATACCTTTTTGCACTTTATTGAGAATGCTCTACTAAAATGAAACAGTTAATCGATTCAGACTTTCAATTATTGGTTAGAAAAACAAATAATTCTGCAAAAGTCAAAGTAAATGATAAAATATTATGCCACTTTCAATAAATATTTAAAATCGGCTTTTCTTGAAATTTTAAATAAAAGAAAACTTTTCTGATGAAAAGTAACCCCCTGAAATATTTATGACCTTTGAATTTTCAGGATTTTATCCTTTTATTTGCACTCGTTTTTTTGAATTATTAAGATTATTAAAATACCTATGGCAAAAAATCTAGTTATAGTTGAATCACCGGCAAAAGCCAGAACAATAGAAGATTTTCTTGGGGAAGATTTCCTTGTCGCTTCAAGTTATGGGCACGTCAGAGATTTGGATAAAAGAAAAAAGGGAGTTGACATTGAACGGAACTTTAAGCCTATCTATAAAATACCTGAAGATAAAAAGTCAGTTGTTAAAGAATTAAAGAAACTCTCGGATAAAGCCAAAACTGTCTGGCTGGCAACCGACGAGGATCGTGAAGGCGAAGCAATTTCATGGCATTTGAAAGAGGTTCTTGAACTTGACGATCAGAAAGTAAGAAGAATTGTGTTTGATGAAATCACAAAAACAGCAATTCTGAATGCAATAAAAAATCCGCGTAAAATTGATTACCATCTCGTAGATGCACAGCAGGCAAGAAGAATACTTGACAGGCTGGTTGGATTTGAAGTATCGGGTATTTTGTGGCGGAAGGTTAAATCTAAATTATCAGCCGGACGTGTTCAATCAGTTGCAGTTAAACTAATCGTTGAACGTGAGCGCGAAATAGATTCTTTTGTTCCCGAGTCTCGCTTCAAAATTATTGCAAATTTTTTAGTTGCAGATGAAAAAGGAAATAAGACCAATCTGAGAGCAGAGCTGGCTCGATTTTTAGGTAATGAAAATGAGGCAGAAGAATTTCTGAAGAAATGTACAGGTGCTGAATTCATTGTTGAAAATATCGAAAAGAAACCTGTGAAGCGATCACCGGCGGCACCTTTTACAACCTCAACATTACAGCAGGAAGCATCAATAAAACTCCGGTATTCAGTTTCGCGCACAATGATACTTGCTCAAAAATTATATGAAGCCGGAAAAATAACATATATGAGAACTGATTCAGTCAATCTTTCTGATTTTGCTCTCGATGCTGCCGAGCAGGTTATCCGGCAGGATTTTGGAGATGAATATTTGCAGCGCAGGCAGTTCAAGACCAAATCCAAATCAGCACAGGAAGCTCACGAGGCAATTCGACCTACAGATTTTACACGCAAGAAAATAACCGGAACAAAAGAAGAGCAGGCTTTATATGAGCTTATCTGGAAGCGTGCAATTGCTTCTCAAATGAGTGAAGCCGATATTGAAAGAACAACTGTAAAAATTAAAATCACGGGTACGGACGAGGTTCTTACGGCTAAAGGCGAAGTAATTAAGTTTGATGGTTTCCTGAAAGTTTATTTTGAAGATTCCGATGAGGAAAATTCTGAAAATGGAGATAAAGCAGTTTTGCCTCCATTGAATGCAGGTCAACAGCTTGAGATGAAAGAGGTTTCTGCCATAGAAAGATATACCCGGCCTCCGGCAAGGTACACCGAAGCAAGCCTGGTTAAAAAACTTGAAGAGCTTGGAATCGGCAGGCCTTCAACTTATGCACCGACGATTAGCACAATCCAAAAACGCGGCTATGTTCATAAAGATGAGAAGATGGGGACAGAGCGTCCTTACAGAATTTTAACTTTGAATAATAAGCAGGAGATCAGCCGAGAAGTTAAAACTGAAATAACCGGTGCTGATAAAGGGAAACTCTTTCCGGCCGATATTGCGATGATTGTTACTGATTTTCTCAATCAGCACTTTCCGCAGATAATGGACTATCAGTTTACTGCACACATCGAAGATGAGCTTGATGAAATTGCTGAAGGGAAAATGGTCTATCATGAAATGCTGGATGAATTTTACCATCCTTTTCATAAAAAGGTAAATCAAACAATTGAACAGAGTGAAAGAGTTTCGGGCGAACGAATTCTTGGAGTTGATCCCAAAACAAACAAAACTGTCTCTGTGCGAATGGCAAGATTCGGACCTGTTGCACAATTAACTGATCCAAACAATCCTGAAGCAAAACCCGAATATGCAGGTTTGCGAAGGGATCAAAAACTTGAGTTGATTACTTTAGAAGAAGCACTGGAATTATTTAAACTTCCGAGAGTTGTTGGATCATTTGAGGAAAAAGAAATTGTTGCTGCTATTGGAAGATTCGGACCTTATTTGAGACACGATGGAAAATTTTATGCATTAAAAAAAGAGTACGATCCCCATTCAATTTCTGAAGTTGAATCAATTGAAGTTATTAAAGCCAAGCGGCTTGCTGATGCAGAAAAATTCATTCGCACATTCGAAGAGAATTCAGAAATTCAGATATTAAATGGAAGATGGGGCCCGTATCTGAAAGCAGGTAAAAAAAATATCAGGATTCCTAAAGACACAGATATTAATTCAATGACTTACGAAGATTGCCTTAAGCTTATCGGGGAAAAAGGAATTTCTGGTACTAAAACTTCAAAGAAGAAAAAAGACGAAGCGGAAGAAAAACCAAAAAGGAAATCAACAAAAAAGAAAAAGGCTCAGTAATTAAGCTGAGCCTTTTTAAGTTATTAATTTTCTGTTTGTTAACTTAGATCAGGATTTTCTCCCTGAATAAACGTGCTTCAAAAATTCATCTTTAACATCGCTGTTTAAGAATTTGCCGTGATAGCTCGATGTAACAGTTGAACTGTTCACGTCGTTAACCCCGCGCGAAGCTACACAAAGATGGTCTGCATCAATTACAACAGCAACGTCATCAGTTTTCAGAACTTCCTTTAATTCACTTGCAATTTGTACGGTAAGTCTTTCCTGAACCTGCGGTCTCTTTGAAAAGTATTGGACAATTCTATTGATTTTTGAAAGACCAATAACATTTCCGTTCGAGAAATAAGCAACATGTGCCTTGCCGATAATCGGCACAAAATGATGTTCGCAATAAGAATAAACCGAGATATCTCTTTCTACAAGCATTTGGTTAAAATTGTACTTATTTGTGAACAGAGTAGGCTTTGGTTTATTTTCAGGATTTAATCCCTTGAATATTTCCTGAACATACATTTTAGCTACTCTTCTCGGAGTATCTTTCAAACTATCATCTGTCAGATCTAATCCAAGTATGTGCATAATTTCTTTAAAGTTTCTTTCAATCAGTTCTATCTTTAATTCATCATCAAGCTGAAAAGCGTCTGGTCTGATCGGGGTTTCTATTGAAGTAAGAATATGATCATCATTTATTTCATCTGATCTGTGTACTGAAAACTGACTATCTCTCATGTTTTATCCTTTATTGATTTTTTAAGAAGTTAACTGTATAACCTTCTTTAAGGTAAATAAGTTCATTTTATGCGGATTATCTTTTTAAGTCTCAGGAAATTCAGTTTGATTTATTTTTAATCAGTTTTTAAGGAATTCCATTAAATTTGGCGAGGGGATTAAATAGAATTGGAAGTAATAAAAAAGGGGAAATATTTATTTCTGTCCTTTTTTACGAAATATACTTTGAGATAAAGTCTGTAAAATGAATTATCAACAAGACGAAAGAATTATTTTAACTTTAGATGCCGGCGGAACAAATTTTGTTTTTTCGGCTATGAGAGGACTGAAAGAAATAGTTGCTCCAATATCTCAACCTGCTTATGCCGATGACCTTGATAAATGCCTTTCATCAATTATCAACGGCTTTACCAAAGTAAAATCTCTCGTTTCTCCAAAACCCTCTGCAATCAGTTTTGCTTTCCCCGGTCCGGCAGATTATCCTTCAGGAATAATTGGTGATTTAGGAAACCTTCCAGCATTTAAGGGCGGGGTTCCACTCGGCCCAATCATTGAAGATAAGTTTAACATTCCGGTTTTTATTAATAACGATGGCAACCTTTTCGCTTACGGTGAAGCAATTGCTGGTTTTCTTCTGCTGGTTAATAATGCACTTTCTAAAAATAAGTTTGCCAGAAGATATAAAAATCTTCTTGGGATTACTTTAGGAACGGGTTTGGGCGCCGGAATTGTGATAAGCAACGAATTACTTGTTGGCGATAATTCAAATGGCGCTGAAATCTGGCTTATGCGAAACAAAATAAATTCTTCACAAAATGTAGAAGAGACTGTAAGTATAAGAGGGTTAAAAAAACTTTATTTGGATAACTGTTCCTACAACCATGAAATTGCTCCTGAACCGGAACAGATTTATCAAATTGCTTTGGGTGAATTTCCCGGCGACCGGGAAGCTGCAATTGATGCATTTAATAAATTTGGTGAAGCCGCTGGCGATGCAATCGCACAGGCTATTACTTTGGTTGACGGATTGATAGTAGTAGGTGGAGGAATATCAGGCGCTTATTCACTGTTTATTAATTCTCTTATTAAAGAGATGACTGGAAAATATTTGTTAAATACAGGTGATGAGATAAATCGATTGGATATTAAAGTTTATAACTGGGAAGATGAGAAAAAAAGAAATGAGTTCCTGTCGTTTAATCCTTCAGAAATTAATTTGAATAAATCAGGCAGTACAATTTTATACTATAAAGAAAAAAAATCAGCAATTGGACTTTCTAAACTCGGTACTTCAAAAGCAATTGCTGTCGGAGCATATGCATTTGCAGTTAACGAATTAAATAAAAATAAATTATGATAAGCAGAAGAAAATTTATAAAATCAACCGGTTTGATTTTAGCATCATCAGTTTTAGGAAAGGAAGCTATGGCATATAAAATAAGTTCAGCATCCGAAAATGAATTTCCATCCCTGAGACCTAAGCCGGAAGATAGAAAATTCATAAGCGAAGCGGTTGAAGAAACAATTGCTCAGGTAAAATCACAAATTTATGATAAAGAGCTTGCATGGCTATTTGAAAATTGTTTTCCTAATACACTTGATACAACTGTTAATTTCAGGGTAGTTAATCAGAAGCCGGATACTTTTGTGATAACCGGAGATATTGAAGCAATGTGGCTCCGGGATTCATCTGCTCAGGTTTGGCCTTATCTGAATTTATGCTCTAAAGATGAAAAACTTAAACAGTTGATTGCCGGTGTAATTAACCGTCAAACGGATTGTATTCTTATTGATCCTTATGCAAACGCATTTAATTTTACTGCAAGCGGAACCGGCTGGCAGGATGACTTCACCGAAATGAAACCGGAACTCCACGAAAGAAAGTGGGAAATAGATTCATTGTGTTATCCTTTAAGACTGGCTTATGGATATTGGAAAGCTGCTAAAGATATTTCTGTTTTCGATGATAAATGGAAAAAAGCTTCTTCTTTAATCCTGCAGACATTCGGTGAGCAGCAATCCGATAAATTTTCATCTAATTATTCATTCCAGAGAAAAACAAGAAATGCAACAGACACTCTTCCTCTTGCAGGATTTGGTAATCCCTCCAATCCCTGTGGTTTGATTAACTCATCTTTCAGACCTTCAGATGATGCTTGTATTTTTTCTTTTCTTATCCCATCAAATCTTTTTGCCGCTGTTTCATTAAATCAGATGGCTGAGATATTATTATCGGTTTATAATGACCGGGAATTAGCTGATAGATGCACAAAAATGTCGGAGCAGATAAGACAAGCAGTAATCAAGCTTGCTGTTCATAATTCGGATTATGGTAAAATATTTGCTTATGAGGTTGATGGTTTCGGAAGTTCTTTGCTGATGGATGACGCTAATGTGCCCAATTTAATTTCGCTTCCATATTTATCCTGCGTTATGGAAAAGGATGATATTTATCTCAGCACCAGAAAATTTATATTATCTGAAAGCAATCCTTTTTTCTTTAAAGGTAATAACTTTGAAGGAGTTGGATCACCACACACAGGAATGCAGAAGATATGGCCTCTTTCAATAATAATGAGGGCATTAACAAGTGATGATGACCAGGAAATAATTATTTGCTTGAAAATGCTCAAACAATCTCACGCCGGTACAGGATTTATGCATGAATCATTTCATAAGAACGATCCGAAAAACTTCAGCAGAGCCTGGTTTGCTTGGGCAAATACATTATTTGGCGAATTGATTTTGAAAATCTACAATGATAATCCCCGTCTGCTAAAAATGGATTTCACTAATTAATAGATGAGACGAAATTGAATCTAACTCTCTTTGACTGGCTGATAGTTGTTGTGATTTCTTCTTTAATGATCGGCAGCGTATTAATCACAAAAAAATATATGCGGAGCGTTTCCGATTTTCTTGCAGCCGGAAGAACCGCCGGCCGCTATGTAATAAGTCTTTCCCAGGGAATGGCTGCGCTTGGCTCAATTACAATAGTTGGAATGTTTGAAATGAATTACGTTGCCGGATTCAACCTGAGGTGGTGGGAGTTAACAACGGCAGTTATAATACTCGGGATTACTGTTTCAGGGTGGGTTGTTTACCGCTTTAGAGAAACCCGTGCATTAACTATGGCTCAATTTTTTGAAATAAGATACAGCAGGAATTTCAGAATATTTGCCGGATTAGTTGCCTTTCTTTCAGGAATTATAAACTTCGGAATTTTTCCGGCTGTTAGCGCAAGATTTTTTATTTATTACTGTGGATTTCCGCATTATATGAACGTTGCCGGAATAGAAGTCTCGACCTTTGCTGCTATTATGTTCATACTTCTGGCTTTCGCACTCTTCTTCGTTTTTACCGGCGGGCAAATTGCAGTAATTGTTTCGGACTTTTTACAGGGAATTTTTGTTAATGTAGTTTTCATAATAATCATAATATTCCTGCTCTTGAACTTCGACTGGCAAACGATTTCTGCCGGTGTAAATTCAGCACCTGATAATGCTTCGCTTATAAATCCATTCAAAACAAGTCAGACAAATGATTTCAATTTCTGGTACTTCCTGATCGGCATGATAGGTTTGATTTATGGCAAACTATCCTGGCAGGGAACTCAGGCTTATAATTCATCTGCAAAAAGCGCGCATGAAGCAAAAATGGGAGAAGTTTTAAGTAACTGGCGGAATATTCCTCAGTGGGGATTATTTCTGGTTCTCGTCCCGGTTGTTGCATTTGTTGTTATGCATAATCCTTTTTATTCTGTGCAGGCAAATAATGTTAATTCTATTTTATCAACGGTCGATTCTGAAGCAATTAAAAGTCAGCTTCGTGTTCCGCTCGTGCTTGTAGAAATTTTGCCTGTGGGATTAGTAGGTGCATTTTGTGCTGTTATGGTTGCGGCATTTATTGCAACTCACGATACTTATCTTCATAGCTGGGGAAGCATTTTAATTCAGGATGTTGTTATGCCTTTCAGGAATAAACCTTTTACCCAGCAGCAGCATTTAAGAGCATTGAAAATTTCCATTTTCGGAGTTGCAGTTTTTATTTTCATTTTCAGTTTATTGTTTCAGCAGAGCGAGTATATTTTCCTGTTCTTTGCAATTACAGGAGCGATATTCGCCGGCGGGTCGGGTGCTGTAATAATTGGTGGATTATACTGGAAAAGAGGAACAACTGCTGCAGCCTGGTCTGCAATGATTACCGGCTCGGTAATTGCTGTTGGTGGAATTATTATTCAACAATTATGGAAAGATTTTTTCATAAACGGTCAAATGTTTTGGGGAATTGCAATGGCTGCATCTTCGCTCGTATATGTAGTAGTATCTTTGCTTGGAAAGAAAAATGAATTTGATATGGATAAACTTCTTAACCGGGGGAAGTATGAAATTAAAACTGATAAACAAACCGTTAGTTCCATTCATTTAAAAGGAATTAAAGTGCTCGGAATCGGAAAGGGGTTTTCTAATTTTGATAAGTATGTTTATTATATTAGTTATATCTGGACATTTGCCTGGTTTGCAGTTTTTGTCATTGGAACCATTTTGAATCTGTCAAATGAAGTCAGCAATGAATCTTGGCTTGAATTCTGGAAATATTATATTTTTATAAATCTTGGTGTTTCAATAGTTGTAATAACATGGTTTTTAATAGGTGGAATAAAAAACATTCGTGAAATGTTCAGCAAACTTGACACCATGGAAAGAGATCAGAAGGATCATGGTTTTATTCTTAAAGAAAATTCAGAAGATACAAAACGATGAAGCACAGGAAATTTATTTTGTTAATTATGTCTGCACTAATTTCAACTGCATCTTCTCAGAACAAACCAGTTGACTATGTTGATCCGATTATTGGAACCGGAGGTCACGGTCATACTTTCCCTGGAGCTACGCTTCCGTTCGGAATGGTTCAACTGAGTCCCGATACTGATATTGAGGGCTGGGATTGGTGCTCGGGCTATCACTATTCCGATAATTCAATAATGGGTTTCAGCCACACTCATTTGAGCGGGACAGGAGCTTCTGATTATGGCGATATACTTTTTATGCCAATTACTGGCAAACTTCAGCTTCAGCCCGGCTCAAAGCAAAATCCTGATGATGGCTACAGGTCATTCTTCGATCATAAAGATGAAATAGCAGAAGCCGGTTACTATTCCGTTTTATTAAAAGATTATAACATTAAAGCAGAATTAACTTCCACCGAACGGGCGGGTTTTCAAAGATATTCTTTCCCTGAATCAGACAGCGCATATATCATAATCGATCTTGAACATGGAATTCATGATAGATGCGTTGAATCCAAAATAATTTTTGTAAGTGATACAGTAATTGAAGGTTACCGAAGATCTACCGGCTGGGCGAACGATCATACAGTTTATTTTAGTGCCAAGTTCTCCAAACCATTTCAAAAGCATGGAGTCTGTGATTCAGAAGGTTTGAGAGAAAATGAAAAAATTGCTTCCGGCAGAAACATTAAAGGATACGTTGCTTATTCAACTGAAGATAAAGAAACTGTTTTAGTAAAAGTCGGCATATCTCATGTAAGTATTGATGGCGCGAGAAGAAATCTTCAAGCCGAAATTGAAGGATGGGATTTTGAGAAGGTCAGATTTGAGGCGAGGCAAAAATGGAACTTTGAACTATCAAGAATTGAAGTTGAAGGGAAATCTGAAGAGGCAAAGAAAATTTTCTATACAGGTTTATATCACTGTATGATAGCTCCCAACATTTTTAATGATGTTGACGGCAAATATCCCGGCAGCGATAAAAAAATACACACCGCTGAAGGATTTCAGTTTTATACAGTATTCAGTCTTTGGGATACATTCAGAGCATTTCATCCACTTTTCACGATTATTGATGAGAAAAGAACGGCAGACTGGGTTAAAACTCTTCTGCTTAAATATGATCAGTCGGGACTTTTACCAGTCTGGGAACTTGCCGCAAATGAAACCTGGACAATGATAGGTTATCCTTCTATCCCGGTTATTGTTGATGCATTCATAAAAGGAATTTATAAATCTGAACCAAATAAAGTATTGATGGCAATGATAAAAAGTGCGAACCAGGATCAATTTGGATTGCAGTATTATAAAAAGCAGGGTTTCATACCGGCAAATAAAGAACACGAATCCGTTTCAAAAACTCTTGAATATGCGTTTGAAGATTGGTGTATTTCTGAGTTTGCCAGGATGACTGGCGATGAGAAAGTTTACAATGAATTTTCTAAACGTTCTCAGTTTTATCTTAACCTGTTTGATCGTTCAACAGGATTTATGAGAGCAAAAAGAAATGGCAGCTGGATTAAACAATTCGATCCCTTCTCGGTAAGCGGAGATTACACTGAAGCAAATGCCTGGCAGTATAGTTTCTTCGTTCCTCAGAATATTCCCTCTTTGCTTCAGCTTATGAATGGGAAAAATGAGTTCATTAAAAAACTTGACGAATTATTTTCGGTTACTCCGGTTCTTAAGGGAAGATTTCAGCCGGATATCTCCGGAATGATCGGTCAATATGCCCACGGAAACGAACCAAGCCATCACGTTGCATATCTTTATAACTATGCAGAATCAGGCTGGAAGACTCAGCAAAAAGTAAGACAAATAATGAGTGAATTGTATTCTGCCAAACCCGATGGTCTTTGCGGCAATGATGATTGCGGGCAGTTGTCTGCCTGGTTTGTTTTCAGCGCAATGGGATTTTATCCGGTTACTCCTGGCCTTCCTTTATATTCAGTTGGCTCTCCGATATTTGATGAAATTAAAATCAATCTGGAAAATGGAAAGAAGTTTATAATTAAGACGATTAATAATTCGGAGAATAATTTATTTATCAGTTCAGCAGTTTTAAACGGAAAATATTTTGATAAACTCTTTCTTGATCATTCGCTGATTAAAGCCGGCGGTGAATTAACCTTTGAAATGAATTCTGTGCCTGCTGATAACTGGGGAAAAATACACGAAGGGCTCGCCGAAATATTAAAACCCGAAGTTGAACTAACTCCTGTGCCTGTTATCATCGGCGATCATATGTCTTTTTACGAGCCGCAATTAATAAAAATAATTTCGGAAGAGCAAAACAGTAAAATATATTTTACCACCGACGGAACGGAACCTGATGTTAACTCTTATTTATACAAAACACCTTTTGAGATTTCAGACACCAGAAAAATTAAAGCAATAAATGTTCAGAAAGGTTATTTAAATTCGATGCCTGTTGAAGCTGATTTTACAAAAATTCCCTTCAAGCGATCGATTGAAATTAAAAACCAATTCAGTGAAAGTTACAGCGCGGGAGGACAAAACGCATTGATTGATTTTATCAGGGGAACTTCCAGTTATAATACGGGTTTATGGCAAGGTTATGAAAAACAAGATCTTGATGTTATTATTGATCTGGGCTCTGTTCAAAGTATCAATCATATTTCGTCAGGTTACTTGCAGGATATTGGAGTATGGATTTTCTTCCCCGAAAAAGTAAGCTACTTCCTTTCTGAAGATGGCATCGATTTTAAACTTGCAGCTGAAATAAAAAACGATTTTCCACAGGATCAGCAGGGAGCTTACATAAAGGAGTTTTCTAAGGACTTTACAAATCTTAAGGCGAGATACGTGAGAGTTCTCGCAAAGAATGTTGGCATCTGTCCCTCCTGGCACAAAGGGGCCGGGTATGATTGCTGGCTGTTTGCAGATGAGATTGTAATCGAATGAAAGTAAAATGTTTTTGATTAGATCAGCTAATAATCCAATAATTACAAGGAAGGATATTCCTTCAGTTTTACCTCATCTGATTGATGTCAGTTCAGTTTTTAATCCCGGTGCAGTAAAAATTGATGATAAATATCTGCTGATAATCCGTGTCCAGAACCGGGGAAGGGAAACACTTCTGCTCAAAGCCGAAAGTTCAGACGGTGAACATTTTAATATTTCTCAGAACCCTATTCACTTCGACGGAATTGAATCGGTTAAAGAAAAAATCTTTCACATTTACGATGTGAGAATAACAAAATTGGGAAATATCTATTACCTGGTTTATGCAATGGATATGGAATTCGGATGCAGATTGGGTTTAGCATCAACAAAAGATTTTTCTGATTATAAATTTATGGGAATAATCAGCAATGACGATTCACGAAATGGCGTGCTTTTCCCGGAGAGGATAGATGGAAAATATCTGATGTATGAACGTCCGAATCTTTTCAGTCTTGAAAATGGGCCAAAAACAGGAAGTGCGATTTATCTTTCCGAGTCAATTGATTTAGTGAACTGGAGAAAATGTGGTCCTGTGCTTGAAGGAAGATTTCATTACTGGGATGAATTTATCGGGTCCGGACCGCCGCCTATAAAAACCAAATCAGGTTGGTTGAATATTTACCACGGTGTGGCTACTCACTTTGCTTCAAGTAATATTTATCAGGCAGGGGTATTTTTGAGTGATCTGAATAATCCTCAGAAAATAATTGCAAGAAGCAAGTACAACATTCTCGAGCCGCGCGAATTATATGAGCTAACAGGTCAGGTTGCCAATGTAGTTTTTCCAACCGGAGCAATAGTAGAAGAATATGACAGTTCCGGATTTGCTAAACCGGAAAGCGAGATAAAAATTTATTATGGTGCAGCTGACACTTGTGTTTGTATGTGCACATCAACTATCGGCGAAATAATTTCAGCAGCTTATCAATGATATAATTAAATGAAGATGAAATTTTTTTTTCTGATCGCTTTTCTGTTATTCGTTGAATTTGCTGACGGACAGGATCGGGTACCAATTCCTCAGATTGAATATTCCCCTGAAAAATACATTTGTTACAGAACTTCCAATCCAATACAAATTGATGGTATAATTGATGAGAAGGATTGGCTTGCCGCCGATTGGACAAAAAATTTTGTGGATATCGAGGGCTTGTTGAAACCACTCCCATATTTTGAAACAAGAGTTAAGATGCTCTGGGATTCAAATTATTTTTACTTTGCTGCAGAACTCGAAGAACCCCAATTATGGGCAACTCTTAAAAACCGCGACGATATAATTTTTTACGATAATGATTTTGAAATTTTCATAGATCCTGATGCTGACACATATAATTATTATGAGCTTGAATTAAATGCTTTCAATACAGTTTGGGATTTGCTGATCGTTAAGCCTTACAGAGATGGCGGACCGGCAGTTCACAATTGGGATATCAATGGATTATTAACCGCAGTTAAAACTTATGGAACATTAAATCTTACAACTGACCGTGATACCGGATGGACAATTGAAGTTGGTATTCCATGGAGTGTGTTAAAAGAGTGTTCGCGGGTAAACTGCCCTCCGCTTAATGGCGATCAATGGAAAGTAAATTTCTCACGCGTAGAGTGGGAAACCGAAGTTGTTGATAATAATTACTCAAAAAGAAAAGATCCTGTTACCGGTAAAATTCTGCCGGAAAACAATTGGGTCTGGTCACCGCAGGGTTTGATTAATATGCATTATCCGGAAATGTGGGGCCTGGTTCAGTTCACAGATCTGTCTGCGGGTTCAAAGGAAAGTAATTTTATTCACTCATTTGTTGACGAAGCAAGATATTTCCTGAGAAATATTTATTACAGACAAAAGGAATATTTCATTGAGAATAAAAAATATGCATCCCGATTTTCTGAACTCGGTTTGTCACCAGCAAATATACCTGGATTTATATCCGAACCAACTATTCAGGTTACAAAAAATCTCTTTGAGGCAAGACTCTATTTCAGGAACTCAGATGAATACCTTGTTATTTATTCGGATGGATTAATAATTTCACATTCGAAATAAAAATACAGCATCAATCAGATTAATATAGAACAGATATCCTTAAGACAATCTGATATTGAAATATTAATAAGCTCCCTTTTAAAAAATCTACTGACTAATTCCTCTGATAAGGTTTGATATTTCTTTGGCTTTTTCATTGACCCATCGGTTATGTTTGCTTAGCCATCTCTCGGTGTGAGAACCGATTTTGCCGGCTTGTTTGGGGTGAATCAGTGGTAAGAGCCTGTATTCCTTATCACGTATTTTAATATTGTGAAGTTGTCCGTATTCTTTAAATCCGTTCAGTTTTAATATTTCAGGATTGAAAAGCCTGATAAAATGTAAAAGCGGTTCATCTCCAAGGGTTATAATATATTCAGAAGCTGATTCATCAATTTCTTTTATGATCTCTTCAATTCGTTCCTCATTCAGAAACTCCTGTTTCTTATTTGTCGGATAGATTTCCGCATCAGGCAGGTTATAAGGCTGTTTGAATCTTTGGTATTTGCGTAATGCTTTTCGTTGTCCCTTGTTTGAAAGATGGTAGGGAACCAGATAGCATAACCAGATTTCCTTTCTTGGAAGATTCAGTGGTCTGAGAATATCTATATCCAGAGATCTTCCAACCGGACCGTTAAGCAATCTTCCCGGGTATCTGACATAACCGGCTTCTTCCGGTACTTTAATACTTCGGAGAATTTCTTTTGCTTCATAAGGATTTCCGGTCCAGAACAATTCAGGTTCGCTTGCAACAGCCATTGCTCTTACAAGGATGTGATGATCGGCGGCTTTCCAGATGCAATGAACAGCGCTTGCATAAACGCCAAGGACAAATGCTTTTTTGGGTGTCCGGTCTTTTTGTACAACTTTTCTGTTAGGCTCACCGAATGGGAAGGTACCAAGTTTTTCCATTTAATATCCCTTTATTGGAATGTTCTATAATTCAGTTAGTTAATAGAAACTGAAATTTTTCGTTAGGGATGCAATGCTTCGAAAAATTTCTCTAAAAGCTTGCCAATATTAAAAAAGTGTCTGAAAAAAATGAACTACTAATTGAAGAATATTTTTATCGGTTGATCCAATAATTGTCCCCCGGAATTTTTTTAACTATTACTTAATACAAGTGTGGTGTTTGGAAACCAGCAAATTTGTTAACTTTAAAAAAATTTTTGGAACAATTATGTTGAAAATACTTTTATCATTAAGCACTTTATTTTTTAGTATTATTACTTTTGCCTCTGTACAACTACCTGATTCAACAGGTAATGTTATTTTTATTCATCCGGATGGAACTTCTCTTGCAAGCTGGAATGCGTTAAGAATCTTAACCAAGGGTCCCGATGGCGAAATAAACTGGGATAAGCTAAAACACATCGGACTTTACCAGGGACATACAAAAAATTCTATTTCAACTTCATCGAATGCTGGAGCAACTATGCATGCATACGGAGTAAAAGTTGTTTATGATTCATATGGAATGGATGGCACCAAAGAAATCACTTCTCTTTCTGGAAAAAGAATGAGCATTATGCAGGAAGCAATGTCGCAGGGCATAAATGTTGGCGTTATTAATTCAGGAAACATAGTTGAACCTGGAACTGGTGTATTTCTTGCAAGCTCTGAAAGCAGAGCAAACAATGAAGAAATATCCAGAAAAATTATTCGGTCTGGTGCGAGTTTAATTTTTGCCGGAGGAGAAGAATGGCTTTTACCTTTTGGAATTCAAGGCAGGCACTCTTCCGGGAAAAGAACAGACAAGCTGAATCTGATCGACTATGCCCTTGAAAACGGATACACCGTTGTTTACACTTCTGAAGAACTCAAAAGAACATCGCCTTATGTAGAAAAAATTCTTGGAGTATTTGCTGCTAATCATACTTTCAATGACAGGCCGGAAGAAGATTTGTTGAAAACCAGCATGTCTACTTATTCACCCACTGCGCCTACTTTAGCGGAAATGACTGATTTTGCTCTCAGGTTTTTTTCTGTCAAAAATAAACAATTCTTTCTTGTGATAGAGGAAGAGGGGACGGATAACTTTGGTAATAAAAACAATGCAATCGGTCTGTTCGATGCTATAAAACGAGCGGACGATGCAATCGGGATTGCATATGAGTTCGTTCTAAAAAATCCCGGAACCCTTTTGTTAACTGCTGCAGACAGTGAAGCAGGTGGAATGGAAATTTATTCTTTTGAAGAAGAAGTTATGAATACAGATTTACCTTTACCTGAAAAAGATTCCAATGGTGCTCCAATTGATGGAATATATGGAACATCATCACCCCCGTTTCTTTCAGCACCTGATCAGTTTGGAAACAGACACCCGTTTGCAGTATTGTGGAGTACCAAAATGGATGTTTTCGGTAGTGTTGTTTCAAAAGCAGATGGATTTAATTCACATTTTATGAACGGGAAAATAGATAACACCGATATTTACAGAATAATATATCTAACGCTTTTCGGTAAATGGTTGAAATAGTTGGATTAAATGGCAAATGAAAACTGCAATCCGAAATACATTATTGATATCTATTTCACTTGTTGCTGTTTATTTCATTTCGCTTTTTATTACTGAAAAGATTTTGGTAAAAAATAAATTTAATGGCTGCATTAATTGTCACGGAGAGATGAGTGGTTTTAAAACAGCACATTCACCAGAAAAAATCGGATGTGAATCCTGCCATCTTGGAAATTCTTTTACTTCAAACAAAGAGTTCGCACATAAGGGAATGATTTTAATTCCCGGAAACTTATCTGATGCAAGTAAAACCTGTGGAGTAACCGGTTGTCATCCTGGTATTCCGGAAAGAGTTAATACTTCAATAATGAATACAATGAGCGGAGTAATTTCTGTTAATCGTTTTGCATTTGATGAATTAGAAAAACCTGAAGGATTATTTAGTGTAAAAGATCTGAAACAATCTAATGCTGATAATCATAACAGGAATCTTTGTGCGTCCTGTCATTTCGGAAATGAAAAAACTGAACTAGGTCCAATTACAGAATTATCCCGTGGCGGTGGATGTAATGCTTGTCATTTGAATTACAGCGAAGAAGCAATTGAGCAATTGAACAGTTACTTGAAGTCAAAAGGCAAAGGTCAAAAGCCAAAAGATGGTAAAATTGAGTTTCCTGAAATTCATCCACAGTTAAGCCTGAATGTAACTAACAATCATTGCTTTGGCTGTCATAGTCGTTCAGGAAGAATTTCTACAAATTATGAAGGTTGGTTTGAAACATTGCTGAGTGAAGAA
>JACAFB010000085.1 GCA_013388545.1 Ignavibacteriaceae bacterium
GAAAAAACAAATGTTAAACTTGTTGAACAAAAAGAAAAATTGGCTGAAAGCAAAGCTCGTCTTGAATATCTTCATTCACAAAAAGAAGAAATGTTTGCAATCGCAATTCATGATATTAAAAACCCTGCATCAGCTATTAAAGGTTATATCGAGTTACTAAATTCATATGAACTCAATGCTAATGAACAACAGGAAATAATGGAGTCGTTAGTTGCATCAAGTGACGATATTGTAAAACTCTCTCAGCAAATGTGCGTAATAATTGCAAAAGCAATACCCGAACCAAAATTAAAGTTTGTTGAATATTCAATTGAGCAAATAATTGAGAGTGTTTATAATCAAAACACTTCATATGCAAAAGCTAAAAAAGTAAAATTGTATAACAAAAGTTCTATTGATTTACCAAAAGTTAAAATTGATCCTGAAAAGATTGAAGAAGCTCTTGATAATTTAGTTAACAATGCAATTAAATACGCGCCACCAGAAACTATTGTTGAAATAAAGTCTTATGTAAAAGAAGGTGCTAAAAGAATGGTAGTAGTTGAGGTCAAAGATAATGGTTATGGTTTATCAGAAGATGATTTGAAAAAGTCATTTCAAAAAGGAGCTGTTCTTAGTAATAAACCAACTGGTCTTGAACAAAGTTCTGGATTAGGATTATGGATTGTGAAACGTATAATTGAAGAGCATAATGGAAAAGTTTGGGTAGAAAGTAAACTTAGTGTTGGTTCTACTTTTGCATTCGAGTTACCTATTGAATAAAAAAAATAGAACACTGATAATTATGATGAATTAAAATTTGTTTAATTAAAAATCTTTGTAAATCATGAATGATCAGTGTTCTATTCAATCTTATCTTACACAATTATAAATTTTTTCAAGTGATGATTGAATATCTTTGCCAAGATTAATTGTGATTAATTTTCTATTATTATCAAGAAGTGCTTGTCGATCACCAAGTGCTTGAGATTTAATTAGCACACCAAATGAAATAGAAGATTTATCATTAGCAGCTTCATCAGGAATTGGTAAATCAATTTCTGGATCATAAATGAATTGAATGAACAAACCATTCCCGGCATCACCTTTATGTAATTGTCCGGTTGAATGCAAAAATCTTGGACCAAAACCTAAAGTCGTAGCAACTTTATATTTCTGTTGAATTGCAGTTCTTATTTTTTGTAAAAGCTCCTCATTATTTTTATTCATTTGAACATAAGCTTGAATTGCAACATAGGGAAGTGGACCATCTTGATTTTGTTTTTCAAGTTGCGATAAGAAATTCTGTATTTGATCTCTGACAGAAGATGATTGAAAATTACTTGTAATTTTTATTCCATTTTCTTCACAAGAAATTGGTAACTCACTCAACTTTCCTGTTTCTTTATATTCTTGAACCATTTTTCTTGCAACAACTTTTGCAGATTCTACATTCGGTTGATCAAAAGGTTGAATTTTTATTACCCAACTTGCAACTATTGTAGCAAATTCCCATTTGAAAAACTCTGAAC
>JACAFB010000056.1 GCA_013388545.1 Ignavibacteriaceae bacterium
ATTGTTAACACAGCACGAGGCGGACTTGTAGATTTAAATTCTTTAATACGAGGTATTGAAGATAAAATAATCGGCGGCTACCTTACAGACGTTCTTGAAGAAGAGCCAATGCCTGATAATTATCCTTTGCTTAAATATGAAAACATAATTATCACACCCCACACCGCTTCCCGAACTTATGAAAGCGTGGAAAGACAGGGAATAATGGCAATTGAAAATTTAATCGAGATGTTGAAATAAAAATGAATCTAAAAGAATTTTTATCTTTTTACTTATTGCCTCTCTATCTTCCACTCCGGTATATAGAAAAAATAAATGACAGAATAGGAAATAAAATAAAGTTCGACGAGGTAACTTTAGTCCTGAACTACATTCATAAAACAAAAGCTGCAGGTACAATGTTCGACGTAGGCGCTCAATATGGCGAGTCATTTTCTCCTTTTGCATATTTAGGTTGGAATATTTTTGCATTTGAACCTGATAATAATCCCCAAAAACAGAATGCTTTATCCAAATACAAATCAAATCCCAAAGTTAAAATTAGCAGCGAGGCTGTTTCTGATTCAGAGAAACAAGATGTTCCTTTTTTTGCAAGCAATGAATCAACAGGTATTTCTTCATTAGCGGCTTTTACAAATGGACATAAGGAAATTGCAAGGACTAATGTTACAACTCTTTCAAGATTTATTGAAAAAAACTCAGTACACAGAATAGATTTCTTAAAGATTGATATTGAAGGTTATGATTTCATGGCATTAAAAGGATTTCCATGGCATATTATGACTCCCGATTTTATAATATGCGAATTTGATGATAATAAAACCCTAAAGCTTGGACATAGTTACAGAGATATCGGGCACTTTCTTTTATCAAAAGGTTATTCTGTTTTTCTTTCCGAGTACTTTCCTTTAGAAAGATACGGAAAGAGCAGCAAATGGCGAGGCATTTACAAATTTCCCTGTGATCTTAGCGATCAAAAAGGATGGGGAAACTTTATCTGCCTTAGCCGTAATATCAATCAACAAAAATTCTTTAAAAAGTTAAATGGTTCTTCGATAAAAACAATTTTTTAATATTAAAAGATGAATTTGAAGGTAAATAAAGTACTGGATAATCTTTTTTCTCCTTTCAAGAATGAAATAAAGAGACAACTCGCATCCAGGTTTAATTTAAATCAAATTATTACTCTAAAACAATTTGACAATCTGAAATTTCACTGCTCGAGTGCAGTTGAATATTTCAGAACGGCAGAGTACGGTAACGAACAAAAATTCCTTGAAATTTTTTCGTTCTTCCTGACAGAAGAGGACATAGTTTGGGATATTGGAGCCTCTATAGGAATTAATTCAGTTCTTTCTGCTTTCCACTGCAAATATGTTGTTTCCTTTGAACCCGACCCAAAAATATTTAAAAGGTTAAACGAAAATCTTGAGTTAAACGGATTAAGTGCTAAAGCAAAAACATACCAGGCAGCACTTGGAGCATCAAAAGGTAAAATTTCTCTTTTCACAAGCGGATTAAACGGTAATTCTCCAACTATAAGAAATGATTCTTCACATCAAAATCATATTGAAGTCGAGCAATTAACTGTTGATTCAGTTATTGAGCAGGGAATTCCTTCCCCAACAATTTTAAAACTTGATGTAGAAGGAGCAGAATATTCAGTACTAAAGGGAGGATCGAAACTCTTCCTTTCAGAAAAGAAACCAAGGATCTTATTTATCGAGATTCATCCTCAATATTTAATTCAACTCGGACATAATTCCGATCAGGTTTTACAAATATTGAAAGATTTTGGCTACACGATAATTGCCAACCATAGCAGATCAGGAGAAAATCATCTGATTGCCATAGATAAAAATCAGTACTGAAGTCTGAACTGATAATGAAAAAAATTCTTCAATTCGTGTGGAATTCACCGACATTAACTACCTGGGGAAGCCTGTCCTTCAGAACGTTGGGACTTTTATTAGTTTTACCCCTTCTTCTGAACAAATTCAGTACTTCTGATATTGCTCTTTGGTATCTTTTTAGTACAATAATCGGATTTCAACTTATTTTTGATCTTGGCTTTGGCAGTACATTTTATAGAATAATTGCCTACGCCTTTGGGGGTTCTGAAAACCTTGATGATCTCAGGCAGGTTGATTCCAATCAGTTAAATGAACCGAGATGGAATAAAATAAGCCAAATTGTAGGGACAATGTATTTTATTTACAACTGGCTTGCGATTGGATTTCTGGTAATTATGGGTATTATCGGCTCATACGTTTTAATAAGACCAATCAACTTATCCTCTGATATTACTAACGGTTGGATTGCGTGGATGGTTGTGTTAACCACAACTGCAATTTCACTAAGGGGAAATATTTATAATAACTATCTGCTCGGATTAAATAAGGTTGCAATGCTAAGAAGATGGGAAGCTTTAACATCACTTGGAGGGATCATTTCAAATATTGTGGTGCTTCTGTTTAATTGGTCATTGCTCTTCCTTGTTATTTCAAACCAAGCCTGGATTCTCATTAGTGTTATTCGAAACAGATTTTTATGCAGAAGAGTTTACGAAAACAGATTTTCTAAGTTCTCAGCCGAAAAAAGAAATCTGGATAAAGAAATATTGAATAATATCTGGCCCCGAGCGTGGCGAAGTGCAGTAGGTTTATTTATGAACTTCGGATTAATACAGGCAAGCGGTTTAATCTTCGCTCAGATTGGAAAAAGTGCTGAGGTTGCTTCATATTTGTTGGGACTCAGAATTATCGACACAATTAAAACTTTTTCTCAGGCACCTTTTTACAGCAAATTACCTCTGCTTGCGAAATTAAGGTCTCAGGGAAAATCGGCTGAGCAAATTAAAGCAGCCAGTTTCGGAATGATGCTTTCACATTATTCATACATTCTTGCTTTCATTCTTGTCGGTTTGTTTATTGATCAGATTTTAATTTTAATTAAAAGTAATGCTGAATTTGTGAATCCTTCGATGTGGGCGCTGATGGGAATAGGATTCTTCCTTGAACGTTTTGGGGCAATGCACCTGCAGCTTTACAGTACAACAAATCACATTGTCTGGCATATTGCAAATGGTGTGTCTGGATTAATTTATCTTGTTACAAGCTTGATTTTATTATCAGTTATTGGCGTATATGCTTTCCCCGTTGGGGTTATCGCCGGCTACCTTTTATTCTATAGCTGGTATTCGGCAAAATATTCTTATAAAATTATTGAGAAACCTTTTCTTGAATTTGAAAGATATGTTTCACTGGTTCCCTTTTTAATTTTAGTTTTATACTGTTTAATTTCCGTTGCATATTTTTACAAGTAAAATTTTATGAATGAAGAAATAGCGAACAGCACGGCGACTGTTAATCCTTACACACTGGGATTATACCTTGTTTTTGATCGTCTTAAATGGGATTTATCAGCCGAATCATGGAAATCAAGAAAAAAGCTGAGATCATTAAAAGATAAATACTCAAACCAGAAAGCAGTAATTCTTTGTAATGGTCCGAGTCTGCTTAAAAGTGATCTGGGTTTGCTGGATAACGTATTTACGTTTGGGTTAAATAAAATAAACCTGATGTTTGATAAAAACCGATTCAGACCATCGTGCATTGTTGCAAATAATCTTTTGGTGATAGAACAAAATGCTGATTTCTACAATGAAACTGATATTCCGCTATTTATAGATTCAAAAGGAAAGAAATTCGTCACCCCACGAAAAAATGTTACTTATATTCATACATCATCTCCACGATTAAAATTTGCGCGTGATTGTTCAATCAGTATTTACCAGGGATTTACAGTTACTTTCGTTGCACTTCAGCTGGCTTATCATATGGGCTTTAACGAAGTTGCTTTGATAGGATGTGATCATAATTTTGTAACGAAAGGTCCCGCTAACAAATCTGTAACTTCGGGTGAAACCGATCCCAATCATTTTGATCCGAATTATTTTGCGGGAGGAGTGAAGTGGCAGCTTCCTGATTTATTTCAAAGTGAAGTTTCTTATCACATGGCAAATTCAGTTTATGAAGCATCGGGAAGAAAAATCTGGAATGCAACTGTTGGTGGACAGCTAGAAATCTTCCAAAGGATCGAGCTTTCAGATTTTATAAATAAAAAATCCTGAGCAATTGCCCGGTATTTTCAAATTTTTCTAATTTGTCAAAACCATTATCCTTAGTCGTTTTTATTTTTAGAATACGATCATCCTGACGGCAGGATAATATCCTCGACCATAGTATTTCTCCAAATTTTTCCAACCGGATAAAAAAGGTAGTCATTATCTGAAGTATAGCTTTTAGTTATGCCACCAATAATACATCCTCCATAAGGTGTTAATTCAATCCCCAGGCTTCATCAGTATCTGAGCCGCCACATGTTTTTCAAAATTAATTGTTTGAGGAAGGATTGGTGAGGCTATGCTTAGAAATAGTATAGCAAGGTAGATTTTGTATTTTCTTAAAATTCTCATAAGAGACCCCTCCTAAAAAAAAAACTAAATACCCGCTTAATTGTACTTTTAAAACATGAAAATTCCCCTCTTTTTCAACCCTTTTTTATTCTGATTTTTTCCTCTGAAATTTTGACAGGAAAAATAATCCGGCAAGGCCAAACAATGTCAAATAGCTGATTACAAGCGAAATATATTTTGCATAATCAAAACTTTCAGGTGCAAAGCTAAAAGTTACTTTGTGCTTTCCGGCAGGAACAACTATTCCCATAAAACCATGATTTGTTCTATAAATTTCTGTTTCTTTTTCATCAATGTATGCTTTCCAGCCTGTTGAAGGTTTGAAAATTTTATAATCAGCAAATCCTTTCATAAATGTATTTCCGAAGAACATAAAATTATTTCCGCTCGCAGAAGCTTCGAGTTCAATCACTTCATCCTTATAAGAAAGAAGTTTAATCGATGCAGTTGAATCAGGTTTATCAACCTGAAGCATTTTATCATGAATAAAAGCTTTGTGCCTGGGATCGAATGAACCGGATTCCACCATTCTCAGATATTCAAGATTATCTTTCTTTTCAACACTGTCGACAAAGAAAAACCTCGGCAGAGCATTCTGATTTTCATAAACAAAAGTATTTTCTGCAGAATAAAGAAGTTTGAAATTCTTAAATGGTGCTTGCTGGTTAAATATCAGATATTTAACATTCAACATTCTCCACAATGTTTCGTTAACGGGTCCAACAACATCCATGATATCCTGATATGCTCTGGGCTTTATTCCCGAGTATCCGTAAAAATCTTCGACCAGAAAATGTGCATGGAAGTTGGTATTCTGCTGAATCGAACCCAAAGATCTGTCCTGCTTCAGATTCAAAATTCTGAAAGGTTCACTATCGTTTAATGACTTGATAATGTTAATATAATCCGGAGTTGCAAACAGAGTCTTCTCATTAATATCCTCGGTGTACTTAGCGCCTCTTGAATTAATCCGGAAAAGATCAAACAGACATAAAAATATTATTGATAATGCAAGTATATCGGCACTTATTTTTTGCCGGGTATATAAAACAAAAAGCCAGAATGAAGAAGCAAGAATTGCCAAGGCAATCATCAAATCTCCGGAGAACATTCCTGCAGTATAATTCGCCAAAGCCGTATGCTGCTGTGCAAGCTGCTGATTAGAAGTCTGAATTGTTGCAGCGTAATCCTGAACTCTTTGCACAAACCAATCTGAAATTGGTTGATTAAGAAGTAGAGATAGAACAAACATTCCTGTAAAAACATACGCAGTGTTTTTCAGAATCTTTTCAAGCTTATGATTTTTTTCTTTTCTGATTTCGATTATTCGCATCAGGCCCAATCCTGCTAGAACCGGAATGCTCATCTGCACTATTACGAGCATCATTGATGGAACTCTGAATTTATCAAATCCGGGCAGATAATAAAAAAGTAAATCAAACAGAATCGGAAAGTTCTTTCCAAATGAAATTATCAGGGCCAGAAGCGACACAATTGTCAGAAACCGAACGAAAGGATCTTTCCACCTGGTAAAGACAGCGAAAAGCGCCAGTGCGAATACCAGCACACCCATATACATCGCGACATCAACAAAGGGCATTTGACCGAAATAAGTATTTACTTCGACTTCCTCATCATTCGTCAGCGGACCTTTATAAGTCGACACACCAAATCCATAGTAAGAGGGAACTAAAAAAGTCAGTACTTCACCAGGAGAAAATGACCAACTAGTGTGATAATCATAAAAAGCAGAAGAATTCTTATCTGTCTCAGGAGATTTTGTTTCGATGATTCCTTTTGTACCTCTTGTTGAAAATGGCGTGTACTCATAAACTTGTGTAAGATTAGGAGCGCTGATAAGAATTGCTAAAACGAATGCCGCTGCAAAAGCTAATGCTGTCCTGATTAAATTTTTTGTCTTCTCTTTTTCTTTTAATCTGAGAAATCTAAAAAAGTAGTAGATAAAGTAAATTGCTGCCGCAAAAAGTGTGTAGAAAATTATCTGAACGTGAAAGCCCACAATCAATATCTGAAGCACTGCAACCAGAGTCAAGAAATATAAAAGCTTAATTTTTTCCTGAAATTTCAGCAGGATGAGAAATACAAGGGGGTAAACTGCAAGTGAACTGAGTTTAGTTACATGCCCGATAAAAAGAAAAACAATCAGGCCGGTACTGAACGCAGTTGAGACAGCAACGAACAAACTCACCAAAGAGTTTTTTGTTATATGCTTCATAAGAAAGAATGCGGATATTCCCATCAGTATCAGATATAGTGCATACCTTGTGTATTCAACCGAGAACAAACCGGAAACAGAATCTCTGACGAAATAAAAAATTGCACTGATACTGTTGTACCAATTGTATTTTACTCCCAAAGCATATGAAGGCATTCCGCAGAAAATGCTTGGGTTCCAGAGCGATATACCATCCCTTTCCTTTTCAACAAAGGGCTTCATACTTGTAAATGCAATAATATCACCTGATGTAAAACTCTTTCCTCCAAAAAAGAGAGGATTGAGAAAAAGTATTACAAGAAGAAATATCACTAAGATCGCAGCAAGGACATGAAATTTTTCGGGAAGAAAACTTTTCAGATCAAAATTTGATAAGAAAGTATTTTGAGGTACTGATTCGGTTTTAATATTTTTTTTTGTCCTTGTCATTTCATCTCCTTAATCTCTTTAAAAAGATTTATTATTATTCTTTATAAGCAATAAAATTAATTCCTGAACCTATTTTGTTATTGCCGGTATAATCAATAAACATCATCAGCAATGTAAACGGGAAAGTAACCAGATAATAAACAGGCAGAATTAAAAAAAATAATTTTGAAACGTTTAGCAGAAGCATTGGATATTTAATTCCGAGCCTCCAGGCTTTATTGCCCCAAAAACCATAGGTGTACCTACAGCGGTAAGTCTTAAAACCTAAAGGCAGAAGCTTTGATTCAAGATCTTCCCGGGAATAGCCCGTTCTTGCATGCTCTCCGATAAAGCTTTCTTCTTCCTCCTCGTGAACATCGCTTCCTCCATAGATTGAAGGAGAGTTTATCAGCAGATAACTTCCTTTAGTCATTGCTTCATAAAAATTTTTAAAGACCTTTACATCATCAGCAATATGTTCCATTACATCAACACAAACCACAAGGTCAAATTTATTTTTATGATTTATCGAAGTCAGATCTTCTACGTTGAAACGGACACTTCCAATTTTTTGTGAATCGAAAAAAAGTCTGCAATCATTAATCCAGTCTTCTTTGACATCTACAGCAAGAATTTCATTGGGCTGCAACTTTTTGCTTATAAAATATGCATACTGCCCAAAGCCCGTACCTGCATCATAAATCGCCAGCTTTTGATTAGCAAATTTCTTTCTCAGTTCTTTAAGTTCTCTCCTTACATACCAGCTTCTGAGAAACATTAAATCAAGTGTTTTGTAGAATAATATTCGAACAAACGGCAGCTTTTTTATTACCGATGCAAATACATTTTTAATGGGATCGTAATACATAATTTGTTAAGTGAGACCTGGATTACTTAGCAGTTCAGTCTTTTTCTTTAATTGAATATTCCTTTTCATCCATAGTGTTATGAACAAACATTTCTCCAAGCAAACCAATTGAAAAGAATTGAACACCAACTATTATTAATAGCATGCCTAGAAAGAGCATAGGTCTGTTGCTTAAAGGATAACCAAGAATCCATAAATAAGAGAGATAACCGTTAACAACAAGTCCTACTAGAAAAGCAAGCGCACCAAGAAATCCAAAAAGATGAAGAGGCCGTTTAATATACCGTGTAATAAAAATCACGGTTATCAGATCGATGAAGCCCTTAAAAAATCTTGAAATACCAAATTTTGTTGTCCCGTATCTGCGGGGATAATGTTTTACAGGTATTTCGGAAACTGTGAATCCCTGCCACCTGGCAAGTACTGGTACGTAGCGGTGAAGTTCACCGTAAACTTTTATACTGTCAGTTACATGTTTTCGGTATGCTTTCAAGCCGCAATTAAAATCGTGAATTTTAATTCCACTAATTAATCTTGTAATAAAATTGAAAAAACGCGATGAGTACTTTTTAATAAAAGGATCGTGCCTTGTTTTTTTCCAGCCGGAAACGAGGTCAAATCCCTCCCCCAGCTTTTGAAGCAAGTTAGGAATTTCGTTGGGATCGTCCTGTAAGTCTGCATCCATAGTAATAACAGCTTCGCCGCTAACATTCATAAAACCAACCTGTAGTGCTGCAGATTTTCCGTAGTTCTTTCTGAAACTAATAAATCTAAAACGCTTGTCCTGCTTGCAGATTTCTTTTATTATTTTTAATGAATTATCGGTGCTTCCGTCGTCAACAAATAAAACTTCATAAGAAATTTCCAATGATTTAAGTGCTTTTTTAATTTCATTGGCAAGAGGCTGAAGAGATTCCTCTTCATTAAACAGCGGAACTAAAACAGAAATTTTTGAGAAAGCAGTGATTTTTGATTTTTGAACAGTAGTTTTAGGCTTATGAGCATATCTTCTTCTTCTGGGGTTGTACCATCTTTGCTGCCGTCCCTCTCTGATTACGTCGGGTTTCTTTTCATTTTGGCCGGGATTTTGCGGATTGTTTGTTTGAGTCTCGTTCAAGTTTGGATTTTCCAGTTGCTTATACCTTATTGTTAATTTCAGACTAAAATTAACCTAAACCACCGATAAAAACAATTTAGCATTAACTACTCAGCAGAGGAACTTTAATTTAGTGTAAGTGGTTTATTTTCATGAATCTTGACTTTTTTGTACAGATTCAATAGGTTTGAGTATAAAATTAAAACTGATTCTCTTGGAGATATAATGAGCACTACTGAAGTAAATAAAATTGAAGAGTTAGCCAATAAGGAATACAAATACGGATTCGTTACAGAGATTGAAACTGATAGCCTGCCCAAAGGATTGAACGAGGATATTATCAGGCAGCTTTCTTCTAAAAAAAATGAACCTGAATGGATGACTGACTGGCGGCTAAAAGCTTACAGGCACTGGTTAACTATGAAAGAGCCTCATTGGCCCAATGTAACCTATCCCCCGGTCGACTATCAGGATATCTCATACTACTCTGCTCCTAAAAAGAAAGCAAAATATAACAGCCTGGATGAAGTTGATTCGGAGCTTCTCGAAACCTACAAGAAGCTGGGCATATCTTTAGAAGAACAAAAACTTCTTGCCGGTGTTGCAGTAGATGCAGTATTTGATTCCGTTTCAGTTGCAACAACCTTTAAAGATAAACTAAAAGAGCTTGGAATCATCTTCTGCTCATTTTCTGAAGCAATCCAGGAACATCCTGAATTAGTCAAAAAATATTTAGGAAGCGTTGTCCCATACACAGACAATTATTTTGCAGCATTAAACTCCGCTGTATTCAGTGATGGCTCATTCGCTTATATACCAAAAGGTGTTCGCAGCCCGATGGAGTTATCAACTTACTTCAGAATAAATGCGGCAAACACTGGTCAGTTTGAAAGAACTTTGATCGTTGCCGATGAGGGTGCATTTGTAAGCTATCTTGAAGGATGTACTGCTCCGATCAGAGATGAGAATCAATTACACGCTGCTGTTGTTGAACTGGTAGCTCTTGATAATGCTCAGATAAAATATTCAACTGTGCAAAACTGGTATCCCGGAGATAAAGATGGTAAAGGTGGAATTTATAACTTCGTTACAAAGAGAGGAGCCTGCCGCGGAGTAAATTCAAAAATCAGCTGGACACAGGTTGAAACCGGCTCTGCTATCACATGGAAATATCCAAGCTGCATTCTGCAAGGAGATAATTCTGTCGGGGAGTTTTATTCAGTTGCAGTTACAAATAATATGCAGCAGGCCGATACAGGCACAAAGATGATTCACATTGGAAAGAATACAAAAAGCACTATTGTATCAAAGGGAATATCGGCAGGGAAAAGCAATAATAGTTATCGTGGTTTGGTCAGAATCGGGAAGAAAGCAGAGAATGCAAGAAACTTTTCACAGTGTGATTCTCTCTTGCTGGGTGATAAATGCGGTGCCCATACTTTCCCTTATCTTGAAATTAATAATCCTACTGCACAGGTTGAGCACGAAGCAACTACTTCAAAAATAGGCGAAGACCAGATCTTCTATCTAAATCAAAGAGGTATATCAACCGAAGACGCAGTATCCCTTATTGTGAATGGTTACTGTAAAGAAGTTCTTGCAGAATTGCCAATGGAGTTTGCAGTGGAAGCACAAAAACTATTAAGTATAAGTCTGGAAGGCAGCGTTGGATAATTTTGCCACCCCGAATTGTTTCGGGATCAATTGAAAAAATATCAGGCTGAAATAAGTGCAGCTTGAATAGTTTAAAAATAAATAAGGAAAAAAAATGTTACTTGAAATAAAAAATTTACATGCAAATATTGATGGGAATGAGATTCTGAAAGGGATCAATCTGAAAGTGAATGCCGGTGAAGTGCACGCAATCATGGGCCCAAATGGATCAGGAAAGTCTACATTGGCTCAGGTATTAGCAGGCCGGGAGGAGTTTGAAGTAACCGAAGGAGAGGTTTATTACAACGGGAAAAACCTTCTCGAACTTTCCCCCGAAGACAGAGCAAGAGAAGGAGTCTTTCTTGCATTTCAGTATCCGGTTGAAATTCCCGGTGTAAGCAACACTAATTTACTCAAGACAGCGGTGAATGAAATCCGTAAGTACCGCGGTGAAGAAGAACTTGACTCGATGGATTTTCTTTCTCTTCTAAAAGAGAAAAGTAAGCTCGTTGAACTTGACCAGAAATTTTTAAGCCGTTCTGTTAATGAGGGCTTCTCCGGAGGTGAAAAAAAGCGTAATGAAATATTCCAGATGGCAGTATTAAATCCAAAGCTTGCTTTACTTGATGAGACAGATTCCGGACTTGATATTGATGCCTTGCGAATTGTGGCAAATGGAGTTAACAAACTAAGGTCGAAAGACAATGCAATAGTTGTAGTTACTCACTATCAACGATTGCTCAATTATATTATCCCTGATTTTGTTCACGTTCTTTACAATGGAAAGATTGTTAAATCAGGAGGCAAGGAACTTGCCCTCGAGCTTGAAGAGAAGGGATATGATTGGATAAAGAACGGCAAAGAAAAGGTGCTCGTATAAGAAAAATTATCCCTTGAAAGAAATACTCTTTGTTATTTGTGATGACCTAAATTATTCAGAATTATCTTACAGAAATAAATGGAAAACAAAACAGATTTAAAACAATTTTTTATCAATCAATTTGACGAATTTGAAAAATCATTGAACGGAGAAAAATCCTCTCATTTTCATCATTTAAGGAAATCCGCATTTGAAGAGTTTAGAAAGCTTCCACTTCCAACGCAAAAAGATGAAGAGTGGAAATACACAAACATTTCACCCTTGCTTGATTATAATTTTTCACGCTCTGCAAAAAAAACTGATGTTTCACCCGATGCAGTATCTAAGTTCCTGTTTGATAAGATGGAACATAGCCTGATTGTTTTCATCAACGGCAGGTTCTCCTCTGAATTATCAAAGCTTACTGACATCCCTAAGGGTGTAGTGATAGGAAGCATTAATGAGGCGATCAAAGAAAATAATCCGATTGTTATGAAACATCTTGCTCAGTATGCCGGCTTTAAAAATAATATCTTTACTGCATTGAGCACAGCTTACACAATTGATGGAGCCTTCATTTACGTACCGGATGGAATAAATGTAGCAGACCCGGTTCATATAATTTTTCTGACGCGGGCCGGTAATGAAAAAATTATCACTCAGCCGAGAAATCTTTTTATTGCGGGGAAAAACTCCCGGATTTCGATTATTGAACATTACGTTTCTGATGAAGCATCCGTTTACTTTACTAATGCAGTAACCGAAATTGTTGCAGGTGAAAATGGAATTGTCGATCACATCAAACTGCAGGAAGAAAGCATAAATTCATTTCACATCTCAAGAATGGAAGTTGATCAGGAAAGAAACAGTAATTTCTCATCACACCTGATTTCATACGGTGCAGAGATCTCACGCAATGATTTTAATACCAGGTTCAATGACCAGGGTGGAGAATGCATGCTTAATGGTTTATTCTTGATTAATGGTGAACAATTATTCGACGCACATACAATGATAGATCACGCAAAGCCCCATTGCAAAAGTCACGAGCATTATAAAGGTATCTTACAGGATAAATCGAAGGGCGTATTTAATGGGAAAGTGATGGTAAGACAGGACGCACAAAAGACAAACGCTTTTCAGCAGAACAACACGATACTTTTGTCTGATAATGCAGTAATGAACTCAAAGCCACAGCTGGAAATTTTTGCGGATGATGTTAAATGTTCTCACGGAGCAACAATCGGAAAGCTGGATGAAAATTCCATGTTCTATCTTAAATCCAGAGGAATTGGAGACGAGGCTGCAACAGCAATGCTGATTCATGCTTTTGCAAGCGACGTTATAACCTCGATTAAAATTGAAGCTCTGCGGGATTACATAGAAGAAATAATAACAAAGCGATTTAATCAATAGAAAGAGTATTATGCCAGTGAAAAACGACTCGGCAATAATTCAAAAAAGCATTTACAATGTTGAGAAGATCAGGAAAGATTTTCCAATTCTTCAGACTTTTGTTCACGGAAAGCCTCTTGTTTATCTGGATAACGCAGCCACAACACAAAAGCCCAGGTTTGTAATAGATAGAATCAATCATTACTATGAAAAGATTAATGCCAACATTCATCGTGGAGTTCATGCTCTAAGCCAGGAAGCAACTGAAGAATTTGAGAGCGCAAGAATTATTATTAAGAATTTCATAAATGCATTGGGCAAAAACGAAATTATCTTTACACGGGGCACAACAGAATCAATAAATCTGGTTGCTTCAACTTTTGGGAAAATAAATGTTCACGAAGGAGACGAAATAATTATTTCTCATATGGAGCATCACTCGAACATTGTGCCCTGGCAAATGCTCTGCAAAGAAAAAAATGCTGTACTTAAAGTTATTCCCGTAAATGATTCGGGAGAGTTAATCACCGAGGAATTTGTAAAATTAATCTCCCCCCGCACAAAATTTATTTCAGTCGTTTATGCATCTAATTCTTTAGGTACGGTAAATCCTGTTAAAACAATAATTGATATTGCACATCAGAATGGAATCCCTGTTCTTATTGATGCGGCACAGGCTATTAATCATATTCCAATAGATGTTCAGGAACTTGATTGCGATTTCCTCGCCTTCAGTGGTCATAAAATTTATGGACCAACCGGGATTGGAATTCTTTATGGAAAAATAAATCATCTTGAAGCTATGCCTCCTTATATGGGTGGTGGTGATATGATTTCAAAAGTAACTTTTGAAGAAACAACTTACAACGAACTTCCACACAAGTTTGAAGCAGGCACTCCTGATATTGCCGGAGCAATTGGTCTCGGAGCTGCAATTGAATATGTTAAAAAAATTGGACTAGATAATATTGCCGCTCATGAAAATGAGCTTTTAATGACAGCAACTGAATCAATTTCTGATCTCAAAGGATTAAGAATAATCGGTACTTCCAAAAACAAAATCGGGGTTCTTTCTTTTCATCTTGAGAATATTCATCCCCACGATGTTGGTACTTTTCTCGATTTTGAAGGTGTGGCAATCAGAACAGGACACCACTGTACTCAACCCCTTATGAAACGTTTTGGTGTTCCCGCTACTTCACGCGCTTCTTTCGGGCTGTACAACACAAAAGAAGAGGTTAGCATACTGGTTAACGGATTAAAAAAAATACTTGAGGTTTTTGGCTAATGGATCAGGAACTAAGAGAACTTTATCAACAAGTTATTCTGGATCACAATAAAAGTCCAAGGAATTTCAGAAAAATTGATAAGCATACAAACTTTGCCGAAGGATTCAATCCTCTCTGTGGAGATAATGTGGATATCTATTTAATTCTTGATGAAGATAAGATTATTGACATTTCATTTCAGGGATCGGGATGCGCAATATCAAAAGCTTCTGCTTCATTGATGACCTCGATTTTAAAAGGAAAAACAGTTGAAGAGGCGGAAAAAATATTTAATAAATTTCATTTGCTTGTGACTGATAAGCTTGGTGATAATCCTGATATTGAAGATCTTGGTAAACTTGCAGTGTTTGCGGGTGTAAGAGAATTTCCTGCCAGAGTTAAGTGTGCTTCGCTTGCGTGGCATACAATGATAAATGCTCTGCATAATAAAAATGAAAAAGTTGTAACGGAATAAATTTCCGTCATCCCGAACTTGTTTCGGGATCTTTTAAATATAAAAAAGATACTGAAACAAGTTCAGTATGACAAAGTGATTATGGCACAAATAACAAAACAAGAACTGGAAGAAAAAATAATTCAAACGCTCAAAACCTGTTATGATCCTGAAATTCCTGTAGACATTTTTGAGTTGGGTTTGATTTATGAAATAGCAATTGATGATGATTACAATGTAAAAATAAAAATGACATTAACGTCACCGATGTGTCCGGTTGCCGGTTCTCTTCCTCCGGAAGTTGAAGGCAAAATAAAAGCTATTCCCGGAGTAAAAGATGCAAAGATTGAATTAGTCTGGAGTCCACCCTGGGATAAAGATATGATGTCTGAAGCAGCAAAATTAGAATTAGGATTTTTGTAATTCAGTAATCCCGAACTAGTTTTGGGATCTTTGAAAAACAAAAGAGATGCTGAAAAAAATTCAGCATTACAAAAAGAAACTAAAATTAAAAAGGAGCAAAAAGTGTTTAATATTAGTTCTCGACCACCGATGTATGATCAGGACGCAGTGCAACCAATGCGGGATGAATTAATTGCTGTTGGCTTTAAAGAATTATTAACTGCTGATGATGTTGACAAAGCACTAAACGTAAAAGATGATAAAACGGTTTTAGTAATGATCAACTCGGTTTGCGGTTGCGCTGCAGGAAGTGCCCGACCCGGAGTTTCTCTTGCTCTGCAAAATGATATTATTCCCGATAAACTTTACACAGGTTTTGCCGGACAAGAACGTGATGCCGTTGACAGAATCAGGCAATATATTAAAGGATATCCTCCTTCTTCACCAAGCGTTGCTTTATTCAAGAATGGAGAATTGATTTATTTCATGCGCAGGTTAGATATTGAGGGCTATTCCGCTGAATATATTGCGAAAACTCTTAAAGAAGTTTTTAATCAATTTTGTTCTGGTAAAGGTCCATCAATCACTCCGGAACAATTTGCAGAAGTTCAATACGCAAAGCAATGTGGATCAAAAATTCCGCTGTTTCAGAGAAAATAATTTGTCATCCCGAATTTATTTCGGGATCTCTCTAGTGTAATCAAGACCATGAAACAAGTTCAGGGTGACAGAACGAAATATGAAATTTAGTAGCCAGGAAGAATATGGTTTAAGATTGTTACTTAGAATCGGGAAAAGTGATTCTGAGAGAGGAATGACTATTCCCGAACTGAGTGAACAGGAAAAACTTTCTGAAGCTAATGTTGGCAAGATCTTGCGTGTATTACGTCTTGCCGGCTTTGTTGAAAGCTCACGCGGACAAACAGGTGGATACAAACTGTCCCGCCCTGCCAATGAAATTTTGGTTGGTGATGTGCTTACTTCTCTTGGTGGTAAACTATATGAATCTTCCTTTTGCGATTTACACGCAGGCGTAGAAAATATCTGTACAAACTCAATTGATTGTTCACTTCGTTCTTTATGGAAAACAATTCAGACAATGCTTGATGGATTACTCAGCAAAATTACTTTACAGGATTTGCTTGGCAGCGAGCAGCAAGTTGAAATTCTTGTAACAAATCTCAGCGAAGAATTAGATAAATAGCATTATTGTAGGGGAAGGGCTTGCCCTTCCCGATAAATTGTACCAAGGCTGTTAACAACCATTTCGTGACAGAAAGGCGGACAGGGCAAGCCCTGTCCCTACATTTTAAATTCTTTTTTCTTAACTGTAACTTTTTCTAACATCTTCATATTTACTTCAACACCAATTCCTGGTTTTGTTGGAACATCCATTGTACCATCTTTATTAACAAGAAATTCCGGTTCAACAATATCTTCATTGTAATATCTTTTGCTTGCGGAAATATCTCCGGGCAAAGAAAAGTTTGGCAGTGATGCAAGAGCGACATTTCCGGCTCTGCCAATTCCACTTTCTAACATTCCACCGAACCAAACAGGAATATTTTCAGCTGCGCAGTAATCGTGTATAAGCTTTGATTCTGTAAATCCGCCAACACGTCCGGGTTTTATATTTATAACTCTGCAGCTATCTAATTCAATTGCAGCACGAGTATCAGCAAGCGAGTGAATGCTTTCATCAAGACAAATAGGTGTTTTTAATTCTTTCTGCAGTTTGGAATGTTCATAGATATCATCATAACCGAGAGGTTGTTCAATCAATAGCAGATTATATGCATCCATCTGCTTAAACAAATCAATATGTTTCAATTCATAAGCAGAGTTCGCATCAACTTGAAGTAAGATATCGGGAAATTCTTTCCGTAATGCTTGGACAAATTGAATGTCGTTGCCCGGTGCAATTTTGATTTTTATTCTTTTATAACCTTCTGCGAGATAATCTTCAACTTTTTTAATCAGCTCCGGAATAGTCTTTTGAATTCCAATGCTTACTCCGACATCAATTTTATTTCTTGTTCCTCCCATCATTTTTGAAAGAGAAATATTTTTTGATTTAGCAAACACATCCCATAACGCTGCTTCTAATCCGGCTTTTGCCATTCTGTGTCCGCGCACTTTTGAGTAAAGCTGGATGGCTTCATCAATGCTGGAAATATCTTTGCCAAGAATTGATGGAATTAAAAAGTCCTGTAAGATGTGCCACGCTGTTGTAACTGTTTCGTAAGAGTAAAACGGAGTTCCTTCTGCAACGCTTTCACCCCAGCCAGTAATTCCTTCAGCATCAACACGAACAATAATATGCTCTTCATCGTATTCAGTTCCCATTGATGTCGTGAATGGAGAAACTAATTCCATTTTTATGTGGCGGAGTTCAATCTTTTCTATTTTCATTTTAATCTCCTCTTAAAAACAATAACACGCAGATAAAACTGACCCTCCTGCCGGCAAAGGCAGGTTTAACAGATTTACACAGATTAATTTACGATCTTTAAAGTTGGAAACTTTTCACCGTTTTTTAGTAAATGCTCAAACTGTTTATATGTAACTAATCCAAGCATTGACTTTGGTTCAAGAGCAATTACAATCATATTATTTTTCAATTGCTTTACTGGCAGAAAATAATATTCTGACAAATCAATTTTATCTGTAACTTCATCTACTGAAACAAAAGGGTTAACTATTGTATCACGCTCAAAATCAATTGTACCAATAGAATCAATAAAATATTGTTCAACTTTGTCGCAGCTTTCTAACTTTGCATCAGTATAAAATAGATTGTGATTATCCATCCACTGTTTTAACTCTGAAAGATTTTTCGGAACTAAGTAACCTTTAGGTCTTTTAACTTCATAAATTGATTTAACAATTGATCTAAAATCATCTACTGTTACGATAGTATCGCTGTTTGAATAGTAAGAAAGTAACTTTAACTCAAGTTTGTTTCCATCAGAAAAATGATCGAGTTGAATGGCAACATTTTCTTCAACTTTATTTTCAATTAATTTCTTTCTTTCATCTGCAACAAGTTTTTTAATCTGATCTTTATTATCATAACTGAATTTTATCAACCCTAACATTCCGAACATTTGACTCTTTGCTCGTCTTTCAATTCTGTCAGTGTTGTAATCTTCTCCGTTCATTCCTTCTTGAATAAACGATAAAGTATTTTGTATTCCAAAACTTTGTCGTCCATCGTTTATATCAAAAGTACTGTAGCGGAGATAATCAACTCCAACCGGACCACCAGGTAAATAATGAAATGCTGTGTAACCTTTTTCATTAACGAAGTTGAAAATAAAAGGAAGGTACTTTTGATAAGATATATTTCTGATTTTCTCGGAGATATTAATGTTCGTTATTGCACCAACGGTTATATCAAAGTTTCTTCTGAAGCCAAGCTTTTTCCATTCCTCACCAAAAGGCCAATATTCGTGAACATCCATTGTTACTTCGAAAAGATACTTATCAAAAAGTTTGTGAAGTGCTTGTGTTTCCGGCTCTGTAAGAATTAAATGATTGCGATTTAAATCCATTCCGTTGCCATTGCGCCGCTGATTTTTTTCTGAACCATCCGGATTCATTTGCGGGACAAGTACAAAATCTATTTTATCAAACAGATATTGATTTTCTGGTTTAAGTAACTCTTTTATCAAAAGTAACGCACCTTCTTTGCCTGACTGCTCATTGCCGTGCTGCTGTGCGAAAATCAAAACTTTAATTTTACATTCATCCTCACCGAATTTCCCTTTTGAAAAATAGACAGCAAATAATTCCCTTCCTTCAGGTGATTTGGTTAAGACCTCTGCTTTTACCAAATCAGAAGTTAAATCAACTTCTCTGATGAATTCAGATAGTTCTGAGTGAGAAGAAAGTTTTGTAAAGTTAGATTTTTCTAACGGAGTTTGCTGAGCGAATGCTATTTCAATTACCAACAAAAAAATTATAATTATATGTTTCATTTTTATCCTTGGTAGGGGAAGGGCTTGCCCTTCCCGCTTATTAATTATTGTTTTATCATTCATAAATCATATAAATATTTTTGTAGGGGAGAGGCTTGCCTCTCCCGTTGTTCAGATTACAGCTACACCTCAATTTTTTTTTGCAAAAAATTTCTACAATATCTTCTAGTTTTTTATATGATATTTATTATGTGAACTCTAATTTTTACATTTTCTTGTAGGGAAGGGCTTGCCCTTCCCGTTCTTATTTACCACATAATATATTGGCAATATCAAATGGCGGGCGGGGCAAGCCCCGACCCTACGAATTATATTTTTGTCTTAAAAGAATTACGGACAGGGCAAGCCCTGTCCGTACATTTATTTCAACAACACCATTGATTTTGTTTCTGAATAATTTGCTGTGGATAATCTGTAGAAATAAATTCCACTTGGTAACTCAGGTTGAGAGAATTGAGTTAAATCAAATTCTACTTCATATATTCCTGCCTTTCGGTATTCATCAACTAATGTAGCGATCTCTTTACCAAGTATATCATATACTTTCAGAACTTGCCGACTGCCGACTGATGACTGCCAACTTATAGTGGTACTTGCATTAAACGGATTAGGATAATTTTGATACAACACAAAATCTTTCGGCTGAATTATTTCAGTTTCATTTTCAACTTCAGTAAGATTATCGAATCTTCCTTCCTCAATTAAGTATTTTATATCAGGATAATTTGTAAGGGAATATCTCACATCGTTCATTGCAACAACTTGTCTTGGACCAATGCTGCTGCTTGCTCTGTAGGTTGATGAATCTAGTTTTGTTGTTGGTCGCGCATCAACAATTATAAACGGAATTGCTGCAACGCCGGTTACACTTTTATCATTTGCAAAAATTTTAATCCGATCGTTGCCGTTTAAATAAATTCCAATCCGGCTTCTGTTTCTCATCATACCCCACAAAACAGAACTCATTCTGTTTTCATAATAATCTGAGTTATCAAAAATCAATGGCTGAAAAATGAGTTCGCCAAAAAGATTTAACCCATTATTCAATGTCATTTTACCGCGATAAGAGGCATAGACATCGCTGTCTGTATTGGCAACATATTTCTCTCCGGAAATTTTTCCGGCATTTCCAAAAAAGAAAATCGGTTTTGATACAGTAACTGCTGATTGAAATGCATCCGGCAGAATATTTCCTGATTGATTTAAATAAGAAAGAACATTCAGCGAATCGCCAGCAAACACAAAGCAAGTTGCCGAATTAATTTTATCAGCTTCGTTTTGAGAGTTAAGATTAGAAGAAGTGATGTTGATTACTGAGTAATTAAAATTATTTGTGCTTAAATAATTCGTAATAGCAGAAAGTGATGAAATAAATCCCGGATGCGATATAACTGCAACATTACTACTGTTAACAGAAGATAGAAAATTTGCAAGATTAGTATTTACTTGAGCTGAAATGTTATTGCTGCCGGTCAAGTAAATATCTGTAAGAGGATATCGCCAAACTCTGTTTGTATCAACATCTTTTGCTGAAGCGGGAATAAAAACAATTTGCTTATTTATAAAATCAAACTTCCAACCTTTAGTAAGCAAATGTGATTTTAAGTTTTCAATAGTGTACTTGCCTGATGTGAATGTTGAATATTTTGTTAAATTATCTTTATAAAAAATTGAAACTGCACCGCTACCCATAACTTCGCCAACCCCATCCGGAGAAATACAAATTGCGGTTCTGTCATCAACACCAACACCAATTAAATCTCTGCCAGTATTAAAATGTTGGTTATAAAGCATTGCAATTAATCGTCCGTGTCTTCCGCGCTCGATAAAGTGAGTGTCAAATAAAACATTTGGGACAAGTTTTAGAAAATTATTTTCAAATTTCATTCTGCTGTAAAATGGATTTTGAAGAGCTGCATCCGGATAAGCAGAACCATTTTGTGCGCTGAAGTCAACGTCGCCAAGCACAGCAGCTCCGGCACTCGTTCCGGCAATTACTCCACCATTGTTAAACACATATTGAATTGCAGAATCAACTTTGGTTCCTTTCCACAGACGAATATAATCCCACTGATCGCCGCCACGAATGAAGATAGCTTTTGCCGTAATCAGTTCATCATAAGTAGACTTTAAATTAGCCGCAGAAGTTGTTGCGATAGTTTTGTTGTAAGCAGTATCAGCACCGAATGACATAAAATAGTTTGGGAGCCATTCTGTTGCACTGCTAACACCAATAATAATAATTTTCCCGCTATCAGATCTTTGAACAATCCAGCTATAAGGTGCATCGCTCCAATCGTTATAATTTTCCGAACCACCGCCAATTGCACAAACATATCCTTGTGCAAAAAGATTAAGATTAGCAGCAAGAACGAAAGCAAAAAATTTTTTTGATATGGTTTTCACTAGTCTGATTTTCAATTCAACTTAAAGTTTAATTTTATTTCATTATAAACATCATTATCAATCCAATTATTAAATTCTTTTGCTTTTGAATTATCAATTCCATTTTTTCTAAAATCAAATAAAATACTTTTTGCTTTAGCGAGAATCTTTTCTTCGATTGGAATTAATTTTTGACGTACTCCCGAATTATCTTTATTCATCAGCGCAGATAAATTCAAATAATTTTCGCTTGCATCATTTTGTGGTGAGAAAACTTTATCTTTTAATTGTAGAGCAGCATTACACAATGGAGCATTTCCTGTTTCATCAGCTTGAAGAATTTTGGGCATTGTTCCATCCTCAAGAAGCCAAACGGGAATTATCACTGATGTTAACGGAAAACCAAGTATCGTCCACATAGTTGTAAGCGATGGCGATTCATTTTCTTTTACTCCCTGCACAACGATTGCAGCAGAAGTTGAATGCCTGGGAATATAATCGCGAAAGAATACATAATTATCAGATTTTTCTTCCGGAAGATTTTTTGTGAGATCTGTTTTTGTAAAAGAGTGAATTAGACAACGCGGAACATCATTTATCAAAAACTCAAAAGAAATTTTGCCATTCTTTATTTGGCTCTCAAACAGTTGAGATGCAGTTTGATATCTGATATAACCATAACCCTTATTTTCTTCTCCGGCAAAAGAGTAATTTGTTCTGATCAGATAACCATTAGGAGCAACAGATGGATCATTAACATCATACTTTATAAAAGAAAAATTATTTGTCTCATAATATGCTGCACCACCGTTTGCATCAATTACACCAAAGTTTGCTTCAACGCCAAGAGGTTTTGGAAGTTCATTTAAAAACTTTTCAAAATCCTGGAGAGTAGCACAGTTTTGCAATGCTAATCTCATTATAATTCCTTCTTTGTCAGAAAGTTTAGTTGTGTCATTCATTTTAAGATTATATGA
>JACAFB010000076.1 GCA_013388545.1 Ignavibacteriaceae bacterium
CAAGGTCCGCAGCCGGGAGGAAGTGGAATCGCACCAGCCTCGATTAATGATTGCCAATAACCATATCGTTCTGCTTCTTTCTGCACTTCACTCGATGCAGCAGCTATATAAAACTTAACATGATCAGCGACTTTTTTCCCTTTTACAACTGCTGCAGCTTCTGCAATATCATCAACACGACTATTAACACAGGAAACAAGATAAGCTTTGTTAATTGCAATATTTTTTTCTTTCAGTTCTGAAACTGCGGCATAGGTTTTAACTGTGTTTGGTCCGGATACGAAAGGTTCTATTGTTGAAAGATCAATTGTTAATTCTTTTGCATAGAAAGCATTTTCATCAGCGTGTGGAATGTTATGCTCCAATTCTTCAATTCGTTTATGATTAATTCTTGGGTGAACACCATTTCCGTCAGCATCAGAAAAGACACCTTCGAGTCCGCGGTGCTCAATAAATCTTTCACGTTTTTTCAACCAGAGAATTGTTGCAAGATCAATTGGAAAAACTCCTGCAAGTGCTCCCCATTCAGTTGTCATATTTGCAATGGCTAATCTTTCATCAATAGTCAGATAACGAATTCCATCCCCAACAAATTCTATTGCGTGATTTAAAACTTCATCGTGATTAAAATAGCCGCACAAAGCAATGATAACATCTTTACCGGTTACACCTTGTCGCAGACTTCCTTTCAATTCCACTTTTGCAATTGGAGGGACCTGCCACCACGTTCTTCCGGTTGCCCAAATAGCAGCAGCATCAGTACGAACTATTGGAGTTCCAAGACAGCCAAGTCCGCCGTACATATTTGAATGTGAATCAGATGCAACAACCATAGTTCCCGGAAAAGCGTATCCTTCTTCACACATAATCTGATGACCGATTCCGCGACCGGCGGGATAAAAATCAGCTCCCATTAATTTTGCGAAGTCTTCAATCTTTTTGTACTTCTCAAGATTTTTTTCTGATTTATCCTGAACATTATGATCGAGAGTAATTACAACCTGTCTTGGATTAAATAATTTTTTTGCACCAATTGATTTGAACTTGGGAATAACCGCACCGGTATTATCGTGCGTCATTACATAAGCAGGTTTTATAGATAGATAATCACCTGCGTGAACTTCGTGTTTTGCATCCAATCCAACTGCGAAATTTTGCGCTATCTTTTCTATTAATGTTTGTGCCATATTATTTCCCTTCACAAGAACGTCATTGCGAGCCCCGATTCATCGGGGTGAAGCAATCTATAGTAGTTGACAATGATTTTAACTTTTTTTATAAACATCTTTTACAGTATTCAAATTATGTCTCTCGCAACGACTATTATTGATAATTGCTTATTTATACAACTGATCAAAATTATATAATTCTTTCCATTCGGGATTTAATTTGCTAATCAATTCAAATTTCTTTTTTCTTGATCCAGCTTTTAGTTGTTTCTCCCTTTTTATTGCATCACCAGGGTTATCAAATGATTCAAAATAAATTAATTTATCAACATTATATTTTTTAGTAAATCCTTCAATTAATTTTGATTTATGTTCCCAAATTCTTCTAGTAAGATTATTTGTAACACCAACATAAAGAACCGTATTATTTTTATTAGTTAAGATATAAACACAATAGTTTTTTATAAATTATAACAGATTGCTTCGCTTCGCTCGCAATGACAAAATTATCAAACCTTAAACGGATCGAATGAAACAAAATCTGCATGATGAACTATAATAGCTTCAACACTTCGTTTC
>JACAFB010000068.1 GCA_013388545.1 Ignavibacteriaceae bacterium
ATATATTTATAAAATGATTTTGAATAATCTCAAAAACATATTGCGAACAGATTATTCTTCAAAAAAAACTTGATATTACTAAATCAAAAAATAAAAACTGAATTTTTCAGAAGTCTCTATATTATCAAATCAGTTAAATGTTCATAGCAGTTAATTTTCTTTGCGAATTATGATTTACCAAAACGTGAAGCATTCGATCGATTAATGTGTTCTTTTTATTACTCTTTGAGAAATCACAGAATACATATTCGAAATCATAGCGTTCGCAAAGTGAGATAAGTTCTTCCTCGGTTGAAGCGGTGTAAAGTGAAAAGTCTTCATCTGCAAGAATGATCCTGGCTTTTTTTAAGGCAGAAAGATCTTTCGAAAAGATGAGAATTCGGTGTTGACTTTGAGAGTGTATTTTAATCTTTGGTTTAGTCATTTGACACAATAATTCTTTAATTAAAATATGCAAATGAAGTGCCAACAATTAATCTTACTGCTTTAATTGAGATTAAATAATTAATTCAATAAAACACAAAGATTTAGTGATTAGAAATTTTCGGAGATAATTAATCATTAGTAAAATAAAACAGACACTTAATTTAATTTTCAAGTAATCAAATGCGAACGATTTTTACTCAATCTTGAATTTTTTCAGAAGACTGAAAAGGTAAGTTCTGTTGATTCCAAGTTGACGTGCAGTTTCTGCTTTATTGAAATTATTTTTTTCGAGAGCCTTAACCAAAATATTTTTCTTAAATCTGTCAACTTCCTCAAAAAAATTATCTGTCGAGTAGATATTTATTCTTGCATCGTGCACAATCTCCGCAGGAATCAATTTAAGAGTTATTTCCTCAGAATCGCACATTATTACTGCTCTCTCAATTACATTTTCTAACTCCCTGATATTGCCAGGCCAATCATATTCCAATAGAGCATTGAGTACTTCGTCTGTGAAATGTGTAATATTTTTAGATTCAATTAATGCATATTTTTGGATAAAATAGTCAACCAGATCTGGAATATCCTCTTTTCTTTCCCGCAATGGTGGGAGGCGAATATCTATTACATTAAGCCTGTAGTACAAATCCTGTCTGAATTTTTTTTCAGCCACCAGAGGCTTAAGTTCTCTGTTTGTTGCAGCAATAATTCTTATATCAAGTGGAATTAAAGTAGTACCGCCTAACCTTTCAATTTCCCTGTTCTGAATAGCTCTTAAAATTTTTGCCTGAAGATTAAAATCCATATCACCAATTTCATCAAGAAACAGAGTTCCACCGTTAGCTAATTCGAATTTACCCTTTTTTGCTTTAGCTGCTCCTGTAAAAGCACCAGCTTCATAGCCAAATAATTCACTCTCCAATAAATTTTCAGGAATTGCACTTACATTAATTACAACAAAGGGTTTGTTTTTCCTTGCACTGTTTGCATGAATTTTTTTTGCACATAATTCTTTGCCTGTCCCACTCTCCCCTTGTATGAGAACATTTCCCTGAGAGTTTGCCGCATGCAGGATTAAATCGAACACACGATCAAGTGCAGCACTATGTCCAATAATTGGTGAATGATCTATTAGATGGTTTATCGTCCTCATTTAATTCCCTATAATTGCCCTCAATTAAATCAGCAGCAGTCTGATTCTTTATCTTGTAGTCTGATAATAACGACTTTAATTTGCAATATTTTTCTTTAAATGAAAATATTTTTTTTATTATTAATAAAAATTTGGTGATTCAATTTGAGACGAATTTGAGAGCCAGAATTTATTAAAGTCGGAAATTATTCAATAATAATTTCATCAATAAACAACCAGGCCTTCCCTCCCGCACCCTGATGCCATTCAGGACAGCGCCCAATATTTTTTGCCCGTACTTTAATAAATCTAACAAATCTTTTTTCAAATGTTGAAGAGAAATCTTTGATTACTACACCGGAGGTATTCGGGGAAATATCATTATTAATCTCATCGAGTAAGATGTACTCTTCCCCATTATCTGAAAAGTATACTTCAACCTGGGCAGGAAGAAAAATCCACGAAGTTATGTTTTGCAAAAAACCAATTTTGATTTTTGAAACCTCGGTTATTTCAGGAAGTTCTAATTGTGCTTCAAAGTCAACTTCTTCATATCCCTGCCACTGGCCATCTCTGAAGTCTTCAGAACCTCTTAATCCGTTTGTAATTGAATGCAAACCTCCGGCTATATACTTATCGCTGTATGGATTTTCAATTTGTATTTTACTTCCTATTCCGTTATGAATCGCAAAAGATATAGATCGTAAATTTCCGGTGATTTTTTCTTTATGAACCGCAACGACTTTAATTGTTCTTGTAGTATCAATCAATATCGGGGCAAGATATCTGTAGGACTCTAAACCAGGTTCTGTACCATTAAGTGTGTAATAGAGCTTTAAATCCTGCTGATCATAAATGAACTGGAGGAGAAATTCTTTTTTTTCTTTGTCAAAAATTATTGATGGCGTAAAGGCTTTTTGCTCAAGGCCATAATCAACATTGAATTGTTTAAGCCAATCATAATGCACCTGAAGACGCTGATAGAAATCAGAATAATCTCTTAAATTTGCTTCAGTCCATAGAACCTCGGCAAGTGCAATTATCCTTGGGAATAACTTGCTGTCGATTTTATCCTGTGGTGCATATTCAGTCCACATATTTGCTTCGCTGCCAAGAATAAATTTTTGCAAGGATTTTTCAAGCTCATTTGGAACCGGTTCAAATGAATATACTTTTTTCAAATCAAGAGATTCGATGCTTTTATCGAAGTAAGTAAATGATGCAGGTGATACAATAGTAAAGTTTCCGTTTTTCGCAGCATAAATTGCACCTTCAAAACCCCGCCAGGATTGCACAACAGCATTATTCGAAAGTCCCCCTTCAATTATTTCGTCCCATCCGACTATTCTTTTTCCTTTCGACATCAGGAATTTTTCAATCCGTTTGATGAAATAACTTTGAAGTTCATTTTCATCTTTTAATGATTCATCAGAAATTCTTTTCTGGCATTTGGGACATTCTTTCCATCTGTCTTTTGGTACTTCATCTCCGCCAATATGGAAATATTTTCCGGGGAATAAATTTACTGCCTCATCCAGAATATTTTCCAGAAATAGAAAAGTTGAATCACGACCCGCACAATAAACATCTTTAAATACTCCCCATTGTGTTGAAACTTCAAATGGTCCACCGGTGCAGGAATTTTCAGGATATGCTGAAAGAGAAGCCAAGCAGTGTCCGGGCATTTCAATTTCCGGAACAATATTAATAAATCGCGACTGCGCATACCTGACAATTTCTTTAATATCATCCTGAGAATAGAAACCTCCGTATAGGTCACCATTTTCATTTTTTCTCCAAGCCCCAATCTCATGAAGCAACGGATATTTTTTGATTTCTATCCTCCAACCCTGATCCTCGCTCAGGTGCCAGTGAAGCGTATTCATTTTATAAAATGCAAGCAAGTCTATATATCGCTTAATAAAATCTTTGCTCAAAAAATGTCTGCTACAGTCAAGATTTAAACCTCGCCATTTGAATCGGGGTTTGTCGGTGATCTCGCAGCACTGGATTTTTATTTTTAATTTTTTCAAACGTTTATTTTCAACAGCAGGTAAAAGCTGAAGCAGGGATTGTATTCCATAAAAAATACCCTTTCTTGAAACAGATTTGATAAGCAGACTGTCTTTGTAAATCTGAAGCTGATAATCTTCTGTTTCTGCTTCATTTACAGAACTGTTTAGAACAAGTTTTATGAAATTCTTCTTCGTATTTTGTTTTTTATCAGATGTTAAAACAATTCCCGTTAATTCCTTTACTTTTTCAATGAGATATTGTCCCAGATCAGAAGAGATAGACTGAGATATAATCTTAGTTTTATTTCCCAATGAAAAATAACCCTCAGAAATTACCACATTGTTTGGAGCAGGTATAATGTTAATAGGTGAGTTTGATTTCATAACCCCGATGCTTTGTGGCTTCGTAAAAGTACCAAGTAGCAGCATTATGCAGAAACAAAACAGAATTGAACGAAAAAGCTTCATAGAACCACGCTCCGTTCTTTTTAAATATCCGGTCAGAATCTGGATTTAAATCAGCTGTTAAAAGTTAAAAAATCATTTAAAGAAATTCCAAGATGATTTTTTAGTCAGACAGACTGAATCATATTTCTCAAATAAATCTTCTAATGCACGTAAATTTTTTAACCGACTGAAAAACAAACGATAAAAAATTACCAACGTTTTATAAAATTTGATTAATGATAAAAGAATTCCTGGTACTTAAGAGGTATTCATCAAACCACAAAAAAAATCCCGAAGAATAGTCCTCGGGATTTAACAGAGCTGGCGAAGGGATTTGAACCCCCGACCTGCTGATTACAAGTCAGCTGCTCTACCAACTGAGCTACGCCAGCAATCACAAAATTATTTTAAGAACTTTTACGGTCCTTATTTAAAGAAATTCAAAATTCGCGCACAAAACTAAAATATTTTATGCTTGTATCCAAGCGGTTTCCAACGCAGCAGGTTCAGAAAATATCATTCATTCAGGGTTAACGAGTCAACTGAGGAATAAACTTTGAACTGAACCATTTTCTGGCGGATTTTCTTTATGAGTTCGAAAGTAACATTATTATAAGTTACAGTTTCACCGGTGTTCAGAATTTTTCCCGATAAATCCGCTACAAAGCCGGCAATTGTATTGTATTCGTCAGATTCAGGAAGCTGGAGAGAAAATTTCTCATTAAAGTCTGCTATATCCATTGAACCAAGAATATAAAATTTTCCATCAGGCAGTTTACTGTACTCTTTAATTTCTGGTTTGGTTTTATCACCTAATTCACCGACAATTTCTTCAAGTATGTCTTCCATAGTAATCACTCCTTCAGTGCCTCCGTATTCATCAGTTACAACAGCTAATCTTTCACCGCGCTGCTGCATTTCCTTCAGAATTTCTGAAATGAGTTTCGTCTCAGGCACAAAGTAAACCGGTCTGAGTAAATTTCTGATATGAAGTTCTTTGCCTTCAAACATTTCTCTCATTAAATCTTTTGTATGTAATACTCCGATTATATTATCTGCAGAATTTTCATAAGCAGGAATTAACGAATGCCCCGACTTCAATATATCTTTAACAATGCATTTGGAATCTTCACCCAAATCAATTGCAATCATTTCAGTTCTTGGTATCATAACCTCATTCACCCGGAGATCATTGAATTCAAAAATATTTTCGATGATTTCGTGCTCGGTTTCATCAATAGCTCCTGATTTAACCCCGTCAGATATAATTACTCGCAATTCATCCTCTGAAATTTTTGTTTGAGAGAAATTTGTCTTTTCTTTGAAAGGAGTTAAAAGAAAATTGCTGAATAAAGTGGCTAACTTTACCGGCAACCGGAATAGAATGGTTAATAAAACTAAAATATTTACGGTACTTAGACCAATCGGTTCTGCATACCTGAACCCGATTGCTTTGGGAATTAATAACCCAAAGACAATCTGACAAAAAGCAACAATAAAAATAGCTGCAATAAGAATTGTAATAACGGTGCTGTCCGGTAAAGAAATCTTCCCGTTATTATAAATTGATAGTATTGAAATGTGCATAGCTGTATAAAATGCAACCATTGAAGCAGCAATCTGAGAAATTATGGTAATAGCCTGAATGGTTCCAAAAAATACTTCCGGGTCTTTTTGAATCTTTTCAAATGCACGGGCCGATTTTTCTTTTCGTTCTTTAAGGTCTTCGATCTTATTTTCACCAAAAGATGAAATTGCGATTTCAGAAGCTGATAGAAATCCGGAAACGATCAGCAGCGCCATAAAAATTATCAGTTCAAAAATTATATTTTCCATCGGTCAAAATTATAATTAGTTCAACCAGTATGATTATAAGTATCTTCATTAAATTTGCTTTGCTAAAATAAATAAAATCGATTTCAATAATTATTAATTTTAAATAGTTAAAATGAGTCCTAAAAAAATAAAAGTTGAAAAAAAATCAGACCTGGTTATAACCTGGGATGACGAAACCTCCACAAAAATTTCACTGAAGTATCTCAGGGACGAATGCCCCTGCGCAGGTTGTAAGGGAGAAACTATTCTCTTAAGAACTTACCGTCCTCCAAAACTAACAACTGCAACACCCGAGATGTATCTGATTAGTTCAATTGATACCGTTGGTGATTATGCTGTTCAGATTTCCTGGAAAGATGGTCATAATACCGGGATTTATTCCTGGGAATATCTGAAGCAGCTTGAAAAATCACAGGATGAAAATGAAAAACAGAATTATCAGCCTCTGATATGATTTCAAAAAGTGAATTAAAATATTACTCTTCGCTTCTTAATAAGAAATACAGACACAAAGAAAATAAATTTATCATTGAAGGAAGGCTTCTGCTTGAGGAAGCTTTGAAATCCAATCAGGAGATTGAAATAGTTATTTCGACGCATAGTTTCGCAGAAACCGATCAGGATTTTTTACTTCAATTTAAGCACGTAAGACATGAAACAGTATCTCAGAAAGAATTTACCCGAGTATGCGATACCAGCACTCCTCAGGGTATAGCTGGAGTTATTAAGTTCAGAGGAGCAGACAAAAATAAACTCAACTTGATAAATGATGATCTGATTGTTTTTATAGATAATATTTCAGACCCGGGAAACCTTGGAACAATAATCAGGACGTGTGACTGGTTTGGGATTAAAAAAATATTATTAAGTAAAAATTCTGTCGAGCTTCTTAACCCTAAAACTATACGAAGCAGTATGGGCTCCGTTTTCCATTTGAATATTTTTAACGAAATTGATTTGCAGACTGATATTAGAGCCATCCAGAAAAACGGTTATAAAATTTATTTAGCAGATGTTAAAGGTGAGGATGTTTTTAAGATTAAAGATCAAAACAAAATCATTCTATGCTTCTCAAATGAATCCCGCGGTCCCTCAGATGAACTCCGTGAAATTGCAGATAAGACAATAACTATTCCGCGCTTTGGTGCCGCTGAATCACTGAATGTGTCATCGGCAGCAGCAATACTAATTTCTCATTTAGCAAGAAGCCATCATTATTGATGGCTTCATCTTCGGGAGAAATCCCTTCTGCTGCTTATTCAAAAATTTTATATCCTGTCCACTCCCTTTCGTTTATATCATAAAGAAATAAATATTTATTTGCGAATGAAAATCTGAAGGATTCGTTGGTTACCGCACTTTCAGGAAGCTTAATATTTGTTACATAATTGCCGGTAGATTTATCAAAAAAATAGATTTCTTTTCTAATGAAATTTAGAAGGCAAAGTTCAATGCCTTTTACACCGGTATAGGCAACAGTGGTATAATTTATTTCATCGAGAGAGGCAGGAATTTTGCTGAGAACATAAAGACCGACATATTCATGATCGCTTCGACTGTATCTTTCAACTGCATCACTGCTGAGGTATAAGATTTCATCAAAGTCATAATCATAACTTCCAACAGCGTTTGAAGATGGCTGATCGTTGTAGTTAAATACAGATTCCGCATACCCTTCAAACAAACCCCTGCTGTCAAGCTGTAATGTAAATATTCCCTCGCTGTTATAGCTGTTGCCTTCCAGTGAATTTGAAGAAGGATTATACCATAAACCTCTCAAATCCCAACCGGCTTCCTGCTGATCAATGTTTTTACCATCAGTTGAAAATACTGAAATCGGAAAGGACTGATTACCTGCAATTCCCGAGTAATAAAGTTTGTTCTTCTCATTAAAAGTTACTGCAGATGCATTGGTTCCATCATAACCTTCAAATTTAAGCTTCAGAACCGGGCGTGCCTCATTCAGCAGAGTTATTTCGGAAGAGCCACAAGACTGAAGAATTAAGGCAGCGAACAAAATCAGTAAAAGTGCAAATAGTTTTTTCAATTTTTACTCCTTGTAATTTTTATTATTCAGATCCCGTGCAATACTATGGAATTATAACGGCATTGTGCCTTAGCCAAAGTTCAGAGCAGGCGGCTAAGTTATAACGACTACTTAAATAATTATTAAAAATATTTTCATAGCAGCAAAAACTTGAACATCAATCTTAAAACGGAACGGCCAACAAGAGAAACTACAAATGCCGAATGCCAAATAGTAATTGGGTTGAGCTGCCCATTAGCTGTTTTTTTTATTTACAATTTATTTTACCAGAACCATTAGCATTGTGTGGCTATCTTTTCTTGATAGCATCACTGTATACTTCTCAACACCTTTCCATTGTAGCATCGTCATTCCCATCATATTATTCTCTGAAATATTAGAACCGAACTTTTTAATTAATTGTTTTTTAAATATTTCAAATAATTTCATTGCATCATCTTCATTTTCTTTGCCATTCCTTAATGCTTTGCCTTTTTGTTTTCCTTCATCATCAAATAAATATGATATTTTTAAGGAAAATGGATCAAACCATTCGTAATAACTTATCCCGACAAAATTCATTGCAGGTTTTTCTTCAATCTTTTTATCAGCCAATTGAATTTTTGCTTCTTTAAAATTTTTATCAAGAGGTTCATCAATAAAAGCTTCAATCGAAAATTGAGCAGATGTTTCTATTGAGAAAAGAAATAATAAAAACAAAACCAACTTAGATGATTTCATATTTAATGCTCTAAAAGATTTCACAGCTGACTTGTAACTTTGTTTTACCCTTCCTTGGGTATCATTTGATACTATTTCATTAACATCATCTTTTTAGTTTCAACATAAGAGCCGGCTTCCATTCTGTAGAAATATACACCGCTGCTGACTCTTTCTCCAAAATTATTGTCACCATCCCAAACCACAGAATAAATTCCATTATTTCTGAAATCATTTAATAATGTTTTAACCTCCCGTCCAAGCACATCATAAATTTTAATATTTACTATTCCGGGTTCCGCAACTTTGAACACAATTTCGGTTGAAGGATTAAAAGGATTCGGATAATTCTGTTCAAGATAAAACTCCGATATTAAACCAGCATCTATGGGTTCAGCACTGACAAGCAAACCAGCTTCGGGTGTGGGAAGTTTTACAGTTGAATAGATAAAAAACTCTCCCGGTTCTAGCACAATCGGTTGTTGTGTGTCGAGGACATTTAAACTATCCCCGCTGAAGTAATCATACCACCAGCCTGTTTTTGAAAAGTTAGGGTTTATGGAATTTGTTGAAACACCGAAATTTCCGATAATAGTCACGTCCATCGAAGGATCAAACAGATTTATTCTTTTGGGAAATTGATTAACAGACATCTGGAAATTAGTCGTTCTGAATACATCATACTCTTTTTTAAGATTTATCAGGTTTGAAAATACCTTATAAACTTTCAGTCTTCTTAGCTCATTGTAATAATTCCAGAGGATCGGTTTGTTACAGGTTCTGCAGGGATTATCAATAGAAATATCATAACCAAGTTCACCAAACTGCCAAAGCATTTTAGGACCGGGAATCGGAAAGAAGAAAGCTCCCGCAAGTTTAATTCGATTCAGTGCAACTCTTATATCTTTTATGTTATAACTACCGCTCGAATTACCGTATTTGAGATTTTTATACATCAGGCGTTCTTCATCGTGGCTTTCCATGTAGGCAATAAGATTGGGTTGACTCCAACCGCGTGATTTGTATGAAGCTCCGGTTAAATCGGATGCATAACCCATTGTTGCTTCATTGTATTGATAATTCATATTTCCCCAGAGCATCATTCCATAATTTGAAAGAACTGTTTCTTCGCTGTTAACAGCAAAATGTTCAAGAATTACGTAGGCTGTTGAGTCAACTTCCCAAATTTTATCAGCCATTCGTTTCAGAAGATTTATTCTTGACTGATCATATTGCCCCCAAAGATTAACATCGCCGCCGCTGTTGAACTGGGTGAATCCCTTCGATAAATCAAATCTGAATCCGTCGATTTTGAATTCAGTCAACCAGTATTTATTAACCCGGTCAACATAATATTGAGTTGCCAGACTTTCGTGGTTGAAATCATTGAAAACATTGAAAGGATGTTTTGGAACCGGGTTAAGCCATGGATTATTGGCCGCCGGACGATTGTTTGCTGAATCCCAGTATAACCGCGCAAGCGGAGAAGGATTATCAATATGATTTAAAGCAATATCAAGAACTACTGCAATACCAAGCTCATGAGCTTTATCAATGAATGCTTTCAAAGCATTTTTCGTTCCGTAATATTTATCCGGTGCGGCGTGAAAGATAGGATTGTATCCCCAGCTTTCATTTCCTGAGAATTCCATAACCGGCATAAGCTCAATTGCATTCACGCCAAGGGTCTTTAAATAATTTAGTGTATCCTTTAAAGTTTGATAGCTATGAGTTGAAAGAAAATCCCTGATTAAAAGTTCATAAACTATAAGATCTGTTTTTGCAGGTCTCTGAAAATTATTAACCTGCCAGTTATATTGAGGTTGAGCAGTCTGAAAAATGCTGACAATGTCCTCAGTCTTTCCTGCAGGATAGGGTTTAAGGTTAGGATAAGTTGTTCCGCTGATATACTGATCATTCCATGGGTCAAGTATCTTCTCGGTATACGGGTCGGCTATTCTTAATTGACCATCAACAAGGTACTGAAATGCATATTCGGTTGAAGGGCTTATACTGTTAATCGTTGTCCACCATATTGTTTTATCAGGCCCGAGATCGTACCTTTTCATAAAATAGCTGGTATCAACTTCCCAATTGTTAAAATCGCCGATAACATATACGAAATCTTTATAAGGAGCATAAAGCAAAAGAGTAACACTTACTACACTGTTATAATTTATTCCATAGTCAGTTCCGGCCGGAGGAGCCTGACTAACCTGAACAGGATTTACCATTAAATAGAATGAAGTTGAATCTGCTGAACCCGAAGTATCTATTCCGACAGCTTTAATTGAATGAAAGCCTACATCAAAAGATGAAGCATTAAAATTATAAACTAGATCAGTGCTGCTAGTTTGTGCAACCTGGTTATTGTCTACATAAAGTGTAAGTGTTGAAAGCTTTGTTTGAATCTCAACAGCGGATATTGATATGTCAATATTTCCATTACGTTCAACAAAAGCAGGTGATCTTTCGGGAATTCCAAATCGTACTGAAACATCGGGAGAGTTGACCACAAGATTAAGCCCCGATTGATAAAGCTGTGCAAAAATATCTGCTCCGCCAACATCTCTTCCGGTTTGCTGCCCGTTTGCACTTCTGAATACAAATGCAAGCTTTAAAATATTTTCATTCGGATCGGTCACTGAATAGAATTGACGTGGAAAACCAATTACAAGCTCATAGAGATTTGGGCCAAGCCTGGTTAATGCCGGCTGGGTATTATTATTTCCCCAGGTTCCTATAACGTGTTTCCAGTCAGTAGAACCGGTGCTGTAATTAGTTATCACACCCGTGTGTGCATAAACAGTTCCCGTGTAACCCATTAGTCCCTGGTTTCCCTGGGTTGCATCAAAAATTATTTTTATCGAATCATATTGAGTTGCATACTCAGGAACGGTTACTACTACCTGAGCTTTGGAAATTGTAAAAATTGTTAATAAAAGTATGATTGCGAATCTGATATTCATATATAATCCTGCTTTCGTTAAAAAATCTAATTAGTACTAACTAAACCGTTTAATTGAACAATGACCTTCCTGGAGCGAGGCCGGTTATCAAAATCAACAAGAATTATTTGCTGCCAGTTTCCTAAAAGCAATTTTCCATCCTTAAAAGGTACGGTTAACGAGGCACCTTGTAGGGATGCTCTGATGTGCGAATGACCATTTCCGTCGTGCCAGGTTTTATCATGATGATAATTTTTGCTTGAAGGAATCATTCTTTCAAAGAATTCAGGATAATCCGTTAAAAGGCCCGGTTCATATTCCATGGTTGTAATTCCGGCAGTTGAACCACTAATAAAGATTAGAGCGCTTCCCTCCAAAAATTTTTCCCGGCTGAGAATTTCCTGAATTTTTTCAGTAATGTCGAGAATATCGGTATTCCCTCGTGATTCAACTACGAAATATTCTGTTTTTACTCTGGCTTCCAAAAGAAAATGCTAACCTGTTTTGCTTCCGTCAAATATAAGAAATTTATGGTCATTAAATTCTTGAAAAAATTAAGCCTATGGATAATTTACATTTTAGTGGAAAGAAATTTACTATTGTCTTCGAGTCAATTATGAAATAAATATTAAATAAACGACTCAGCATTATTCAACTTAGAATTTCCCGGTAAAATCAATCAAAGATGGTTTAATATTATATAATCTTATTTTTCTTACTCTTCTTTGGTGAAGAGGTTTGCCCTCACTAATTTTGAGTCGAAAATTCAAAACTACTACTAACTAATCACGGAATAACACATGAATTCAAAAGATTTCATTGCTCTCGAAGAAAGATACGGTGCACATAATTATCACCCTATTGATGTTGTAATTGCTAAAGGAGAAGGTGTTTGGGTTTGGGATGTTGAAGGTAAAAAATATCTTGATTTTTTATCGGCATATTCTGCAGTTAACCAGGGTCATTGCCATCCAAAAATCATCAATACGTTAGTCGAACAGGCAAAAACTCTTACCTTAACTTCACGGGCTTTTTACAACAATCTTCTTGGCGAATATGCAAAATTTGTTACAGAATACTTTGGCTATGACAAAGTGCTTCCGATGAATACCGGGGTTGAAGGTGGAGAAACCGCAGTTAAGCTTGCCCGAAAGTGGGCTTATGAGGTTAAAGGTATCAGGAAGTATGAAGCCAAAATTCTTTTTGCCGAAGGTAATTTTTGGGGAAGAACTTTAGCCGCTGTTTCTTCATCAACCGATCCTGATTGCTTCGAAGGATATGGACCTTTTATGCCGGGTTTTGAAATAATTCCTTACAACGATATTCCTGCTTTAGAAAAAGCTCTTGAGGATCCAAATGTAGCGGCTTTCATGGTAGAGCCAATTCAGGGAGAAGCCGGAGTTCGGGTGCCCGATGAAGGTTATCTCAAAAAAGCGTATGATCTCTGCAACTTAAAAAATGTTCTTCTTATTGCTGATGAAGTTCAGACAGGATTAGCTAGAACAGGAAAATTGCTTGCATCAGATCACGAAAATGTTAAACCGGACATTTTAATTTTGGGAAAAGCCCTCTCCGGTGGAGTAATGCCAATCTCCGCCGTGCTTGCAAGAGATGAAATAATGCTCACAATTAAACCCGGGCAGCACGGTTCTACTTTTGGTGGTAATCCTCTTGCCTGCAAAGTTGCGATGACTGCACTGCAAGTACTAAAAGATGAAAAGCTCGCGGAAAATGCAGACAAAATGGGAAAAATTTTCAGGGCAGAAATGCAAAAGCTTGTTAATGAAAGTAAAATTGTTTCACTTGTAAGAGGCAAAGGACTACTTAATGCAATTGTGATAAAACCATTTGGAGATAAAACTGCCTGGGATGTTTGCGTTGCCTTAAAAGAGAACGGGCTGCTCGCAAAACCGACTCATGGTGATATTATCCGGTTCGCTCCGCCGCTTGTTATTAATCAAAAGGAAATTGAGTGGGCCGTTGATACAATCAGAAAAACAATTAAATCATTTGAGTAATAAAGACGGGCTATATTTCGAGCCGGGCAGATTTTGTCCGGCTTTTTAATTCAGGAAATTTTTAAGGACATCTTTAGTGCTATCTATTGCCTGCCGCAGTAATGCCATTCTATCAATCGCATTATCATAATCAAAATATTTTCCGGTCAATTCAAGGCCAAGTGCTTCATCACCAATTCTGATTGCTCCGATTGAATAACTTGATCCTTTAAGTGTGTGAGCTTCATTCACAAGCTTAAGGAAATCTTTTGCACTTAATAATGATTTCATTTTTTCGAAACGGTTTTCTACATCATTTACAAAGTCATAAACCAGTTCTTTCTGGAAATCATCACTATCGCCGGTAATTTTTTCAAGCCTTGTGAAATCGAAAATTCCCGAAAGCTGTTTTTTAATGTCTTCAGTTTCCTTCTTTGCTTCAGAAAAAATTTTCAATGTATTATCGAGAAGGACAGTCATTTCTGAGGCATCAATTGGTTTTGAAAGGTAACCGTCCATGCCTGCTTCAATGCATTTTTCTCTGTCGCCGCTGAGAGCATGAGCAGTGATTGCGATTATAGGAATTTTATTTTTCGGCTCGCGAAGATTTCTAATTTCTCGTGTTGCAGTGTAACCATCAACTTCAGGCATTTGAACATCCATCAGCACAACATCATAATTGCCGTTAATGACTTCGTCAATTGCCTTCTGCCCATTATCCACCGCAACGCATTTAAATCCATGCTGATCAAGAATTTTCAATACAACTTTTTGATTAATCTGATTGTCTTCTGCAAGAAGTATTTTGAATTTGCCTCTTGTTCTTCTAATCTGTTCAGGATTAGCCGATTCTCTGATTGCTTCATTTGATTCGGGTTTAATACCGTTAATTCCATTCATTTCAGCAACAGCCGGACTTCGGTTAATCTTCTGTCTGATTATGAACGAGAAACAAGTGCCTTTCCCCTCTTCGCTCTCAACCCATATTTTTCCATTCATCAGCGAAACCAATTCTTTACATATCACCAAACCTAAACCGGTTCCACGATACTTTTCGTTGTTTATATCTGTTAGCTGTGAAAACGGAACAAACAGCTGAGAAATTTTATCAGCAGGTATTCCTAAGCCAGTATCAGAAACCCTGAATAAAAATTCTGCTTCGTTGTCTATTACTTCATTCATTGAAACAGAAAGCGATACCTTGCCTTTTGAAGTGAACTTAACTGCATTAAATAAAAGATTGAGCAGAACCTGTCTGATTCGTACAGCATCTCCAAGAATATTTAACTCAGCCCCGGGAGCAATGTGTTTTTCCAGCAACAATTCTTTTTCAAGAATTTTTGGTGACACTATTGATATAGCACTATCAATAATGTTCATCAGGTTTACAGGCTTTTCCTCAAGCTCCATTTTGCCAGATTCAATCTTTGATAGATCAAGAATTGAATTAATAATATCTAGAAGAGATTGTGCTGATTGCTTTGCATTTGCGGTGAATTGTTTAAGCTCTTCAGTATCGTTATAAGCTTCGGATTCAATCAATGTCAGAAATCCCATAATTCCGTTCATCGGGGTTCTGATTTCGTGGCTCATATTTGCAAGAAACTGAGACTTGGTCAAACTTGCTTTCTGAGCTTCTTTGGCCAGCCTGTCAGATTTTTCTTTTTCAAGTCGTAATTCTTCTTCTGCCTGTTTTCTTTTTTGCTCAAGTTCAATTTGTTCGGTTATATCGAACATGTTTCCTTCAAAAAATACTTTGCCTGATTGAGGATGATTTACTACTCTGTCGTTCAATCTTACAATTACAGGTTCACCATTTTTCTTTCTAAGCTTAAGATTCCTGTTTTTCAGCTCTCCTTTTTCTTTAAGTTCCTTAAGAAGAATTTCTCTTTCGGCGGGATCAAAGTATATTTTTGTTCCAAGATCAACATTTAACAGTTCTTCTTCATTGTCATATCCAAGAATATTGACCAATGCTTTATTTACTGTTATATATCTTCCTTCTTCATTCGACTGAAAAATACCTTCAGCAGAATTTTCAACAATTGTTCTGTATTTTTCTTCAGACTTTTCCATCTGTGACGACTTTCCCGCAAGCTGAAGACGGAGCTTTAAATTGAGTGCGCTTCCGAATATTGATATTACACTCATTAACATAACCAGCAGAATAGATTCATAGGCATTAGGGGTGAAGTACATAAGCTGATCATTCCACAAAAGCGAAATGGCGAAAACTACATTATAATATATAGCAACAATGATCTGATTTTTAATATCCCAGCTTAAAAAAAGAGCTGATGTAAAAATAATTAGTGCAACAATTTCTGCATTCACAAAAAGCGTAGAAGGCAAAAGCGAAATCATTATCCCCGATGAAACAATGATGGTAAGTAACAAGAGATGAATAAGCAGAATGATACGGTTTACAGCTTCCTGCTTGTTAAGATAAAATAAAATTCCCAGTGCAACGAACGCCGATATGAGTCGAACTATATAAACCTCAAGTGAATAATTTTCGAAGTTCCTGACTTCAAAAATCATTGCAACAACACCGGCGAGCGCGACAAGAAATGCAAGGACCTTCAATGGTGAAACAAGTAATTGGTTTGTTTCAGATTTTAACTTGCTCACTACTTCGGCAGCAAACTCAGAATTTTTTGTAAATAAAAACTTTATAAGCGAAAGTTCCTTTTCCATTATGGATTTAACTATGATGAGTAATTCTTAAGTTCTTTCAGAGAATGTTTTTAGTCCTTTTCTCCTTTATAGGATAAACAAATAAAGTGCCATCCGTTTTTGTCTGTTTTTCATCCTTTTGGGCAGTCTGTCTGGAAATTTCTTCTGCTGTCCTCAATGAATTGTTGAAATAATTATTTACTTTTACTTAAAACTTTGGCTCAAATATGATTGACTTTTTTTATTCCATTGATCTGAGCGTTTTTTATTTTATAAATCACAGTCTTTCTGTTCCTTTTCTTGATAAATTCTTTTCTATCATTACAGATGTTACCAAATGGTACATAGCTTATGTAATTCTTCTTGGAATTTTATTCTTTAAGGGAGGAAAGCGGGGTAAGATCGCTTTTTTTGGTATCATACTGCTTATTATAGTTTCAGATCAGCTTGGGCACAGAGTACTTAAAGAATATTTTCAACGAATCAGACCCTGCAATCTGCTCACAGATGCAATTACACCGCTTGGAAGTATAGGTGGTTGGTCATTTCCTTCGAACCATGCCGCAAATAATTTTGCTGCGGCAACATTTTTCTCTAAACTTTTTCCTAAATATACCTGGCTCCTTTTTGTTGTAGCTTCATTAATTGCATTGTCGAGAGTTTATCTTGGATTACATTACCCTTCGGATATTCTCGGTGGTGCTTTAGTTGGTTTTGTTCTTGGTTACATTTTTTCTCTTGGGGTAATCAAATCAGAGAATTTATTTTCAAAGAAGAAATCAAAATAACCTGGTGTTAAAATGAGACTGATTTTACTTGCCGCTTCAATATTTTTTACTTTGGCTGAGTTTAACTCTGCACAAACGAAAGATACTATTTCAATTGAAACAAAATATTTTGGGGGAGCTGCCCGCGATTCAATGTGTTACTTCAATGTTTATTTTCCATTCATTTCAGGACTGGATAACAAACAAGTTGAAACTTCAGTTAACGAATTTCTCTACAATGCATTTGTTGACTCATCAATGATCTTAGATTTAGATGACTGTGATAGTCTTTACGGATTTCAATACGATGCTGGTTTCAATGTCTGGATGAACACTAAAAGATTTATCTCGCTTGAAGGACATTACTTTGTTTACAATGGAGGTGCACACGGCAATTTTGGCTCAGATGCTTACAACATAGATCTATCAACCGGGAATAATCTTATGCTTAACGATTTATTCAAATCCGGCGGAGTAGAAAATCTTTCTGTTATCGTTCAACAAAAATTAGAAGAAGATTTTCTTGTCGATAAGCTAAGCGAAGCAGGTTTTTTCGAAGATGAAATTTTATTGCCCGAAGATCAAACATTCTTTGTTACTGATTCATCTTTAGCCATACTTTTTAATCCTTATGAAATTGCACCTTATGTTATGGGTGAACAATTAGTTGAAGTATCTTTAGATGAAATAAAAGAATTTCTAAAACCAAATCTTCCTTTTCAGTCAGAATAATATGATAAAATACTCCGATGAAAAAATCGTTATACGGGATGCCGAAAAAAATGATATCCCGGTACTCTTTAAATTAATTAACGAACTTGCCGAATATGAAAAACTCTCTTCAACTGTTATAGCAAATGAGGAAGGACTTGCAAAGGTTATGTTCGGCGAAAATAATTTTGTGCAGGCACTAATAGCAGAATATGAAAAGAATCCGGTTGGATTTGCTCTCTTCTTTCATAACTATTCAACATTTGTGGGAAAAGCCGGTTTTTATCTCGAAGACCTATACGTAAAACCTGAAATGCGCGGAAAGGGAATTGGTAAAAAATTACTGAGCATACTGATTAAAACTGCTAAAGAAAGAAACTGCGGTAGAATTGAATGGGCGGTTCTCGACTGGAATAAAACTGCAATAGACTTTTATGAAAAGTTAGGCGCAGTTCAGCTGAATGAATGGATAACATACCGACTCACGGAAGATAAATTTAACGATGCTCTAAGCAGCGATTAATGCTTGAATCAATTCAGCTATTTTAATTATCTTGCCTGCCATTAAATTCAGAAGTTAAGATAAAGCTTCTAGCTTAGGATCATTTATGAGTCAGCTTACAAACAATTCATAAAAGTTTCAATAATAAATCAGGTTTTTTCAAAAAACGAATGAGGTTAAAATGTCTTCTAACAGAAGAAGAGTAGTTGTAACAGGAATGGGGGCTATCACTCCACTTGGATTAAATGTTGATGAATTCTGGGACAGTATGATGAACTCTGTTAGCGGCTGTGCAATGATAAAAGGATTTGATACAAGTCGTCTTGAAACCAAATTTGCCTGCGAAGTAAAGGGATTTGATCCGTCAAAATATATTGATAAGAAAACTGTGAAAAGACTAGACCGGTTTGCCCAATATGCATTGGCTGCATCAAAACAGGCAATTGAAGACAGCGGACTTAATCCTGATTCACTTACTGAAGAAGAGAAATCAAAAATTGGAGTATTATTTGGCAGCGGAATCGGAGGAATTGAAACATTCTACCAGCAGTCGATAGTAAATTATAAAGATGGTCCGGCACGTGTATCACCTTTCTTTATCCCGATGCTCATTCCGGATATTGCCAGTGGATATATCTCAATTCAATATGGTTTTCGCGGACCCAATTACTGCATCGTTTCTGCATGTGCAACTGCTAACAATAATATGATCGATGCTTGCCTGCTTATCAGAAACGGGTTAGCAGATGTTATCGTTACAGGCGGCAGTGAAGCATCTGTAAATGAAATTGGAATTGCGGGATTCAACTCTGCAAGAGCACTTTCAACAAGAAACGATTCTCCCGAAACTGCCAGCCGCCCTTTCGATTCAACACGCGACGGTTTTGTAATGGGCGAAGGCGGAGGCTGTCTAATTCTTGAAGAATATGAAAGAGCAAATAAGCGCGGTGCTAAAATTTATGCCGAGCTTGTCGGAGTCGGACTTTCGGCTGATGCATATCATATCACTGCACCGCATCCAGAGGGAACAGGAGCCGTACTTTCAATGGAAATGGCAATTAAAGATGCAGGCATAAAACCTGAAGATATCGATTACATTAATATGCACGGAACAGCTACACCGCTCGGTGATATAGGCGAAACAAAAGCAGTTAAAAAGGTTTTTGGCGAACACGCTTATAAGATGAATCTATCGTCAACTAAAAGTATGACCGGACATCTTCTCGGTGCCGCTGGAGC
>JACAFB010000088.1 GCA_013388545.1 Ignavibacteriaceae bacterium
ACTGCAGCAGACAGCATACAAAAGTGCATTAACGTTTCCGTATTTGGTGATACAATTTATGTGGCTAACGGAGTTTACAAAGAAAAAGTGGTTATGATACCGGGATTAGCATTAATTGGCTCTGATTGGGATAGTACAGTTATTGACACCAGAGGATTATTAGAACCCGGTTATCCGTCAGTTTGGTTTAAGGACAGTTGTTATTTGAGCGGATTTAAGATCATTGTCTCAGATGAGAATTTAATAGGAAACGGAATATATTGTCTTTCTGAGGTTTCTGATGGTTTATTAGAGTCGAATAAAGTGTTTTTTGGGTATTATGGGATTAGAGATGGTGCTCAAAAAATAAATATTATCAATAATTTAATTTTTTATTCTGGCATTGGTATTTCAATTGATGATATTAACAATAGTTTTATAAAAGATAACATAATTATTAAGACCGGTGTTGGAATAAATATTGGGATTGGAGCTAATCCAAAAATATTTAGCAATATTTTAGTATTGGAAAATAACGGCTCTGGTATTGGGGCAACATTTAGTTATGGATCTATTCGAAAAAATAACTTAATACTGGGTATCAGCGGAAAAAGAGGGTGGGATGCATTTAATAATGATATAATTATAAACAATGTAATCTATGGAAGTTTTTCATCAGAAGGTGTTTACAGCTATGGGAAGGATTATTCAAAGAACAATTCAATAACGGCAGGGAGCAGGGGATATGTGATTCATAGCTATTCCACCGACATACCCGTATTTCAATACAACAATGTTTGGGGAAATAACCAGGATTATGTGAATTTTACACCCGACTCAACAAATATCTCAGTTGATCCGATGTATGTTAATCCAGACAGTCAGGATTTTCATTTACAAATGTACTCGCCATTGATAGATGCAGGCGATCCGAATATAGTTGATAAAGACAGCAGCAGAAGCGACATAGGGCTTTACGGCGGACCTAATGGTGAAAGCTATGCTTATATTGACTTATCCCCTCGCCCGCCTGTTAATCTTAGTGCGGTGTATGATTCTACAAGTATTATTCTCAACTGGAATAAAAACACAGAAGCAGATTTTTCTCACTACCTGATCTACCGGGATGTCAATCAGAATTTTATAGCAGATTCAACAAATCTGATAGCAGAAACCTCAGATACAAGTTATGTTGATATGATTTCATCGGATATAGATAAGTTGTTTTATAAGCTCAGAGCAGTTGATAACCAGGGGAATCAATCAGCACCATCAGAAGAAATATTTATCAATCTGACTTCAGTGACAACAAATGACC
>JACAFB010000070.1 GCA_013388545.1 Ignavibacteriaceae bacterium
GCATAAGGGTTTGCACACTACAAATTTTAACGGTGTGAATCTTTCAAGCGGAGTTTACTTCTACACTTTGAAGGCAGGAGATTTCACTTCAACTAAAAAGCTTGTGCTGATGAAGTAAAAGCGTTTCCATTACTTATTTGAATATCCTATCTTTCTGCAAGTATTTCAAAATAATAAGATTGGAAAATGAAACACATAAAATTCAGAAACAGTAATAAATATATCGCCATTAATAAAATTATTTGTGTGGGGCGGAATTATGCTGAACATGCTAAGGAGTTGGGAAATGAAATTCCTGAAAAACCAGTAATCTTTTTAAAACCAGCTTCAGCAGTAATTTTTTCAGGAGAAAAAATAATTCATCCACATTTTTCATCTGTAATGCACCACGAAGTGGAACTGCTAATTTTAATTGGATCCAGGATAAAAAACGCTAACGAATCTGAATCTATTAAATCAATCTCGGGATTTGGTGTTGGGCTTGATATGACTCTTCGCGATATACAGGATGAACTAAAGAAAAAAGGTCATCCATGGACAATCGCCAAATGTTTTGATACTTCGGCTGTGCTTTCAGATTTCATTTCGGCAGATGATTACAAACTCACAGGAGATGAGGAATTAAGTCTTTCGGTAAATGGTTTTTTAAGACAGAAAGAAAAAATTTCAATGATGCTTTTCCCTCCTGTAAAACTGGTTGAATATATTTCTTCTTTAATGACTCTTGAAGAAGGCGATATAATTTTTACAGGCACCCCTAAAGGCGTTGGACAGGTAAAAACCGGGGATATTATTGAAGCAAAATTAGATGAATTGGTTTCATTAAAGACAGAGGTGACCAGCGAACTATTTCACCAGTCCTCCTAAAGATCTTTTGATTAATTCCTCAAGCGAAAGGTCCGGCGAAACTGATAGAATATCCCTCACGGCTTTTTCAGCAAGACGGGGATTATAGCCCAAAGTAGTGAGTGCTGCTACTGCTTCATTCTTTATGCTGAACGGAATTGCTTTTTTATTTTCATCAGATATTTGATCGACTTTGGATTTCAGCTCAAGTACCAATCTTTCTGCAATCTTTTTCCCAATCCCCGGCACCGCTGTTATACGCATTACATCGTTTGTCTGAATTGCATTTTTAAGGTCGTCGGTTTGTATTCCGGAAAGTAAACCAAGGGCAAGCTTTGGCCCTATTCCGCTGATACTTATTAAAAGTTCAAACATTTCCTTTTCAGCTTCAGAGAAAAATCCATACAGCGAAATAGAATCTTCTTTAACATTTGTATGAATGTAAAGAGAGACGTTTTCCTTTTCAACAATATTTTCAAATGTATTTACAGAAATGTTAACTGTATATCCAACACCGTTTACATCAAGAAGAATTTTTGTGGGTTTACAGGAAATTATTTTACCGCTTAAATATCCTATCATTCTTTAATCACTCTTTCGGGAAATGCTTCAATAAATGATTTCCAGTCTTTGCTTTTTTTAGATGGTTGTTTCAATCTGAATGCATGGCAAAGTGCAATTGCAAGCGCATCACTTTCATCCAGTTTCATTTTAGCCGACTTTAAATTAAGCAAAACTCTTATCATATAATTGACCTGCTCTTTTGATGCAGCACCATTTCCTACAACTGCTTTTTTAACCTCACGGGGTGAATATTCGCTCGAAGGCAGGCCATTATGAACAGCAGCTAAAAGTGAGACTCCCCTTGCATAACCAATTTTCATCATAGACTGAACATTCTTTCCGTAAAAAGCGGTTTCAATTGCAAACTCATCAGGTTGATATTTTTTTATCAATTCATCAAGTTTATTATAGATTAGTTCAAGTTTTTCGGGGATACCCCCGGGAGTTATTCGGATTAAACCGCTCGCCAATCTTGTAAAGGTGTTATTTCTGAAACGGATAATTCCATAACCGGTAAGAATTGTTCCAGGATCGACACCAATTATTATCATTTAAGAAGAAAGTTAAGTAAACAAAACTGAAAATTAAGAAATGGAGGAGTCATCAATATCCGCATTTGAAAAAACGTTCTGCACATCGTCGCAATCTTCAATAGCTTCAAGAAGTTTAATAGCTTTCTCAGCGTCTTCGCCATTTACTTTAATATAGTTCTTTGCAATCCACTGAAGAGAAGCATTATCAGGAATTATTTTTTTATCTATTAATTTCTTTCTTACCGGTTCAAAATCTTCTACGCTTGTATAAACTTCAAAAAAATCTTCTTCTGTTTGTAAATCTTCCGCACCGGCATCAATGATTATTTCCATCATTTCATCTTCAGATTTATCATTCCGAGGTAATGTAATTACCCCTTTTCGCTCAAACATCCAGGAAACTGAGCCGGTCTCTCCGAGGCTTCCTCCATATTTGCTGAAGAGATGCCGTACTTCGGCAACAGTACGGTTTTTATTATCTGTAGCGACCTCAACCAAAACAGCAACTCCGGCCGGTCCATATCCCTCGTAGGTTAATTCTGAATAGTTTTGGCCTTCCAATTCACCGGTGGCCTTTTTAATGGCTCTGTCAATATTATCGGCCGGCATATTTGCAGCTTTAGCGTTATCAACAGCAAGCCTTAATCTTGGATTACCGGCAATATCGCCTCCACCCTGCCGGGCAGCAATAGTAATTTCTTTAATTAATTTAGTGAATAACTTCCCTCGCTTGGCATCAATAGCCGCTTTTTTCCTTTTAGTTGTTGCCCATTTGGAATGACCAGACATTAATTTAACTCCTGATTTTTTTCGCTGACTTTTATATCCTTTAATCTAAACTGAGGATATGTCTTACCATCTTTTGAAGTTTTATCGATTGTAAAGACAACATCCACAGGTGCTTTTTTACCATTCAATGATTTTGCAAGCTCTCCCAGATTAAACCCAATACAATCAAAAATCCTATCTGAACCAGACTGTCTTAAACTTACGATAAGGCGATTATTACCTACTATTCTCGGTTGAGAAGCCATTTCAACACCTTCAGCTATGAATACCGGTCTCATATTACCGGGGCCATAAGGCGCAAACTGATCAAGGATTCTGAAAAACTTTGGGTTAATATCCGAAAATTTGATTTTTGTATCGATAGTAATTATAGGATTCAAATCTTTACCCGATATCAGTTCTTTTGCCACCTGATTAAATTTTGATTTAAATTCTTCAAGCTTTTCAACTTCAACTGCTAATCCTGCTGCAGCCTGATGCCCGCCAAAATGTATAAGCAAGTCTTCACATTTCTGTAATGCTTCGTAAATATTAAAATTTGAAATACTGCGCGCAGACCCTTTTGCAATTCCATCAACAGTAGTGAGCATAATCGTTGGTCTGTAGAATTTTTCAACCAATCTTGAAGCGACGATTCCAATAACTCCGGGATGCCAGGTTTCCTGATGAAGAATGATTGCAATTTCGGAATTCAGGTCAAGAGAGTTTTCAACAATTTCAAGTGCACTGTCAAAAGTATCGCCATCAATTTTTCTTCGTTCATAATTTTCTACCTCCAGGATTTTAGCAAGTTCCTGTGCTTCAGACTTTTTATCAGTTATAAGAAGATTAACTGCTCTTTCAGCATCACCCAGTCTTCCGACTGCATTAATGCGAGGGGCAAGTGTAAAAACAACCTGGCCTGAGGTCAGATCTCCGGGATGCATTCCACTACTTTCAATAAGTGCTAGCACGCCGGGGCGGGGATTTTCATTAATAACTTGCAATCCACTTTTAACCAAGGTACGGTTCTCATCAATAAGAGGAACAATATCTGCAGCGCCGGCAAGAGCTACTAAGTCTAAATACTTAAGCGGGAGATCATTTTTGCCAATTCTTTCTGCAACTCCCTGTGCAAGTTTCAATGCAACTCCGGCACCGGAAAGATATTTAAAGGGATATTGACAGCCTTGCTTTAGCGGATCAAGAACCGCCAGCGCATTGGGTATTTGTTCTTTCGGCTGATGATGATCACAGATGATAACATCTATTCCCAATTGATTTGCATAGTCTGTCTCTTCAACAGCAGTGATTCCGCAGTCAACCGAGATAAGCAAAGTTGTGCCACTATCTTTTACATGATCGACACCGGATTTTGAGATTCCATATCCTTCTGTTAATCTTTTGGGTATATAGTAATTGACATTTGCGCCCAGTTCTTTTAGGAAAAGATACATTAGAGCAGTGGCACAGGTACCATCAACATCATAATCACCATAAATACAAATGGGTTCATTTTCAGTCAAAGCTTTAATAACGCGGGAAGTAGCTGTTTCCATTCCTGACATAAGAAAGGGATCGTGAAGATCATCCAGCGAAGGACGGAAATATTTTTTTGCATCAGAATACGATTTAACATCTCTGAGAATCAGAATCTTGGCCAGCACTTCAGAGATATTCAGTGAATCGGCAAGCGATTTAATTAAAGGTTCGTCATTTAATTCTTTTAAGACCCAACGTTTTATCAACATATATTGTTTTACTTAACGATTACGCGAAGAAGAAATGAATCTCAATCTTATAAGCCGAATTCTGTAAGCCCGATTAAACGGGCCGGCAATTATTTGTCTAGCCCTGCTATTGCTAACAGGATCCAGCAGTCTACCCGGAAGCCATAAGAAAGCGAACAACTTTCCTCTGTGATTAAACAGATTGGCAACCTTATTTGACCTTGCTTCGGGAGTGGTTTACCTTGTTCCGGAAATCCGGAATCCCTACAGGGACCATCAATGTTTCCATTGATGCGGTGGGCTTTTACCCCGCCTTTTCACCCTTACCCCGAAAACCGGGGCGGTATTTTTTCTGTGGCACTTTCAGTTGCTGCCAAGTTACCTTAACAACACCCGGGAATTACCCGGCACCCTGTTCTGTGAAGTTCGGACTTTCCTCCTTCCTTTTCGAAAGGCAATTGCCCGGATTGAGATCTATTTATTCTTCTAAATGAATTATATGTCGATCAAACATATAATTCTGCCAATTACTAATTAAAATTTTTTCAAGAGTTCACGGTGAGCAAATATAATAAATAAGTTGGCTTAAATCAGCAGAAATTATTTGGTATTTTAATCGGGCGAATGCTGAGCCGGTTAAATTTATTTTTTCAAATTTTATATAATAAATTTTACTCAGAAACCGAATCTGAAATTTCCGTGGAAACTAAAATCCTTCCGCAGTACTCACAGAAGAATAATTTATTATTTCTTCTGATTTCAAGTTGTCTTTGCGAAGGAACTATGTTATGACATCCCGAACAAGCTGAACGTTTTATTGTGGCAACTGCTTTGCCCTTTTTTGCTTTTCTGATTCTGCTGTATGCAGAATAATCAGGCTTTTTAACTTTTGCTTCTATTTTTTTTCTTTCAGCCAGAAGTTTGTTTTCTTCCTTCTCGTTTGCTTTGATTATTTCTTTTAGTTCAGCTTCTTTAACCTTAAGCTCTTTTTCTAGCTCTTCGATGTGGGGCTCCTGCTCTTCAATTTCGGCAGATAGCTGTTTGCTTTGATCTGCCAAAGCATCATTTTCGGCTTCAAGCTTTGCAACCTGCTCTTCATTGTGATCTATTTCCTTTGTAAGAGCATCATATTCTTTATTATTTCTTACCTGATAGAGTTGAGCTTTAAACTTTTTTTGATTTTCAATTAACTTTTTCATCAACTCTTCATTGAGCTCTCTTTTTTTAAGAGATTCGGCCCGCTTGAGATCTTTCTCTTTTACTTCGTTCTGCAGAGTCTTTAGTCGAGACTCCAATTCTTTCACGGTGTTGGGCAAGTCACCTCGCAGTTCTTCGAGTTCATCCAATTGATCATCAATCAATTGCAATTCATATAATATTTTTAATCTTTCGAACAATTTATATTGCTCCTCAATTGTTATAAAATTTCACTGGGTTAGTAGATTTACTGTATTTTAAAACTTTAATTGCGTTTTTATCAGGCAGAATTTTTTCAATTCTTTTTTTCACCTCGTCCAGAACATGAATTTCAGTTTCATAGTGCCCTGCATCAATAAGCATAATCTTTTCGGCGGCATCCTGAAAGGTGTGATATTTTATATCGCCGGTTATAAAAGCATCTGCATTATTATTAATAGCCAAAGATAATAAATCAGATCCTGAACCACCGCAAACAGCGACAGTTTCTATAAGGTTTCCTTTTCCGGCAGTATACTTTAATACTTTGGTTTTTAGATTTGTATGAACATATTTAAGAAATTCTTTTTCTGTCATTTTTTTATTCAGAATTCCTATTGCACCTGCTCCAAAGTTAACATTTTCATTTCGAAGCGGATAAATATCAAATGCAACTTCTTCATAAGGATGGGCTTTTTTTATTGCTGATATAATTTCGTTTACTTTCCATTCATAAGCTAAAATTTCTAACCTGATTTCTGTTACCTTTTCAAAATTATTTTTCTTTCCAATTACCGGATTAGATGCTGCCGAACCACGAAACGTTCCGGTTCCTTTAATCCTGAAACTACAATCAGAATATTCGCCAATTATTCCACCACCGGCACTGAATATGCTTTTAGATACCGCTTCAATATGTGACTCCGGAACAAATATAGTAATCTTTACCTGATTTGAGTACAGTAATGAAAGGAATCGGATATTTTGTAATTTTAATTTTTTGGCAAGCTTAAAACTTACACCATCTTTAGTAAAATCAAGATTAGTATGAGCAGAGTAGAGAGTTATATCGTTCTTTATCAGCTCACGGATTATTATGGAGTTTGTACTTTCAGAAGTATCAATTTTCAGTAGCGGTTTAAAAACTAAAGGATGGTGTGAAATTATAAGGTTGCAATTATTTTTAATGGCTTCATTAACTACATATTTTGTAGTTTCAAGACAGAGAAGAATATTTCTGATTCTTCCTTTCAATGAGCCCACTTGCAGCCCGACATTGTCTTTTGACCAGGCAATTTCTTTAGGAGCCCAGGATTCAATATGTTTTACTACTTCACTTTTAATCATAAAAAAAATGCACTTCTTAAATGAGAGAAGTGCATTCAAACTTTATCTTCTATGGAAACCTCCATCAAAGATGTAAGTTCCATAGCCAAATTTTATAGTCTTAAAAATCTTAATTACCATAATTAACATTTAAATATATTGTTTTGATTGTAAATTTTCAACTTTGGGCATTGAAGATGCAAAAAATTCCACTAATTAGGTTCAACCCATTTATCATCTTCTTTAATAAGACTTATCAAAGCATCAACTGCGTCTTTAGTTGGGACATTACGGCGAACCACATTTTTTTCCCGGTAAAGAGTAATTTTGTCAGGCCCTGAACCAACATAGCCATAATCAGCATCAGCCATTTCGCCGGGTCCATTTACAATGCATCCCATAATTGCAATTTTGACTCCCTTCAAATGTTCTGTTCGCTGACGGATTTTGTCCGTGGTTTCCTGTAAATCAAAAAGTGTTCTTCCACAGGATGGGCAAGCTATATATTCCGTTTTTGAGATTCTTTGTCTTGCTGCCTGCAGGATATTAAATGACAATCTATTTATAATTTTATGCCTGGATTCTTTCTTAGTGATAAAACTACGAACGTAGGTTCCCGATTCAGCTTCACTTGTGATAAAATCATTCGATGAAATCCAGATGCCATCACCAAAGCCATCAATCAATAAAGCTCCAAAATCTGTTGAAGCGTGAAGCTGTAAATCCTGAAAGCTAATGTTTTCATAATTCCTTTTGATTATTACGGGATTTTCAATATTGTTAATGACAAAGTCAAATAAAGCTCTTCTCTGCTCAACCATTCCATGAGAGTTAAAAGTTTGAAGAATTAACACTATGGTTTTATCTTTTTTTACAGTTGATATGAACTCTTTGTTAATATCATCAATGGTCAAGAAAATAAAATTTAAATCTGGTGATTTACCGCTGGCAGAAATGAATTCTTTGAATTGGAACGAAGGGTAACTGTTGTATTTGTTTTCAAGACTCTTCCATACTTCGAAATCATAAATCGCCTTTAGCCCATTAGGACAGATAAATGGAAGAATGTTTTTTCCGAGGTAAATTAAATCTGCAGCAGTATCGCTTAAATTCCACTTATCGCTTGGTTCGTCATAAGAGTAGCCGATGTCTGTGAGAACGGTATGATCACTTACCCCGGAAGAACTGAAATCAGCAACCACTCTTGGAACATTTGATTCACCAATTCCTAAAACTTCAAATGATTTTCTCCGGTTATAGACAAAAGGATCGATTGGCGAGTCGTCAATTGATTTGATTGGTTTATGATTTGAACGTTGATAGTATCTTTTAGCCAGAGCGCTTGCAACTGGTGCTTCAAATTCAGGATCTTCAGTTAGTGAAACCCGGATCGTATCACCAATTCCATCTTCTAATAACGTTCCTATGCCAACTGCAGATTTTATCCTGCCATCTTCTCCACCACCTGCTTCAGTTACTCCTAGATGAAGAGGATAATTCATTCCTTCTTCTGTCATTTTATTTATTAGTAACCGATAAGCCTGCACCATAACCTGTGGATTACTTGACTTCATTGAGAGAACTATATTGTGAAAGCTGTTTTCTTCACAGATTCTAACAAACTCCAACGCCGATTCAACCATTCCAAGAGGTGTATCGCCGTACCTGCTCATAATTCTGTCGGACAACGAGCCATGATTTGTTCCAATTCTCATTGCCGTTCCATATTCTTTGCAAATCTTCACAAGTGGAGTGAATTTTTCTCTTATCCTATTCAGCTCTTCATTGTACTCTGAATCAGTATACTCTATTATTTCAAATTTCTTTTTATCTACATAATTACCCGGGTTAATTCGGACTTTTTCAACTATTCTTGCAGCCATTTCAGCAGCATTAGGAGTGAAATGAATGTCTGCAACAAGTGGAACACCATAACCTCTTTGCCTGAGTTCTTTTTTGATGTTTTCAAGATTCTTAGCTTCATTAATGCTGGGTGCGGTAATGCGAACAAGCTCACAGCCTGCATCAACCATCCGGATTGTTTGTTCAACTGTTGCTATTGTATTCATAGTATCGGTTGTGGTCATAGATTGAATTCTTATCGGATTATTACCTCCCAAAGCCAAATCTCCAATCATAACCTCGCGCGTCTTAAACCTTGAAAAAGAAGTCAGACTATTACAATATTTTTTAATTTTTAAAAGATTTTCCATTTTTCAAATTTTTGATATTATGATATTAAAATGTTTTACACGCCGGATTAGTTCCAATTATCCGGCAAAACTATTGCCTTGAAATATTCTTCTATTAAAAATACACATAAGAAACAATTTCTTGCTACAAAGTTGATTATTCCGCTATTATATTTCGGATATGAGAATACCCGACTCAAAAATCGAAGAAATCAGACAGACAGCAAACATAGTTGATCTGATTTCTGAAGTAGTCCCATTAAAAAGACGTGGTAAAAACTACATTGGGCTTTGTCCTTTTCATACAGAAAAAACTCCCTCGTTTACCGTAAGTGATGAAAAGCAAATTTATCATTGTTTCGGATGCCACAACGGCGGAAATGTTTTTAAGTTTTTCATGGAATACCACAAAATTTCTTTCATCGAAGCCGTCCAGGAACTTGCTCAAAGGCTAGGGATTGATTTAGAATTTGAAGGTGAACAAAGTTCTGAAAAACAAAGCGAGCAGGAGCTTCTTTATGATATTAATACCGAAGCCGCAAAATATTTTTCAAATATCCTGCTTCACGACGACGAAGGTGAAATTGCCAGAAATTATTTTCAAAAACGAAAAATAAAAACTCAGACTATGAGGGTGTTCGGGCTTGGATATTCAATTTCGGGATGGGAACATTTTTTAAACTTCGCTAAAGAAAAAAATATCGATCTTGAAAAAGCTGAAAACCTTGGGTTAATAGGCCGGGCTTCTGATGGACGTTTGCACGATAAATACTCGGGAAGAATAATTTTCCCCATTTTTTCACCCAATGGAAGAGTTGTTGGATTTGCCGGAAGAGTAATTGACGAACGTGACAAGGGCGCAAAATATATCAACTCCCCCGAAAACCTGATTTATAATAAAAGCAGAATTCTTTACGGTCTGTCTTTTTCTAAAGATGAAATAAGGAGATTGGATAAAGCCATAATTGTTGAAGGATATATGGATCTGATCTCTCTTTACCAGGCCGGAATCAAGAATGTTGTGGCAGTATCCGGAACAGCACTTACGGAAGAACAGGTTCAGTTGCTTTCAAGATACACAAAAAATGCAGTCCTTCTTTTTGATGCAGACACTGCCGGAGAAAAAGCCTCGATGAGAAGCATTGAACTTCTCCTTAAAAGAGATTTTGATGTGAAGATAGTCTCCCTGCCCCGGGGAGAAGATCCGGATTCTTTCGTAAACAATTATGGTAAAGAAAGATTTGACGAGTTGATTATATATGCGCAGAATTTTCTTGAATATCAAACAGCATATTATGAATCATTAGGAATGTTTAATGATCCTTCAAAAATGGCTGAAGCCGTAAGAGAATTAGTTAAACCCATAGCTCTGATTGGTGATGAATTAAAGAGAACTATTTTAATTAAAACTATTGCAAAAAAATTCAATCTCAGGGAAAAACTTCTTGAAAGCGAGCTTGCAAACGCCCTTGTGAAGGCAGAGAAACAAATAATTTCAGAGGCTAAAATTAGAGAAAGGGATTCGGAAAAAACTGAAAAGAAAATTGAAGAATCATTAGAGTTAAATGGAACAAGTACTTTATATAATCTTGAAAAAGAAATTATTAAACTATTGTACGAGGGCAACGGTGAGATTAACAAGATGATTATGGAGAACCTTGAAATAGACGAGTTTTATATACTTGCTCATCGTAAACTGGCTGAAATTGTTTATGAAGCTGCTCTTAATAACGAAGATCTAAAGGTAAGCTCTCTTCTTGAAAAAATTGAAGATGAATCTTTATCCCAATATGTTCTTGAAATAACCTTTGATAAATACTCCATCAGTAAAAACTGGGAAAAATTGAACCCGACTTTGAAGACCGAGGCTTCGCTTATAAAATATACCGGCGATGTTATCGTCAACTACAAAATGCAAAAAATAGATCTGTTGATAAAGAATAATCTCAAAAAAATTGAAGAAGCTGAATCCGAAGAAGAAAGCCTGGCGCTTATGAGGCAAAATCAAATGTTAGAAATAGAAAAGCGAAACATCAGGAAATTCATTCAAACAAAAAATATTTAATAGTCGGATGAACTACAGGCAAGCAAAAACGGGCAAGCTGATGATAGAAATCCTTCCAGATAAATGTGATTTTTGCGGATGTTGCGTCGGCGTTTGTCCTGAAGATGCAATTGAGTTGAAAGAATAGAAAAAACATTCAATCCAACCTTAGGCGAATTGAGTTAAGCAATGATGAGAAAAAAACAAATTGAATTTATAAGAATCAATAATTAGCGTGAGAGAGAGAAGAGGATATAGAAATCGCTGATTTCAGATTAAAGGATTTTGAGACAGTGACATTTTAATGATGTTTACAAATATCACAGTTATCCCGCTCTGATTTACTTTACAGACCAATCTATTCATATGATTATTTCTTCTTGACCATCAACCCGCTAGATTGTGTTTCAATGCCTTATGTTATTTAATTCCCCAGGTAGATTTCTTTGAGCAACAGTAATTAAGCTAAATATCTTTATGATTGTCTTGGTATCATTTACAGATAAAAGAATAAATCCTCACGAGTAGCGTTAGGTAGAATAATTTTTCGCTTTGACAACCATAGATTTTAACTCTTCAACAGAATTAAGAGTTACAATGTTTTCATTGTTCTTAACACTGTCCAATGGTTTAAAGAGTAGTTGAGCATTTTTTTCTGACTGAATCAAGTAGCCGGTTTCATCAAAATAATCAGTAACGGGAATTATAAGTTTTTTCTGCCTGAAAACACTCTGATAGATTCGACAAACCTGTTACAAAGGTCTTCAGAGTTTATTTCAAATATTTTATTCACGATTACTATTCTTTTTTATATGTAAAAAATAATAATTATTTTACCAATATGTTGAAATTAAGAATGAGAAATGCACATTCTTCAACTTGAACAGGAGAGAACAGCGTTAAAGGAAAAACTTGTAGGTGGATTTTCCAATCAGGCTAAGCTTATTTTCATTTATCACTTCTTTGAAAAAACTCTTTCGACTAAAAACAAAAACTTGATTGATTCTTACCTCCCTGAATTTTTACCGGATTATCTTTTCTATTTAAAGAATTATTCAGTATATGGATTACCTCCCGCTGTAACCGAACAAATAATACCACAGGCTGAAAAAACAGAAATGAGTGATCTCGCAAAAGAGTATCAGAAATTTCCGGAATTAATGAGCAAGCTGAAAGGAGATGTTGAGAAATTAAGAAAGATCCTGAATGGCGAACCAATTGAAACGGTTGAACAAAAAGCATTTTTTCCTTTGCTTGATGAAGAAGCAATAAAAGAAACCGGGATGACAATCGGTGTTCTGGAATCTGTTACAATAAAAATTTATCGAGCGAAAAGTGAAAGCAAGTTTATTATAGTACCAAGTGAAAAAGAAATTGAAGAAAAAATCAGTGAACATATTAAACTTTCTTGGTTAATCGCAGTAAGCATTGCAAAGAAGTACATAAAGCGGATACATCCCCACCACGAAGTTATAATAAGCTTTGATAAAAGAGCAGGATTCTGCAAGGGAAACTCACTTGGCACAGCGCTAACATTGTCTTTTATAGAAGAATTACTAAAAACTTATAACTCACCCATTGTTATAAAAGTTGGCGATGCGATTGCATTTACAGGAGGAATGAATGAACAGGAAAAAGTAACAAATACATCGGAAGAAATTATTAAACAAAAGACAGAGCTTGTTTTCTTTACTGATATCCTTCATCTCGCTGTGCCAAAAGCAGAAGAAACTGCGGCTATTGAAAAGCTAAACGAACTGAAGCGGGAATATCCGAACAGAGATTTGAGAGCAGTTGGGATAGAAGATTTAAATGATCTTCTGAACAGGAGAAACCTTGTAGAAATAAAGAAGATTAATCCCGCAATCCGTAGTGCAAGATTTGCAAGGAAGAATTGGGCAGCACTTTCTGTTATACTTTTATTTGCTTCGAGTATTTCATTTTTTATTTTACGTGATATTGATACAAACCCCCACTCGTTCTCTGCAGACGGTAATAAATTATATATCAAAAATAAAAGCGGAAAAGTGCTTTGGGCGAAAGATGTTTCAATACCAAAACATCTAACCGAATCGCCGAATTTTTTGATGAGTGCAGCAAAGATTGTAGATATTAATTCAGATGGGATGAATGAAGTAGTATTATGCAGGGAACGAAAAACGAATTCCGGTGATTCATTGGATTATTCTGGCGTGAGGTGCTATAATTATGCAGGAGATATTATCTGGCAATACTCATTTGGAGATAAAATATTTTCGGAAAGAGGAGAATTGAATACAGATTACGGTTTAATAATTCTTGATACGCTTACTATAAACGGTGAAAAAAGCCTATTCTTAATTTCTTCCAATAAAACCTCTTTCTCATCTGCAATTTATCGTATAAACATAAAAAACGGGGAAAGATTACCCGGAACATTTTGGTGTTCAGGTCACGTACTCAGTGGGATAATTAAGGATGTAGATATTGACGGTAAAGCAGAAATTTTAGCAATCGGATATGATAACGGATATGAGGATGTTGTCTTTTTTGCCTATAAAGCTGATACCCTCACTAAAGTAAGACCAACTACGGAAAATTATCTTATCCGAAATTTTAAGGTTTCTGAAATGAAAGCTTATTTACGATTTCCCAAGACAGATTTTGATAATTACTATGCTGTACGGACACCGCTAATTTTCACAAGTGATTTTTCGGATGATGAAAAAGGAGAACAGTATCATTTTTCAGTTGCCAATGTACGTAATTACTCAGACGCCGCACTGAGTTATGAAATTAGCTACGGATTTAAGGACATTGATGTAATAGTTGACAGTGATTTCAGAGTACAGCGTGATACGCTTGTTGCACACGGAGAATTAAAGCCGCCTTATACCGATACTGATGAATACATTGATTTGATTAAAAACAAAATACTTTATTGGAAGAATGGTAAGTGGGTGAAGAGGGAAGAGATAGAATAAGCAAGAGATGTCATCTTTAAATATTGCCAGAAATTATTTATAGTTAGTATCATATGATACCTAAGAGAAGATTAAGTATTTTTAACTAATAATCTCTTGGAGGTATTTATGATATCTGTTAATTCTTTTTCAGACAGACTCAAATCAAAGTCTGTTAAAAACTCTATTATCAATAACATTGCAAGGGACTTCAACCTTACACCCATCCTGGCTGAAGCTTACTTCAATCAGATTAAAGATTATTTCACCGAACACATTCA